>NZ_CP157967.1:2113125-2817500 GCF_040215725.1 Rhizobium sp. ZPR4
GTCGCAAGGCTGGGGCCTAAACTCTTCCTGCATCAACGCGAAAAGTTAAGCCCATGAAAAACCTGGGGATTTCTATAGTACTTTCTCATATTGCAGGGCAAAATAGACAGTGATTTCAATGCTGCATTGCAGAAGGCGACATAGTATCGGCACGTTCGCCCCCTCACAGGACTTACGCTTTACCTCTTAAATCCAAATGGATTTCCCTCGCGATTTATGGAGGATTGCATTCGTTGTCTTGCGCATACAAAGCAGCGGAAAATGAAGCACGAGAACTTCTCATGAGACACACGATCTATTGCGTTCTATGCGTTCTCGCCACACTGGCGGTCGGCATTCTTGCGGCGCGTTACGTGGCCGATTCCTGGCTGCTGGCCTTTTTCGAAAGTCTGCAGACCCATATCAGCCTGTTCGCGATCCTGCTTGCCTTGATCGCATTCGCCTTCAAGCGCCATTGGTATGCGCTGTTCCTAAGCGCGGCTGGAATCATCCTGCTGGTGCACTCGGTCCTCATGCTGCAGGAATACACCACGTCTTCGCTCGTCGCTTCGGCAGAGGCAAGCGGCGGCCATTTCAGATTGCTCTCCTTCAACATCGAGGACAGCAATTTCGAAAACGGTCCCCGCATCGCCGATCTCATCATAGCCTCGAAAGCCGACGTCGTCGAAATCTTCGAGGCGGGACCGGTCTTTTCCGAGATGGACCGCATCTTGAAAGTCTATCCCAACCGCATCGGCTGCGGCGTGATGACCACCGATTGCGATTCCCTGCTGCTGTCGAAAAGGCCGTTCCAGACCCAGATGATGCGCAGCCTCGGCAGCCTTTGGGACAATCGCTTTATCCTGGCGACCATCGACATGGACGGCCAGCCCGTCAATTTCGCCTCCGTTCATCTGAGCAAGCCCTATTTCGATGCGTTCCACCAGATCGAGCTTGGTCTCCTAGCCCCTGCCCTCAACGACGTGAAAGGGCCATTGATCCTCGCGGGAGATTTCAACGCCTCGGTCATCACCCCCGACATGCGCGATTTTCTGGCGGCAACCGGCCTTCGCCATGCTTTCCCCGAGCCCGCCACCTGGCCGATTGCAGCAGGAGCCTATGGGATCACCATCGATCACGTCTTTGCCCGCGCGCCGCTTCGGCTGATATCGGTAAAGCAGATCCGCGACGCGATGGGCTCGAACCATTTCGGCTTGATGACCGAGTTTAGTGTGCCTCGGCATCAATGATCCCAGGTGTCTCGACGTAGATCAGTCGGCATCCGCGGCGATGAAGCCACCGGATTGGCGTGCCCAGAGTTCGGAATAGAGGCCGCCGCGCGCAATCAGCTCATCATGCGTGCCCTCCTCGATGATCTCGCCCTTGTCGATGACGATCAGCCGGTCGAGCTTGGCAATCGTCGACAACCGGTGCGCGATCGCAAGAACGGTCTTGCCCTTCATCAGCCCGTCCAGATTGGACTGCAGCACGGCCTCTGCCTCTGAATCCAGGGCCGATGTCGCCTCATCGAGCACGAGAATGGGCGCGTCCTTCAGCATGACGCGCGCAATCGCAATGCGCTGGCGCTGGCCGCCTGAAAGCTTGACGCCGCGCTCGCCGACATGGGCGGCATAGGCGGTACGCCCTTTCTGATCCTCAAGAGCGGTAATGAAACGATCCGCCTCCGCCCGGCGGGCCGCCTCCACCATCTGCTCGTCGCCGGCATCGGGCCGACCGAAGAGAATGTTGTCGCGGATGGAGCGATTGAGGAGCGCGGTATCCTGCGTCACCATGCCGATCGCGCCACGCAGCGATTCCTGTCGAACGGCGGCGATATTCTGGCCGTCGATCAGGATGCGGCCTCCCTCCAGATCGTAGAAGCGCAGCAACAGGTTGACGAGCGTCGTCTTGCCCGCTCCCGAGCGGCCGACAATGCCGACCTTCTCCCCCGCACGTACGTTGAGGGAGAAATTGTCGATGATGCCGCCGCCGCGCCCATAGTGAAACGTCACATCGTCGAAACGAATTTCAGGACCGGTAACGACCAGATCCTTGGCATCAGACAGATCGACCAGACCGATGGGCTCGGAGATCATCTCGGCCGAATTCTGGATCGTGCCTAGATTGCGCATGATGGCGTTGAACTGCGACATCATGCGACCGAAAAGCATATTCAGCCGCAGCACCATACTGAGCGTGAAGGCGACGCCGCCGGTAGAAATCTCGCCCATCAGCCAGAGATGGACGGCAAGCGCGCCGATGGTGGTGATCATCACACCCGATAGCAGCGCCAGCGACGAACGCACGCCTGTCAACAGCCGCGTAAACGGCATGACGGCCGCCTGGAAGCGGTCGAAGCCGTTGCGGATGTAATGGTCGTTCTGCTCCTCCCGCCCGAACAGCTTCAACGTCTGGATATTGGCATAGGCGTCGACCATACGGCCGTTCAACATCGACGATGCTTCCGCCGCATTGCGGGCATGCTGCCGGATGCGCGGCACGAAGTGGCGGGCGAGCAGGGAGAAGACGCCGATCCAGACCGCAATCACCAGCGCCAGCCGCCAGTCGAGCCCGCCGACCAGCGCAATGGTCGAGACGGCATAAATGATGATGAACCAGACGACCTGCAGCAGCGACACGACCAGATCGCCCGTCGCCTGCCCCGCCGACCAGACCTTGGTGACGACGCGGCCGGAAAAATCGTTCTGGAAGAACTCGACCGATTGTCTTGCGACATGCCGGTAGGCCTGCCAGCGCACGAGGTTGAGAAAACCAGGGACGACGACCTGCTCTTCGACCAATGCGCCGAGGCTGACGACGACAAAGCGCACGACGAGCACGACGAAGACCATGCCGAGCAACGTCCCACCATGGCCGGCAAGCAGTCCGCTCCACCCCTCGCCCGGCTTCACCTTGTCGAGGATGTCGACGAGATGCCCGACGAACCAGAAGAGCGCGGCTTCAAGCATCGCAACCGCGCCGCCGAGCGCTGCCATCGCCAGGAAGGGTCCCTTGGCCTGGCCGACATAGTACCAGATGAAGGCACTGAGCGACCGCGGCGGCCGAAGATCGCCGCTGCGGTAATAGGGGTCAATCCACGTCTCGAACAGACGGAACACGGAACGGATGAGCATGGAAGCGATATAGGGAATTTCCGGAGATCCGGAAAGTAAAGGTGCGTCATTGAGAAGGTTACATTTTCGTTAGAATACGGTGCCTTATGATTTGAGTGGTGAGCGCGAGCTAGCGATTGACCTGCAATTTCATTCAAGACCGGAGAAGATGACGAGGCGATATTGCTCAAAGTCATCACCGAGTGAAATTCATGCCTGCTATTTCCGCTAAGACCGACGCGACGTATCCGCAACATCCATCATCAACGCGCATCAGACCTCCGACGAACCGCCCGGACGTCTTGCGTGGATCGCCGCTTGAAAGAAACACATCGACTCAAGCCTTGCCGCCGATGTGCCATCCTTCCATGAGGGCTAGCGCATGAGCATGGAGTTCCTGATAGCGACCCTCATCATCGTCGCGTCCCCCGGCACCGGAGCAATCTATACGCTGGCTGCCGGATTATCGGGCGGTGCGAGAGCGAGCATAATTGCCGCATTCGGCTGCACGCTTGGCATCATCCCGCATTTGCTTGCCGCGATAAGTGGCCTTGCCGCACTCCTGCATACCAGCGCCGTGGCGTTTCAGGCGCTCAAATGGCTCGGAGTGGCCTATCTGCTTTACATGGCCTGGTCTATGTTTCTGGAACGGGGTATTTTGCGCATCGACGGTGCGCCAGCCGACAAGAGTACCGGGCAGGTGATTGCCTCGGCAATCCTGATCAACCTGCTCAACCCCAAATTATCGATCTTCTTCTTCGCCTTCCTGCCTCAATTCGTGAGGCCGGATCAGCCAGGTCCGATTGCGTTGATGCTGAAGCTGAGCCTGGTATTCATGGCACTCACCTTCGTTATTTTCGCAGGCTATGGCGTGTTCGCGGCCTATCTGCGCCGCCATATCGTTTCAAATCCAACCGTTCAATCATGGATGCGCCGAAGCTTCGCGACCGCTTTCGGATTGCTCGCAATGCAGCTTGCTCTTGCGAGCCGTTAGCTCGCAGCGTCGTCTTCCAGACTTCTTTGTTACGTTTTAGATTTCTAGAAAATAGTCGCTCAGGAAAATAGCAACTGGGGCGCCGTAGCGCCCCAATTACCCATTCCATTATTGCGCCGCCTCGACTTCGTCGTGGTCGGCGAGGAAGCCACCGGACTGCCGGCTCCAGAGCTCGGCGTAGATGCCACCCTCCTGGACCAACTCCTGGTGCGTGCCCATCTCGATGATCCGGCCCTTGTCGAGAACGACGAGGCGGTCCATCTCGGTCAGGGTCGACAGGCGGTGCGCGATTGCAATCACCGTTTTGCCGTGCATCAGCGCGAAGAGGTTTTCCTGGATCGCCGCTTCCACTTCGGAATCGAGCGCCGAGGTTGCCTCGTCGAGCACCAGGATCGGCGCGTCCTTCAGGAAGACGCGGGCGATCGCGATACGCTGGCGCTGACCACCCGACAGTTTGACACCCCGCTCGCCGACCTGCGCGTCGAGCCCCGTGCGGCCATGCATATCGACCAGACCTTCGATGAAGTCCCAGGCATTGGCACGCTTGGCTGCCTGGATGATTTCCTCATCGGTCGCGTCCGGACGGCCGTAAGCGATATTGTCGCGGATCGAGCGGTGCAGCAGCGATGTATCCTGCGTCACCACGCCGATCATCGAGCGAAGGCTGTCCTGCGTGACGCCCGCGATATCGTGGCCGTCGATGGTGATGCGGCCGCTCTCCAGATCGTAGAAGCGCAGCAGCAGGTTCATCAGCGTCGTCTTGCCGGCGCCGGAGCGGCCGACAAGACCGACCTTTTCGCCCGCGCGGATATCGAGGCTCAGATCCTCCATGACACCCTTCGCCTTGCCATAGTGGAAGCGAATATGGTCGAAGCGGATCGCGCCCTGCTTGGCGACGATCGAGGATGCCGCCGGCTTGTCGATGATATCGTGCGGCTTCGACATCATCTCCATACCGTCATAGACGGTGCCGATGTTTTCGAAGAGCGCCGAGACCTCCCACATCACCCATTGCGACATGCCGTTGACGCGCATGGCAAGGCCGATGGCAATGGCGATGGAGCCGACCGAGATTGAACCGCTGAGCCAGAACCAGATCGACAGTGCCGAGACGATGAACAGCGCCGCGCAGTTGTTGAAATAGACCGAGGCGTGGAACAGCGTCACCTTGCGCATCTGCTTGTGCACGGTATCGAGGAATTCCTCCATGCCGGCCCTGGCATACGTCTCCTCGCGGCCAGCATGGGAGAACAGCTTCACCGTGGCGATGTTGGTGTAGCTGTCGACCACGCGGCCCGTCATCATCGAGCGCGCATCGGCCTGCTGTGCGGCGATCTTGCGCAGCACCGGCACGAAATAGGCGACGATGGCGACATAGACGCCAAGCCAGACCAGGATCGGGATCATCAGCCGCCAGTCGGCCGCCGCGATGACGAGGATCATCGACAGGAAGTACGTGAACACGTAGACGAAGACATCGAGGATCTTCATGACCGTTTCGCGCACGGCAAGCGAGGTCTGCATCACCTTGGTGGCGACACGGCCCGCGAACTCGTTGGCGAAAAAGGTCATGCTGTGGCGCAGCAGGAAGCGGTGCATCTGCCAGCGCGCGATCATCGGATAATTGCCGAGCAGCACCTGGTGCATGATGAAGCTGTCGAGGATCGCGGCAAACGGCAGGCCGACCAGCACCATCGCCCCCATCCAGAACAGCCTGGGCCATTCCGTCTGCAGGAAGGTCGCCTTATCGGCATGTGTCAGCCAGTCGACGATATCGCCGAGGAACTGGAACAGAGCCACCTCGCCAATCGCGATCGACATGGTGAGGATGCTCATGGCGATCAACCACGGCAACGCCGGCTTGGAATAGTGCCAGCAGAAGGCGAAGAGGCCGCGCGGCGGAGTATCCGGCACCTCGTTCGGGAATGGATTTAGTCGGCGTTCGAACCAGCTAAACATTGAAATGCTCCAAAGACTCGACCCTTCGACCACCCACTGCGCCTAAGGATCGCACGCATATATGGTGGTCGGGCGGTAAAACGACGAGGCCATGTTGGCCGCGCAATGATTTTAAAGAAGGGGGGTACTTGCGAATACGCGCCTTACAGCGCTCTCAATACATCCGTGGCTTCACGGCACGGAGGCGCATCATTACAAACGAGTTATCCATCTGAGCCTCCTTCTTTCGCAAGTTGCAGAGCGCTTGCCTTTTAACGCGACTTTTCTTGTTTGAAAAGCGAAATATGCCTGAAAAATGGGCTGAATCCTTCAATTCTGCTTATGGGAGGCATCACGGAAATGACGGGCTCGCGAAAAGTCGAAGACAAGTCCTGGCAATTTCGCTAGTTGCAGCGCATGACAAAACTGCGCATCGCCCTCTACCAACCCGACATTCCCGGCAACACCGGCACGATCCTGCGGCTCGCCGCCTGCCTCGGCCTCGGCGTCGACATCATCGAGCCGGCCGGCTTCGACATATCCGATCGTAACCTGAAGCGCGCCGGCATGGACTACCTCGCCGCAGTCACCCTGGCGAGGCACGTCAATTGGGAGCGCTTCGAGGCATGGAGGCAGGAAAGCGGACGGAGGCTGGTCCTGGCCTCAACGAAAGCGGCGCAGCGCTATACGGATTTTGCTTACCGCGACGACGATATTCTCCTCTTCGGCCGCGAGAGCGCCGGCGTGCCTGACCATGTCCACGATAGAGCTGACGGCCGCATCCTGATCCCCATGGTCGAGGGCCAACGCTCCATCAATGTCGCAATGTCCGCCGCGATGATTTCAGGTGAAGCGCTGCGGCAGATAGAATGGTCGCCGCTCTCGGCCCGAGCCTGAATGTCGCACCCGAATAGCCGTTGGCACGCCGAATAAAGTGTGAGAAGCTTGGTCTTGGAATGCTCTAACTCAGGCAGCCTTGGCGAGGTGACCCATGTTCCAGACGGCATTCACGCTTTCCCTTACGCAGTTCGCACGCAGCATGAGCCTCCCCGAACGGCTGCAGCGCTCTCCTGCCCGCAACCTTGCTCTCGAAGGCCTGCGCCAGCGCAATCTCGCGCTCGATGCGCTCTTCTACGACGTCACGGTGATCACGCCGGAGGAAGCCTTCTATATCAGCGACTCTCTGGCTGCCGAAGGCGCGATCATGCTCGTTCCTCCAAGCGGACTTGGAGCTCTCACTCTCTGCGAAACCATCGATGAATTCGTCCTGCGTGGTGGCGCCGATGCCCGGGCGCTCGCCGTCGCCGGCATAGGCGGTTCAGCCCTTGGTGCGGCCGCCTTCGCCCGCAATGTAGCAGATGCAGTGGACGCGCCCGTCGCAGTCGTCGTTTCCGGCTACGGCATAGCCGACGTCATCACCGAAGCCTTCGGCGGATTGTTCTTCTTCGGCCATCTGAAAGGCCTGCGGCCCTTTCTCGAAAGCCTGGACGACCTCGCCGGCCGCCCCAAGGTCGGCGCGCAGGCCGAGACGGCTGCTGCCCGCACCAGTCTCGATACGAGAACCGTGCAGGCGCTTCTTGCCGATCCCCGCCTTTCCTTCCGCCTGCTGACGGGCCACTCCAAGGGTAACCTCGTGCTGTCAGCCGCACTGCATAACCTCTGGAAACAGGATGAAGGGCGGGTCACCGAACTGGCGCGACATACGAAGATCGTGACGATCGGCACCCGCATCGCCATGCCGCCCGTCTTCACCGATGTCGTCGATGTGATGGGAGAGTGGGACTGGTTCGGCGAAATCAACTCCCGACGCTTCATTCATGCCGATCAGCGCGTTGCACATGCATGGCACCACACGAACACCGATCTCGGCGGCCATCTGCCGGTGACGATCACATTGATGGAGATTCTCGCGAAATCGCCGATGGTCGATGACCCGAAGGCGGAGGAGCACGAGGCGGCAGCGCTCAGCACCGTGGCCACGCCGACAGGCATGGAGAAAAAGCCTGCCGCAACTCCGGCGCCAGGCGGAAACACGGCAACGATCGAGAAGGTCAAGAAGGCTTTCTCCGCAACCGCGAAGTCCGGAGCCCAGCCTCCATCATCCGACCCGTCGGATGATGGGCAATCACCCAAGCCGCATTGAGCAGGGGCCAAAAGGGCAAGCCGGTCGCAAGCACGGGAACGCGCCGCGGCTCAAGAGCGCGGCGCTACAGACAGCCATGTCGTTCAGTTCAATCCGCCGATGGCAGGCGCCGCATGGTGAATTCGATGCGATCCCCATCGACCTGACGCCAGCTTTCGACTTCGGTCCAATAAGCAGCCTTGGGGAATTCGTCGAACCATTCGCGCGCCTTTTCACGCGCTTCAGGGCGGCTCAGACAAAAGGTCTCGCGAACGAATTCACTCTTTCCGCCGGCGGGATGCTCCTGCCGGTAACGGAATATTCTGTTTCTCAACCCATCCAGGGGCGGCGGTCCAGGTATCCTCATGATAAAACCTCGCCTTTGAGAGAGGGAACATAATACCGCATTGTGAAATTTGCGAGTCGATTCTCCTGCGACGTTGCTGCACTGGCTGCGCCGCAATCTTGCTGATATTCCAAATCACGATACATACAGTGCGAATCGCGGGCCGCCGGCTGCTCGCACCGTCGGAGAGCATGAATGGAACGACCCAATCTTCCCAAGGGATTACCCGAGGATATTGAAGAAAAGAAAGAGGCAGCACGACACTGGTTCGAGGGCCTGCGCGACACGATCTGCGCAGAATTCGAACAGCTGGAGAACGAGCTGACCGGCCCCCTTTCCGACCAGGAACCGGGCCGTTTCGTCGCCAAGGACTGGCAGAGGGACAAGGGCCAGGGTGGCGGCGGCCGCATGTCGATGATGGAAGGTCGCGTCTTCGAAAAGGTCGGCGTCCACACCTCAACTGTCTATGGCGAATTCTCCCCCGACTTCCGCAGCCAGATTCCGGGTGCCGAGGAAGACCCCCGTTTCTGGGCGTCGGGACTGTCGCTGATCGCCCACCCCGTCAATCCGAACGTGCCGACCGTGCATATGAACACCCGCATGGTGGTGACGACGAGCCAGTGGTTCGGCGGCGGCGCCGACCTGACGCCGGTGCTCGATCGCCGCCGCACCCGGGAAGATCCCGACAGCGCCCTCTTCCACCGCGCCATGCAGATCGTCTGCGACCGCCACGCCGTCGCCGACTACCAGCACTACAAAAGCTGGTGCGACGAATATTTCTTCCTCAAGCACCGCAACGAGCCACGCGGCATTGGCGGCATCTTCTTCGACTGGCTGCATTCGACCGAAGAAGCCGGCGGCTGGAATGCCGATTTCGCCTTCACCCGGGACGTTGGCCGTGCCTTCACGATGGTCTATCCGCGCATCGTTCGCTCCAATTTCAATGAAACATGGACGGAAGAGGATCGCGACGAGCAATTAATTCGCCGTGGGCGCTATGTGGAGTTCAATTTGTTGTACGATAGGGGTACAATATTCGGACTGAAGACAGGCGGCAACGTGGAGTCGATCCTGTCGTCTCTGCCGCCCGTGGTGCGTTGGCCCTGAGACACGTCGCGCAAAACAGGCGGCGATTTTGCAATAGCAGCGTAGAGAAAGCTTCGAACTTCAAGCGCAGAGAATGAATCCAAACGATCGCGATGCGCTTGAGGCGTTCAACATTAAATGATCAGACAACGCCCTGAAATCGGCGAGAGGAGTGCCTAAGTGACCTAATGCTCGTTTCAATCGGAGGAGGTTGTAATGGCAGCAGACAAACAAGTCACGGAAGCTTCGAAAGAACAGAAACTTTCGCGCACAGTCGATAGTCCGGAGTTCATCATCCGACTGGCCGAGGATATGCGAACCCGCAGCGGGTCCGATTTGCCGCTTTCCTGCTTCATCGAGCAGGTAAGAATGCAATTGGCAGGCAAATCACCGAGCGATATCGCTCGCTTCGCGGCCGATCGTTCCGCCAGGCAAGCACCCATCACCCAATATCAATCGTCGGATTGCTTCAAATCCTGGGCAATGCCGGATTGATGTCCGGAACACCGCCTCCGGCAAGCGAGAGACTTGCCGGACGGCAGAAACCTTTTCTCATCCGTTGCGTTAAGGCCTTCATGCCCTTCGCATGAAGGGATGGGAAATTATTGAGAAATGAGGAGGAAGATATGCGACTGTTCGAATGTGGTACGCTCGTACCCGGTTGCGCCTGGCATACTCGCGCCAAGGATGACGCCGAGGTTGTTCGCCGCGCCGTCGAGCACATGCGCGAAGCGCATGGCGAAACCATCATCCGCGAAAACATGGTCGACAATATCAAGGCACGAATTCGCGACGAGGCCAACGCAGCCTGATTGGCGGCCCGGCCAGTCAGTCCCGCCAATCAGACCTCATTATGAGGCATTGGCCAAATCCTTGAGTCGGGTGAGAAGGCTCGCCCGGTTCATCGCAAAATTCGCATCGAGCCACTCCTGCTCGAGCTTGGCCAACAGCTCGCCTACGCGCGGCCCGGCGGTGACACCCGCGGCAAGCGCATCCGCGCCATTGAGCGGGAAAGCCGGCCTCTTCCATTTTACCAAACGCGCCAGCAACTTCCCGAGCCGCGCGACGCGCGCCATCTCCTCGAAATCACCCTCCGCCTTGCTCCGGGCAACGGCCAGCGCCAGCTTCAGTCGAACAGCAACGCCGGTCGGATCATGGCGATAAAGCAGGCGGTCGAAGGCCGTTTCCGAAATATCGTCCTTGACGACGGGTGCGTTCGCCCAGGCCTGAAGGTAAGCGCCTTCGGCCTTCGAGAGGCGCAGCCGCTCGGCAAGCTTGGCAAGCCTTGTCGCATCGGGAGGCACGATGGCGGCAAGCCGCAATAGAGGCTCCGCCGCCCAGCCAAGAGCCTGTTCGGCGGCGACGAGCCCGGGAATGGCGTCGATGCCCCACTTCTCGGTTTCCGGCAGCACCTCGGTCAATATGCCGATCTGGCGCATCCAGAGCAGGGCCCTGCCCAAGTCCTCAGCCGCCAGCAGCTTCTTCATCTCGGACCAGACACGCTCGGCAGAGAGCGTTGAAATCTTCGATTTTGCGGCAGCACAAGCGCGCAAGCCGTCCGCATCCGGGCGGCCGCTGCCATAATAGGCAAAGAAGCGGAAGAAGCGCAGAATCCGCAGGTGATCTTCGGCAATCCGTGTCGCCGCATCGCCGATAAAGCGTATGTTGCGCCGCTCCAGATCGGCAAGCCCGCCGACGAGATCCACGACCTTGCCATCGGCGGACGCGTAAAGCGCGTTGATCGTCAGGTCCCGCCGCTCGGCATCGGCTTGCCAATCCTTACTGAAGGCAACCACGGCACGACGTCCGTCCGTTTCAACATCGCGCCGCAAGGTGGTGATTTCGAACGGCTTTCCATCGATGACTAAAGTGACGGTTCCATGCGCGATGCCGGTTGGTACCGCCTTGATCCCGGCCGCCTCTGCTCTTTCCACGACCGTTTCCGGCAGGAGGGTGGTCGCTATGTCGATATCGGCGACCGGCAACCCCATCAGGCTGTTGCGGACGGCGCCACCGACCACGCGCCCCTCGCCGCCATCGGCATCGAGCAGCGCCAGCACCCGCTGCAGTGCCTCATCGCGAAACCAGGCCTGATCGGCAACGGACGTCATGTATAGAGCCTTTCATAAAGCGTGCGGACGATGCCCGCGGTAATGCCCCAGATCATGCGCTGCCCATAGGGCATGCGATAGAAATGGCGTTCCGTCCCCTGCCAGAGCATGGTGTCGGTCACGTGGTGGTCGGGGTCCATCAGAAAGGAGAGCGGCACCTCGAAGGCGTCCTCCACCTCGGTCGGATTGAGAGCCAGATGAAAACCGGGTTTCACCACGGCAAGAATGGGCGTGATGCGAAAGCCGGTCGCCGCCAGATAGTGTGGCAGCCGCGCCACCGGCTCGATGAAAATGTCGGCAAGTCCAATTTCCTCGCCCGCTTCGCGCACTGCCGCCATTTCCGGCGACGCGTCCTCCGGATCGATGGCTCCGCCCGGAAAGGCGATCTGGCCGGAATGCTTACGCAGGGTCGAGGTCCTGAGCGTAAAGATCACCTTCGCATCGTCGCCGCTGTCGACGACGGGCACGAGCACGGCAGCGTCCTTGAGTTTGAGATCCGCGACCTGCGATATGGTCTCGGGATTGAGGAGATGATCGCCGTGATCGCGCCAGGCAAGCTCCACCGGCCCACCGCTCTGGTGGAGCGCGCGACGGCGGAACTCGTCTGCGGAATAAAGGGGGAATTCATTCATCGAGTGAGTGCATCCAGTTCGGCAACCGGCATGACGGGAAAGATGGAGCTGCCGGAACGCACGCAGAAGATTTCCCGTCCGGCGATTTCGACCGGTTCGCCGAGCTCGACGAGATCGTACATGACCGCACGCGTGACCAGAGCCTCCAGGCGCCCGCGGACATGCAGATAGGGCTTCAGCTCGTCGTTCTCGCCGCGGATGACGAAGCGGATCGGATGATCCCTGCCCGCTTCGACGACATCGCCGACATTGGTGCGGAAGGTCAGCACGCGCCTGCCCTCGCGCTCCGTCACGCTCATCTCGACGGCCACGAACGGCGCGTCGATGACGCGAATGCCCACCTTTTCCACAGGCGTGACGAGATAGGTCTTACCGTCGTCATCCTTGCGCAGAACTGTGGAAAACAACCGAACGAGCGGCGCACGGCCGATCGGCGTCCCAAGATAGAACCAGGTGCCGTCGGCGCGGATCTCCATGTCGATATCGCCGCAGAACGGCGGATTCCAGCGATCGACGGGCGGCAAGCCCTTCTTGGAGCCGCCGCTATCGCCGGCCGCGCGCGAAATCAGCGCCGCGAGGCTTGCGGCATCGCCCGATGTCCTGATTTCCTCGGTTGCCATTCTTCTGTCCCGGTTGGTCGTTAGTCAGGAATATGACAGTTCTCACGAGATAGTCATTTGAAACGTGCTTGTCAGCCGTCTTGCTGGCGATAAGTTGTATTGATTATGAGGCAAATGTGTAACGTCTGCGAATCACGCGCACCGTTTTTCTGCCATTGGAGACGCAAATGGGCATGATCAAATCGACCGAAACGACCCTTGACGAGCAGGCCATCATCGCCTCAGCCGAAAAGGCGCTGAGCGATATCGCCCGCATCCGCGAAGAGGTGTCGAAGGTCATTTTCGGCCAGGAAAGCGTCGTGGAGAACACGCTGCTCGCGGTGCTCGCCGGCGGTCATGCCCTGCTGGTCGGTGTGCCGGGTCTTGCCAAGACCAAGCTCGTGACGACGCTCGGCGCCGTGCTCGGCCTTGCCTCCAACCGCGTGCAGTTCACGCCGGACCTGATGCCCTCGGATATTCTCGGCTCCGAAGTGATGGATCAGGACGATACCGGCCGCCGCTCCTTCCGTTTCGTCAAAGGCCCGGTTTTCGCACAATTGCTGATGGCCGACGAAATCAACCGCGCCTCGCCGCGCACGCAGTCGGCTTTGCTGCAGTCCATGCAGGAATATCACGTCACCATCGCCGGCCAGCGCTACGACCTTCCCGCCCCGTTCCACGTTCTCGCAACGCAGAACCCGCTGGAGCAGGAAGGCACCTACCCGCTTCCGGAAGCCCAGCTCGACCGCTTCCTGCTGCAGGTCGATGTCGATTATCCCGAGCTTGCCGACGAGCGCCGCATCCTGCTCGAAACCACCGGCTTGAGCGAAGCGACGCCGCAGGCCGTCATCGATGCCGAGCGCCTTCTGGAAATCCAGCAACTGATCCGCCAGATGCCCGTCAGCGACGGCGTGGTCGATGCGATCCTGTCCCTGGTGCGTTCCGCCCGCCCCGGCCAGGGCAATGCCTCGACGGACAAGCACGTCGCCTGGGGTCCAGGCCCACGCGCCGGCCAGGCAATGATGCTCTGCGCCCGCGCCCGCGCCCTTTACGAGGGCCGGCTTGCGCCGTCGATCGACGATGTTCATGCGCTTGCCGAGCCAGTGTTGGAACACCGCATGGCGCTGACTTTCGCAGCCCGCGCCGAAGGCATGTCCGTCCGCGATGTCATTTCAGGGCTGGTCAAACAGTCGAAGTCGTGACCCGGATGTCGAGGAGAGTATAGCGCGTGGCATCCATCGGACAGACCGTCAGACCGACCTCAGGCAATGATGCCCTCTCCCGAGCCCGTAGTCGCGCCGCCCTCGTGCCGGATTGCCTCGTCGAGGCCAAACGCATCGCCAACACGGTCATTGCCGGATGGCATGGGCGACGCAAACGCGGCATCGGCGAGAATTTCTGGCAGTTCCGTCCCTATACCGAAGGCGAAAGCCTGTCACGCATCGATTGGCGCCGCTCGGCCCGCGACGATCATACCTATATCCGCGATCATGAATGGGAAGCCGCCCACACGATCTGGCTCTGGGCCGATCTGTCGCCGTCCATGATGTACAAGTCGACCTATGGCCATGCTTCCAAGGAAGGCCGTGCGCTCGTCATCATGCTGGCGCTGGCGGAAATCCTGTCCCGTTCCGGCGAGCGCATCGGCTGCCCCGGCATCATGGAACCGGTTTCGACCCGCAACGCCGCTGAGCGTCTGGCGGCCACGCTGATGCACACGCCGCTTGAAGGCGGCCTGCCGCAGACGGCAATGATCCGCGGCTGGAGCGATATCGTGCTGATCGGCGATTTTCTCGACGATGCCGACAGTGTCATGGGCAGGATCGGTCCGCTGGCGCGCCGAGGCCTGCGCGGTCACGTAATCGAGATCGCCGACCCCGCCGAAGAGCTTTTTCCCTATAGCGGACGCACCGAATTCAGCGATCCCGAAACCGGCTCGAAGCTGATCGCCGGCCGCGCGGAAAACCTGCGCGACGACTATCAGCGCGCCTATCTCGCCCGCCGCGAAAACCTCGGCCAGTCGCTGCGCCATCTCGGCTGGACCTTCGTCAGCCACCGCACCGACAGGCTGGCCTCCGAAGCGCTGGTTGCGGTGCACATGTATCTCTCAGGCATGCCCGCCAGGGTCGCGTCCGGAGGCCAGCCATGAGCGGCCTCTCCTTCGCATTCGCCTCGCCGGCCATCCTCGGAGCCCTCATCCTGCTCCCCGTCATCTGGTGGCTGCTGCGATTGACCCCGCCGCAGCCGCGAGCGGAAGTCTTCCCGCCGCTCCGCATCCTGGCGAGCATCCTCAAGCGCGAGGAAACACCGGCACGTAGCCCATGGTGGCTGACGCTGCTGCGCATGCTGCTTGCCGCTCTTGTCATTCTCGCCATCGCCAATCCGATGTTCAATCCGCGCACCAACACGCTCTCGAGCAACGGTCCGCTGGTGCTGATGATCGACAATAGCTGGGCGAGCGTTTCGGATTGGGAACGCCGCGTGCGCACCGCCGATGCGCTGATCGACGATGCCGATGCCAAGGGCATTCCTGTCTCCATCTCCTTCACTGCCGAGCAAGGCAATGACGCGACGCCGGGCGCTGCGACATCGGCCCGCGACAAGCTGCATGCGATGAATCCGCGGCCGCTGGTGCCGGACCGCCAGCGCGCGGCCGACGCCGTGAAGGCGGCGCTCAACGGCACGAAGCCGGGCACGATCGCCTTCATCTCCGACGGCGTCGAGAGCAAGGAAAAGGACGATATCGTCAGCCGGCTGGCCGCCCTTCAACCGAGCGAACTGCGATTGATCGAAGGCAACGGCCAGGACATCGTCGCGCTTACCGGCGCGGCCAATACCGCCAGCAACATGACCGTTACGGCAACGCGGCTGAACGGCACCGGCCCGATGCGCCTTGGGCTGACTGCACAGGACAATCAGGGACGGCCGATCGCCGCTGGTTCGCTTGACTTCGCGGGCGGGCAGACGGTTGCGACCGGTTCAATCGCCGCACCCTTCGAAATGCGCAATGATTTCGCCCGCATCAGCATCGACCGCCAGGCAAGCGCCGGCAGCGTCTATCTGCTCGATGACGGTTTTCGCCGCCGCCGCGTGGCGCTCCTCTCCGGTCAGGCCGCCGACGAATTCCAGCCGATCCTGTCACCGCTCTATTATATCCAGCGTGCGCTTCAACCCTATGCCGATCTGACCCAGCCCAACAGCGCCGATCTGGCAAAGTCGATCCCCCAATTGCTCGCGGGCAATCCCTCGGTCATCATCATGGCCGATGTCGGCCGCCTGCCGCAGGAAACCTATGCGCCGCTGCAGAAGTGGATTGAGAATGGCGGCACGCTTGTCCGCTTCGCCGGACCGCGCCTCGCCGCGGCACCCGCTGACGATCCTCTTGTTCCCGTCACGTTACGGCAGGGCGAACGTACATTCGGCGGCGCGCTTTCCTGGGCCGAGCCGCAGCCGCTTGCCGACTTCCCATCATTCGGTCCCTTCGCCGGCATGCCGAAACCGAACAATGTCCTGATCAAGCGGCAGGTTCTGGCCGAGCCGACGCCGGATCTTGCCGAACGCACCTGGGCAAGCCTTGCCGACGGCACGCCGCTGGTGACCGAAAAACAGATGCAGGCCGGCCGCATCGTGCTCTTCCACGTCAGCGCTGAGCCGCAATGGTCCGATCTGCCGATATCAGGCGATTTCGTCGAGATGCTGCGCCGTATCGTGCAGCTGTCGCGTGCCGGTGGCGTCGCCTCGGGGCAAGGGGCTGCCTCCAAGGCGAGCGAAGCCATGCCGCCTTTCCGGCTTTTGACCGCCAAGGGTGTGCTCACCAGCGAGATCGGCAGCGCTCGTCCGCTGGAACCGATCAGCAACGGAGCGGCAATCGCCAGTTTCGACAACCCGCCCGGCCTCTATGGTTCCGAAGAGGGCTTTAGCGCGCTCAATACCTTGCCGAGCGGCACGGCACTTAAGCCGCTGGATGCCTCCGCAGCTGGTACAATCGCACAAGAAGGCCTGATCGGCGGCGAAGCATGGTCGGCAAAGCCGATCCTCTTCACCCTCGCCTTCCTCCTGCTGCTGACCGACAGCATTATCGTGCTGTTCATGAATGGCGCCTTCCCGCGCCTGGGCAGATCGGCCAGGACGATTGCTGGCGGTGCGGCGATACTGCTGCTGGCCGCCTCGCTCGCCGTGTTCCTGCATCCGACAGGCGCGCTCGCCAACGATTCCAAACCGGGCGACGATGCCATCTTCTCGCGGCTGGATAAGACACATCTTGCCTATATCGTCACTGGCGAAACGGACGTCGATCATATTTCGGAGCGCGGGCTTGCCGGCCTCTCCGATTACCTCACCTATCGCACGACGCTCGAACCCGGCCCGCCGGTGGGCGTGGATCCCGCCAAGGATGAGCTCGCCTTTTACCCGCTTATCTACTGGCCGATTTCAGCAACCGCGCCGATGCCGTCCAACGATGCCATCAACCGCATCGACGCCTATATGCGCAATGGCGGCACCGTCCTTTTCGACACGCGTGATGCCATCGACACGATGGGCGACACCTCGTCGCCGAGCCCGAATGGCCAGCGGCTGCAGCAGATCCTTGCCAATCTCGACATCCCTCCGCTGGAGCCGGTGCCTGCAGGTCATGTGCTGACCAAATCCTTCTACCTGCTGTCGAGCTTTCCCGGCCGCTATGCCGACAGCCCGCTCTGGGTAGAGGCGCGTCAGGATGCGCGCCGCGACGCAAACGCCGTCGCCACCTCCGACGGAGTGACGCCGATCATGATCACGGGCAATGATTTTGCGGGCGCCTGGGCCGTCGATGACAACGGCTCGCCGCTGCTGCCGACCGTGCCGCCGGATGAGACCCAGCGCGAATATGCCTATCGCACCGGCGTCAATATCATGATGTACATGCTGACCGGCAACTATAAGTCCGATCAGGTCCACGTTCCCGATATTCTGCAGCGCTTGGGGCAATAGTATGAATATCGGTTTTGCCCCTTTCCTCCCCTGGCCCGTGCTTGCCGCTTTGGCGGTGCTGACGCTCGCCATCGCGGCGCTCGCCATCTACAGGCGCCTGCGCGGCGGCTGGATTCGCGCCTTGGCAGGCATCGCCCTGCTGGCGGCACTCGCCAACCCGGTGCTGATGCAGGAGGATCGCGATCAGCTGACGACGATCGTCCCCGTCGTCGTCGACCGCAGCCTCAGTCAGCAGACGCCGGAACGCGCGAAGATGACGGATGAAGCGCTCGCGATGCTCAAGGATCGGCTGGCGCAATTCCCGCGCATAGAGCCCCGCATCGTCGAGTTCCGTGATCCGGTGGAATCGGATTCGCCGTCGACACGGCTTTTCTCCGCCCTCTCCTCGGCGATCGCCGACGTCCCTCCGGCCCGTATCGGCGGCGCCATCTTCCTGACCGACGGCCAAATTCACGATATCCCCGGCGTCAATCAGCAGCTCGGCTTCGACGCGCCGATCCACGGGCTGATAACAGGCAAGCCGGATGAATTCGATCGCCGCATTGAAATCGTGCGCGCACCTCGCTTCGGTCTCGTCAATGAAGAGCAGCAACTCGTGTTTCGTGTCGTTGACGACGGCAAAAGCCCGGGCGGCACCGCAGCGGTGACGGTCAAGATGAATGGCGACGAGATCGCCACGCTGCAGGCAACGCCCGGCCAGGATACACCCTTTAGTTTCAAGGTGCCTCGCGCCGGCAACAATGTCCTCGAATTTGCCGTGGCCGACGTGCCGGGCGAAGTCACCGGCATCAACAATCAAACGGTCCAGCTGATCGAAGGCATCCGCCAGAACATGCGCGTTCTCCTCGTTTCGGGTGAACCGCATGCCGGCGAGCGCGCCTGGCGCAACCTGTTGAAATCGGATGCGTCGGTCGATCTCGTGCATTTCACCATTCTGCGCCCGCCGGACAAGCAGGATGGCACGCCGATCAACGAACTGTCGCTGATCGCCTTCCCGACGCGCGAGCTTTTCGTCGACAAGATCAGTTCCTTCGACCTGATCATTTTCGATCGCTATCAGGACCGTCAGAACGTCCTGCCGACGATCTATTATGATTACATGGCGCAATATGTCGAAAACGGCGGCGCCCTGCTTGTGGCAGCTGGTCCCGAACATGCCGGCGGCAGTTCGATCGCGCTGACGCCGCTTGCTTCGGTGCTGCCGGCCGAGCCGACCGGCCAGATGATCGAGAAGGCCTTTTATCCGCGCCTGTCGGATCAGGGCCGCAAGCACCCGGTGACGCGCGGTCTGGATGGCTCCGACACCGAACCGCCGCATTGGGGCCGCTGGTTCCGCAGCGTCGACGTCGAGAAGCCGCAGGGCCAGACCGTCATGGTCGGCGCCGACAACAGCCCATTGCTGGTGCTGAACCGTGTCGGCCAGGGCCGTGTCGCCATGCTGCTCTCGGACGAAGGCTGGCTCTGGGCGCGCGGCTTCGAAGGCGGCGGCCCGCATGTGTCGCTCTATCGCCGCATCGCCCATTGGCTCTTGAAGGAGCCGGCGCTGGAAGAAGAAGCGCTGACGGCAAATGCGGCTGGCCGCACGCTGCAGGTGACGCGCCAGACCATCGGCGACGATCCCGGCCCCGCCACGATCAAAACGCCATCGGGCAAGAGTGAGACCCTGCCGCTCAAGCAGACGCAGCCAGGTCTTTATCAGGCCGAGAAGCATATGAACGAGATCGGCCTCTACCAGATCGCCAACGGCAATCTGTCGACACTGGTTCATATCGGCGCCATCGATGCTCCGGAGTTCAAGGCGATGATCTCGACCACCGAGACGCTGAAACCGCTGGCACAGAAGACCAAAGGTCTCGTCACTCGCGTTGCCGGTGCCAATGGTAGCGTGACGGTGCCGCAGGTCCTGCCGGTGCGCGGCGCGGTGCGTGTCGCCGACGGCCAGCGCTTGACCATCCGCATGACCGATGAAACCGTCTTGAAGGGCATCAATACCCTGCCGCTGTTTGCCGGCTTTGCCGGTCTTGCGGCCCTCCTCTTTGCCTTCTCTGCCACATGGTGGCGCGAAGGACGGTGAATGTGATGAAGATCGATGTGACAGACACTCCGTCAGAAAGCGAACTCGCCGCCATTAGCGAAGGATTGACGGCTTTCAACACCATCGACGTCGGCCCGTCCGGGCGGCAATCCCTGGCGGTTCTGATCCGTGACGATGCCGGCAAGACCATTGGCGGCATATCCGGCTACACCGCCTGGGGATGGCTGTTCACGCAATGGCTTTTCGTGCCGGAAAGCCTGCGCGGCCAAGGCATGGCCGGAAAGCTCCTGGAGGCGGCGGAAACGGAGGCAAGCGCGCGCGGCTGTTTCGGCGCGTGGATCGATACCTTCAATCCGCAGGCGCTGAAAGCCTACCAGCGGCAAGGCTATGCCATTTTTGGCGAACTGCCGGATTTCCCGGCCGGTCGCAGCCGGGTCTTTCTGCAGAAGAAGTTGTCGCCTCGCTGATATCAAGCAGGGCGATCTTTCGTCGATAGCACTTTACACGGCGATCGCCGTGAGCTGCACGATATCATCCGCCGTGAGCTGCACGATATCATCCAGATCGTCGTCTTCGGCCGCGATAGCCGGATCGGGATCATCGCGCCAGATGATCGAACCGTGCAGGCGCGCATGCGTATCCCCGGCAATCGGCACGACCAGCACCCGATTGGGATCGACAGGCCCCGGGAAAGTCAAGGCGTTATAGGCGACCTTCTCGAAGCCGAGCGGACAATAATAGGGCGGGTCGCCGATGAGGATGACGGCCTCCGATCCCTTGCGCTTGGCAGCAGCCACCGCGATCCGCACAAGCTCGCGGCCTATGCCCTTGTTCTTGTGCGACGGACGCACCGCAAGCGGGCCAAGCAGATGTCCCTTGACCGATCCGGCCAGCACCGGCGTCATCCGCACGGAGGCAATCGTCTCGCCATCATCGGCGCAGATGAAGGACAGCGACAGGTCATGCGGCCCCTGTTCGCGAATACGAGCAGCGGCACGGGTGAACCGTCCCGGACCGAAAGCTTCTTCGTTGATGAGTTCGATAGCAGCGTCGTGCGACGCATCCTCGGTGAGGTAGACCAGATCGTGCTTGTACATTAGCCCAAGAAAACCAGATAGACGGACGATATTGTTCCCGAAAGCGCTCATCGAGCGTTCAAGATCATCGGCGTCGTCGCAGGCTTCTGGTTACCTTCATGACAAGGGGTCCTTAAAGTGTGAAAAGCCGGATAGCAGGAAATATTCGGCGCGTCCAATGCAAAATGCATCCTGCCGTTCATTCATGCAAGATCGTGTCGGCATCATGTCTTTTATCGAGTCCGGCGCCCTGCATGAGGCAGCCGACCGCACCTATGACGCAGTGTTCATCATTTGCCGTCTCGAAATCCGGCGCGCATGCCGTATCTTCAGATACATAGATTTCGGCAGTTTCCCGAAAGGATCGAGCAATGGGCATGTTGGTGGACGGCGTCTGGCACGACGCCTGGTATGATACCAAGGAGACGAAGGGCCATTTCAAACGCGCCGCGTCGCAATTTCGAAACTGGGTGACCGCAGATGGCAGCGCCGGCCCCACAGGCAACGGCGGCTTCAAGGCAGAGGCCGGGCGCTATCATCTCTATGTCTCGCTCGCCTGCCCCTGGGCACATCGAACCCTGATTTTCCGCAGGCTGAAGAAGCTGGAGGAGTTGATCTCCGTCTCGATCGTCGATCCGCTGATGGTTGAAAACGGCTGGGAATTCAAGGGGAAAGACGGCGGCACCGTCGACCATCTCTTCGACGCGACGAAGCTCTGGGAGGTCTATGTCAAGGCCGATCCGCATTATTCCGGCCGCGTGACCGTTCCCGTTCTTTGGGACAAGCAGACTGGCACGATCGTCAACAACGAATCGGCCGAAATCATCCGCATGTTCAACACGGCATTCGATGGCCTGACCCACTCCACGGCGGATTTTTATCCCACCGATCTGCGGGCCGATATCGATGCTTTGAACGAGCAGGTCTATGACACCGTCAACAACGGCGTCTACAAGGCAGGCTTTGCGACGACGCAGGAAGCTTACCAGGAAAACGCGCTCCGTCTCTTCGAAACCCTCGATAGGCTGGACCAGCGGCTGGCAACACAGCGCTATCTGTTCGGAGATCGGTTGACTGAAGCCGACTGGCGGCTGTTCACGACGCTCATCCGCTTCGACGCCGTCTATGTCGGACATTTCAAATGCAATATCCGCCGCATCGCCGATTATGCCAACCTCTCGGCCTATCTCCGGGATCTCTATCAGATCACCGGCGTTGCCGAGACGGTAAACATTGCGCACATCAAGAACCACTACTATCGCAGCCACAGGACAATCAATCCGACAGGCATCGTGCCGATCGGCCCGGAACTGGATTTCGATCGCCCGCATGGGCGCGAGCGGCTGGCAAAAGCCGCCTGACCCAAGCGCCTGAAGCTACCAATAGCTGGAGGGAGCCGCTGCTCCCTCCAACTCCTTGAGCCGACGATAGGTTGCCTTCGTCGTGCCAGCTGGCAAAGCATCGACTGGAAAGAAGCCGCTTTCGACGATTTCGCGATCCGGCTTGCGCGGCACGGTTTGGGTGACTTCCACGCGATAAAAGACGACGTGATCGCGTTTGCTGGTGCGATTGTTGAAATAGACGTGGAAGAGTTGCGGCTTGCCCGAAATCACCAGATTGCCTTCCTCGCGCAGCTCCTTTTCGAGCGCCTGCTCCACCGTCTCATGGCGTTCGACGCCGCCGCCGGGCATGTGCCAGCCGGCAATATAGGAATGGCGCACCAGAAAAATCCGCCCTTCGGGATCGAAGCAGGCTGCACGTACACCAAGCGTCATGCTGCGGGTCAGCACAAAATAGACATGCAGCGCACGGCCGAACAAACGCACCGCCAAACTCTGCCTTTCGTCACGTCGCTTGTCTTCGCTCATGCCTGAACCCCGGCATCCCGATCTTCAATCGGACTGGGGATGTATTTGTTTTGACAATAGAGTGGGCTATGTCTCATCCCATGTTCAAGCTCGCGCATATTTCCGATGTTCACCTTGGTCCGCTACCACGTCTTTCGATCAGAGAACTCGCCTCCAAACGCATTACCGGATTTGTGAACTGGCACCGGAACCGGCGCAAGCATCTTTTTGGCGGCACGCTCGACCTGCTTCTTGACGACATCAAGGCGAAGCAGGCCGATCATCTGGCCGTAACCGGCGATCTCGTCAATCTCGCGAGCGGCATGGAGATCCAGACAGCCGCCGAATGGCTGAAGACCGTGGGGGATCCCCTTCACACGTCGGTCGTTCCCGGCAATCACGATGCCTACGTGCCCGGAGCCTACGAAAAGGCCATGCGCTCCTGGTATCCCTATGTCAAAGGCGATCGCGCTCCCGCCGAATGGCCGGAAGACCAGCGCATTTTCCCCTATCTGCGTATCCGGGGGCAGGTCGCACTTGTGGGATGCTCCACGGCCGTCGCCACTCCACCCTTTGCCGCAAGCGGTTTCTACTCCTCACGCCAGGCGCGCGAGACGGTGAACATCCTGCGCGCAGCCGGGGATGCCGGGCTCTTTCGTGTCGTCATGATCCATCACCCACCGATTCGGGGTGCAACCAGCTTCTACAAGCGGATGATCGGCATTCGCCGTTTTGCGGCTGTCATCTCGACCGGCGGCGCCGAACTTGTTCTGCACGGCCACACGCACCTCAACACCTTGCATTGGCTGCGCGGCCAAATGGGTCCGGTCCCCGTCGTCGGGATCGCCTCCGCATCGCAAGGGGTCGGCGGATTGAAGCCGCGCGCCGCTTATAATCTCTTCACCATTGGCGGCCGTCCGGGCGCGTGGGAGCTGAAGGCGGAGCGCTTCAGCCTCAACGACAATGGCAATGGCGTCGATCCTGAAGGCTTCGATATTCTGGCGACGTGATGAGCCTTTTGGCGTCGTCGTCCGCATCGTTTCGATAGCGTTTTCTAAGATACGGAGCTACAATCGAACCGTTGGAATCTCGGAATACCGGACGGATTTTGAGGTTGTGACAAGGGGCATCGCATGCCGGCTCTCGGGGCTTGTATTCGGCCTGGATGCCGTATCTTGGAAGGCTTGGGCAGCATCGGGACAGTGCTGCCCGATACATTGTGAGATCATCGCGGTAAGAATGTCAGTCAATCGCGCGGATGCTTTTTGAAGACTTGCGAAACGGCACAGAAATGGTTCATACCAGCACAGGACGATTATTCTGCTCGCATCACCTTTCTTACGGGGAAGGCCGTCCATCGCGGAAGCAAATCGTCGATGTAACAACCCCCAACGCCTTCCTGGAACGATCATGCCAACGCCGGTAGCAGCCATTGATATCAGACGCGATCTGGTCGGCCTTCTTCCGAAGCTTCGCCGCTTTGCCGTGACGCTGACCGGTGATCTGGCCGAGGCGGATGAGCTTGTCCAAAACGTCTGTCAGCGTGGCATCGCCAAGTTTCATCTCTGGAACAGCGGCGGCAAGCTGGAAAGCTGGCTTTATACGATGGCCCGGCATCAATGGGTCGATGAGGCCCGGCGCCACAAGCTGCGCCCTGCCGCAAAGGGCAATGCACTGGAACAGGGTGAGCCGGTATCCCAAACCCACTTAAATCTGGTGGAAGCCGGCGAAGCGCATCGTCTTGTCACATCTTTGCCAGAAGGACTTGCCAGTGTCTTTTTGCTGGTCGACGTCGAGGGGCACAGCTACAAGCAGGCCGCCGACATCCTCGGCATCCCTTTGTCGGCAGTGATGTCAAGGCTCTCCAGTGCGCGCCTTTACCTTGCCTCCCAGGGTCATAGTCGCTCGCCTCGAAGGTTTTAAGTATTGCAAGACATGAAGAAAACGCCGCTCGAAGTCCGCTTGTCCGCCTTCATGGATGGTGAGATGAGCCGCGAAGAAAAGGAAGAGCTGGAAAAGCTCATCGCTTCCGACGCGGATGCACGGCGTATTTTCGATGAGCTGAAGCACGGCTCCGATGTCGGTCGCAAGGCGTTTGACGAGGTTTTGAAGGAGCCGGTGCCGCTGGCGCTCGTTCGCTCCATCAAGAGCGCTCAGCCTCCGAAGACCCGGGATCCCTCTCCGCGCCTCACCCGGCAATCATTGAAATTGGCGCCTACCGGCAAGCAATCGCTGGCCGCTGCCCTCATCCTGTTCGCCGTCGGCGGCGGTATCGGCTATCTCTTCGGCATGCAACCCGCTGACGTCCCGGCAAGTCCGCCGCCGATCCCGACACAGGTTATGACACGCAATTGGCTGGATGATATCGCCGCCTATCACCGCATCTATTCGCGCCAGCCGCAGCATATGGTCGAACTGCAGGCAAGCCAGCTGGACGAGATCGCCAAATGGCTGACAAGCACGGTCGGCGTCAAATTCAACTTTCCGGATCTTGCTGCCGATGGTCTCGTCTTCCAGGGCGCGCGTATGTTCATCGCCGGCGGCAAGCCGGTCGGCCAGCTGATCTACAAGAACCTTGACGGCGATGTCGTCGCCATCTGCTTTACCAAGACGGACGGCGTTGCCGACGACGATTTCAGCGAAACCATCAAGGACGATATCAGCATCGTATCCTGGCACCGCAACGGCACGACCTATGCGATCGTCGGCCCCTCCTCGGATGCGATGCTTGACCAGATCGCCAATCGGGTATCCTCGGAAATCTGACGGATATTCCATCCGACTTGCGACTTGCAGCTATCAGCCGGTCGATGGATAATGAGTGGCGATAACCGCATGAGCCCGATATTCTTGCAGGAGTTTCGACATGTCTGACGTTCTGCTGACCATTCCCGAAATCGACAGGCGTATCGCGGCGATAAGGGAAAATCTTCGCGAACTGATCGAACAGGCAGCAGCCTTTTCCGGCGCCGCCGACGAAGAGCGGGCGTCTGAGCGGATAGCCGAACAGGAAGAAGAGCTCGAGCGCCTGACGAAGCAGCGGGATGAGCTTGCCAAGGGCAAAGCCTGAGCAAAACGCACCATTGAAACACATATCCTCGGATGACCTCGACGCAGGCCGCATAGGCGCGGACGGTGCTCGCCTCCCGATGTCGAACGATCATGGTACAATTGGTGCTGACATCGGCACCGATACACGCTATAGAGGTTGCAGCGACCAATGAGGAGAGCACTCTGATGAAAAATCACGGCACAGGAAACCACCGCTGAAAAGCAGTGCCGTGAAGGGCTGCTTAATCGGCCCGACCATCAGATTGCTATCATTCGCCCGTGGAAGGCACTCATGTTTCGTCGCTTCGAAGAGCTTGTCGATCCATTTCAGGATCATGACGAGCCGCAACCATCACCCAAGGCTTGGCGCTATCTCCTAACCAATCTTCGCCCGTTTCGCGCAGTCATGGCGATGAGCCTCGGCTTGACCGTGATCGGCGCCATCATCGAGATCTGGCTCATCGGCTATTGCAGCCGGCTGGTGGACAATCTTGCCGCCGCCCACCGTGAGAATTTCTGGGCGTCCGAAGGGTTTGGCCTGCTCGCTGCGGCGGCCCTCGTCCTGATCGGACGGCCGCTTACCGGCTATCTCCGCGAAAGCCTTGATGACATCGCATTCCGGCCGAATGCCGAGACCCTGTTTCGCTGGCGGGCTCATCGTCATGTCCTTCGGCAATCAGTCGGCTGGTTTCGCCAGGATTTTTCCGGGCGCATCGCCAGCCAGGTGCGCGACATAGGTACAGCAGCGACGGGTGCGGCCTATCAGGTCCTGCACACACTCTCCTTTGTCGCGATCTATGTGGCTGGCTCGCTCTGGCTGATGGCCTCGATCGACGCGCGCCTCATCTGGCCTCTGGCGGTCTGGCTCCTCTGCTATCTCGGCCTGATGGCCTATGTCATCCCTCGCCTGCAGACGGCCTCTGCACAATACCAGGGAGCCTATGCCGAACTGACCGGCATGCTGGTGGACAGCTATGCCAATATCGACCTCATCAAGCTTTTTGCCGATGCAAAGGCGGAAGATAAAGAGGCCCATCGCCGTTTCTCTCAAACACGCAAAACATTCGTCCAGGTGCAGAGGCTCGAAGTACTGGTCAATTCGAGCATGCTGTTCCTCGGCAGCTTCCTCATCGTCGCGCTCGTCGGCTATGCGGTCGTCCTCTGGCAGTCCGGCGGCGCGCCGTTGGGGCTGATCGCGGCATCGCTTGCGCTGAGCTTCCGCATAACCGGCATGGCCGAATGGATGCTGGACGCCGTTTCCTCGCTCTTTGCCCATCTCGGAGCGATGCGGCAATCACTGTTGACCGTCTCACAGCCGCTTGCCATTACCGACGCGCTGAACGCCAAGCCGCTTGCCGTCACGAAGGGCGAGATCGTCTTCCGGCAGGTCGCGCATCACTACGGCAAGGGAAATGGCGGACTGGGCGGCATTTCGCTGCGAATTGAGGCCGGTCAGAAGGTCGGCCTAGTCGGTCGCTCCGGCACCGGCAAATCGACCCTGGTCAACCTGTTGTTGCGCTTCTTCGATCCGGAGGCAGGCATCATCGAAATCGACGGGCAGGATATTCGGCAAATGACGCAGGATAGCCTGCGCCGGCAGATTGCCGTGGTCGGCCAAGAGGCATCGCTTCTTCACCGCTCCATTCGCGAGAACATCGCCCATGGCAATCCCCGCTTTTCGGAGGAAGCGATTCTCGCTGCGGCCGAGAAGGCGGCCGCAAGCGACTTCATTGCAAAGCTTCAGGATCTGGAGGGGCGCACCGGCCTCGATGCCCATGCCGGCGAACGTGGCGTTCAGCTTTCCGGCGGTCAGCGGCAGCGCGTCGCAATTGCGCGCGCCATCCTCAAGGACGCCCCGATCCTGGTGCTCGACGAGGCAACATCTGCCCTCGATTCGGAAGTCGAAGCCGAAATCCAGGATACGCTTTATGGCATCATTGAAGACAAGACAGTCATCGCCATCGCACATCGCCTGTCGACCATCGCGCGCATGGATCGCATCGTCGTGCTCGACCACGGCCGCATCGTCGAGGACGGCACACATGCGGAGCTGATCGCCCGGAATGACATCTACGCAACGCTGTGGTCGCACCAATCCGGCGGCTTCATCGAGGGCGACGAGCCGGCTGCCGATTGACGGACGATAAAAAGCCCCCTCGACAATCGAGGGGGCTTTTCAAGCCAGAGCCGCAACTAAGCCTGAGCCTTATGCCACCTTGATGGCGAGTACGCGGTTTGCCGCCGATACGATCGCCTCGAGAGACGCGGCAACGATATTGGTGTTGATGCCGGCACCGAAAAGCTTGCCGCCCGGATAGGAGATCTCGACATAGGAGATTGCCGAAGCATTCGAGCCGTGCTGGAGCGAGTGCTCGGAATAATCCTCAACGGACATCGGAATGCCAAGATAGATCGAGAGCGCGTTGATGAAGCCGTCGATCGGGCCGTTGCCGCGCCCCTCGATGCGTTTCACCTCGCCCTTGTCGGTAATCTCCGCCGCGACGATGCGCTGTCCCTTGTGCTCGGGATCGGCGAAAGTATGGTGATCGATGAAGCGAAGCGGCGCTTCAGGTTGGGTCACGTAACGCTCGATGAAATGCTCGTAGATGCGCTTGGAAGGCAATTCCTTGCCTTCTTCGTCGGTGATGCGCTGGATCTCCTCGCGATATTCCACCTGCAGATTGCGCGGCAGGTTCAGGCCGTAGTCCTGCTGCATGATGTAGGCGATGCCGCCCTTGCCGGACTGCGAGTTGATGCGGATGATCGCCTCATAGGTACGGCCGACATCCTGCGGATCGATCGGCAAATACGGCACTTCCCAGACCGGATCGTTGGCGACCTTGGCGGCCTTCATGCCCTTGTTGATCGCATCCTGATGCGAGCCGGAGAAAGCCGTATAGACCAGTTCGCCGACATAAGGATGGCGCTCGCCGATCGCCATCTGGTTGGAATATTCGAAGACTTCCTTCATGCGCTCGATGTTGGAACAATCCAGCTCCGGATCGACGCCTTGCGTGAACATGTTCAGCGCCATGGTGACGACGTCGACATTGCCGGTGCGCTCACCATTGCCGAACAAGGTGCCCTCGACACGGTCGGCGCCAGCCATCAGCGCCAGCTCGGCGGCGGCGATGCCCGTGCCGCGGTCATTATGCGGATGCAGCGAAATGATCAGGTTTTCGCGGTTGTCGAGATTGCGGCACATCCATTCGATCTGGTCGGCATAGATGTTCGGCGTCGCCATCTCGACCGTCGACGGCAGGTTGATGATCAACTTGTTATCAGGCGTCGGCTTCATGACATCGATGACGGCGTTGCAGATCTCCAGCGCCACATCCAGCTCGGTGCCGGTGAAGCTCTCTGGCGAATATTCGAAGCGATAGCCGCCGCCGGCCTTGGCGGCCATGTCGCTGATCATCTTCGCCGCGTCGACGGCGATCTGCTTGATGCCCTGCACATCCTTGGCAAACACCACGCGGCGCTGCAATTCGCTGGTGGAATTGTAGAAATGCACGATCGGCTTGTTGGCGCCTTCCAACGCTTCGAAGGTGCGCGTGATCAATTCCGGACGGCACTGGACGAGAACCTGCAGCGACACGTCGGCGGGCACATTGCCATGCTCGATGCACCAACGGGCAAAATCGAAGTCGGTCTGCGAGGCCGAGGGGAAACCGATCTCGATTTCCTTGAAGCCCATATCCAGCAACAGCTGGAACATGCGCGCCTTGCGATCGTGGCCCATCGGGTCGACGAGCGCCTGATTGCCGTCGCGCAAGTCGACCGAACACCAGATCGGCGCCTTGGTGATGATCTTGGACGGCCAGGTCCGGTCGGGAATGTTGATCTGCGGATAGGCGCGGTATTTCACCGTCGCTTCGGGCATGCCTTTGGGGGAATGGCTGTTCGCGTCCATGGTCTCGTCTCTTCCTTTCCCGTCATTTTATCCCGCGTCTTAGCCGATCGGATGCGGCTTGGCGATGATAAATGCGGACCCTTTGCGGGTAAGCTGTCGATTTTAGGGTAAGTCGCGAGGAGCGATGGCCAGCGGGCTTTTCGGCCGCCGGGCGCTCCTCAAAGGACCCGGCAACCGCGCGTAAGGCCGAGGAGGAGAAGCGAAGTGAGGGCGCGTGTATTGTCACGCAGGGCAACGCGCCCACGTGCAATCTGTTCGGAAATCTTTGCGCCAGTCAACTTCATGGCCGCGCTTATAGCCGCCGGATCGGAAAGAAGCAACCCCTCGCTCACTTCTTCAGCATCTGCACGCCACGCGACAGCGCCATCATCAGCCCGCCGGCGATCAGGCCCCAGAAAGCGCCGGAGATACCGCCGAAGGAAACGCCCGATGCCGTCACGAGAAACGTGATAGCCGCCGCCTCGCGCGATTCGGGTTGCTGGAAGGCATTGAGCGCCGAATTCGACAGCGCGCCGACAAGCGCCAGCCCGGCGACCGCCTCGATGAGGATCGGCGGCGCCAAGGCCACGAAAGCCGTGACTGCACTCGCCAGCAATCCAAGGATCACATAGCCGATACCGGCGATGATCGCCGCCCAATAGCGCCGCTTGGGATCGGCGTGGGCATCATGTCCGGCGCACATAGCCGCGGTGATCGCCGCGAGATTGACGGCATGGCCGCCGAAGGGAACGGCAAGCAACGAGAACACGCCGGTCACGGCAAACAACGGGCCCGGCTTCGGATCGTAATCATGCACCTTCAGCACCGCGATGCCGGGAATGTTCTGCGACGCCATCGTCACGATGAACAGCGGTAGCGCGATGGACACGATGCCGGCAAGCGTGAAGACCGGCCTGACGAATTCGACCGTCGGAAGCAGCGAATGTTCGAGCGAGGCAGAGGCGCCATCCGGTATCTTCACGCCGAAGGCCAGCACCAGGGCAAAGGCCGCAAGTGCCGCCGGCACCGCCCATAGCCGCTTGAACGCGCCGACGACGATCCAGGCAAGGATGATCGGCAGACCGAAGGCAGGATTGAAGGCGATCGCCTTCACCGGTGCAAAGCAGAGGCCGAGCAGCACGCCGGCAAGCATCGCATTGGCGAGCGGCGCCGGGATGGAGGCAACGGCACGGCCGAAAGGCCGGAACAGCCCGGCAATGACAATCAATATGCCACAAATGAAGAACGCACCGACCGCTGCTGGAAAGCCGCCTTCGATCGCTCCTGCGCTCGCCAGCAGTGCGGCTCCCGGCGTCGACCAGGCGATGCTGATCGGAAGCCTCGTCGCCATGCTGAGCATGATCGCGCAGAGGCCCATCGCAACGGAAAGCGCCGTCAGCCCTGAGGCAGCCTGTGCATCCGAGGCGCCCACCACCTGCAGGCCATGAAAGACGACGGCAAAAGAACTGGCAAAGCCGACGAAGGCCGTGAGGCATCCCATGAACAGGCTTTGAACGGAAAAATCTTTGAGCATGGCGATGGAGACTCGAAGAGCACGCGAGGATCGATTGAAAGCGCATGGAGCATCACAAGCATCGGGCGTGCAAGTGCTGTTTTCGAGCAAAATGACAGTGTCACTAGACAAATCGCTCGCGGAATATATCGACGCAGAGTTAAATCGTGCATGAACGTGCACATTGACTCTCTTATTTATGCACGTTAATTCAAGCTCATGAGCAATTCACTCCCATTGTCCCGCCGGGACGTCATCGAAGCGCGGCTTGCTGAGGGGCGGCAGATCGTTGCCACATCGTTGGCGGCCGAATTCAACGTGTCCGAAGATGCCGTCCGCCGCGATCTGCGAGCGCTCGCCGCGGAGGGCAAATGCCGCCGCGTCTATGGCGGCGCGCTCCCCCTGCTGACACCATCGCAACCGATGGTCGCACGCGTCGGACAGGAATCCGGTCGAAAAAGAGCCTTGGCCAAGGCCGCTGTCGCGATGATCGAGCCGGGCGAGTTTCTGTTTATCGACAGCAGCAGCACCAATCTCGCGATGATCGATCTTCTCCCGAAAAACCTGGAAGCGACGATCGCGACCAATTCCATCGACATCGCCAGTGCCGTCATGAAGCGCGGCGATATCCCGCTCGTCCTGATTGGCGGCGCGGTCGATCCCGTCGTCGGCGGCAGCGTCGATGCATCCGCCGTCGCAGCCATCGAAGCCATGAACATCGACCGCTGTTTCCTGGGCATCTGCGCCGTTTCGGCAAGAAGCGGCATCAGCGTGTACGAACATGCAGATGCGATCTTCAAACGGACGCTGCTCAAGAGAAGCGCAGCGCGCATCTCGTTGATTACCTCGGAGAAATTTCACGAACGCGCGCCGCACCGCATTGGCGGCGCTGCCGATATCGATTGGCTTGTTATCGAGGATGAGCTGCCTGCCGACGATGAGAAGGCGGCCATCGAAGCCGGCTTCTCGCTCGTCAAGGCAAGCGACGTCACTTCATCCTCCTGATCTCGAAAGACAAGGAATGACCATGCAATCCACCGATCGGCCGGAAACCCGGCTGGCAACACGACTTGCCTTTCTGGTCGGGGGCTTTGCCCTGGCCTGCTGGGCTCCACTCGTCCCCTTCGCCAAGGCTCGTCTCGGGGTCGACGATGGCGTGCTGGGGATGCTGCTGCTTTGCCTGGGTCTGGGTTCGGTCGCGGCGATGCTTGCAACCGGCATGTTGAGCGCACGATATGGCAGCAAGCCGATCATCATCGCGGGCGGTTTCGGCCTCGCGATCATTCTGCCGATGCTGGCTATCGCCAGCACGCCGTTCACCCTTGGCCTTGCGCTGGCGGCGTTCGGCGCCTGCCTCGGATCGCTCGACGTCGCCATGAACATTCACGCCGTCGAAGTGGAGAAAGGCGCGGACCGACCCTTGATGTCCGGCTTCCATGCGCTGTTCAGCATCGGCGGCTTTATCGGCTCCCTGCTCGTCACCCTGCTCCTCTCCGCCAAGGCCGGCCCGCTCGTCGCCACGCTGTTAAGTTCAGCCGTGATGGTGGTTGCCATGGTCGTCGCATGGCCGCGACTGTTGCGGACAGTTCAATCGGAAGACGCTCCGCTCTTCGTCATGCCCCGCGGCTTCGTGCTGCTGCTGGCGGCCCTTGCCGCCATCACCTTCCTCGTCGAAGGCGCGATCCTCGACTGGAGTGCCCTGCTGCTGACAACGCAAGGTCTGGTCGATGCAAGCCACGGCGGCCTCGGCTACATGCTGTTCGCCATCGCGATGACGGTAGGCCGCCTGAGCGGCGATGCCATCACCGCAAGGGTCGGAGACAGGGCGATCATGCTGTGGGGCGGAGTGATCGCAGTCGCAGGCTTTGCCATCCTATTGATCAGCCCGATTTCGATCCTTGCGATGTGCGGCTTCCTGCTGATCGGCCTTGGCGCCTCAAATATCGTGCCGGTGCTCTTCCGCAAGGGCGGCACGCAAAAGGTCATGCCGGCAGGCCTGGCTGTGGCAGCAATCACCATGACCGGATATGCGGGCGTGCTGGTCGGCCCCGCGGGCGTCGGTTTCGCCGCGGATCATGTGGGCCTGCCCGGCGCCTTCTGGATGCTCGCTCTATTGCTTTGCGTCGCACCGCTCTGCGCCGGCATCGTGACCCGCAATCAGGAACCGCGCAGTCAGAAACAGGAGGAGACGGATGCGGATCGCTCATACCGCTCTATGGACGCCTGATCTCGATGCCGCCGTCGATTTCTGGAAGACCTATTTCGGCGCGGCGGTCGGTGAGCCCTATCGAAGCGAGCGCCGCCCAGGCTTCATCTCCCGCTTCGTTTCCTTGCCTGGAAGCAACGACCAGATCGAGCTGATGACCGGCCCCTGGCTTCCCGGAGATCCGCTGGGTGAACGCATCGGCTGGGACCATATTGCCATATCGCTCGGCAGCAAAACTGCGATCGACGCTTTGGCCGAGCGCTGCAAGGCGGACGGCTGCCTGAAATCCCCGCCACGCACCACCGGCGACGGCTTCTACGAAGCTGTCATCACGATGCCCGAGGGAACGCCAATCGAGATTACCCTATAGGCCTGCCTAAGCCGCGCGGGAGCAATCATTTGCCGTTCGGAGTTCGCCACCCCAGGAAACGTTGCAACCTCCCGAGTGGCGAACGCTGGCGGCAGAGATTTCTGCCGCCAGCTTTTAGCCTTCGATCAAAGCTGACCCGGCACGAAAACGCCCTCGCCTGCCTTCCGGCAAGCAAGGGCGCTCAATTCAATCGGAAAAACCCGCTAGATCAGATTTCTGCCTGCGAGGTCACGATGCGCGAAACCAGGCCGTAAGCCTTGGCTTCCTCGGCGGAGAGCCAGTAGTCGCGATCCGTGTCCTTGGCGATCTTTTCGATCGGCTGGCCGGTGGCTTCCGAGAAGATCTTGTTCAGACGATCGTTCATCTTGATGATTTCGCGTGCCTGGATCTCGATGTCGGAGGCCATGCCGCGTGTGCCGCCCGACGGTTGGTGCAGCAGGAAGCGCGTGTTCGGCAGGCAAATGCGGCGCTCCTTGGGAGCGGAGACGTAGATCAGCGCTCCGGCGGAGGCGACCCAGCCCGTGCCGATCATCCAGACCTTCGGCTTGATGAACTTGATCATGTCGTGAATGGAATCGCCTGACTCGACGTGGCCGCCGGGCGAATTCACATAGATGCGGATATCATCGTCGCTGGCGGCGGAAAGCGCCACGAGCTGCGAGCAGACCTTCTGCGCGAGTTCCTGCGTGATGCCGCCATAGATGAAGATCGAACGCGACTTGAAAAGATTCGCCTCCGCGTCCTTGCCCAAGGGCTGCTCGGTCTTCTTGTCTTCCTGTTCGTCTTCGTCGTTCATTCAACTCTCCAGCATGATGCGTCGTTCACCGCACATAGTGCGACTCAATGCGTAAAACAATGCCGGAAAAAGACAAGGCGGGAATAGCGACTGACAACATGGTGTTATGGTTGCGGATTACCGAAATGTAACTTGAATGGCTTTGAAAAGCCGAGATTTGATCCTACGTCAGGTCAGCGCGGTTAGAGATCGCGCCCCGAATTTGAAGCACAGATAGCCAAGGAGGCCATCATGTCGCCAGAAGAACGTCAATTGCTCGCCTCTCTCTTCGATCGCGTACGCGGTGCATCCAATACCCAGCGCGACGCCGATGCAGAGGCCCTCATCAATCAGTCGGTCCGCGACCAGCCCTATGCGCCCTATTTCCTGGCGCAGGCCGTCATCATGCAGGAACAGGGCATGAAGGCTGCGGCTGACCGCATCCAGCAGCTTGAAGCCCGTGTGCACGAGCTCGAGCAGCAGGGTGCCGACAATCACCAGCAAGGCCAGAGCGGCGGTTTCCTCGGCGGAATTGGCTCGCTTTTCGGCGGCGGCCAGCAACAGCGCACGGCAGCGCCGCAGGGCGGCAATCCGCAGCAGGGTCGCCTTTATGACGACTATGCCCGCAATGCGCCTCAGCCCGGCCCTTGGGCTGGCCAGCCGCAACCGCAGCCGTCTGGCCCATGGAGCCAGCAGGCCGCAGCACCTTCAGCCGGCGGCAGCTTTTTGCGCGGTGCGCTTGGCACCGCGGCCGGCGTGGCCGGCGGTGTAATGCTGGCAGAATCCCTTTCCAGCCTCTTCAGCCCGCATCTCGGCGGAACTGGCGGCGGCCTTTTCGGCGGAAATGCCGGCAGTGGTCTCTTCGGAGGCACGGCAGCCGAACAGCCGGTGCAGGAAACCATCATCAACAACAACTATTTCGGCAATGACGATAATAGCGATCAGAATGATCAGAGCGCGGCCGATTACGCCCAGGATGCTGCTCAGGACGCTCAGGACGACGCCAATGACGATTCGTTCGACAACGGCGACGACGACAGCTCGTTTGCCTGAAACAAAGTTTCTATCCTGATACAAAAGCCGCCATCCAAGGATGGCGGCTTTTTTATTCAGCCTCGACCGCGATAGGGCTGGACGCCCTGATCCGGCAGCCAAACACCCTCTGGCGGCTTGCCGGTCTGCCAGAAGACGTCGATCGGAATGCCGCCGCGCGGATACCAGTAGGCGCCGATGCGCAGCCATTTCGGCTGCAGCAGATCCACCAGGCGTTTGGCGATATAGATCGAGCAATCCTCATGGAATGCGCCATGATTGCGGAAGGAATGCAGAAAGAGCTTCAGCGACTTCGATTCGACAAGCCATTCGTTCGGTATGTAGTCGATAACGATATGGGCGAAATCCGGCTGTCCCGTCATCGGGCAGAGCGACGTGAACTCGGGCGCGGTGAAGCGCACGACATAATCGGTGCCGGCATGGCCCGACGGCACCTTCTCCAGCACGGCTTCTTCCGGATTGCTGGCAGTCTCCGTCTGGTTGCCGAGCATCGACAGGCCGGACACATCGGTCTTTGGCATCTCAGGTCTCCTTGATCACTTTGACGCGGATACCATGGGCCTTCTCACCCTCCGGCTCCACATGAATGGTTATTTCGGCGCCCGCATGGATCGCCCGTATGGCATCTTCAAGGCGGTCGCAGATGCGATGCGCTTCGCGTACCGGCATAGCGGCCGGCACGACCATATGGAAATCGACGAAGGTCACCGCCCCCGCCCTGCGCGTCTTCAGGTCGTGCACGCCAAGCGAGCCCTCGGCATTCCTGGCGATCGCATCCTTGATGACGACCTCCTCCGCCGGCAGGACAGCCTTGTCCATCAGCCCATCGATAGAATGGGAGATGACCTTCCAGCCTTGATAGAGAATGTTGATGGCAACGAGAATAGCGAGCACAGGGTCGAAGATCGGATAACCGCTGCCGATCGCCAGGAGCAGGCCGATCAGCACGCCGACCGAGGTATAGACGTCGGACATGATGTGCTGGCCATCTGCCGTCAGAGCCGGCGAGCGATGTGCCCGGCCGGCGCGGATCAAGGTGACCGCCCAGACGGCGTTGATGACGCCGGCGACGAAGTTGATGGCGAGACCCAGTACCGGCGCCTGTATCGGTTGCGGATTGCCGAGATGCCCGACCGCTTCCTGCACGATCATCAGTGCGGCGACAACGATCATGACGCCTTCGGTAACGGCGGAAAGATATTCCGCCTTATGATGGCCGAAGGGATGATCGTGATCGGCCGGCTTCTGGGCATAGCGGATGACGAAGAAGGCGATGAAGGCCGCAACGACATTGGTCAGCGATTCCAGGCCATCGGACAGAAGCGCCACCGAGCCCGTCAGCCACCAGGCCAGCATCTTCAGCCCCATGACGCCGAGCGACAGCGGAATGCCCCAAAGCGCGAGCCGCCTGATCGTATCGTTTCCTTGAGCGCTCATGCCCTTCTCCAGTGTCCCGCGCCATGCTTATGCGAATGAATTGCAAAAAAGGCGCCGTTGAAATGCAAAACCGCCCGCGCGAAATTCGCGCAGGCGGTTCATTGACGCTCCATATGGGCCAGGACTTCGCGTTTGTCAAAGGCGGCCGCCCTTTTCGCACGACAATTCGTCCCGATGTGCGGATTGAGAGAAACGCCGGTTGGGCATTTAGTTTGCAGAAGACGAGTAGGACTTTTCCCAAACCGCCGTTCCGCGACAATTGGAAGCCGATAATGCGCTCGCCTGCGAAAAATCGTGCTGGTAGTTTGGCTTGCGATCCGGCACTAAGCTGTGCTTCAGCCTGGCGTGCAAGGGTCGATGGTATTGGCCGATGCGCCGCCGCCTCTTATGAAAATCATGGTTGAACATGCCCGCTCTTGAAAAGACTGCCGATGCCGCACCTTCCATCGCCGACGCCCCTGCAGGCGTGTCGGATCACCTGGTCGCATCCGGCGCGTTTTCGGAGGTGGAGCGCGACGCCGTCTATCGCGCGATCGAGACCCGGCGCGACGTCCGCGACCAGTTCCGGCCTGATCCCTTGCCCGACGATCTCGTCAGGCGTCTGCTCGAGGCGGCCCATTCTGCGCCATCCGTAGGCTTCATGCAGCCGTGGAATTTCGTCCTCATCCGTCAGGACGAGACGCGCGAGCGTGTGTGGCAGGCCTTCCATCAGGCCAATGAGGAGGCCTGCGCGATGTTCGAGGGTGATCGTCGCGCTCAATATCAACGGCTGAAGCTGGAAGGCATCCGCAAGGCACCGCTCAGCATCTGCATCACCTGCGACACCAAACGCGGCGGACCGGTCGTGCTCGGCCGCACGCATAATCCGGATACCGATGTCTATTCGACGGTCTGCGCCGTGCAGAACCTCTGGCTTGCCGCAAGGGCCGAAGGCGTCGGCGTCGGCTGGGTCAGCATCTTCCATGAGAATGCCATCAAGACGATCCTCGGCATACCCGAGCACGTCAAGATCGTTGCCTGGCTCTGTGTCGGCTATGTCGACGAGCTCTACGACATGCCGGAGCTTGCCGTGAAGGGATGGCGCGAGCGCCTGCCCCTCGACAAGCTCGTCTTCGAGGAAGGCTGGCAGGACTGCGAGGACATGTAAAGGCGGTCGATTTCCGGCAGCCCCGTCAGATCCAAGCCTCAGGATCGAAACGTGACGAAAGAAATGACGTTGCCATCCGGGTCGCGCACATGGAAATCAGTGCCGCCCCAAGCCTGTTTGGTGAGCGGTTGTGCAAACTCCACGCCCCTCGCCTTGAACTCCTCGAACAATCCCTGGACATTCGAGACCTCGATCGAAGCGAGGATCAGCGCCCCCTCTTTCGCCGCAGCAGCTGCAAAATAGGGTTCATAGACGAGCCGCAAGTGAATCCAGATACCGCCGCGCGACACCGCCCCGTAGAACGGCGGCGAGCCGTGCATGAAATCCTCTGAGAAACCCAGCTTCTCCCTGAAGAAGGTCGCACTCGCAATCACATCCCGCACGAAGAGGATCGGAACGATGCTCTTGAAAACCGGCGGTTCCGCTGTAGCGGCCGGCATCTTCGGCGCATCCACCGCCACCGCCTTCAACTCTGCCCAATTCTTGTGGCCCGCTTCGACCGCAACGATCTCTTGCGCCAGCGTCAAAGGAAACTTCATCGCCAGGATCTCGCGATCCGTCAGTGCCTTGAAACGGTCGAGTATTCGAACTCTCCCGCCAATGGAATAGTCGCGATCACGGTGCCAGCGCATCAAGAGCTTGGCTTGTTTACGGTAGGTGTCGAGGGTTGGCATGGGCAGACTCCTGCTGAGTGATATCAGCGGGCGGGCTTAGCCCTTTCGGCCCAATGCCGATGTGCCCCACAGGAACGGGGTCATGATTAGGGTACAACCTGTTGCAAGTCAAACTGCCTCAAAACGAGTGATTGCCTGCCGCAAAGCGCCCGTCGTCATTATGCAGCCGTAAAGACATTCGCAGCATCCAGGGCAAGGATGTCCAAAGGCCGGAGGTTAACCCCGCCTGTCTAAGTGCTGCGGCAGTCCAGGTGTTGCATCCCATCAGCGCGTTGAAATAACCGCGCGCTTCGAAGAACGCATCGTTTGGGCCGTAATTGCCGCCAAGTAGAGGCACCGGCCCATTATCGGCCTGCACGAAGCTACCGAGGATGAATTGCTTCAGCCGCTCAAGACCTTCGGCATCGATGTCGATTGCCGTGACCGGTGGCGCATCCAGCGGGATATCGCCCGCCAGTTCCACATGGATGACGGAGCGGTCGAGCCCGAAGCTCTTCAGCACAGGACCTGCCTTCAAATCAGCCCAGGTCCGCGTTTCCGTATAGAAGCTCCGGCCGCCCCAGCCGAAGATGAGATAGCGCAGATTGGGATTGTCGAGATCGAGCCCGGCCGTTCGCAGGAAGGCGAAACGGGTGAGGAGATCGCCATCGACGGGAATGGCAATGTCCGTATGGATGGGATTGCTGAGCATGAGGATTTGATGGGATCGCTCGGCTTTCTCAGTCGACCCATTATGCCAGAGCGGCCGCGGCACGATGATGCCGAGGCCGACGAGAAGCACGACGGCGAGAACGGCGGAGAAAACGCCCTTGAATATCTTTGAGATCACCGACTGAAAGCCCCCGCCAACAATCAATCTCTTCAGCGGTTTGTTGGCTCTTTCAAGGCATGAAATAGCCCCATGCACTTTTTCCGAGTGCATGGGGCTATCAAACATCAGAGCTCTAAACGCTGGCCTCAGGCGGCCTTCGTCTTCACCCGCCGCGCCAGATGCGCCACGACATTCTCGATCATCCGCATGCCGGCATCGCCGCCGAGCGTCATGATCGATTCCGGGTGGAACTGTACGGCCGCGATCGGCTCCTTCACATGCTCGATCCCCATGATCGTGCCGTCTTCGCTCTCGGCCGTGATCATGAAATCACGCGGCAGGCTCGACGGATCGGCAAAGATCGAGTGATAGCGTCCGACCGTCACTTCGCGGCCAAGGCCGGAGAAGACCAGTCCCGGCTCCAGCACGCGGATGCGCGAGGGCTTGCCGTGCATCGGGATCGCCAGATGGCGCAATTCGCCGCCATACGCTTCGGCCAGCGCCTGCAGACCCAGGCAGACGCCGAAGATCGGCAGGTTGCGTGCCCGCGCCTTCTTGATGGTCGCTTTGCAATCGAAATCCTTCGGATTGCCGGGACCTGGCGACAGCACGACCAGATCCGGATCGAGCCGGTCGAAGACCTCTTCCGGCACCGGCGTACGCACGGTCGAAACCGTCGCGCCCGTCTGGCGGAAGTAGTTGGCAAGCGTATGTACGAAGCTGTCTTCGTGGTCGACGAGCAGGATCTTCACACCCTTGCCGACGGAAGCGACGTCACGTTGCTGTTTGCCGGAATTGCCGGTCTTGGCATCACGGATGGCGGAAAGCATGGCAGAGGCCTTCAGTTCGGTTTCGGCTTCTTCTTCCTCGGGGATCGAGTCGTTGAGCAACGTCGCTCCGGCCCGCACCTCGGCAATGCCGTCCTTGATGCGGACGGTGCGCAGCGTCAGGCCGGTGTTCATGTCACCATTGAAGCCGACCATGCCGATCGCGCCGCCGTACCATGCGCGCGGGCTCTTTTCATGGCTCTCGATGAAGCGCATGGCCCACAGCTTCGGTGCGCCGGTGACGGTGACGGCCCAGGCGTGGCTGAGAAAGCCGTCGAAAGCATCCATGTCGTCGCGCAGGCGGCCTTCGATATGGTCGACCGTGTGGATCAGGCGCGAATACATCTCGATCTGCCGGCGGCCGATGACCTTGACCGAGCCCGGCTCACAGACGCGGCTCTTGTCGTTGCGGTCAACGTCGGAGCACATGGTGAGTTCCGACTCGTCCTTCTTGGAGTTCAGCAACTTCAGGATCTGCTCGCTGTCGGCGATCGGATCGTCTCCGCGCTTGATCGTACCCGAAATCGGGCAGGTCTCGATACGGCGGCCGGACACGCGCACGAACATTTCTGGCGACGCGCCGATCAGATATTCCTGATTGCCGAGGTTGATGAAGAAGGAATAGGGTGACGGGTTGATCGCCTTCAGACGCTTGGAAATGTCTGAGGGCTTGCTGTCGCAGCGTTCCATGAACTTCTGGCCGGGCACGACTTCGAAGAGATCGCCCTTGCGGAAGCTCTCCTTCGCCTTGACCACCAGCTCGGCATATTCGCCCGGGCGATGATCGCTCTTCGGCGGAATCGCGTCGGTGTGGCGGAACGGCTCGGATGCGATCGCACCGGACTTGCCCTCCGTCGATTGGCCGTCCTTGGCGAAATCATAACGATCGATCCAGGCCTTGGCTGAATAGTTGTCGACCACCAGAATTTCGTCCGGCAGGTAGAGCACCATGTCGCGCTGATCGTCCGGGCGCTTGAGCTTCAGGTTGATGGCGTCGAACTGGAAGGCCAGATCGTAGCCGAAGGCGCCGTAAAAGCCGATGCTGGCGTCAGCCTGTGAATAGAAGAGATCGGTGACCGCGCGCAGCACCGTGAAGACTGTCGGCATCTTCGAGCGCTCTTCCTCGGTAAAGACCCGATCCGGCGTCTTTACCGTGAGATCGAGCCGGCGCGGCGTCGAAGCGCCGAGAACAACTTCCGAAACCGTTTTCAGCTTCTCCGCGATGAAGCCGAGAATAACTTCGCCGCGCTCGTTATAGGCATCGATCCAGACATCGCGCCCATTGCAGGAAAGACCGAGGGGCGGATCGACGATGGCGGTATCCCAACGCGTATAGCGGCCGGGATATTCGTAGTTCGACGAAAATACCGCGCCGCGGCGCTCGTCGAGCTTGTCGATGTAAGACGATACGGCGTCCGCATAGGGCGTCGGCCGACGCTGCCGGGTGACGGTGATGCCGCCCTTCGTCTCGTAGATTTCCGCACCATCATCCCGAAGGATCGTTACCATTGTTCCTCACTCCGTTGTCAGGCCCGGATGACAGGCGGCCGATATAACAAAAAAGCCGCCTCGAAATCTCGGGCGGCTCACTCGTCGTCTTTGAACACGATTGGTCGAGGCCGCCTCAGCGTGCCCACCACCAAACTGCAATGTTGTTCAAAGCCATGTTCATGGCGGGAATTGTTAGCGTGAGATGCCGCGATGCGCAAGCCGCAATCTCGGCGATGGGCAGAAACGATTTTTCGTCTCTGCCCATCCTTCGCCTATTCCTGTACCCTGGCCGCTTCAAAGAACTCTTCCGGCCCATCCACTTCGACCAATCGTTTCCGGTCGATCAGCCAGAAGCGATCGCCGACCAAGCGCACGAAGCTGCGATCGTGCGAGACGAGAAGGCAGCTTGCCTCGTTTGCCGTCAGTTCGCCCTCCAGTGCCTCCTGGCCATCGATATCCAAATGGTTGGTCGGCTCGTCCAGGAGGTAAAAGTTGGGATTGGTCAGCCGCAGCACCAACATGGCAAGCCGCGCCTTTTGCCCGCCAGACAGACGGCCGATCTCCTTGCCCTGCATATCGATGTTGATGCCGACACCGACCAGCAACGTGCGGGCACGCTGCTCTCCAAGTTCGAACAGGCGCGTGACCATGCCGAGCGGCGTGTCCTTCTGGCCGAGATTGGAGAGCGCCTGGTCGCTGTAACCGAGCACAAGAGAGGGCGTCGGCTTGATCGCATCGCCGCTCGATGGATCGGCAATGGCCTTGCGGATCATCTCTACGAACCGCGTCTTGCCCGCGCCGTTCTGCCCGAGAAGCACGATGCGATCGCCCTGGCAAATCCACTGCTGTCCGGTCTTGAACAGCAACGTCCCATCAGGCGTCGTCACCGCGGCATCTTCAAGCGTCAGAAGCACCTTGGCGTGGATGCCGCGATTGGCGAGCTTGATCGAGCCGGAAGAGCGCTCGCGGTAGCCAGGTCTGGCGCTATCCTCCAGTTTCTCCGCCCGTGCCTTCAGCTGCTTCGTCTTTACGGTCAAGAGATCGCTGCCGGAATTGACGCCGAGATTGTAGAGCTTGGCCGCCTGCTTGCGCAGCTGCTGCGCCGTCTTCATCTCCTTCTGATAACGACGCTCGTCCGAGGCATCGACCTCATCCAGCGCCGCCCGCGCCCGGCTATAGGGTAAGGCATAGGTCTGCGGCTGGTCCTGACGCAGAAACAGGGTCCGGTTGCAGACAGCATCGAGGAAAGCGCGGTCGTGGCTGGCGATGATGACGGGCACGTCGCGCGGCAAGGCATTCAGCCAATCCTCAAGCAACGCGATCTTGGCGAGATCGAGATGGTTGGTCGGCTCATCGAGCAGCAGCACGTCGGGCTCCGTCACCCAGATGCGGGCAAGCATGGCCAGCCGCTGCCAGCCGCCGCTGAGTTGGGCAAGCGCCCTCTCCCGCATAGCCGCAGGCACGCCAAGCGAGTCGAGAGTGACGTCGACGCGCCAGCTTTCGCTCTCGACCTGCTCTTTCGGCAAGGCTTGAAGGACGGCGTCATAGAAGGAAACGTCCAGCAGGCTCGCCGGCACATTCTGCTCGACATAGCCGACGCGCAAGCCCCGAGCACGGGTGATGTCGCCCGTCGTCGGCTCCAGCCTGCCGGCCAGGCAATTGAGCAACGTGGTCTTTCCACGCCCATTCGCGGCAACGATGCCGACGCGGTCGCCCGCATCCACCGTGATGTTGAGGTTGGAAAACAGCGGCGCACTCATGGTGACGCCCAGATTGCGGAGATTGATCAGAGTCATGGTCTTTTCCGGTCTCGATCGAGCATCTCAAGGCATCGCCGGCGGCTCCTTTTGCCGCGCTAAACCGATGCCCCAGGCCCAAGCAGGCCAATGCTCGAAAACATGTCATGACGCGGCCGCGCAAATACGCCGGCTCACGTCGCCCAATGGGCAGACCAGAAGGAATGAGTGAGAAACAGCCTCTGATCAGCCCTGCAAACGCATCTGCAGGGCACGAGTCGGACCGAACTGGCGAATATGCCAGACTATCTTGGTCATACGGTCCTCCTCTCTTTTTTCTCGACGGTTAAAGACTGCGTCGCTCGAATAACACCGAACGTTGCGATTTACAATTGCGCAAAGCTCCAGATGCCACGCTAGAGGGCAAAAAAGAGGCGATGCCGAAGCATCGCCCAAGTTTGCTGCATCGATGTAACGGCTCAAAACCTCTGCGTCAGCGTCAGCTTGAAGGTCCGGCCAGGCTCGGAATAATAAGCCGAAGGCTGCGTGAGACCCGTGGACGCCACGTTGAGCGAGTCGTAGTAGGTCTTGTTGAAGATGTTGTAGACACCGGCGCGCAGCGACAGTCCCTTCACCTGCTCCGGCTCCCACCAACCCGTCAGATCGAAGATGCCGTAACCGGGGGTGCGGAAATTGTCTCCGGTCTTCTTCGGCTCGCTGGTCGCGGTGATGAAAGTCAAGTCCGTTCCCCAGACGTCAGCCGCATAGCCGATAGTGAAGGCCGCCTTGGCCGGAGCCACGGAATTGATCCACTCACCGCTGTCCGAATCCTTGCCGTTCACATAGGCAAGCGCGCCCTTGACGTGGATGCCGTTGTCGAACTTCTTGTGCGCGTTGACCTCAACACCGAACATGCGGACGTTGGCGCGGTTGAAGTATTCGGTGATCCCGAGCGGATAGGTGCCGGTCGGATCGACACGGCTCGATGAGTCGATGAAGTTCTTATATTTGTTGTAGAACGCGCCGATATGACCGCCGAAATCATCGTCACCGAGGTTAGTGCCGATTTCGATGCCGTTGCTGGTTTCCGGCTTCAGGTCTGGATTGCCGTAGCTGACATAGCCGCCGGACACGCCGTAGTTCACGTAGAGCTCGCTGACATTAGGTGCGCGGAAAGCCATGGCCCATTGTGCGTAGAGCTCGACATTGTCCTGCGGCTGGTAGGATGCACGCAGCTTCGGCGAGAAACGGCTGTCCGACTGGCCGGATGGCAGGCCCTGATAGTTGGCGCTGTCGCGATAGGCGCCCGTGTTCTTCGGCGAGTAATCATACCAATCGAAGCGCAGGCCCGGCGTCAGAGAGAAGTTGCTGGAGCCGAACTCGATCTTGTCGTCAATGAAGGCACCGACACGCTTGCTGTCGACGTCGGGCATATCAGACTGGTTGGTGTGCAGGAACGAGCAAGAGAAGGCCCAGCGGGCGGGACCGCAGGCATCTTTACCTGCAGAATACTGATGCACCTTGCCGAAAGCGGTATCGAGACCGAAAGTGACCTTGTGGTGCAGATCGCCGGTGTCGAAGGATTTGGAGGCATTGCCGTTGAAGCCGATGCTGCGGTCTTCCATTTCATTGCGGCGCCAATAGTCGCCGATGACGGAGGTATAGCGGTAGCCCTCAACGCCTTCTTCGCGCAGGAGGTTCTGCCAATAGAAGACGGCATTGGCCGTGTCGACAAGCGAATCTGCGCTTTCAGCGTCATATTTGTAGTCGAGCGAAACGCGGTTACGTTCCGTATTGTCGGTCGTATCGTAGTTGCCTGGACGGAGATTCCCGGTCAGGCTCTGCGAGTGCATCGCATCGATGGTCTTGTCTTTGTTGTAATGCTCAGCCGTGATCCCGAAGGTGCCGATATCGGTATACTGGCGGATCTTGAAGAGACCGCTTCTCTGATTGTAGTCGGCCGGATCCGCTTTGGTACGCGCGGTCGAATAGCCACCGATATCGCCGTTGTTCTCAAGCTCGTGGCCGTGCGTGTAGCCGCCCTCGAAAAGAACGGCCGTATTGTCGATGCGCTTGGCGACCGCTGCCGAACCCCCGATGCTGCGATCATCACCATTATAGCCGAACTTGAAGACGCCGCCCCAGGTCGCGCCGGGTGCGATCAGATCTTCCGGCTCCAGCGTGCGAAGCACGAAAGCACCGCCCAGAGCACCGGAGCCAGCGCGGCTGGAATCGGCGCCGCGCACGACATCGACGCTCGAAAGCGCGTTGAAATCGAAGCTATTGGCGCCGCCGTCCGCCCCACGGGCGACATCGAGCATGAAGGGGATTGCAATGCCGTCGACCGTGGTCAAGACACGGTCGTCGCCGAGGCCGCGAATGTTGACGCCGCCGGTGGTGCGGTTGAAGCCGACGCCGACCTCCGTGCTGCGGCCGAGATCCTCGATGCGCGTGATCTGGTTCTCGTCGATTTCCTTGGCCGTCGTCTCGCTGGCGGTCGGGGAATCGGCCAGCACATCCTTGCTTGCCTTGCCTTTGCCCTTCACGACGATCGGTTTCAGATTGGTGACGCGATCGCCCTTGGCCGCCTCATCATTCTGGGCTGCGGTCTGCGCAAAAGATGTCGTGGCCAGCCCGAGGGCCAGAAACGCGGTGCATGCCAAGAGAGCCGAGCGGGAGCGCCGGACAACCATAACCATTCCTTTCGAATTGCTTCACCGGGCTGGCTGGTTGCTGCGTCGAAAGCAGGCAAGGGGCTGGCTAGGTTATCTTGTTAACGGGCGGAAATATTCCGCCTTCTTTCTGCCGCATAAAAAACATGAGTATTATTGTCAATATATACGGCGCCTATAATCATGAATAAAATTGTCATCTTTTAAGACAAGAGGCAAACGTTGCTGAATTGCAACGAAATGACAGCCTCGCGCGTTCTATCAGCATCATCATTAGAATTGGCTGAATTACTTGATGCTGTTTAGAATCGTTTCATTAGTCTCTACCACCACTCTTCTCATGGCCGCCTCTCTTCCGCAGACCGGCCCCATACCCGAGCAAAAGCCGGCTAAGGAACAGGTTCGGCCAAATGGCGAACCGCCGATCCCGGCAGAAAAACCCGCTGCATCACCGGGCAGCCCTGTCCTTCCGGCGGAAAAGCCGACGGCTCAGCCGGAAGACAAGCCGGCGCCACAGCCGGAGGAGCAGACAACTGGCCAGCAGATGCAGGGTCCTCCCCGTCCGCCTCTGACTATCGCTTCCGAACCGGACGAGGAGCACCAGGCCTGCCTGAAAGAGCTGACCGCCATCGGAGCGACCTTCAAGGAGATCGCCCGCATCGACGACGGCAATGGCTGCGGCATCGACAAGCCGATCGCGCTTAGCTCCCCACTGCCGGGCATAGAGTTCAAGCCCGAAGGAAAAATGCGCTGCGAAGCGGCTCTCGCCCTAGCCCAATGGGTGAAGGAAAGTGTCATCCCATCGGCCGCGGCATTGGACAATGGCAAGATCGTCACCATCAATCAGGCGTCGACCTATGTCTGCCGGCTGCGCAACAATGCTTCCACCGGCAAGATTTCCGAACATGCCCGCGGTAATGCCATCGATGTCGCGAGCTTCACCTTCGAAAACGGCAAGACCATCGCAATCGAGCCGCGACGCGAGGACCCGACGCTGACGGGCGCCTTCCAGCGTGCAGCCAGCGCCTCTGCCTGCCTCTACTTCACGACCGTTTTGGACCCGGAGAGCGACGCTGCCCACGAGACCCATTTTCATCTCGATGTCATCGAAAGGAACGGCGGCTTTCGTTATTGCCACTAGAAACGCGTCGCGGGATAGGCCGTGCCGCGATCTTTGAACCTCGTCAAACCCCGAGGCCTGCATTCGAGAACCATAGGTCTCTATAGATCGCCACCGCCGTTTCATCCGGCGCTCGATCCTGAGTGAGCCAAACCGACTGGATGGAGCGAGCCTCACCGCCATTTGGAGTTTTCGTGGATTGCATCGGATCAGAAGCCCCAATACAGGGGATGAAATAGGCAGGCATCAAGGCCCGAGCGCTGAACCCCTGTTCCCCGCGTGTAATCACGACGGCAAGTCCCACCTTGTCGTTCGCCTGCCAGGGCACGATGATCCGGCCTCCCGGCCGCAATGCCTGCAGCCACGATATCGGCGGCGCCACGACGCCGGCATTCACATAGATCAGATCGGCCTCCGGAAGCTCCAGCACGGTCGCATCGGCGCAGATGACGGAAATACCCTCGAACGATGAGAGATTGTCACGCGTGCGGCTGGCCAATGCCTCGTCGATCTCGACGGCATGGACATGACCGCCCGGTGTCACAAGCGTCGACAAGATGGCAGTGTAATATCCCGTCCCCGTACCGATCTGGATGACCGTCTCGCCGGGCTGCGGAGCGACGGCGCCAAGAAAAGCCGCGTGGAGAAACGGCTCGCCATTGTTGATGCCTTTGGATTTGTCCAACGAGACCAGAACATTCTGATAGAGAAAAACGGGATTGTCGCTCGGCGTTTCAAGATGGCGTCGGTTGACGACGATCTGCCAGGGTCCCGGCCCCATGAACGCCTCGCGTCTGACGAGGCGGAAGGCGCGCTCCAGCCTTTCGTCCGAAGAACTGCTGGCCGCTGCCATCATCTTCGCGTGGAAATCCCGTATCTCATCCAAACTTGCGCGGTTATCAGCGGTCACGATCCGGCTCCGTCTTAACGATGCTTAGACCGTGCCGATCTTGTTCAGAGTGCGACAAGGTCAATACGTTAGATATCCTACCAAAATTGGATGACAACAATTTCGGGTGCAGCTGCCGAACCGGTGCCCTGCAAGCGGCAAGTTGAATCGAATTCTGAACTTAAAACAGTCCTTCGATGTAGCCCTGATCATTGAGGAAAATCCTCTCGGCTGCCGGCGATTTCGGCAGGCCCGGCATGGTCATGATCTCGCCGGTGATGACGACGACGAAGCCTGCGCCGGCGGAAAGCCGCACCTCGCGAACGGAAACGATGTGGCCCTCGGGGGCGCCGCGGACGTTCGGATCGGTCGAAAAGGAATATTGCGTTTTCGCCATGCAGACGGGCAGATGGCCGTAGCCCTGATCCTCCCAGGACCGCAGCTGATCGCGTATGGTCTTGTCGGCCGTGACCTCGCCGGCATGGTAGATCTTCGAGGCGACGATCTCGATCTTCTCCAGAAGCGGCAGATTGTCCGGATAGAGCGGCTGGAACTTTGCCTGGCCGGATTCGGCAAGCTCCACCACCTTGTGCGCGAGATCGACGATGCCAGCCGAGCCCTCGGCCCAGTGCCTGCAGAGGATCGCCTCGGCGCCGAGGCGTGCCACATAATTCTTCAGCGCCTCGATTTCGGCTTCCGTGTCGGAGATGAAATGATTGATGGCGACGACGACGGGCACACCGAACTTGCGGACATTGGCGACATGCCGGCCGAGATTGGCGCAACCCTTGACCAAAGCCTCGACATTCTCCTTGCCGAGATCGTCCTTCTTCACGCCACCATTCATCTTCAAGGCCCGCACGGTCGCGACGATGACGGCGGCATCCGGCGATAGCCCAGCCTTGCGGCATTTGATGTCGAAAAATTTCTCGGCACCGAGATCGGCGCCGAAGCCCGCTTCCGTCACCACATAATCGGCGAGCTTCAGCGCCGTGCGCGTGGCGATCACCGAATTGCAGCCATGGGCGATATTGGCGAAGGGGCCGCCATGCACCAGCGCCGGATTGTTCTCCAGCGTCTGCACGAGGTTCGGCTGCATCGCATCCTTCAGGAGCACGGCCATGGCGCCGTCAGCCTTCAGATCGCGGGCATAGACGGGCGTGCGGTCACGGCGATAACCGATGATGATGTTGCCGAGCCGCTTTTCCAGATCCTTGAGGTCGGAGGCCAGACAGAGGATCGCCATCACCTCCGAGGCGACGGTAATGTCGAAGCCGCCTTCGCGCGGAAAGCCGTTCGCAACGCCGCCGAGCGACGAGACGATATCGCGCAGCGCCCTGTCGTTCATGTCCATTGCGCGGCGCCAGGTGATGCGCCTGATGTCGATATTCTGCTCGTTGCCCCAGTAGATATGGTTGTCGATCAGCGCGGCCAGCAGATTGTGGGCCGACGTGATCGCATGGAAATCGCCGGTGAAGTGGAGGTTGATGTCCTCCATCGGGATGACCTGCGCGTAGCCGCCGCCCGCCGCACCACCCTTCACGCCGAAACATGGGCCAAGCGACGCCTCGCGCACGCAGACCACCGCTTTCTTGCCGATCCGGTTCAGGCCGTCGCCAAGGCCGACCGTCGTGGTGGTCTTGCCCTCGCCCGCCGGTGTCGGATTGATGGCCGTGACGAGGATCAGCTTGCCGTCCTTCTTGTCGGCCTGCGCCGCAATGAACCCGGCACCGATCTTTGCTTTGTCGTAGCCGTAAGGTGCAAGATCTTCCGCCGGAATGCCGAGCTTTGCACCGATCTCCGTAATCGGCAGCTTCTTTGCCGCGCGCGCAATCTCGATGTCGGATGCCACGGTCGTCGCCATAAGTCTCGCCCCCAAACATACGGTCATTTCCCTGTCGGGATAAACCAATATGTATCGAGTGTGAATAGTGGCAAAGCACTCTGTTTGTCGAAACGCACCGCCTTGTCTCAAGACGGCGACATGCCTATTTTCGGCATCCAATGAAAACCGAGAAGGAAAGAAAAAGATATGAAGTCCCTGGAATTGCTGGTCGAGCGCATCATCCTCTCCAGTCGCTGGCTCCTGGTGATTTTCTATCTCGGCCTCGCCGCCTCGCTCGCCGTCTACGCCGTTTCCTTTGCCTATAAATTCTACAAGGTTGCGATCAACGTCTTTGCATATGACGAAGCCGACATGATCCTGGCCATTCTCGGCCTCATCGATGCCGCACTGGTGGCAAGCCTGATCGTCATGGTAATGATTTCGGGCTACGAGAATTTCGTCAGCCGCTTTGACGAGGCCGAAGACCAGGGCGAGGTCTCGTTCATCGGCAAGCTCGATTCAGGCAGCCTCAAGATCAAGGTCGCGTCCTCGATCGTCGCCATTTCCTCGATCCACCTGCTGCAGATCTTCCTGAACGCCACCCAATACGACAACGCCAAGCTGATGTGGTTCACGATCATCCACCTCGCCTTCGTCGTCTCGGCACTGTTGCTCGGCTTCCTGGAGAAGATCATGGCGAAAGCCAAAGCCAAAGGATAGCTGAGGCCGGAGCGGCAGCTACTTGCCGGCCATTGCCGATGCGCTGGTCATCGGTGCATCGGTCGTCGACGGAGCCGGCGCAACACAATCGGAAATCGATTGATTTTCCTTGCAGTTGCGAGCCGAGACCAGGGCATCGGCATCGGCAAGCTCCGTCGTCAGCTTCAGCCTCAACGCGTCCATCTGCGAAATCAGATGAATGCCATTCGGGTCGGTTCCAAGCATCAGATCGACAAGTCCCCGGTCTACACCCATTTTGTCGAGGAAGCTGACCAGCCTGGCTCTTTGCGCCTTGTCGAGCTTCGTCGTGTCATATTTGCCGACGAATTTGCGGCCGATCTCCTTCTTGGAAATGACCTTGCGCCTGCCGTCTACCATCTCATATTCGGTGCGGTACTGGACGCGCACTTCGCTGTAGGTGGTAGTGATCTGATGAACCCCGAGCAGCGCGAAGGGGCTGGAAACGCGCTGAACGCCGCCTGCAAAAAACAGCGGGCAGGCCGAAAAGCAGATTGCCCCATAAGAGAATGGCTGCCCTGTGATCGAACCGTCCTTGGCAAAAGCCGCAGAGCAGATCGGCTCGGCATAGGGGCACGCCCGCGAGCGGGTGCGGCCAACTGCGATCGAAAGCTTTTGCTTGCGAATGATGCGAGCCATCTCCATCGCCGCCTTGACATCGCCACCTGGCGAGCTGACGACGATGGGCAATTTGCGATTGCCGATCTGCTTCAGGATTTTCTGCAGCTTCCTCGGCGTGTCCGCCATGATCTGCCCTTCGGCGGAGATCCAGTCTGGACAAGTGCTATCGGCCCGGCATTGGCCCATCTCGCCATGAACGAGCAAAAACTGCATCGGGGTGCCACCGGCGACACCAGCCGCTTCGGCAAGCACAGGCGAAACAAGCAGAAGCGAAACGCTGGTGACGAACCACAACAGCGTTTGACAACAGCGCGCCGCAAGCTGCGGGAAGAAGCGAAAATTCATGAGCTATACGCCTGCAAGCGATTACTTTTGCAAGACCGATAGCAACCGCTTTGGGCCTTCGCAAGGCGCGCCGACGCGGCAACGCATCATTTGATGAAACTCCTGACTACTTGCACGCTTGCAAGAGCTGGCGACAAGAAAATGGGCGCCGTCGGATCTCAGCAACATGAGATGGAACCGAACTTATACTCGTTATAAACAGTTAATCATAACGCTAAGCATAGGACAGTTTTGGATCAAGTCCTGCCTCTCTGGCAACCCGGGCCGCGCGGTCCAAAACGCACATTCAGACCTCATTTTGGCCTGGTAAATGCGTCCCAGCCGGCTGCTCCTCAACTGCCGAGCGCAACGCAAAATGTACGGTTTCGTCGAAATTAGGCCAGTGGAAACGCTATTTTTACGCTTAATGACCATTTTGGGCGAAGATTTCTGTAATTTTACATGTCTGAATATTAAAATATATGAAAATGAAATTATTTCTGGTCCTGTGGTATTTTTGCGTCTAGCATTCACTCATAAATCCGGTATTTGATAACGATAACACGCTGTGGGCGCTTCAACTCATATGTCCTATATCATTACTGCCGAGAGACAATTGCTGCTTTCTGCCGAGCTTGCTGCTGCTCGGACACAAGCGGCCTTTGCACTGGCCCTGGAACGGACCGGGTCAGCTTTTGGCTTCAGCCATATGGCTCTGATGAACGCCCCGGTTCCCGACGACACGATGATGACGCCGTTGCTCATCGAAGGGACGATGCCGGCCCAGTTCGTACGTGAATTCGATCGCCATCAGCTCGTTCGCCGCTGTCCAATGCTATTGCGCACGCGCGACTCGGTAATGCCGCGCTCCTGGCACCTGCTGGAAAAGGACGCCGAACCCGACGCCGATCTACCACGCGAACTTCGCGCGCTCCTGATCAATTACAATTGCCCGATGAGCGTCATCATTCCGGTCAACGCCCCGGATGGTCAACGCCTCGTCTTCTGGTTCATGGGCAATCGCAATAGTCTTGGCCAGAGTGAGATCAACGAGCTCACCCTGATCATGCTGCAGGCGCTCGATGCTTATAATTGCCTCAAGCGCAACGATAGTGCCACGCCGCATTCTCTCTCGGCACGTGAGCTGGAAGTGGTTCGCTGGACCGCTCAAGGGAAGACCTCCGTAGAGATCGGCCAGATCCTCACCCTCTCCGACCATACGGTCAACGCTTATATGATGAATGCGATCAAGAAGCTCGATTGCGTCAACCGCACGCAGCTCGTCGCAAAAGCCATCCGCCTGAAGCTGATCAGCTAAGCAGGCCCTCATTCAAGCACTCTCAAAACCGAGCCCAACGACTGGGCTCAGCGTTGATGCGCGACCATCGCGCCGAAACGGATGGGCAGTCCATTCCTTGTTTAGCGACCGCCCAGAACCGTACGGATTTCGACGAGGCTTGAACGTACCCGCAGAATATGGAAGCCCATGGTCGCGAGATGGCTCGGCATGAAAGAGCTATCTTCCGGCCCATTGGAAATGATGAAGGGTTGAATACGCAAGGCTGCCTGCAATTGCGTGGTGACGTCAGCCCAAAGCGTGCCAACATTGCGCTCGGCGATCACCTGCTGGAAATCCGAACGGGCTGCGGTCAGAATGCCATAGCTCGCGTAGAGCTGACCATAGGCGAACCAGAAGCGATCGTCGGCCCGCATGTCCAGCCAGCCATAGCTGTGATCCGCGGCGCGCTTCGCCAATATGTCTGCCGTGCTGCCGAGATCGTTGGCTATGTGGTCGACGAACTGCAGGAGATTGTCGGCGCGCCCGTCAAAAATTGCCTTGCAGTTGCCGAGGTCGCCATTGAAGCTGCGCAGGTTGGTCATTGCGGCGCGATAATAGCTTGGGCTCGGCGTTTTCGGTCCGAAGGGATGCAGGCCGAAATACCAGCTCGACTCGTCGAACTGCAAGTTGCCGCGCGCCTTCTGCAGATCGCTGTTGATGCCGGAGGTTCCGCGCACGCGGCCGATCGTATCGACCAATTCGGCCGAGGTGCGGCGAACCACGGAATTGACGCCCCGCTGAAAAGACGCCTTGTTGTCGAGGAAGGGCGTGTCATCCCATGAGATACCGAAGAAGCCGGCCTTGTAGAGCAGCATCGAAGATATCCAGGCATTCTGGTTGACGTTGAAGTCGATGAGATCGGTTGCGACATCGACGACAGCCGAGGTTTGGCAGGTCTTGGGCGCGGTTGCGGCGGCCTGCTGGCCGTCCGTCGCCGGCAACTCCTGCCCAGCCGAATATTTGCGCTCGGAGAATTTGTAGACGTCCGGATAGGCCGTGTTGAAACCGGTCCATACCTGCGTTTGCCAAACGAAATAGATATAAAGTAGCGCCATCAGCGCCACGAAGGCGGCAACCGGCAGCTTGATCAGCCAGTTGCGCTGCCGATACCAGCCATGCGCTGCGAGAAATGGCCAGCTAAGCCCGACGAAAACCAATCCCAGCCATCGTACGATAGCGGCCCAAATCCGCTTGAAGAACGCCGTGATCGAGTCAAGCATGGACACGCCTCCTAAACGGTACCGCGCATCCCGCCGACACGCAAAGGACGCACCACACTAAAACATGCGCAATGGACGCCGCGACAATCACCGCGGTCCTCGGATCATTAAGTCCTTATCGCCATTCACGTTCCAGCAAATATGTGTTCTTGGGAAAAACAACAACCGTCCGCATGGAATTTTCAGTGCCGAACGGCAATCAACCCTCAGGTTGCGCCTCTTCCGTTACTCCGCTCAGGTCTGTGGACACGGGTAACAGATGCGGCTCCAGCCGTCTTTTGAAGACGGCATCGACATGAGCCTTGCGCACGGCAAGGTCATGCCCCGCCAGCACATTCGCCTCGAACGCCTGGATCAGGCTCTCAACCGCTGCCGTTCGCGAAACAGTGGCCGATGCTGGCACCACTTCTGTCGCCAGCGCCTTAAGCAAGGCGATCCGCTGCTCGATATCGACGCTCAGCTTAGCAGCCATGGCGCCGATGGCGGCGATCTGTCCATTCAGAGCAGTCGCCAGCCCTTCATAAATGTCTATGAGGCGCTGTCGCACCATTCGGCGGGATTGCAGCTCCTGTTCTTGCCGCCGAATATTATCCTGCTCCGCCACCAGAGCACGATAATCCGCTTCGAGTTCGGACTGCAGATCGGCATGACGCGAGGATGGGCGGTTGCGCCGCTGATACATGAGCTTTTCCGCCAGGACATCGGCCCGGCGCTGCGTCTCCTCTATATCGAAATCGAGTTTCCGCCGACGTTCGATCACGCCTTCGAGTTGGAGTTCGCAGCCATGGAAGTATCGGGAGAATACGGGTCTTGCCTGCTTGAAAAGAAGATCGAGTTCAGCTGATGCAGCCAGGACCGTATCGAGATCGGCGATGATAGCCTCCGGCTTCATGGGTCCGCGCGCCAGTGTCCGGTTGAGCAGGCTTGCATTTTCAAGGCCGAGCTTCTCGTTGAACAATCGCCGATGCTGCAGATCCGCCTCCTCGGTCGCATGATCCAGTTTCTTGACCAGCGACAGGGTGACCGATTTCCAACGGTCGAGCAGTTCGACCGCTTCGCGGACGGACGCTTCTTCGACGGGAAAATTGACGACTTCGACGCGCTCGCCCTCCCTGGCGTGACCGGCGAGCGTCGCCACTGCCGAATTCGCGTCGTTCATGGCGTCATCGAGCGTCGTTCGCGCCTTGTCGAGCATGACATCGAAGGAATGAGGCCTGACCATGAAAGCATTCCCTCCCCTACCTCTGGCGCGAGACTAGCCGCTTCCTGAGGCGAAGGAAATGCACGAAAACTATTGGGCAGCGGCGGGATTCTTCAGATAGGCAATAAGGTTGTCGAGGTCTTTTTCGCTTTTCAGACCGGGGAACGCCATCCGGGTGCCTTTGACGAGGAATTGCGGCGCCGGCAGATATTTCCGCAGCAGCGCTTCATCCCAGACCTTGCCATCCGCGCCGAATGCCCTCATCGCCGGCGAGTAGGCATAATCCGGCTTGCTTGCGACGGCTCGTCCGACGACGCCCATCAACGAAGGGCCGACGCGATTGTCAGGCCCGGTCGCCGTATGACAGGCACCGCATCTCTTGAAAACGACGGCGCCCGCGACCGCATCGCCATCCGCAAGCACGGAAGAGGTCGAGGCAAGCACAATGGCCATCGACATCAGACATAGCAATTTCATCATCCCTCCAGATCAGCTCAATCTCGACAGATGAGCATATGCCGAAGAGAGTCCGCAATGCTATCGAAGGCTTGCACGCGCTTCACTCGCAGGTGATCGCCTCTTCCCAATGGCGACGGCAAAGCGAGACATATTTATCGCTGCCGCCGATTTCGATTTGCGCCCCTTCGTGAACGACCTTGCCGGCGGCGTCCAGGCGCACGACCATCGTCGCCTTGCGCCCGCAATGGCAAATGGTGCGCACCTCGCGCAATTCGTCGGCGATGGTCAGCAGTTCCTGCGAACCCGGAAACAAGCGCCCGTGGAAATCCGTGCGCAGCCCGTAAGTCATGACCGGAAGGCCGAGGCGGTCGACGATATGGGCAAGCTGCCAGACCTGCTCGCGCGTCAGAAACTGCGCCTCATCGACGAAGACGCAGGCAAGCGGCTCGCTCGCATGCATTTCATCGACCATGACATAGAGATCGTCGCTGGTTTCGAAGGGCAACGCATCCATCGTCAGGCCGATGCGCGAGGCGATCGTGCCACGCCCGGCGCGATCATCGAGGGCTGCGATGAAGGCTGCGGTGCGCATGCCGCGCTCCTGATAATTATAAGCGGCCTGCAGCAGCATCGTCGATTTGCCGGCATTCATCGTCGAATAATGGAAGTACAGCTTGGCCATGACATTCTCCTTGAATGCTTCATGGGTGCTCCAGGGCGATAAGAAAAGATGGTCGCGGCGAAAACCACAGGATTCAGGCGCGCCTCGCCCGAGGGGCAAAAGCCTTAGTCACCGGCGGACAGAAAAAGACCGGCGTCGCATTCAGCCCCCTCAAACCGCCGCAAATACACTGTGGTCGCTTGAAAATGTCGGTTATTGGTGGTTGCTTGGGAACGTTAGACTGGGAGTCACGCAATGATAAAAATGACCCTTACTGCAATCGCTTTCGCTTCAACTCTCTCCGCACTGACATTGGGCGCCACCACGGCCTCCGCAGCAGAACCGGCAAGCTGTAGCACCGTGCACTTCGCCGATGTGGGCTGGACCGATATCACGTCTACAACGGCCACCGCCTCCATTCTTCTGAAGGCGCTTGGCTATGATACCGACGTCAAGGTACTGGCCGTGCCGGTGACCTATCAGTCCCTGAAGAACAAGGACATCGATGTCTTCCTCGGCAACTGGATGCCCTCCATGGCCGAAAACATCAAACCTTTCGCTGCGGACAAATCGGTCGAGACCGTCCGCGCCAATCTGGAAGGCGCCAAGTATACGCTGGCGACCAACCAGAAGGGCGCAGATCTCGGCATCAAGGACTTCAAGGACATTGCCGCCCACAAGGACGATCTCGACGGCAAGATCTATGGCATCGAGCCGGGCAATGACGGCAATCGCCTGGTGATCGACATGGTCGACAAGAACACCTTCGGCCTCAAGGGCTTCGAAGTGGTCGAGTCCTCCGAACAGGGCATGCTTGCCCAGGTTTCCCGCGCCGACAAGGAAGGCAAGCCGATCATCTTCCTCGGCTGGGCTCCGCATCCGATGAACACCACCTACAAGATGACCTATCTCACTGGCGGTGACGACGTGTTCGGACCGAACTTCGGTGGTGCGACCGTCTATACCAACGTCCGGGCCGGTTATCTGCAGGAATGCCCGAACGTCGGCACCTTTGTTAAAAATCTCGTCTTCTCGCTGCCGATGGAAAACGAAATCATGGGCAAGATCCTGAATGACGGCAAGGAACCGGAAGCGGCGGCGACGGAATGGCTGAAGGCCAATCCGACTGCAATCACGCCATGGCTTGCCGGCGTCACCACCAAGGATGGCGGTGACGGCCTGGCAGCGGTCAAGGCCAAGCTCGGCCTGTAACGCGGGTGGATGCAGGGGCGGCTAAACCGCCCCTTTCTCTTCCCAGGATGGACTGCTTGCTTTCGCGTCCCGCCACCACCCGGACAACGGCTTGTGTGGCGTGACAGACCGTTATTCTTCGGCGGCACCTCCGGCAGCATACGTAACAATCGGAAACGCCGCCCCCAATCGTGGGCAAAGACGTGAACTGGTTAACCGATTACCGCATCCCCATCGGGCCATGGGCCAAAGCCGTCGTCGACTGGCTGACGAGCAATGTCACATGGTTCTTCGACGGCCTTTCCTTCGTTGTCGCGCATGGAATCAACGGACTGCTGTTCGTCTTGCAGGCACCGCATCCACTGATCGTCGTCGTTGTCTTCACGGCAATCGCCTACTGGATGCGCCGGAGCGTCACGATCACGGTCCTCACCTTGATCGGCCTGCTGATCACCATCAACCAGGGCTATTGGAAAGAGACGACCGAGACGCTGGCGCTGGTGCTGGCCTCCACCTTCGTGTGCATGCTGGTGGGCGTCCCCCTCGGTATCGCGGCAGCCCGACGTCCGTGGCTTTACGCCATCATGCGGCCGATCCTCGATCTGATGCAAACCATCCCTACCTTCGTTTATCTTGTGCCGGCAATGATCCTGCTCGGTCTCGGCATGGTCCCGGGCCTGGTCGCCACCGTCGTCTTTGCTCTTCCCGCACCGATCCGCATGACCCGCCTCGGCATTATTTCCACTCCCCCTTCGCTGGTGGAAGCAGCCGAATCCTTCGGCGCGACGCCGCGCCAGGTTCTGCGCAAGGTCGAGTTGCCCTTTGCCACGCCGCAGATCATGGCAGGCCTGACGCAGACGATCATGCTGTCGCTCTCGATGGTCTCGATCGCCGCACTCGTCGGCGCCCCCGGCCTAGGCGTGCCGGTTCTGCGCGCGCTGAATAGCGTCAACGTCGCCAAGAGCTTCGATTCCGGTGCCTGCATCGTCATCCTGGCGATCATTCTAGACCGTATGTTCCGCGCGCCCGGCGAAGGAGACCGCTCATGACCGTCGCCGTCGATTTCAAAAATGTCAGCATCATCTTCGGCGATCGTCCCGATGCCGCGCTGAAACTCGTCGACGAAGGCAAGTCGCGCGACGAGATCGGCAAGTCTACCGGCATGGTGCTCGGTGTCGCCAATGCCTCGCTGCAAATCGAGGAAGGCGAAATCCTGGTACTCATGGGCCTGTCCGGCTCTGGCAAATCAACGCTGCTGCGTGCCGTCAATGGCCTGGCGCCGGTTGTGCGCGGCGAGGTCTCCGTCAACACGAAGAACGGCGCGGTCAGCCCCTATTCCTGCAGCCCAAAGGCCCTGCGCGACCTGCGTATGCACACCGTCTCCATGGTCTTCCAGCAGTTCGCGCTTCTGCCCTGGCGCACGGTCGCCGACAATGTCGGCTTCGGGCTTGAGCTTGCCGGTGTGCCGGAAGCAGAACGCAAGAAGCGCGTCGACGAGCAGCTTCAGCTCGTCAACCTCGCGCAATGGGCCAATCGCAAGGTCAACGAACTCTCGGGCGGCATGCAACAACGCGTCGGCCTGGCACGTGCCTTCGCGACCGGTGCCCCGATCCTGCTTATGGACGAGCCGTTCTCCGCCCTCGACCCGCTGATCCGCACCCGCCTGCAGGACGAGCTCCTGGAGTTCCAGCGCCGCCTGAAGCGGACGATCCTCTTCGTCAGCCACGATCTGGATGAAGCATTCCGCATCGGCAACCGTATCGCCATCATGGAAAGCGGACACATCATCCAGTGCGGAACACCGCAGGAGATCGTCAAGAATCCGGCTGATCAGTATGTGGCCGACTTCGTGCAGCACATGAACCCGATCAGCATGCTGACGGCACGGGACATCATGCAGCAAGGCGTCGGACATTCGGCCAATGCCGGTTCCGTCACCGCCACGGCAACCGCCGCGACGCCGCTTGTCGATATTCTTGACGCCCTGACACGTCAGCCGGGCAACATCGGCGTTGTTGACAACGGCACGATTATTGGAACGATCTCGGCGCAAGACGTCGTGTCGGGCCTGACCAGCCACCGGCGAAAGGAGTAGTCGTTCGCAACTGCTCCTCAATTCATGGAGCCGTTAATGAACGATAAACCATCGGTGATCCGGGAAACGAACGAGGATGCGCGCATTCAGGCGCGCGACCTCATGCACAAAGCCGCACATGCAGCCTTGGCCGTCATCGACCCCGAAACCGGCTTTCCCTCCGTCAGCCGCGTCCTGGTCGCCACGGATGCCGACGGCGCGCCGGTCATTCTGGTCTCCGGTCTCTCCTCACATACCAAGGCTTTGATGAAGGACAGCCGCGCTTCCGCGCTCTTTGGCGATCCCGGCAAGGGCGACCCTCTCGCCCATCCTCGCCTGACCTTACGCTGCAACGCGGAGCGCATCGATCGGCAAAGCCAAGCTCACGATCGCATTCGAACGCTTTTTCTCGATCGCCACCCGAAATCCAAGCTCTATATCGACTTTCCGGATTTCTGCTTTTTCCGCCTCGTTCCGCTTGATGCCAGCCTGAACGGCGGCTTCGGAAGGGCCTATATCTTGTCCTCAGCGGACCTGACGGCGCTTCGAACCGACAACAAAACTCAGCGGTAATAAAATCATACAATAGTGCGAGAATTAGTAGGTAGACAGCTTAACGTAGAAACGGCCAATATTGACAGGTTGCAAATCCGCGGTGACCAAAATTGGCATATTTGCGGCTCCGAAACGATAAGAATCGACCTATTTTGGTCTAATTAAGCCCCTGGATGGGACGTTGGAGACCTTCGCACTATCGCCGAGGCATCATACGTACATACCTAAAACAGCATACTCGATACCTTAAATTTAGGTATATACAATCTTCGACCCCTCTTGGTATTGTTAGATATCGGTTAGGGCCGGGTTGGAAATAGCACAGTTTCTGATGTACGCTCCGCATTGGGAAGATTAACAGATGAAGACAAGAGATTTGGCCGAACACTCTAATGTTGCGGCAGCATTATTATCAGCAATGGCGAACCCGAAGCGTCTTTTGATCCTTTGCAGTCTCGTTAAGGGTGAAGTTCCTGTTGGCGTTCTTGCCAATCAGGTCGGACTGAGCCAATCAGCACTTTCGCAGCATCTTTCGAAGCTTCGCGCTCAGAAGCTGGTCAAGACGCGTCGTGACGCTCAAACCATTTACTACTCCAGCACATCGGAATCGGTGATCCGTGTTCTTGAAACGCTGGAAGACATTTATTGCGAGCCGGAAAAAAGTAGATCGGCTGCTTAAGAGCCTTAAAAGCTCATGGCCTGTCGACAGACGATCCGTGGGGGACACTTTAGACCCTGAAGGATCGACTTGCTTTCATTACCAGGTGTTTTACTGCTTTAACTGGCAAATCTTCGGATTTGCCAGTTTTTTCATGTCTGGACGAGCCCGTATCACGTCTACGGACAATTCTTCTTCCGCCACGTCGATGCGCAGCGATCCAATCCTCGCCGGATAGCCAACCTCCCTTCTCCGCCCCCATCTTTGCCTTGACGCAAAAGGGCCGGCTGATAATTTGACCAAGCAGTAAATATAATCGCGCGGCGCAGCGCCGCGGTCGGGAAATGAGCCCCCGAATGGCCATTGGAGAACAGCATGTCGGACCGTTTGAATGCCACCCCCAACGATTTGCGCGCCTTCTGGATGCCGTTTACGGCCAACCGCCAATTCAAGAAGGAACCGCGCCTCTTCGTCAGCGCCAAGGATATGTACTACACCACCCACGACGGTCGGCAGGTACTGGACGGAACAGCAGGTCTGTGGTGCGTGAACGCGGGACACTGCCGGCCGAAAATTACCGAAGCCATCGGCCAGCAGGCGGGCGAGCTCGACTATGCTCCCGCCTTTCAGCTTGGCCACCCAAAAGCTTTCGAGCTGGCGAACCGCCTGGTGGATATCGCTCCTGAAGGCCTCGACCATGTCCTTTATACCAATTCCGGCTCGGAGTCGGTCGAGACGGCCCTGAAGATCGCGCTTGCCTACCACCGCGTGAAGGGCAACGGCTCGCGCTTCCGCCTCATCGGCCGCGAGCGCGGCTATCACGGCGTCAACTTCGGCGGCATCTCCGTCGGTGGCATCGTCACGAACCGCAAGATGTTCGGCACGCTGCTCACCGGCGTCGATCACATGCCGCACACCCATCTCCCCGGCAAGAACAGCTTCACCCGCGGCGAGCCCGAGCATGGCGGTGATATTGCCAGCGAGCTGGAGCGCATCGTCACGCTGCATGACGCCTCGACCATCGCGGCCGTCATCGTCGAACCGGTCGCCGGCTCCACCGGCGTACTCATTCCGCCGAAAGGCTACCTGCAGAAGCTGCGCGAAATCTGCACCAAGCACGGCATCCTGCTGATCTTCGACGAAGTCATCACCGGCTTCGGCCGTCTCGGCACCCCCTTTGCCGCTCAGTATTACGATGTGAAGCCTGATATCATCACCACGGCGAAGGGCCTGACGAACGGCGTCATCCCGATGGGCGCGGTCTTCGTCACCTCGGAGATCCATGACGCCTTCATGCAGGGGCCTGAGCACATGATCGAGTTCTTCCACGGCTACACCTATTCCGGCAACCCCATCGCCTCGGCCGCGGCGCTTGCAACACTCGACACCTATAAGGAAGAAGGCCTGCTCACCCGCGCAGCCGAGCTTTCCGATTACTGGGCCGACGCCCTGCATTCGCTCAAGGACTGCCCGAATGTCATCGACATCAGAAACACCGGCCTGATCGGCGCCATCGAGCTCGACCCGATCGCCGGCGAACCCACCAAGCGCGCCTTCACCGCCTTCCTGAAGGCCTATGAAAAGGGCCTCCTGATCCGCACCACCGGCGACATCATCGCGCTTTCACCGCCGCTGATCATCGAAAAGCACCATATCGACGAGCTGTTCGGCAAGCTTCGCGAGATCTTGCAGAATAATATCTAAGGCATAAGCTCGAATACATCTCCGCCCCTCACGCCTCCTTTTGCATCAGCAAAAGAACTGGCATGAGGGGCGATCCATATGCGAGGGACAAACATGACCACCAAACTCGAACGCTATATCGACCAGGGCGTCGGTCGGGAGCCTGCGGACATTGTTCTGAAAAACGGCCGTTTCTTCGATCTGGTGACGGGCGAGCTGGTGGCCTCGGATATCGCCATCTGCGGCGATCGCATCGTCGGCACCTGCGGCGATTATCAAGGCCGTCAGGAGATCGATATTTCCGGCCGCATCGTCGTCCCGGGCTTCATCGACACGCATCTCCACATCGAATCCTCGCTGGTAACCCCGCTCGAGTTCGATCGCTGCGTCCTGCCCTATGGCGTCACCACAGCCATCTGCGATCCACATGAGATCGCCAATGTTCTCGGCACCGAAGGCATCCGATACTTCCTCGACTGTTCGCTGGAAACGATCATGGATATCCGCGTCCAGCTCTCCTCCTGCGTGCCGGCGACGCATCTGGAAACATCGGGCGCCGATCTGCCGATCGAAACGCTTTTGCCCTTCCGTAATCATCCGCAGGTGATCGGCCTTGCCGAATTCATGAATTTCCCCGGCGTGGTCCATAAGGATCCCGTCTGCATGGCGAAGCTCGAAGCCTTCCAGGGCGGCCATATCGACGGCCACGCGCCGCTGCTGCGCGGCAATGACCTCAATGGCTATCTCTCCGCAGGCATTCGCACGGAGCACGAATCCACCACGGCAGAAGAGGCATTGGAAAAGATCCGCAAGGGCATGCATATTCTCGTGCGCGAGGGCTCCGTCTCCAAGGATCTGCATGCGCTGATGCCCATCATCACCGAGCGCCTGTCACCCCACCTCGCGCTTTGCACCGACGACCGCAATCCGCTTGATATCGCCGAACAAGGCCATCTCGATTACATGATCCGCACGGCAATTGCGCATGGCGTCGAGCCCTTGGCGATCTATCGCGCCGCCTCGATTTCGGCCGCCCGCGCCTTCGGCCTGCGCGATCGCGGCCTCGTGGCGCCCGGCTGGCGCGCCGATCTCGTCGTCATCGACAGCCTCGAAAACTGCAAGGCCGAGATCGTCTTCTCCTCCGGCAGACAGGTGACGGCCGAACTCTTCGCGACCCGCAATGCCATTGCTCCGGTCGGCCTTGATAGCGTCAAGGCCCGCCCGATCAACGCTGCCGACTTCGGCGTCCCGGTCAGCGAAGGCGAAAGCTCCGTCATCGGCGTGACACCAGGCAAGATCATCACCGAACATCGCCGCTATCGCCTGCCGACCAAGGGCAACCAGACCGATATCGATCCCGGCAACGACGTCATCAAGGTCGCCGTCATCGAGCGGCATGGCAAGAACGGCAACCACGCCAACGGTTTCGTCCAGGGGTTCGGGTTGAAGAAGGGCGCCATCGCCTCGACCGTCGGCCATGACAGCCACAATATCTGCGTTGTCGGCGTCAACGAGGATGACATGGCGCTCGCCGCCAACCGCCTCAGCGACATCAACGGCGGCTTCGTCGTCGTCGAGGATGGCGTCGTGACCGGCGAGATCTCCCTGCCGGTCGCCGGCCTGATGAGCCTCGAGCCCTACGAAAGCGTGCGCGACACGCTGCACCATCTGCGTCAGGCGGCCTATGCCCTTGGCGCGACGCTGGAAGAACCCTTCCTGCAGCTTGCTTTCCTGCCCCTGCCCGTGATCCCGCATCTGAAGATATCGGACAAGGGCCTTGTCGATGTCGACAAGTTCATGCTGATCGGCTGATCAGGCAAGCTTGCCGCAATAGACATCAAGCGCATCAAGCGCCACCGCCGCTCCGGCATCCGCCGTGCCAAACCCTGGCATGGCGATCGTCTTGCCAAGCTTGATCTCTTTCGGCAAGGCGACCTTCATGGGCTTGCGGGAGAGATTGAAGACGAAGAGCAGCGTCTCCTCTCCCTCGGAGCGCGTGAACGCGAGAACGTCTTCTTCCGTGTCGAGGAAGGTCATATCACCATCGCGCAAGGCGGCATGTTCCGCACGGAAGGCCAGTGTCCGCTGATAGTGATGCAGCACCGAATCCCCGTCGGCTTCCTGCTTGTCGACGGCGAGCGCCGCGTGCTGATAGGGAACCGGCAGCCACGATTTGTCGGCCGTCGTAAAGCCGGCATGGGCGCGGCTCGCCTCCCAGGGCATCGGCGTGCGGCATCCGTCACGCCCCTTGAAGGCCGGCCAGAAGCGAATGCCGTAGGGATCGCGCAGATCCTCGAAGGCAAGCTCCGCCTCGGGCAGACCCAATTCCTCGCCCTGATAGAGGCAGATCGAACCGCGCAGGGTTGATAGCAGCGAAATCGCGAGCTTTGCGACACGCGGCTGCTCTTCCTCATTCTCGGCAAAACGGCTGACATGACGCTGGACGTCATGGTTGGAAAAGGCCCAGCAGACCCAGCCGTCAACGACATTATCCTGAAAATCGCTGACGCAGCGGCGGAAATGCGCCGGCGTGAAATCAGGCCCCAAAAGGTCGAACGTGTAGCACATATGCAGCTTGTCGCCGCCGCTGGTATAGGCCGCGACCGTCTCCAGCGAGCGCGCGCCGTCGCCCACTTCGCCGACGGTCGTGCGGTTTTCATACTGATCGAGCAATGCCCGGAACCGCTTCAGAAAGCCGATATTCTCCGGCTGCGTCTTGTCGTAGAGGTGGTTCTGCATCCCGTAAGGGTTGCTTTCGGGAGCATCGAGCCCGCTCGATGCGACGAGCGCCGCCGGATTGTCCCGGAGCTTCTTGTCGCAGAAATAGTAATTGACCGTATCCAGGCGGAAACCGTCCACGCCTCGGTCCAGCCAGAATTTCACGGCCGAAAGCACCGCGTCCTGAACCTCCGGATGGTGGAAGTTCAGATCCGGCTGCGAGGTCAGGAAGTTGTGCTGGTAATATTGCCGGCGCACGCCGTCCCACTCCCAGCCGGGTCCGCCGAAGATCGACAGCCAGTTGTTGGGCGCCGTGCCGTCTGGCTTCGGATCGGCCCAGACATACCACTCCGCCTTGGGATTGTCGCGGCTTTCCCGGCTCTCCACGAACCAGGGATGCCGGTCCGACGTGTGCGAGATCACTTGGTCGATGATGACCTTCAACCCCAGCTCGTGCGCTGCCGCCATCATCTCGTCGAAGTCGGCAAGCGTGCCGAAAATCGGATCGACGTCGCAATAATCGGCGACGTCATAGCCCATGTCGGCCATCGGCGAGGTGAAGAAAGGCGCCAGCCAGATCGCATCGACCCCGAGTGCGGCAATGTGAGGCAAGCGCCGGGTTATCCCCCTGATGTCGCCGAGCCCGTTGGCATCCGTGTCCTGAAACGACCGCGGATAGACCTGATAGATCACAGCCCCGCGCCACCAGTCGGCTCCCGCCACGTCATTCGTCGATTTCATCAAACCGCCTCGATATCGCACAAGGTTCTCCAGTTTGCACACTCGGGCGCGGGCGGCAAGCTGCAATCGGCTTGCTGGGAAGTTCAACCAACGGGCGGATAAATTCGCAGTATCAATTTTAGCGAATTATCAATATGAAAGTTCACACGCTAAGCATGCCCGACTTTTTTTGACTTGAAAGCGACGTCGCTTTCGATAACTTCCCGCATTGACCTGCACGTACAGGTCACCTGCGGGATCAAAAACACCCTTGTAAAACAAGGATAATAACTCCAGAAAGGTGGGAAAAGGTATGACTCATTTCACCAGAAAATTCCTCGCGACAGCTCTCGTCAGCACGGTATTGAGCTTCTCCGCGCATGCTGCCACACTGAATATCCACAACGGCGGCGACCCGACTTCGCTCGACCCGCAAAAAATTTCCGGCGACTGGGAAAACCGCATCGACGGCGATATTTTCGAAGGACTGGTGACCGAGGATCCCAAGGACAACCCCATTCCTGGCCAGGCCGCAAGCTGGACCATTTCCCCCGACCAGAAGGTCTATACCTTCAAGCTGCGTGACGGCATCAAGTGGTCAGACGGCCAGCCGGTGACGGCACAGGACTTCGTCTTTGCCTTCCAGCGCCTGATGGACCCGAAGACCGCCGCACAGTACGCCTATCTGCAATATACGATCCTGAACGCGGAAAAGATCAACAAGGGCGAGATCAAGGATCCGACCCAGCTCGGCGTCAAGGCGATCGACGACAAGACGCTGGAAATCACGCTCGAGAATCCCACCCCCTACTTCCTCAACGCCCTGATGCACTACACGGCCTATCCGCTGCCCAAGCACGTCGTGGAAGCCAAGGGCGACCAGTGGGTCAAGATCGGCAACATCGTCACCAACGGCCCGTACAAGCCCACCGAATGGGTGCCTGGTTCGCACGTCAGCATGGTCAAGAGTGACCAGTATTACGACGCCAAGGACGTGAAGATCGACAACGTCAACTATTACACGCTGGAAGATCAGGCCGCTGCCCTGAAGCGCTATCGTGCCGGCGAATTCGATATCCTCACCTCGTTCCCCGCTGACCAGTTCGAGTGGATACAGAAGAACCTTCCCGGCCAGGCGCATGTGGTGCCCTTCCTTGGCACCTACTACTACGTCCTGAACGCCACCAAGCCGCCCTTCAACGACAAGCGCGTCCGCCAGGCTCTCTCCATGGCCGTCAACCGTGAGGTCATCGGCCCGAAGATCCTCGGAACCGGTGAATTGCCGATGTATTCCTGGGTACCGCCGGGCACGGCCAATTACGGCGAGCCGGCCTATGTCAGCTGGAAGGACGAGCCCTACAAGCAGAAGGTCGAAGAGGCCAAGAAGCTGCTGAAGGAAGCAGGCTTCGGTCCAGACCATCCGCTGAAGACACAGCTGCGCTACAACACCAACGACAACCACAAGCGCATCGCCGTTGCGATCGCCGCCATGTGGAAGCCGCTTGGCGTCGATATCGAGCTCTACAACACCGAAACCAAGGTGCATTACGATGAAATGCAGCGCGGCGAGGTGCAGATCGGTCGCGCCGGCTGGCTCGCCGACTATAACGACCCGATCAACTTCCTGAACCTGCTGTCCACCGGCGTCGAAATGAACTACGGCCGCTGGAGCAACAAGGATTACGATGCCCTCATCAAGCAGGGCAACGAAGAGATCGATCTGAAGAAGCGCGCCGAGATCTACAAGAAGGCCGAACAGCTGGCCCTCGACGACAGCGCCGCAATCCCGATCTACTACTACGTTTCCCAGAACATCGTCGCCCCGAAGGTCCAGGGCTTCGTCGACAACATCCAAGACATCCACCGCACGCGCTGGCTGTCGGTTAAAGAATAATTGGGAACAGGCTCCCTCCCGGACACAACCGGGAGGGAGCCGTCTAAGACCATGTTTGGCTACGCTCTCCGTCGTTTGCTGTCGACAATCCCTGTCTTGTGGATTGCCGTGACAGTGTGTTTTTTCATTCTGCGCCTCGCTCCTGGCGGCCCTTTCGATGGCGAAAGGCCATTGCCGCCCGAAGTCAAAGCCAACCTTGCGGCTCACTACAACCTCGACAAGCCCCTGGTTGAGCAATACCTGATCTATGTCGGCGACGTCATGAAGGGCGACCTTGGCCCCTCCTTCGCCAATCAGGACTTCACCGTCACCCAGCAGATCATGTCCGGCTTCCCCTATACGCTGACTATCGGCGGCGTCGCCTTCGTGCTTGCAACGGTCGTCGGCGTCTTCATAGGCTGTCTTGGGGCGCTCTATCAAAACCGCGCGGCCGACTACTGGCTGGGCGGAGGTCTCCTCATCGGCTTGGTCATGCCAAGCTTCCTCATCGCCCCCATCCTTCAGCTCGTCTTCGGCAACACGCTCGGCTGGCTGCCGGTCGGCGGCTGGGGCGATGGTTCGATCAAGTTCCTGATCCTGCCCATCATCGTACTGACGCTGCCGCATGCGGCACGCATCTCACGCCTGATGCGCGGCTCGATGATCGAGGTCATGAGCCAAAACTTCATCCGCACCGCCAAGGCCAAGGGCATCGGCCCGCGGCTGACGATCATGCGGCACGCATTGAAGCCGGCCATGATGCCCGTCGTCTCCTATCTCGGACCGGCAGCAAGCTACCTGCTCACCGGTTCGCTGGTCGTGGAGAGCATCTTCGGTCTCCCCGGCGTCGGCCGCTACTTTGTCGGAGCGGCGCTGAACCGCGACTACGGCATGGTTCTCGGCACGGTCATTTTCTACATGGTCCTGATCGTGGTCCTCAACCTGCTGGTGGACATCGCCTATGCCTGGCTCGATCCGAAAGTGAGAATGCGATGATCCTCAATTCCGCCAAGAGAGAATTGCTGGAAGCGGAATTGCTTTCGGCAGAAGGGCTCGCACCCAAGGGGCGCTCCCTCACCGGCGATGCCATGCGTCGCCTCCTGCGCAACAAGGCGGCAGCACTTTCGCTGATCGTGCTGGCAGTGCTGGTGCTGGTCGCCATATTCGGCCCGTATTTCCTGCCCTTCAACTACGAGGATCCGGACTGGAACTCGTTCCGCGGCGCTCCGGACTTTGCCGCGGGCCACTATTTCGGTACCGACGGCAATGGCCGTGACCTGTTGGCCCGCACGCTCTACGGTACACGCGTCTCGCTGACCGTTGCTCTGGTGGCGACCCTCGTTTCGGTCGTCATCGGCGTGCTCTACGGCGCAGTCGCCGGCTATTTCGGCGGCCGCGTCGATGCAATCATGATGCGCTTCGTCGATATCATGTACGCCCTGCCCTACGTGCTTTTCGTCATCCTGCTGATGGTGATCTTCGGCCGTAACGTCTACCTTCTGTTTGCGGCGATCGGTGCGCTGGAATGGCTCACCATGGCCCGCATCGTGCGCGGCCAGACCCTGTCGATCAAGCAGCGGGAATTCATCGAGGCCGCCCGCGCCTCCGGGCAGCGGTCGTTCAAGATCATCCTCAAGCACATCGTGCCGAACCTCGTCGGCCCGGTCGTCATCTATGCGACGCTGACCATCCCGGAAATCATTGCGACGGAGAGCTTCCTCTCCTATCTCGGCTTCGGTGTTCAGGAGCCGCTGACGTCTCTCGGCACGCTGATTGCCGAAGGCTCTGCCGGCATGGAGACGACGCCCTGGCTGCTGTTCTTCCCGGCCGGCTTCCTGGTCGCGCTGCTGATGAGCCTGCTCTTCATCGGCGACGGTCTGCGCGACGCATTCGATCCGAAGGATCGCTGACATGACAGAGACACTTCTCGAACTCAAAGACTATTCGATCACGTTCCGCACGCCAGAAGGCGAAGTGGCAGCCGTATCGAAGATGAACCTGAAAGTCGGCCGCGGCGAACGCATCGCCATCGTCGGCGAATCCGGTTCCGGCAAGAGCCAGACCTTCCTCGGCCTGATGGGCCTGCTCGCCAAGAACGGCCGCACCAGCGGCCAGGCGCTGCTCGACGGCAAGGATCTGCTGACCCTGAAGCCGCGCGAACTCGACCATGTGCGTGGCAAGGACATGGCCATGGTCTTCCAGGACCCGATGACGGCCCTCAACCCGTCGCTGCGCATATCCAGGCAGTTGACGGAGCAGCTGGAGGTCCATGGCGGCCTGACGGCGCGTGCGGCCTCAACAGCGGCGCTCGATATGCTGAAGCGGGTCGGCATCCCTGATCCGACGCGGCGCTTCAACCTCTATCCGCACGAGCTTTCCGGCGGTATGCGCCAGCGCATCGTCATCGCCATGGCGCTACTCACCAAGCCGAAGCTCCTCATTGCCGACGAGCCGACGACGGCGCTCGACGTGACGATCCAGGCGCAGATCCTCGATCTTTTCAACGAGTTGACGGCGGAAATGCACACGGCGCTCGTCATGATTACTCATGACCTGGGTGTCGTTGCCGGCCTCGCCGACCGCGTCGCCGTCATGTATGCCGGTCGCATCGTCGAGGAAGCGCCGGTGGAGGAGCTGTTCGAAAGTCCGGCCCATCCCTATACGGCAGCGCTCCACTCGGCGATCCCGCGCCCCGACCAGGATGTCGACGATCTCACCGTCATCCCCGGACGACCGCCGAACCTGATGCACCTGCCGCGCGGCTGCGCCTTCTCGCCGCGCTGCGCCCATGTGCAGGACGACTGTCTGGATGCGGCGCCGCCGCTCGCTCAACTTGCGTCGCGACGCTGCACGGCCTGCTTCCATCCCCTTTCGGCTAATCAGGAACGGAGCCTCGTCCATGGCTGAGCAAACGCTTCTGAAGGTCGAGCATCTGACGACCGAATTCGAGCTGCCGTCGAAATCCCTCTTCAAGCCGCCGATGATCCTGACGGCCGTCAACGATGTCAGCTTCGAGTTGAAGACCGGACGCACACTCGGTATCGTCGGCGAGTCCGGCTGCGGCAAGTCCACGCTCGGCCGCTCGATCCTGCGGCTCATCAAGGCGCAGAAGGGTCGTATCATGTGGCAGGGCGGCAACCTGCTCGATCTCACCGAGGAGGAGATGCGCGCCGCCCGCCGCGACATGCAGATCATCTTCCAGGACCCGATCGCCTCGCTCGATCCGCGCATGACCGTCGGTGACATCATCGCCGAGCCACTGACCGTCTTCGAACCGAAACTGAGCCGCGCGCACCGTCAGGATCGCGTTCGCGAGATCATGGCGGCCGTCGGTCTCGTCCCCGAGATGATCAACCGTTACCCACACGAGTTCTCGGGCGGCCAGGCACAGCGCATCGGCATCGCCCGTGCCGTCATCACCCGGCCGAAGCTCATCATCTGCGATGAGCCGGTCTCGGCCCTCGATGTCTCGATCCAGGGCCAGGTCATCACGCTTCTGCGCCGCCTGCGCAAGGAGTTCGGCCTGACCCTGATCTTCATCAGCCACGACCTTTCCGTCGTACGCCTGATCTCGGACGACGTGCTGGTGCTCTATCTCGGCAAGGTGGTGGAAGCGGGCGAAGCCGCGACGGTCTTCGACCATCCGGCGCATCCCTATACGCAGGCGCTGTTCTCTGCCGCGCCGATCCCCGACCCGAAACTGGCACGCGGCCGCGAGCGCATCCGCCTGCAGGGCGATCCGCCCTCGCCGCTCAACCCACCGCCGGGCTGCGTCTTCTCGCCCCGCTGTTGGAAAGCGACCGATGTCTGCCGCACGAAAATGCCGCCGACCGAGCAGGTGCGTCCGGGCCAAACGGCAGCTTGCTATCATATGGATCGGCCATAAGGCAGTTCTAGGAAAAGTGGACGGCGGCTGCCGCCGTCCACCTTGCCCCAGCCGCCGCTTGCGCGTATGCAGCACCAAGACAAAATGCAGGAGGCAGTCTTGGGCGGGCGTTTTCTATCGATCGGCGAATGCATGGTGGAACTGTCGCAGGCCGATGACGGACACCTGCGCAAGGGCTTTGCCGGCGACACCTTCAACACCGCCTGGTATGCCCGCGCCTGCCTGCCGGCAGACTGGGCGATCGATTATTTCACCGCACTCGGCGACGATGCCATGTCCGACGAGATGGTCGCCTTCATGAGTGGCGCCGGCATCGGCACGGAAAGCATCCGCCGCCTCCGCGGCAAGACGCCGGGCCTCTACATGATCAATCTGAAAGACGGCGAACGCTCTTTCAGCTATTGGCGCGACAGTTCTGCCGCCCGCCAGCTTGCTGCCGATGGCGATGCCCTGCGCACCGCAATCGAAGCCTCCGACGTACTTTACTTTTCCGGCATCACGCTGGCGATCCTGTCGCGCGAAGACGCCTTCACCCTGCTTGCAGAACTGCGCCGCGCCAAGGCTGCCGGTAAGCTGGTCGCCTTCGATCCCAACCTGCGGCCGCGCCTCTGGTCCAGCCTCGACGCGATGCACACGATGATTGCAGAGGGTGCGCGCGCCGCGACACTCGTCATGCCGAGCTTCGATGATGAAGCCGCCCATTTCGGCGACGATTCGATCGCCGCCACCATACGCCGCTACCGGCAATACGGAGCCGCCATGGTCATCGTCAAGAATGGCGCCGACGGCGCGACCATTGGCGACGGCGCAGACGAGACGCTCGTCCCAGCGGTCAAGGTCGTCAAGGTGATCGATACGACCAGCGCCGGCGACAGCTTCAACGGCGCATTTCTGGCTCACTATCTGCAGCACAAGGATGCCGTTGCCGCAGCCGGCTTCGCCGCAAAAATCGCGGCAAAAGTCATTCAGGAATACGGTGCGCTCGTCGCACCCGAGAAGCTGAAATCCATCCACTAAACGCTGTAATATTTCCATCATGGACACCCCCCACAATAGAGTGGGCGCGGGAATCATGTTTGAAACACCGCAATCGCTGGCACCGTCATCATGAGGATGCGGTGCGGATGGACTGTTTTGGGCATGTTGCAACGCTTGTCAGACATTGATCAAACCACCTGGGCGCAGGCGGCGACACCTGTCGCGGTACCCGAACGGCTGCTCATCGTCAGCGATGCCTGGCACCCGCAGGTCAACGGCGTCGTCCGCTCCATCGAGAACACCAATCGGGAACTGACGCGCATGGGCGTCGAGGTTTCGATGATCACGCCGGACGGCTTTCGCAACATCCCTTGCCCGACCTATCCGGAAATCCGGCTTTCGATCTCCAGCTATCGCAAGATCGCCGCAAGAATAGAAGCACTCCGGCCGACTTATGTCCACATTGCCACCGAAGGTCCCCTCGGGCTCACGGCAAGGCGCTGGTGCTTAAGAAACGGCATGCCTTTTTCCACGAGCTATCACACCCGCTTTCCGGAATATGTGGCCGCCCGCCTGCCGATACCGGAAAGCTGGCTCTACGCATTCGTCAAATGGTTTCACAATGCCGGCTACGGCTGCATGGTTGCGACACCAAGCCTTGCAAGCGAACTCAAACTGCGCGGCATTCACAATCTGCTGCCCTGGAGCCGCGGCATTGATTCCCGCCTTTTTCGGCCGCACCCGCTGGAGGACAACCCCTTCGGCCTGCCTCGTCCGATCTTCATGACTGTCGGTCGCGTGGCGCTGGAAAAGAACCTGCCCGCTTTCCTCGATCTCGACCTGCCTGGATCGAAAGTGGTGGTGGGCGATGGTCCCGCGCGGGCGGAACTGCAGAAGCTCTACCCGGATGTGCATTTTCTGGGAGCGAAGTTCGGCGAGGAATTGGCACACGCCTATTCGCAGGCCGACGTCTTCGTCTTCCCATCGAAGACCGACACCTTCGGCAATGCCATCCTGGAGGCACTGGCGAGCGGCGTTCCGGTCGCGGCCTATCCGGTTACCGGCCCCGCAGACATCCTGGGGGGAGACAGGACAGCCGGCGTCGTCGATGCGGATCTGGCGACAGCCTGCCTTGCCGCACTCTCCTGCTCCCGCGATGCTGCCCGCTCGCTGGCACTCAACTATTCCTGGGAGGCCGCTACCGCGCAGTTCATCGGCAATGTCCGAATTGCCAACCACCGAGGTCGTCTGCAGGTCCACCCCAACCATTGAATTCCCGGACGATCGGCATCGCCACTGAAAATGCAGCTCCGGGCTCACATGCCATCAACGATCACCGCGCTGCCCTGACGGCATAGCATAACCCCGCATGGGGATTGGACAGCTGCGTCTTATCCAGCACGATGAAGCCTGCATCGAGCAATGGAGCGATGAGCGTCATCTGGTTCTTATCTTTGGACCACCATTTATGCCATTCGATCACCATGGCATTGATCGATCCGAAAAGACCATGCCTCGCCAGGGCCTCAAAAATTCCAAACTCCGATCCCTCGCAATCCATTTTGATGACGAGATCCATGTCGGCGCTTCGAGCGTGCTCGGCAAGCGGCCCGATGATATCGGCCGCTTCCTTGATATGGATCGTCTCCGGCCTGCCCGTATCCGCTCCTCTCACGGAGATTCCGATCGTCGCATCGGGGCGGACCATGACCTCCATCTGGTCGTCTTTTTCGCCCAGTCCGAATTGGTTGGGCCTGATCTTGGCGGCCGTCGTCGGGTTTAGCGCAAAATTCCTCAACGCTCTGGTATAGGGCAGCGAAAACGGCTCGAATGCATGTACCTCCCGCACCGAGGGATCCCTCGCCAGGAAGAGCGATGCCAGACCGGCGTTCATGCCGATGTCGATGACAAGTTTGTCGCGCCCGGTGATGAAATTATATTCGTTGTGAATGAAAATCTCACTCAGAACCTGGAAGTCTTCGGCATTGTTGACGTGGAACCGGGTTCCGGAAAATTCAGCGATAATCTTCTGCGCCGTGACCTGAAAGGTAAATCCGTTCTTCTCGAAGAAATTGAACTCGTCGAGATGAGCAAGGAAAAACGGATTGGCCATTTCCGGTAGGATGATGTCCAGCATCTTGCCGCTTTGGCGATCAATTCGCTTGAGTGGACGGTGGGCACGCGCGGCGAGCGCTCCGATTCCGGTTGAAGCGACCCGGAATTCGAAGACATCTTCCGCATCCACATCAAACTCCAGGGCAACGCGCTTGCCCGATCTCCGCAAATCAGCTTCGGTCAGCTCCTTTTGTGCCAGCAGCCGAGTACCGAATTCGGTCGCGACATCGATGCTGCAACAGACCGCTTCCGCTGGCGCCGATGGATCACCCTCGATATCGAACTCGACGACGTAATGGCCGGGAGAAAGGATTGCATAGGGGCCATAGAGCACCCATCCCGCCTCCCCCTTCCTGGCAGATACGCGCTCATCTCCATGTATCTTTTCAAGCTGTCCGATCTCAGAATAAAACAAGGTCAGTTTCCTTCTCGGCGACGGAGACAAAAGTGGGCGTCTCATAGACAAACAAGACCCCGCCGGACTTCGGTGTGGCGGGAGAGTGACCACTAAGCCTATGTTTGACAAGAACAACTTTTGATTGACGGCAACATCGGCGCGTTCAGTATGAATGAGACATAATATGTCCGCAGCTGCTGGGTATTCTATACAGCTGATGTCCACGTGGATCGAATTTGAGAACTACAGCAATGACTATCTTCAAAGGTACAGATGATAGTCTAGAGGTTGCGGGAGCCTGCTCTCCTGCAAGCTGCCTTTCCAAAAAGCGGAAGAAACCCGTAGCCCAAGCATAAATTTGGGTGTACAATTATTTATCGCACGACTTACATTAGACCTCTCAGGGAGTACTTGAGATGACCGACAACCCGTTAAAGCTGGATAACTTCATCTGCTTCGCGCTCTATTCGGCGAACCATGCGATGAACCGGCTATATAAACCCATGCTGGACGCGCTCAATCTCACCTATCCGCAATATCTCGTCATGGTGACGCTATGGGAAGAAGACGGCCAGACCGTCGGTGGTATCGGTGAAAAGCTGTTCCTGGAATCAAGCACGCTGACACCGCTGTTGAAGCGTCTGGAGGCCGCCGGCTTTATCAAACGCATCCGGAGCAAGGAAGATGAGCGCCAGGTACTGATTCAGCTGACCAGCGAAGGCAAGGCGCTGAAGAAGAAGGCAGCAACCGTTCCCCCGTGCATTCTCGATGCCACCGAGCAAACGGTCGACGAGCTGGCACGGCTGAAGGCGGAAATCACAACGCTGCGTGAGGCACTCAGCAGGAACGCTGCCTGATTTGACGCGCCTCATCTCCCGATAGGGCGCTTAAGCGAATTACCGCTTCTTCTTGTTTTCGTAGGGATTTTCCGACGAGCGGAAATGGATGCGGATCGGCACGCCGGGCATGGCGAAGTCTGCACGCAGACCGTTGATCAGATAGCGCACATAGGACTCCGGCAGCGCATCCGAGCGTGTGCACGAGATCATGAAGGCTGGCGGACGCGCCTTCACCTGCGTCATGTATTTGAGCTTGATGCGGCGGCCGGAGACAGCCGGTGGCGGATGCTGAACCTGCTGCGTCTCGAGCCAGCGGTTGAGGCGTGCAGTCGAGACGCGCTTGTTCCAGACCTTGTCCGTATCGACGATCGCCTGCATGAGGCGGTCGAGCCCCTCTCCCGTCTGGCCGGCAATCGGTATGGCGCGAATGCCGCGCGCCTGCGGCAATAGCCGGTCGGTCTTTTCGCGCAGATCGGCAAGCACGGCCTGGCGATCCTCGATCATATCCCACTTGTTGAAGGCGAGCACGGCGGCGCGGCCTTCGCGGATCACGAGGTCGACGATCTGCAGATCCTGCTTCTCGAAGGGAATGGTCGCGTCGAAGACGATGACCACGGTTTCGGCGAAACGGATCGCGCGCAGCGTGTCGGCTACCGAAAGCTTTTCCAGCTTCTCGGTCACCTTTGCCTTGCGGCGCATGCCGGCAGTATCGAACATCTTGACGGTACGACCGCGCCAGCTCCAGTCGACGGAGATGGAGTCGCGGGTAATGCCAGCTTCCGGGCCAGTCAGCAGCCTGTCTTCGCCGAGAAAGCGGTTGATGAGCGTCGACTTGCCCGCATTCGGGCGGCCGACGATCGCAACGCGCAGAGGGCGCGTCTCGTCGTAAGCCGGTTCTTCGTCGATCTCCTCGCCATCTTCGCCGACCGTGGCGCGCGGAATGCTGACATTCGTCTCCGCCTCGTCGTCGTCCGCCTCAGGAAAGGCGCGCTCATGGCCGATCGCCTCGACGATCGCGTCACGCAGATCCATCATCCCCTGGCCATGTTCGGCCGAGATCGGGCATGGCTCGCCAAGACCGAGCGCATAGGCATCGTAAAAGCCGCTATCGGAACCGCGCGCCTCGGACTTGTTGGCAACGAGCACGACGGGGCGACCATGCTTGCGCAGCATTTCGGCCAGCGTCTTGTCAACATGGGTCAACCCCATCTTGGCATCGACGACAAACAGCGTCAGATCGGCTTCATCGATCGCCGCTTCGGTCTGGGCGCGCATGCGGCCCTGAAGCGATTCATCCTGGGCCTCTTCGAGACCGGCCGTATCGACGATGCGAAAACGCAGGTCTATCAGCTTGGCGTCACCGGGACGGCGGTCACGCGTGACGCCCGGCGTATCGTCGACGAGCGCCAGCTTCTTGCCAACCAGACGGTTGAACAACGTGGACTTGCCGACATTCGGGCGACCGACGATCGCGACCGTAAAGCTCATTTAGCGATCCTTCAGCCTTTTGCGACCGGAGCCTTGCCGGATGCAGTGATGAGATCAAGCAGCATCTGGGCACGGTTGGCAACATTGCGCGGGCTCTGCGGATCGTCGACGATCGCCTGGAACCACTGCCGGGCCTTGGCAAAATCGCCGGCCTTGTAGGCGGCAAGACCAAGAACGTCGCGCGCCGAATGGCGGAAGGCGTCGGCCGGGACGGCAAGCTCCTGCGCTTCGGCGGCAACCTGGTCATAAGTGCCGGTATCGACAAGCAGATAGGCTGCACGCAGACGAGCCGCATCACGGATAACGACCGGAAGGTCCGTCTGCTTGCCGATTGCCGAGAACGTGGCGATGGCAGCGGCCTTGTCACCCTTCTGCGCCTGCAGTGTCGCAGAACGCAGGCGTGCCAGCACCGGATAAGAGCCAGGGCCAGTCTTTTCGATGGCGGCGAATGCGGCCAGCGCCTCATCCGTCTTGTTCTGATCGGCAAGTGTCAGCGCGGCAAGGAACTGATCACCGCCGCTGCCGGCCTGATTGCCGGCCCAATAGCGATAGCCGCTATAGGCTGCGGTAGCGAGAACGACGAGCACGGCCAAACCGATGATGAGCTTGCCAAAACGGCGCCATATGAACCGCAGCTGGTCCGAGCGCAGTTCCTCGTTCACCTCGCGGATGAAGCTATCGTCATTAAATGCCATTCTCGTCTCCGGCCCAGGCCAAATAGTTCAAAGCTTAGAGTTTAGTTGGGCCTTCTACTCCATTTTGCGGCTGATGTAAGGGGGAACGGCAGAAATCGTCACATAACGAGCGGCGAAACCCCGATAATCCACGCATGAAGCTTCCAAATGATCAAGGCCCAGACCACTGCGCCGATGATGATCGCGTAGAGATCGTATTTCGCCGAGACGAAGGGACGCAACGTGATTTCGCCGGCCCGCTCACGCCGTTTGAGCGAAATGCGCAGGATCACGCCCCAAGCCAGGAAGGCGGCAAAGAGCAGGATGGCCGCACCGTCGCCGTTGGACAGAAGATGCGCCAGTGCCCAGATCTTCACCGACAGCACCATCGGATGCTTCGTTTTGACCGCGATATGCCCCGCCGGCAGCAGCGAGGCGGCAAGACAGATCATCGCAAACAGCATCAGCAGGATGGTGATGTGGCTCATCCAGAATGGCGGTGACCAGACCGGTGTCATGTCGCGCGCCTGGCCGAAGCCATAGATCAGGACGATCAGCGCGACGATACTCGCGATCGAATAGGCGATCTTCCAGCCCCCTTCGCCGAGGCTTGCGATCAATGAGGTCCGCAGGGCGGGCGCCACAACGCGGATCAGATGGAGGCCGAGAAAAAGAACAATGCCGAGAATGAGCAATGCCATGGATGAAATCCTCTATGGTCTTGTAGTCACATCCTTATCGGCTGCCGCAAAAAAATGCCAGCATCACCGCAGCTTCGCCGCATTTAGGCGAAAGGAAGGAAGCGACCCGGAGCACGCCATCCGATACCGCCAGACGATCCCTGGCAAGCCGTGCTCGATCCAATCAGTATTCGGTGCCCATGTTTCGCTTTGCTACCTGTCTCTCCATCGCCCTTTCCCTGGGCCTGCCCGCAGCCGCGCAAGCCGATGGCAAGCCCAAGCAACTCGTCATGATTTCCTTCGATGGTGCTCATGACAATGCGCTCTGGACCAGGAGCCGTGAGATCGCTTCGCGCAACGGCGCACATTTTACCTACTTTCTCTCCTGCACCTTCCTGATGAACAAGGCCCAGGCCAAAGCCTATCAGGGGCCGAAGCAGCGGCCAGGCAAATCGAATGTCGGCTTCGCCAAGAGCGAGGACGATGTTCGCACCCGCATCGCCAACATCTGGGGCGCGCATCAGGAAGGCCACGACATCTCAAGTCATGCCTGCGGCCATTTTGACGGCAAGGGCTGGAGTGCTGCTGACTGGAGCCAAGAGTTCATGAATGCGCGGATCGCGCTTCGCGACGCCTGGAAGAATGTCGGCCTTGCCGACAAGGAACCCCAGGGCTGGGAAGACTTCGCCACCCACGACGTGAAGGGATTCCGCGCGCCCTACCTTTCCACCAGCGACGGCCTTGTGCCGGCGGAAAAGGAAATGGGCTTCCAATATGATGCAAGCCTCGTCACCAAAGGACCTACCCTGCCGCAGGTGGTCGATGGCATCTATCGCTTCGGCCTGCCTTTGATCCCCGAGGGACCCGAGCATCGCCTGGTCATCGGCATGGACTACAATCTCTATGTCCGCCATTCCAAGGGCGTCGAGGACAAGGCAAACGCCAAGACCTACGAGGATCGCACCTTCGAAGCTTTCGAGGCTGCTTTCAGCAAGCAATATGACGGCGAGCGCATTCCGCTGCAGCTCGGCTTCCATTTCGTTGAAATGAACGATGGCGCCTATTGGCGCGCCCTCGACCGCTTCGTCAGCGATGTCTGCCACAGACAAGATGTTGCCTGCGTCAGCTATTCCGAAGCCATCCCGCTGATAGTCGCAAGGGGCAAGCCGCAGCAGGGGTGAGGAGCGGTCGGGCAGAGCCCAAGCGAGCGATCCAGTGGATCGATTGCAGCGACGAGCGCCTTGAGCCAAAGCGAAGGGCCGGAGGTGCGGCAAAGGGAAGTCCTTCCATTATCTCGCAAGCCTAAAACCCCATATCCTTGCCATTGAAAAAGGCCCCGTTTCCGGGGCCTTTTTGTATCAGCCGTCGGCGTGGATGACGGATTGATCTTGGTCCAGATAACGCTGATCGATTTTCGGCAGCGGTTCGTCATCGATAGCAGCTTCGAAGGCCTTCAGACGCTTGTGGATCGAGAGAAGCTCGATGATCGTCGTCCAGGAGCTGACGAGATACTGGAATGAGTTGCTGACCTGGCCGAAGGCCGTGGCGATCTGCTGCCAGATGCCAAGCGTGATCTTATGCGCCACGAAGGTCGGCACCAGCACGAAATAGAGGAAGATCGCATCGAGCTGGCCGTAGGAATAACGGGCCACGTTGAAATACGCATAGTGGAAATACATGCGGAAATAGTTGCGGCGGACGTTGGAGAAGAGTTCCTTCACGGTGGGTGGCTGCGCACGATCGTCGCGATCCTCGCCGTAGACAAGTTCCTTTCGATAAGCGGCCTCAACGCGCTGATTGCGGAAGTTCAGCCCCGGAAGCTTGATCCCGAAGAGCGCCAGCAGGAACGTGCCGAATACCGACCAAATCAGAGCCAGCCAGACGAGTGAATATGGAATTGCGCCGATGATCGGCAGATCAGTCACGTATTTCGACAGTTCCAGCAGGATCGGCAGGAAGACGATGAGTGTCATGACCGAGCCGATCAGGCTGACGCCGAGCCCTTCGAGATTGGTCGCAAAGCGCATCGTGTCTTCCTGGACGCGCTGCGATGCACCTTCGATGTGCCGGAGCTTTTCCCACTTCGACATGTAGAAATTGTTCATCGCCCAACGCCAGCGGAAGAGATAGTGGCTCAGGAAGAACGATGAAACGACGCTCACCGCGACGCCCACGAGGCCGAGCTGCGTGAACGCCCACAGCAATCCATAGAAATCGCCATCCGTAACGCCGGGCTTTCCGCCGAGCGCATTTTGCAGGAGGTCAAAGAAAGGCCGGCGCCAGACGTTTACCGCTACGTCGATCTGAACACCGAAATAGGTGATGAAGACGATGAAGGCCGAGCCCCACACCGACCAGGCGATCCAGGGGTTGCTCTTCGAAACAACATGCCAAAAGCCGCAAAAGACCGCGGCGCAGAGAATAAAATAAAGGTAAAACAAGAAATTAGTAGGAGCAACAAAGAACGCCGCTCCGACCGGCTGCTGCTCTTCCTGCAGCGGCGGATAACCCATGGACGCCACGACATGCGCGCCGACAAAATACCATAGGAAGACGCAGACGAGCGCCCAAACGACCGCTGAGGAAAAAAACAATCTCGGATTCGGGAAGAAAGAATGAAACACGACGGTTAGGCTTCCTGTTTGTTCGAACGACCGCAAATGGCGTCAATTTGCGGCGAGCCTAAGACAGTTCGCCGGGAGCGGCAACCGGCAGAGCCCTATTCTTACGTAGATGTAACCGCTTATCCCATGATCGTGATGCAGTTGTTCAGCGGCGAATTTTCACCCATTAGATGAGCGCCTCCCCCACAAGAGCGCGTCTCCTTTCTCCCATCGCTTCATCCGCTTATCGCCCCTCTTGCAGAATGCTATCTTACGATATATATCTTACGACATGACTAACGATATAAACTCTCACACTTCAAGGAGAAACGACATGAGAGGTTTTAGAGACCGCCATATGGACGGAGATGGCTTTGACATCGTCGAGGCATATATCCTACGACATGGTCGAGGCCGTGAATCGCGCGGCGAGCACAGGAGAGACTTCATGAGAGGCTTCAAGGGCGGCATGTTCGGCGGCGGGTTTCGCACCGGCCGTAAGTTCGATGCAGCCGATCTGCAGCTCATCATTCTTGCCCTGCTCTCCGAGCAGCCCCGCCACGGCTATGAACTGATCAAGACCTTCGAAGAGCGCTCCGGCGGCTTCTATGTGCCAAGCCCGGGCGTTATCTATCCCGCGCTGACCTATCTCGAAGAAACCGGCCAGGCCGAAGTCGAGGTCAGCGGCACGAAGAAGCTCTACCGCATCACCGAGAGCGGCCAGAAGCGCGTCGACGATAATCGTGATCTGGTCGAGGTAACGCTCGCCAAGCTTACATCCATCGGCGAGAAGATGGCCCGCGTCCGTGAGGTCTTCGACGGCGGCGATGAGGACGGCCGTGACAATCCGTTCGATCGCCATGACGCCGGCGACGTCCATCGCGCCCGCCATCTGCTGCGCTCGGCCCTTCGCTCGAAGTTCCCGTGGAGCAAGGCCGAAGGCGCACGCATCGCGGCAATCCTCGAGCGTGCCGCCGCCGACATCATCCGCGGCGAAACGAAAGCTGAGGGCGAACCAAAGTCCGGCGACTGAGCCGGATCTTCACTTATCCGGCAATGTCAAAATGACGGGCCCATTGCGGGTGGCGATGATCGTGTGTTCGTACTGAACCGTCGGCGCCTGCGGATCGGCATAGAGCGTCCAGGCATCATCGCCGCCCTCTGCCCAGGTCGCACCGAGCGAGAGAAACGGCTCGACGGTGAAGACCAGGCCATCTTCAATGATCCGGGTCTCGGAAGGATCCGCCCAGGTGGAAACCTCGGCGGGCTCTTCGTGCAGAGAGCGACCAATGCCATGGCTGGCGAGATTGGCGATCAAAGTATAGCGGTTCTTTTGCGCGAAGGCGCCGACGGCCTGCCCAATCTTTGATAGCGGTGCGCCGCTGCGCACCTGATTGAGACCGACCCAGAGTGCCCGCTTGCCATCCCGGCAGAGGCGTTCGATCTTCGGCTTGACCGGCGGCACGGTAAAGGATGCACCGGTGTCGGAAAAGAAACCGTCCTTCTCGGCCGATACGTCGAGATTGACCAAATCCCCTGCCTTGATGACGCGCGGGCCGGGAATACCATGCGCCACCTCCTCGTTGACGCTGATACAGGTCGCGCCGGGAAACTTGTAGACCAGCTCCGGCGCCGATTGCGCGCCGGCATCCTCCAGCACCTTGCGGCCGATCGCATCCAGCTCCAGCGTGGTGATGCCCGGCTCGAGTGCCGCCGCCATGGCGTGCAGCGCGTTGGCGCAGATACGGCCGATATCTTTCAGCTTGGTCAGTTCTTCTTCGGTCGAAACGATCATCTACGGCTTCCGGCACTCCTGCTCTCTCGGCAACGGTTCGGCGAGAGGCTCAAGGTCGCTTTCGCCCCTTCCCTCCCGGCAGTCAACGTTTTTCTCGGGGCTTTCTCAGGCTTTCTGCCAGATAGCGCGACTTTCGAATTGCGAAAGAGGTCGGGCGAATTGCGAAAGAGGTCAGGACCGCGGATCGTCCGACAGCATTGCCCAGCGCTCATGATCGCACCAGACGCCGCCGATCTTCAGATATTTGGGCGAAAACCCTTCCTTGCGGAAGCCGAGCCGCTTGACCAGCGCGATCGAAGGATGATTGCCCGGCTGGATATTGGCCTCTACCCGATGCAGGCCGACCGCATCGAAAGCATGCTCGACGGCAAGACGCACCGCTTCAGTCATGAACCCCTGGCCGGCGAAACCCACCATGCCGTGATAGCCAAGAAAGGCGCTGCGAAAGCCGCCCCAGACCATTTGGCTGATATTGACGACGCCGACGATACCGCCGGAGCCAGAATCGCGCGCCACCAGACCGATATTCGGCCCCGTCACCGTCTGGCCGAACCATGCGTCGAAACCGTCGCGATCGAGGAAAGGATAGGCCCATGGTACATGGTGGGCGCGGCTGGCGATATTGGCGGCGATCAGCTCGTCCGCATCCGATTGCCTGACCGGTGCGATGATCACTTGCGGCATGGCTCGCTCCCCTCGCCAGAGCAATTCCAGGAAAAGTGTAGAGCGGTTTTCCGTCCGGAATTGCGCAGAAACAAACAGAGAGCACCTCGGAATTTCAGTGAATGTCGAGGTGCTCCGGAGGAGTGAGCCTTAGCAAATCGAATCCGAAATCAAAAGCTTCGCTGAAAGAACGGAATCATTTTCCGAACCGCTTCATAACGAAGATAAAGTCCGCCCCAGGCGATCACGCCGAGATAAACGCCGAATAGCAGATGCGAGAAGATCGGACTGCCGACCCTCAGATGTGTCGCGATCGCCCCGCCGAGAAGGCCCGTCAGGAGGATGGCGCCGAGAACCGAAGTCCTCGGGATCGCATAGAGAATGGCGCAGCCAAGCGTGATGACGCCGAGAAGCCTCGCAAGCGCCGGATCGGCGGAATAGCCGAGCCCGGCCATCGTCTCCGTGACGACCGGAAGCGGAACGAGCTTGATGACACCATCGAACACGAGAAAGGCGATGATGAGCCCGCTGAGGATCATGCCGGCCACGCGCTGCGCGCGCGTGACCGAAGGCACGGATGAATCGACTGCATAAGACATTGTCATATCCCCCGGAATTCTATCGGAAATTCAGATCTTCGCCGCCAATGCGGCGAGCTGATCGGCGCACTGCGCCCATCCCTGATGGAAGCCCATCTTCTCATGCGCTTCGCGATCCTCGGCCGACCAATGCAGGACGGTCGCGGTATAGCGGGTCTTGCCGCCACCGAGATCGTCGAGCTGGATCGTCACGACCATGAAGGGCTTTGCCGAGGGCACCCAAGCGCTGGCGAAGGCGTCGGTGAAGACGATCCTCTCATTGGGAACGACTTCCAGATAGACGCCGTTGCCTGGATAATCCTCACCCTCCGGGCTGCGCATGGTAATCGAGCTTGAGCCGCCGGTACGCGCGTCGACGCTTGCTGCCGATACCGTCCACGGCAGGGGCGCGAACCATTGTTTCATAAGCTCCACTTCGGTCCAGCAACGAAAGATCTTCTCGCGCGGCGCATCGATGACGCGGGTCAGCGAAAGCTCGTGGCGCGGGGTCTGCTCAGTCATGGTTCCGTTCCTCTTTACTGTTTGACGCGGCCTGCTCGGCCTATACTTCAATGACGTTCGAGACCGCCGTTTCCCGACAGCGCGGACGCAGATTTTTCGATTATTTTGCAGCGGTAACGGCATCCGCGCTCAGACGATCGAGCTGATGGCGGATATGGGCTGCTTCGGCGGGCGAACGGGCGAGCGCGATCGCCCTGTCGAAAGCGACACGCGCTTGCTGCGAGCGACCGAGCTGCGCGAGCAGGCCACCTCTGACGCCATGAAAATAGAAATAGCTGTCAAGCTGTGCTTCCAGCGTGGCAATCAGCGCCAGAGCCGCTTCCGGCCCCTTGAGCTTCGAGAGCGCCACCGAACGATTGAGCGTGACGACCGGAGACGGCGTCAACCGCTCCAGCATCTGATAGAGAAGATTGATCTCTTCCCAGTCCGTATCCTCAGCCCGTTTTGCTCGGGAGTGCAGCGCAGCGATTGCTGCCTGCACCTGATAGGGTCCGGGCTGACGATGGCGGATCGCCTTGTCGAGAAGGGCGAGCGCCTCGTCTATCGATGTCCGATCCCAGAGCGAACGATCCTGATCTTCCAGAAGGATGATCTGCCCGTCGGCATCGAACCGTGCCGCCTTGCGCGATTGCTGCAAGAGCATCAGCGCCAGCAGCGCCATGGTCTCCGGCTCGGAGGGAAAGATCCGCAGAAGCAGCCGGCCAAGCCGGATCGCCTCGTCGGCGAAGGCAGCGGCTTCGCGATGCGTGCCGCCGGCCGAATAGCCTTCGTTATAGATGAGGTAGATCATGGCGCTGACCAGCGCCAGCCGCTCGCTCCGCTCCACCGCGCCCGGCGTCTCGAAGGGAACGCCGGCTGCGGCCACGCGCGCTTTCGCCCGCGTAATGCGCTGCTCCATCGCACTGTCGCTGACGAGGAAGGCGCGGGCGATCTGCTGCACCGAAAGGCCGGAAACGATGCGCAGCGCCAGCGCGATCTGTTGTGTCGCCGGCAGATCCGGATGACAGCAGATAAACAGCAGCCGGAGAATATCGTCGCGATATCCGGAACCATCGAGCCGTTCGGCCAGGTCGCTTTCGACATCGCTCGTATCGGAGATCGCTTCTTCGTCCGGCAGGCTCTGCAATTTCGCCTGCTTGCGCACCGTATCGATGCCGCTATTGCGCCCGACGAAGATCAGCCAGGCGACGGGATCGCGCGGCGGCCCCTTGTCGGGCCAGGTCTTCAAGGCCCGGAGACAGGCCTCCTGGAAGGCCTCCTCGGCGGTATCGAGATTGCGGAAATAGCGCAGCAGCGCACCCAGCACCTGCGGCCGGGCATTGATAAGCGCGATGTCGATCCAGGCAATATCCGTCATGTCGCAGCCGTCCCAGGTCTGAAGAGATAGAGTGGACGGATCTCATAGGATCCGACGCCGGGATTGGCTTCGGCAAGCTCTTTCGAAAAATCGATGGCTTCGTCGAGCGTCTCGAAATCGATGACGTAGAAACCCAGCAACTGCTCTTTCGTTTCGGCAAAGGGGCCGTCGATGACGAGTGGCTCGTTCTTGCCCTTACGCAGGGTCGTTGCCGCCGTTGTCGGCATCAGTCGCGCGACCGGGCCAAGCTTGCCGGCCTGTCTGAGCGGCTCCTGCACGGCGATCAGCCGCGCCATGGTCGCCTCCTCCTGCTCCTTGGACCAGGCAAATACGGTATCTTCGTCGTTGTAGCATAGGATCGCATAGAGCATGAGTGACTTCCTTCTCCTGTAAAGACGAAGGAGTATCATCTGCTCCGACAGGCTGCGTCAAAAAATATTGAAGGGAACGTCAGGCGTTCCCACGCCGGATCGCCAGGATACCGGCATTCGCATCGAACTCCGCAATGGCCCCAATGAAAACGCTCGCAGGGCTGTCGCCGTGTCCGAGCGGCAAGCCGCCAAGCACCGGCACGTTCAGCTCGGCCAGATGCTCGCGCAGGATATCGATCACCGAATAGCGGCGATCGAATTCGAAATCCGTGAACTGGCCGATGGCGACACCCGCCAATCCATCTAAGTGCCCCGCCTTGCGCAGCATCGTCATGAGCCGATCCACCTGCCCGCGATACAGATTGACGGCTTCGAGCAGCAGTATCGCGCCGTTGAGATCCGGCAGCGCCCAGCCGGCCGAAGTCGCAACCATATCCAGATTGCCACCGATCAGTCGCCCCCTGGCCATTCCGCTTGTCGTCAGGCGGAAGGTCGGCTCGTCCGGACGGACATCGATGACGATATCTTCGGTCGTCATCATCGCCCGGCATAGTGCCTCGCGTGTATAGGGGCTGACACCATCGTCATTCGGCCCGCAAAAGAAGGCTCCATGAATGCCGATCTGATGGCCATTCTTCAGGAAGCTGAGATGCAATGCAGTGATATCGCTGAAGCCGATAACGAATTTCGGGTCGCGCCGGGCCGCGGCAAAATCCAGTTTGTCGGCGATCCGATATGATCCCTTGCCGCCGCGCGTCGTGAAGATCGCCCGAACCTCGGGATCGCGAAGTGCATCATTGAGATCCGCCAGCCGCTCCTCGTCCGTGCCGGCAAGATAGTCCCGTTTGCAAAAGGCGTGTTCGCCGAAATCGACGTTCAGCCCCCAGCCTTTCAATATTTCGGCATGCCTCAGAACCATATCCCTCTCGGGCGGGCTTGCTGGCGACACAAAACGCACCTTGTCGCCCTGCCGTAGTGGCGGCGGCATCAGCATTGGACTGACCTCTGTGCAATCGAGTGATTCTATACCGTGATCTTGGCATGAATCGATGACAGCCGTCAGCCGTCGCTAGACTGCGGCGGGATCAGCCCAGCGAGGGATTCGCGGCAACCGTCTGCTTCAGTTCCGCTCTCGTCGTTTTGGCAGCCGCTTCCTGGACGCGCCCGACCTCTGCCCTGCCCTTCCATAAAGGAAGGCCGATCGATCGCGACACGGCCGGATCGCTTGTGAACACTGGATAACCGCGTTTCAAAAGCCGTTCGAGAACCTCACGGTCCTTGCGAACGTGCAATCGGGCGAGATTTTCGGTGTTGTAGACATGCCCGCCGGAATCGGGATTGATGCCTGTAATGATGACTTCGGTCGCGCCGTTATAAAGCGCGAAGAGCACGGCATTGATACCGTTGGAGCATTTGTCGTCCGCACCGAGTTCGCTGCACTTTACCCCGCCGACCCGGTCGAGCAGTGCCATGCGCTTGTAGCGATCGACGATCTCAAGCTTGTCGTAGCCGTAATTGAAGGCTTTCAACCCATCTTCCAGCCGCTGAAACTCCTTCCGCCATAACAGGACGTAGAGCATCTTCGTGCGCTCGCCGTTCAGCACGCGGCGCACCTCGACGGCGTTTGTATTCGTTCCCTCGATCTGATTGAACTGGACGAGCGTGACGTCGGGGACCTCTATGCCCCAGCCCTTCGTCACCGTCTGCGAGCCATTGATGGTGATGACCCGGAAGCTCTCATCGAAATCCATGGGCTTGTTCGAGACCGGCGCCGAACCAACAACGAGAACAGGGCCACTGAAGCGTTCCGTCAGGATCGGCGGTTTCGGTCGGGTCAGATGATACTTGATCTGCCGATAGTAATGTTTTTTCAGTTCAGAAAATTGAGCAGCCATTATTCGCTTTATCGTCTCTTAAGAAGGCGTCCGTCCTCGAACGGCTCTGTCCGGCGAAAGGCGGTCCGGAACTCTCCCCGAACCACGAATAATGCGAGTATCGCTGCGCGCGTTTATATAAGCAAAATAAAGAAATCTTACAGAACATAACCTAGGGTGAGCGGTCAATGAAGGCTGATCACCCCTGCCGTGTACTCAGGGTGCGCGAGACCGCGTTCTTCCAGCCTTTCAGCTTCGCGTTTCGGGTCTTGTCATCCATGTCAGGCTGGAAACGCTTGTCTCGCGCCCAAGCCTTGGCAAAGCCGGCCCGATCCGGCCAGACGCCGGCGCGGCTGCCCGCAAGCCATGCTGCACCAAGTGCCGTCGTTTCGAGGATCGTCGGGCGGTCGACCGGCGCATCCAGCAGGTCGGCAAGCCGCTGCATCGTCCAGTCGGAGGCGACCATGCCGCCGTCGACGCGCAGCACTGTCTCCTGTCCGCTGCCGTTGCGCCAATCCTTGTGCATGGCATCCAAGAGATCGCACGACTGATAGCAGACCGCCTCCAGCGCCGCCCGGACGATTTCCTCGGGTCCGGTATTGCGCGTCAGCCCGAAGATCGCGCCGCGTGCGTCCGGGTCCCAATGCGGTGCACCGAGGCCGGTGAAGGCCGGTACCAGATAGACCTCCTGCAGCGGATCTGCCTTGGCCGCCATCTCACCGGAATCCGAGGCACGCTGGATGGCCTTCAGGCCATCACGCAGCCATTGCACGGCGGCGCCTGCGATGAAGATCGAGCCTTCTAGCGCATAGGTCGTTTCGCCATTCAGCCTGTAAGCGATGGTGGTCAGCAGTCGGTTTTTCGACCGCACCATGTCTGTCCCGGTATTGAGAAGCGCAAAGCAGCCCGTGCCATAGGTGGATTTCATCATGCCGCGCTCGAAGCAGGCCTGGCCGATCGTCGCCGCCTGCTGATCGCCGGCAACTCCGAGGATCGGAATTGCCGCGCCGAAGTGCGAGGGATCGGCCACGCCGAAATCGGCAGCGCAATCCTTCACCTCGGGCAGCATCGCGGCGGGAACGCGAAGGATATCCAGTAGTTCGCCATCCCATTCGTTGCTGGCAATATTGTACATCAGCGTCCGCGATGCATTGGTGGCATCGGTGACAAAGCTCTTACCGCCTGTCAGCCGCCAGATCAGGAAGGTATCGACGGTGCCGAAGCAAAGCTCACCCTTGGCGGCACGCGCACGCGCGCCCTTCACGTTGGTGAGCAGCCAGGAAAGCTTGGTGCCGGAGAAATAGGGATCGAGCAGCAGGCCGGTGCGGCGGGTGAAGAGTTTTTCCAGATCCTGCCGCTTGAGCTTCTCGCAATAGCTCGCCGTGCGGCGGTCCTGCCAGACAATGGCATTGTGGATCGGCTTGCCCGTCTCGCGATCCCATACGACGACGGTTTCGCGCTGGTTGGTAATGCCGAGCGCGGCAATATCCTTGGCGGTGATGCCGGCGGCTTCGATCGCCTTGCGGACGGTCACGAGGACAGACGACCAGATCTCCTCCGGATCGTGTTCGACCCAGCCGGGTTTCGGATAATGCTGGGTGAATTCCTTCTGTCCGACACCGGCAACCTTCATCCTGCCGTCGAAAACGATGGCCCGCGTCGACGTCGTCCCCTGATCGATCGCCAAGACATAACCGCTCATGCATTCCTCCCGCCTGTTGCGTCCCGAAACAACAGATACGCGAGCAAAACGAATGTGAAAAGAAAGCAAAACGAAATTTTTCGCTGAAATATGCGCTTTCCCGTTCGTTGCATCCCGCCAAGGGCGCCGCGAAAACTGTCGGTGGCAGTGCGATTGCCATATCCTGAGGTTTAGGACTAGGCTGAGATCGTTTTGCACTGCAGCAGGAAGCTGCGCTGTCCAAGGAGAAGATCATGGCTAGAACAGTTGTCGTCACCGGTTCCACGAGCGGTATCGGCCTCGCCATCGCGACGGCCTTCGCCGCCAAGGGCGATAACGTCGTCATCAACGGCTTCGGAAAACCCGAGGAAATCGATGCGATCAAGACGAAGCTCGAAGCCTCCGGCGGCGGCAAGGTGATCTATCATCCGGCCGACATGACGAAGCCAGCCGAGATCGCCGATCTGATCGCAACCGCCAACTCCACCTTCGGCAGCGTCGATGTTCTCGTCAACAATGCCGGCATTCAGCATGTCGAGAAGATCGAGGATTTCCCGATCGAGAAGTGGGATCAGATCATCGCGATCAATCTCTCCAGCTCCTTCCACACCATCCGCGCCGCCATTCCGCTGATGAAAGCGAAGAAATACGGACGCATCATCAATATCGCCTCGGCGCATGGCTTGGTCGCCTCACCCTTCAAATCAGCCTATGTCGCTGCAAAACATGGTATACTCGGCCTGACCAAGACGGCAGCGCTCGAGCTTGCCGAATTCGGCGTCACGGTGAACGCCATTTGCCCCGGCTATGTCCTGACCCCGCTTGTCGAAAAGCAGATCCCGGACACGGCCAAGGCCCGCGGCATGACCGAGGAGCAGGTCAAGAACGAGGTCATTCTCAAGGCCCAGCCCACGCATGAGTTCGTCAAGGCCGAAGAAATCGGCGCCCTGTCGCTCTACCTCGCAAGCGACGAGGCACGCCAGGTGACCGGTACGCATGTCTCGATTGACGGTGGCTGGACCGCGGAATAACCATAGACGGTTAGGGCCGGATTCGTATGAGCGCCTCCGGCCCTGACCAAACAGACAATAAACGGGAACGACATGAGCGACCGCATCCGCTTTATCCTCAACGGCGAGGATATAACGCTATCTAGCCTGCGCCCCACCGAGACGCTGCTTGACTTCTTGCGCCTCCAGCGGCGCCTGACGGGAACGAAGGAAGGATGTGCAGAAGGCGACTGCGGCGCCTGCACGGTGCTTGTGGGACGCCTCATCGATGGCGGGCTTCAGTATGAATCCGTCAATGCCTGCATCCGCTTCATCGGCTCGCTGCATGCAACCCATGTCGTCACCGTCGAGCATCTTGCAGCCCAGAACGGCACGCTTCACCCGGTGCAGCAGGCCATGGTCGATTGCCACGGTTCGCAATGCGGTTTCTGTACGCCTGGCTTCATCATGTCGCTCTATGGTCTGTGGCTGACCACGGAAAAGCCGAGCCGGGCGCAGATTGAGAAGTCGCTCCAGGGCAATCTCTGTCGATGCACGGGCTACGAGCCGATCGTCAAGGCGGCCGAGCAGGTCAGCCAGAAGCGGCCGAGCGCGCTCTTCGATCCCCTCGAAAAGACACGAGCCGATATCATCGCCCGCCTCTGGGCGATGCAGGGCGGCGACACCATCGAGATTGCCGAGGGCGAGGATCGTCTCATCGTGCCCGGTTCCGTTGCAGCGCTGGCGCAGGTGCTCGCCGACGAGCCGAAAGCGACCGTCGTTGCCGGCTCGACTGATGTCGGCCTTTGGGTCACCAAGCAGATGCGCCGGCTCAATCCAGTCGTCTTCATCAACCATCTGACAGATCTGCAGAAGATTGTGGTCGAAGACAAAGGCCTGAGCATCGGTGCCGGCGTCACCTACAGCCGCGCCTTTGCCGTTATCGCCGAAAAGATCCCGGCTTTTGCCAACCTCATCAACCGCATCGGCGGCGAGCAGGTGCGTAACATGGGCACCATCGGCGGCAATATCGCCAACGGCTCGCCGATCGGCGACACGCCGCCGCCTTTGATCGCGCTCGGCGCTACGGTGAAACTGCGCTCGACGGCAGGCGCGCGCAGCCTGCCGCTCGAAGACTTCTTCATCGATTACGGCAAGCAGGACCGGCATCCCGGCGAGTTCGTGGAGGGCATCTTCGTACCCTATCCGGCCGACGATGCGCATTTCGCCGTCTACAAGATCTCCAAGCGCCGTGACGAGGATATTTCGGCCGCCTGCGGCGCTTTCCATCTGTCATTGGACGCCGCGGGCAATGTTGCCGACATCCGCATCGCCTTTGGCGGCATGGCCGGCACGCCGAAGCGCGCCCGTGCCGTCGAGGCTGAGTTGATCGGCAAGCCCTGGACGGAGGCGACCGTCACAGCCGCGCGCGACGCCTTCGACAGCGATTATACGCCGCTATCCGACTGGCGTGCGTCGGCCGAATATCGCCAGCTGACCGCCAAGAATCTTCTCATCCGCTTCTATCTTGAGACGGCCGGTGCGCCGCAGGAATTGAAGCGCTTCGCGACGGCGGAGGCCTGAGCCATGGACAAATCCGCTTTCGAAGAACGCAAGGTCGTCATCAACGGCTCCATGCACGGCTCGTTGAAGCATGATTCAGCGCATAAGCATGTGACCGGAGCCGCCGATTACATCGACGATATTCCCGAACCCGCCGGCCTGCTGCACGGCGCGCTCGGCCTTTCCGACCGCGCCCATGCCGAGATCGCCGGCATCGATCTTTCAGCCGTTCGTGCCTATCCTGGCGTCGTCTGGGTCTTCACCGGCGCCGATATTCCCGGCGTCAACGACACCAGCTCCAACGGCATGCATGACGAGCCGCTGCTTGCCGAAACGAAGGTCGAGTTCCACGGCCAGCCGATCTTCGCCGTTATCGCCGAAACCCGGGATGCCGCCCGTCGCGCCGCCCGCCTCGCCAAGATCGATTATCGCGACTTGCCGCATTGGAGCGATATCGACGGCGCGCTCGCCAATGGCGCACCGCTCGTCTACGAGCCGATGACCTTGAAGCGCGGCGAACCCAAGACCGAGATGGCCAATGCCATCAATCGCATCAAGGCGCAGATGCGCATCGGCGGCCAGGAGCATTTCTATCTCGAGAGCCATATCGCCATGGCGATCCCCGGCGAAGACGATGACGTTGCCGTCTGGTCCTCAACGCAGCATCCGAGCGAAATCCAGCACATCGTCGGCCATGTCCTCGGCATCCCGTCGAACGCCGTGACCGTCAATGTGCGCCGCATGGGCGGCGGCTTCGGCGGCAAGGAAACGCAGGGCAACCAGTTTGCAGCGCTCGCAGCCGTCGCCGCCAAGAAGCTCGGCCGCGCCGTGAAATTCCGGCCCGACCGCGACGAGGACATGAGCGCCACGGGCAAGCGGCACGACTTCCTGGTGGAGTACGAAGTCGGCTTCGACGATGAAGGCCGCATCCATGCCGTCGACGCCACCTATGCCGCGCGCTGCGGCTTTTCCTCCGATCTTTCCGGCCCGGTCACCGACCGTGCGCTCTTCCACGCGGATTCCAGCTATTTCTACCCGCATGTCCATCTGGTCTCGAAACCGCTGAAGACGCACACCGTTTCCAACACCGCCTTCCGCGGCTTCGGCGGCCCGCAGGGCATGGTTGGCGGCGAGCGCATGATCGAGGAGATCGCCTATGCGCTCGGCAAGGACCCGCTGGAAATCCGGCGCGCCAATTTCTACGGACAGCCGGGCTCCGGCCGGACGCTGACCCCCTATCATCAGGAGGTCACCGACAACATCATCAACCGCATCGTTGACGAGTTGGAGCAGACCTCCGACTATCAGGCACGCCGCAACGCCATCATCGAGTTCAACCGCTCCAGCCGCTTCATCCGCAAGGGGATCGCGCTGACGCCGGTAAAATTCGGCATCTCTTTCACCATGACCGCCTTCAACCAGGCCGGTGCATTGGTGCATATCTATCAGGATGGCTCCATTCACCTGAACCATGGCGGCACCGAGATGGGCCAGGGCCTCTATACCAAGGTGGCGCAGGTTCTGGCCGACAGCTTCCAGGTCGATATCGACCGGGTGAAGATCACCGCGACGACAACAGGCAAGGTGCCGAATACCTCGGCAACGGCCGCGTCTTCCGGCTCGGACCTGAACGGCATGGCAGCCTTCGATGCCGCCCGCCAAATCAAGGAAAGGCTGGTCGCCTTCGCGGCCGAAAAATGGGGCGTCGGCGCCGAGGAAGTGCAGTTCCTGCCGAACCGCGTGCGCGTCGGCGAAGAAGAAATTCCCTTCCCGGATTTCGTCAAGCAGGCCTATTTCGCCCGCATCCAGCTTTCGGCTGCCGGCTTTTACAAGACGCCGAAGATCCACTGGGATCGCAAGGCCGGCCGCGGCACTCCCTTCTACTATTTCTCCTATGGCGCCGCCTGCTCGGAGGTCTCGATCGACACGCTGACCGGCGAATATCTGATCGACCGGGCCGATATCCTCCATGACGTCGGTCGCTCCCTCAATCCGGCGATCGATATCGGCCAGGTCGAGGGCGCCTTCGTGCAGGGAATGGGCTGGCTGACGACCGAGGAACTCTGGTGGGACCCCAAGGGCCGGCTGCGCACACACGCACCCTCCACCTACAAGATCCCCCTCGCCTCCGATCGGCCAAAGATTTTCAACGTCCGCCTGGCGGAATGGTCGGAGAATACGGAGGCCACCATCGGCCGCTCGAAGGCCGTCGGCGAGCCGCCTTTCATGCTGCCGATCTCGGTGCTGGAGGCACTATCGATGGCGGTCGCCAGCGTCGCGGACTACCGCGTCTGCCCTCGCCTCGATGCCCCGGCGACGCCCGAGCGGGTGCTGATGGCAGTCGAACGGTTGAAGGGGATGTGATTCTTTGGCCGTGGCTTTCATTGCTGCGGTCGCAAACAGGAAATCTGCCACCGAACGAGAAAATCGCGTTTCGAGGAGTATGCAGCCTCAGCACACTCCCTAGCTCTCAACTCGTGACCGGAACCTAGCATCAGGCGAGCCCTCGGCAACCTTCACCCACCGCTACAGCAGCCGCCTGTCGTCATAATGCGGCTCACGCCCGTCCAGAAATCCAAGGTCGCGCTTCAGCCGATCCGGCATCTCATCGAGATCCAGATTCGGCGACGGCTCGCCATGCTTCAGGAAGACCTGCGTCACCGACTCCAAAAGACGCGCCAGGAGCGTGGGCTTGGCTGCATCTACCGGCTCTATCACATAGCAATCCATGACAACACCTCAGTCAAATCAACGATATGAATTGCAGTTTGTCGCGAAAAATGCTGAAATTCCAATCGAACTATCGTCTTCACACATAAAGAGAACTTATCCATGAAACTGTCCCGGCGCTTCCCGCTGAATGCGCTCCGTGTCTTCGAGGCCGCCGCCCGGCTTGGCAGTTTCACGCGCGCTGGCGAAGAGCTCGGCATGACGCAGACTGCCGTCAGCTATCAGATCAAACTGCTGGAGGAGATCACTGGCGAGCCGCTGTTTCTGCGCAGACCGAGGCAGATCCTGTTGACGGAAACGGGGGAGCAGCTGGCGCCGAAAGTGGCCGAAGCCTTTGCCATGCTGCAGGAAGCCATGGCCTCGATCAGCGGCGAGGCCGAGACGACGCTACACATCCACTCGACGCCAACTTTCGCCTCGCAATGGCTGGCACGGCACCTTGGGTCATTTCAGCTCAAGCACCCCAATATTGCCGTCCGGCTGGATACGTCCGCCTCGGTCATTGATTTCGCCCGCGAGCCCTCCGATATCGCCATCCGGGCCGGCCGCGGGAAATGGCCGGGCTTGCGCACGCATCTGCTGATGAAGGTCTATTTCACGCCAATGCTGAGCCCCGCTCTGGCAGAGACAGTCGGCGGCATACACGAGCCGGCTGACCTGTTGAAGCTACGCATCATCGATGCCGGTGATCCGTGGTGGGTCCAATGGTTTAAGGAGGCTGGCGTTCCCGATCCCGGTCTTCAGGGCCGACCGCGCAGCAGGCTGGGCGCCCAGTCTTTCGAGGCGAGCGCCGCCATAGCCGGCCAGGGCGTTGCGGTTCTCACTCCGGAATTCTACGCCGACGATCTCGCATCCGGACGATTGATCCAGCCTTTCAATATCCTTTCCACCGACGAGTCCGATTATTGGATCGCCTATCCCGAAAACAGACGCCACACGCCGCGAATCCGCGCGTTCAGGGATTGGATCCTCGGCGAATTCGGCATGCCGCTGGAATAGCGCTCAATCAGACATGTCAGGCGCATAGAAGCATCGCGGCGTGTTCTCGTCCGGAAACAGACAGAGATGATAAGCCCCGTCAGGCGAATGCATCGCCTTGTTCTGCGGCAGATTGAAGATATGCGCATGCGTTATGTAGCGATGGTCACCGGGATTGAGCGTCACCCTATAGCCACCTGGCACGATGGTGACCGTGCGCGACGGGATCATCTCGCAGTCGCCGGTCGTGCTGTCGCCATTACAACAATAGGGATCGTAGGACCATCCGGAAGGCGCATCATGCGCCAGGGCGAAGGCTGCGGAAAGAAGAAAAAATACGAACGTCAGAATACCACGCATGGGCAATTCTCCGTCGAAAAGTAGACGGCTGCCGCGGACACGGCCCGCTCCAAGCAGCCGAGGGCGTTTTATTAAAAACGGCCATAATCTGATCTAATGCGGCCGGGGCGCCAAACAAGAGCGTGGCTTTTTGCTGACGCATCAAACTCTCCCCTTCCCTCCGTCGCCAACATTTTGCAAGGTGCGGAGTCGGAGGAAGAAAAAGGGGAACTGAATGTATGAATACGCCATCGCGTGGGAATGGCTGGCCTTTGCCGCCCGCTGGTTCCACGTCATAACCGCCATTGCCTGGATCGGTTCGTCTTTCTACTTCATCGCGCTCGATCTCGGGCTGGTGAAGCGCCCGCATCTTCCGCCCGGCGCCTATGGCGAGGAATGGCAGGTTCACGGCGGCGGCTTCTATCATATCCAGAAATATCTGGTGGCACCCGCGCAGATGCCGGAGCATCTGACCTGGTTCAAATACGAAAGCTATTTCACCTGGATTTCCGGCTTCCTGATGTTGTGCATCGTCTATTACGGCGGCGCCAATCTCTTCCTCATCGACCGGCATGTGCTCGATGTCAGCGTTCCCGTCGCGATCCTGATTTCACTGGCTTCGCTCGCCGGCGGCTGGATCGTCTATGATCTGCTCTGCAAGTCCCCGCTTGGCAACAATACCTGGGGACTGATGATCGTGCTTTATGCCGTCCTGGTCTTCATGGCCTGGGGCTACACGCATCTCTTCACCGGCCGCGCCGCCTTCCTGCATCTCGGCGCCTTCACCGCGACGATCATGTCGGCCAACGTCTTCATGATCATCATTCCCAACCAGAAGATCGTTGTTGCAGACCTCATTGCCGGCCGCACGCCCGACCCTAAATATGGCCGTATCGCCAAGCAGCGCTCGCTGCACAACAACTATCTGACGCTGCCTGTCATCTTCTTCATGCTGTCGAACCACTATCCGTTGGCTTTCGGCACGGCCTATAATTGGGTGATCGCGGCGCTGGTTTTCCTCATGGGGGTCACCATCCGTCACTGGTTCAACACGACGCATGCCCGCAAGGGTCATCCAACCTGGACCTGGATCGTCACTGTCGTCCTCTTCATTATCATCATGTGGCTTTCAACCGTTCCAAAGGTGCTGACCGGGGAGAAGGAGGAGACCAATGCAATTCCTCCCGCCTTCCGGCCGTTTGCCTCGGATATACATTTCTCGTCCGTCAAAGAGATAGTTTCGACGCGCTGCACCATGTGCCATTCGGCCGAACCCGTCTATGAGGGGATTGTTCGGCCGCCAAAAGGCGTAATGCTGGAAAATGACGAGCAAATCGCTATGCATGCCCGGGAGATCTATATTCAGGCCGGACGCAGCCATGCCATGCCTCCGGGCAATGTCACCGAGGTGACGCCCGAGGAACGCAAATTGCTGGTCGCCTGGTTCGAAAGCTCCATCGGAGAAAAAAGCCAATGACCACCCTTCTGCGCGGCCGACTGCTTTCCTTCAAGCGCCTGCCGCAAAGCCTCGATGATACAGACAGCTACGCTTACGAAAGCGATGGCGGCCTGCTGATCGAGAACGGCATGATCGTCGCGACCGGCCCCTATGCTGATATAAAGGCGCAGGCGCCGGACGGCGTCGTCGAAATCGACCACCGCCCGCATCTGATCCTGCCGGGGTTCATCGACATGCACCTGCATTTCCCGCAGATGCAGGTGATCGCCTCCTATGCCGCCAACCTCCTGGAATGGCTGAACACCTACACCTTCCCCGAGGAATGCCGCTTCGTCGAAAGCGCCCATGCAGAGCGGATCGCCAAGCATTTCTATGACGAGATGATCCGCCACGGCACCACGACGGCCGTCGCCTACTGCTCGGTGCACAAGACTTCTGCCGACGCCTATTTCGCCGAAGCCATGCGCCGCAACATGCGCATGGTCGGCGGCAAGGTGATGATGGATCGCCATGCGCCGCAGGGCCTGCTCGATACGCCTGAAATGGGCTACGACGAGACCCGTCAGGTGATCGCTGACTGGCATGGCAAGGGCCGCAACCATGTCGCCATCACGCCGCGCTTTGCCATCACCTCGACACCGGCGCAGATGGAGGCGACTGCGGCGCTCGCCCGCGAATTCCCGGATCTGCATATCCAGACGCATCTTTCCGAGAACCACGACGAGATCACCTTTACCTGCGAGCTCTATCCGGAAGCGATCGACTACACCGATATCTATGCGCGCTACGGTCTGCTTGGCCCGAAGAGCCTGTTCGGCCATGCAATCCATCTCTCCGAGCGCGAGGCCGATGCCATGAGCGAGGCCGGTGTGGTCGCCGTGCATTGCCCGACCTCAAACCTCTTCCTCGGCTCCGGCCTCTTCCCGCTGAAGGCGCTGGCACGCCGCGAAAAGCCCGTGCGCATCGGTGTCGCCACCGACATCGGCGGCGGCTCCAGCTACTCCATGCTGCGCACCATGGATGAGGCCTACAAGATCCAACAACTGCTCGGCGAGCGCCTGAACCCGCTGGAGAGCTATTATTACATGACGCGCGGGAATGCCGAATCCCTCTCTCTCGTTGACAAGATCGGCACGCTCGACGCCGGCACCGAAGCCGACCTTATCGTCCTCAACGCCGCAGCAACGCCGGCCATGGCGCTGAAGATGGAGGTCACGAAGAGCCTCACCGAAGAGCTGTTCCTGCTGCAGACCATGGGCGACGACCGCGCCATCGTCGAAACCTACGTCGCCGGAAAGCCAATGAAATCGATCCTGCAATGAGGCAATCCGAACCCGCCTCCATGTAACCATCCAGAAGGCAAAGAGCTATGACCGCGCCGCTGACCATCGCCGAACTGAAAACGCTTGCGCAGCGGCGCGTGCCGAAAATGTTTTTCCAGTATGCCGATTCAGGTTCGTGGACGGAATCGACCTATCAGGCGAACGAAGCGGACTTTGCCAAGATCAAGCTGCGCCAGCGCGTCCTCGTCGACATGTCCGACCGGTCGCTGGCAACCACCATGGTCGGGCAAAAGGCCTCCATGCCGGTGGCGTTGGCCCCGACCGGCCTTACCGGCATGCAGCATGCGGATGGCGAGATGCTGGCGGCGCGTGCCGCGGAGGAATTCGGCATTCCATTCACGCTGTCGACCATGAGTATCTGCTCGATCGAGGACATTGCATCGGTCACGAAGCAGCCCTTCTGGTTCCAGCTCTACGTCATGAAGGACCGCGATTTCGTCCTGAACCTCATCCAGCGCGCCAAGGCGGCGAAATGCTCGGCGCTGGTGCTGACGGCCGACCTGCAGATCCTCGGCCAGCGCCATAACGACATCCGCAACGGGCTGTCTGCGCCGCCGAAGATGACGGTGAAGAATCTTTGGCAGATGACGACGCGGCCCGTCTGGTGCATGGGTATGCTGAAGACCAAGCGCCGCTCCTTCGGCAATATCATCGGTCATGCCAAGGATATTTCCGACATGACGACGCTGTCGCACTGGACGCATTCGCAGTTCGACCCCAAGCTCTCCTGGAGCGATGTCGCCTGGATCAAGGAGCAATGGGGCGGCCCGCTTATCATCAAAGGCATTCTCGATGTCGAGGATGCAAGGGCCGCCGTCGACACCGGCGCCGACGCCATCATCGTCTCCAATCATGGCGGCCGGCAACTCGATGGCGCGCATTCCTCCATCAGCATGCTGCCACGGATCGTCGATGCTGTCGGAGACAAGATCGAAGTGCATATGGACGGCGGCATCCGCTCCGGCCAGGATGTGCTGAAGGCCGTAGCCCTCGGCGCCAAGGGCACCTTCATCGGCCGCCCCTTCCTCTATGGCCTAGGCGCCATGGGCAAGGAAGGCGTGACGCTTGCGCTCGAAATCATCCGCAAGGAGCTGGATATTTCCATGGCGCTCTGCGGCAAGCGGGATATCAAGGCCGTGGATCGGTCGATCCTGGCTGATTTCTAACGCAGCCAGCCCGTCGCCAGGCCGCTCGCCCACTCCTCGCGGCCATTCTGCGACGCAAGCTTCGCCATCGCCATGTGATCGTAGGCGACCTGCCGGAAGGCCGGCAGCCACGCGTCGCCTGTCTTTTCCAGAATGGCATAGGAGGCAAAGGGATGACCGGCCTCTACCTTGTGATAATAGGGCAGATCGTCATCATAGGCCGGGCAGCCGACACTGCCGGGATTGACGATCAGGGGGCCGTCGGAAAGGCGAACGGCGCGTGGAATGTGACTATGACCGCACAGGATCAATGGAAAATCGATACCGGCGGCCAGCGCCTCGATCTCCTCCAAAGGCTTCAGATAGACCTGACCGTCCGGCGAGACGGATTCGAGCCAATAGACATTGTCATCAGCCGGCGTCGCATGGCAAAGATAGGCCTCATCCAGATGGATCGCACTGACGGGCAAGGCGCGCAGCCATTCGAGATGGCGTTCCGTCAGTTCGGAATGCGCAGCCCGATCTGAAACATGCATCGCCTCGGGCGCCCGATCGATCAGATACCGATCATGATTGCCGCGCACGGTCAGCGCATTCAGCTCCAACAGCAGGTCCGCCGTTTTTCCCGCCGTCAGTGGCCCGCTAAAGCAATCGCCAAGATTGACGATATCGCTGATACCCTGCCTGCGGATATCCGCAAGCACCGCTTCGAGCGCAAGGTGGTTACCGTGAATATCCGCGATAGCTGCAAAACGCATATCTCAGCTCCCGCGATAGGTGGAATAGCCATAGGGCGAAATCAGCAGCGGCACATGGTAATGCGCCATCGTGTCGGCGATGCCAAACCGGATCGGCACAAGATCGAGGAAAGCCGGCTCCGGCAGCTTGGTGCCGCTGGCACGCAGATAGTCTCCAGCGCGGAACAGCAATTCATAGGTGCCAGCGACGAAACTGTCGTCGATCAGGATGGGACCGCCATCCACGCGCCCATCGGCATTGGTCGTGACCATCTTCAAGTGCGTGCGGGCGTCGCCTTCGATCCTGAAGAGATCGATCACCAGGCCTTCGGCCGGCTTGCCGAGAGCAGTATCGAGCACATGAGTGGTCAGTCCGGTCATAGCGTTGGTGCTCCAATAATGAAGGGCGTCTCGAAGAAATATTCCTCGAGATTGTTTCCCGGCCCATCGCGATCCACGATAAGGAAATCGCTCTGCTCGTCGAGCGCCATCAGCGGAAAATGCCAGACATTGACCCGGTAATTCACGCCCTGGTCGCCTCGCGCCAGGAAAACCTGCGGCCGACCCGGCTTGCCGCCATCATCCTCTGCAACAACGACGAGGAACGGCCGGCCGTTCAGCGGCACGAAGCACTGGCTGCCGAAAGGATGGCGCTCCATCATGTCGATCGAGAAGGGAAAGGCGCGCGGCTGGCCGCGAAAGAGATTCAGGATCACCCGCGCCCCGTCTCCGGCAGCTTCGGCATTCGACAATGCATGGAAACGCTCGGTCGTGCCACCGTTGATATATCGCATGGTTGCAGGATCGGCCTCGATCACATCGCCGAAGGGTGCGAACGTGGCCTTTGTCAAAGGAAGGATGTCTAGATGCTGTGTCATTGACTGATTATTCGCCTTCCGCTCGCCAATGGCGAATGGAGTCCAGTTGCAGGAGCAACTCCGGAAGAGATTTGTGGGCGATGTCCCACAGGGCCGTCAACTCGATGTCGACATACCCTTGCGCAATCCGATTCCGGAAGTCCTGCATCACATGCCAAGGCAGCTCCGGATGGTCAACGACAAACTCCGGATATTCCTCCGCAATGCGCGCGGCCGCCTCGCCGACCAGCAGGAGATTCATGCCGATGGCGCGCTGTTTTTCGACAGTCTTGAGAAATGCGGCTTGATCGATTCCCTGAAGAAATTGACACGCTTCGAAGGCAGCCCGCTGCATGCGATCCAGATACGTGATCAGCCGATCCAAACTCATGCCGGCTTCACTTCGCAGACGATGCACAATGTCTTCGCACCACGCCGCCCGGCGTTACCTGTCGTCCATTCGCTTCTGTCCATGAACAATGCTTTCCACCGCCTCATCGCAGCATCCCACCATCGGATACTAGGCCATGAGTGCGCTGAAAAACAACGTTTACGTTCCAGGGGAAATTTGCGCGAAAGCGCGGATAGGAAAGAGGCGGCCCGCAGGCCGCGCATCAGGCTTCGGGAAGCATGGACTGCAGGCGCAAAAGAGCGATCTTCTCGACCTGAGCGGCGGCCGTCGCAAATTCAGCATCCCGACCATTGCCGATCCGGGTTTCGAAGGCTGCGAGAATATCGTCCTTGCCGAGTCCCTTGACTGCGATGATGAAGGGAAAACCGAACTTGGTCACATAGGCCGAATTGAGCTCGGTAAATCGGGCATGCTCCTCGGGGCTCAGCCGATCGAGCCCGGCCCCGGCCTGCTCCTTGCGACTATCCTCGGTCAGTTGGCCGGCAATCGCCAGCCGGCCCGCAAGATCAGGGTGAGCCTGCAGAACGCCAAGCCGCTCCGCCTCGCTGGCAGCGCGGAAGGCCCGCGCCAGGGCTGAATGTACGCCGCCTGAGGTCAATGGTTCGGCGATAGCGCCCTGATCATAGGCGCGCTCAGCGACAAAAGGCGAATGTTCGAAGACGCCGCCGAAGCGGCCGACAAAATCGTCCCGCGAGATCATATCAGCGCGCGCCTCCAGGAAGGTGATTCTCATACCAGTGGTTGGCGATCTCGATCCGCTTCGGGATCCACACCTTATCGTGCTTCTGCACATATTCGATGAACCGCCGCAGTGCAGCGGCGCGGCCAGGACGACCGACAAGGCGGCAATGCAAACCCACGGACATCATCTTCGGGCTGCCTTGCTTGCCCTCTTCATAGAGCGTGTCGAAGGCATCCTTGAGATAGGTGAAGAACTGGTCGCCCGAATTGAAACCCTGCGGCGTCGCAAAGCGCATATCGTTGGTTTCGAGCGTATAGGGGATGATCAGGAACGGCTTGCCGTTCAGACCATCGACCCAGAAGGGCAGATCATCGGCATAGGAATCGGAGGAATAGAGGAAACCGCCCTCCTCCATCACGAGCCGCAGCGTATTATCGGACGGCTTGCCCTGGTACATGCCGTAGGGCCGCTCGCCGGTGAGTTCGGTATGTAGCCGCACGGCCTCGAGAATGTGCTTGCGCTCCAGATCCTCTGAAAAGTCCTTATATTCCAGCCAGCGATAGCCGTGGCTGGCAATTTCCCAGCCGGCTTCCTTCATGGCGGCAACCGCTTCCGGGTTGCGGGCCATGGCAAGCGTCACGCCATAGACGGTCGCCTGCACCTTGAGTTCGGTGAACATGCGCCATAGCCGCCAAAAGCCGGCGCGCGAACCATATTCATAGATCGATTCCATGTTGAGATTGCGCTGGTTCGGCCATGAAGCCGCCCCGACGATCTCGGAGAGCAGGTTTTCAGAGCTGGCATCACCGTCGAGAATGCAGCTTTCCCCACCCTCTTCATAGTTGATCACGAATTGCACGGCGACGCGTGCGTCGCCAGGCCATTTCGGGTCCGGCGTATTGCGGCCGTAGCCGATGAGATTACGGGGATAGATTTCCGACATTAGATGCACCTTCTCTGATCGAGGAACGGTAGCATCCATGCCGGGAAAGTCGAGACGGAAACTGGGAAAATCACTTTCGCTTCAAAGCGAGGTATTGGCGCGCGCCAGTCGCCAATCTAGGCGATCTTGCGGGCGCTGACCTTTCCCATCGGATGCAGCGAGTGCACACGGAAAGGACCGCCCGCCCCGTCTTCCATCATAAGCGCGATATTGGCTACGGGAACGGGCGCAGCCAGGGCCGGCTCGAAGAATTCGCGCAAAGCACGCTCGATGCGCACCATGTCGGCGGGGCTAACCGTGCCCGTCAGCATCATCTGGAAGCGGAACTCGTCCATGACATGCGGATGCCCCCAGCGATGCAGATTGGCAAATTGCGTCGCCGACAGGCTATCCGGATCGATGCGCTCGATTTCCGCTTCGCTCAGGGGAGCCCTGTATTGATCGAAGGTCTGCACCAGCGATGCCGCCAGGAAATGCATCTGCTGGCTTGGCACGGAAGGAACGAGGCCTAGTGCACCGCCGAGCCGCGCGACCTCAAGCCTTGGAATTTCGAAGGGCGCAACCGTGCCGGAAAACCGCATCAGGTCGCGCAGCAGCGCTGCCTCTGACATATCTTCGGCCAGCCGGAACGGCGCCTTGAGCAAACCCATGAAGCCATAGCGGCGCGGAACTGCGGTGTAGAAAGCGATCTCGTGGATGCCGAGCCCGCGGATCGCAGGCGGGTCGACCATCTCGCCAGAATAGACGTTGCGGCCGAGCCAATTCGCCGCCACAAGCGTCAGCGGATCACTCGCAGACGGTGTGAAGCAAATGGCATACCGCATAAAATTCCTCCAGGGCGTAACATCAGGCGGACCGAACCGGCACCGATGGCCAAGGAGATAGGTGATTTGCGTGACAGATTGACGACCCGAAAGAGGCGTAAATTCACGTTTTATGTGAAATGACTGAAATATGACTTGCTAAAGTGAAACTCTGCGGCAACTTGAAGCAACCGGGCGCGCCCGCCGCCTCCCGCACGGCTGCCTCTGCCAGCCGATGCGCCAGCCCAAAGCTCACCTTGAAGCCACCCGTCAGCGCAATCAACGCGGGGTGATCGGGATGCGCACCCACCATCGGATCGCGGTCCACGGCCTTTGGACGCAGGCCCGCCCAGCGCTCGACCACCTCCGCACCGGCAAGCACCGGCGCCATGGCACGTGCCGCTGCAAGCAGATCGTCGAGTTGCCCATCGGTCGACAGGGGATTGTCGAACCGATTCTCACTCGTGCTGCCGACCGCGACCAAACCATTCTCATGCGGGACGATATAGAGGCCATCACGGAAGATAACGGGCAAGCCACCGCCGACATCGGCCTTCAGCATCGCCGCCTGTCCCTTGACCGCTTGGCCGAGCGAGGCTTTGCGTCCCTCCGTCAATTCATCAAGGATTGGAAACGAGCGGTAGCCGGCCGAAAGGATGCAACGGCCGAAGCGAATGTCGCCCTCATTCGTGCGTACCAGACCTTTGTCCGGGTCGATGCTGTCGACGGCAACGCCCTCGGCGAGCCGGACGTGCCGCGCCCCGGCCAGAAATTTGCAAAGCACCTCCAGTAAAGCGCGGGGAGCGACGCGCGCGGCCAGGGTATCGTAGACAAATCCGCTTTCAGCGAGCGAAGGCTCGATCCAGCCCTCGACAGGTGCAGCATTTAGCACATGCCAATGAAACCGGCGCGCGCCATGCCGCCAATGCGTTTCCGCATCTTGGGAATGACCAAGCGCGATCTGCCTCAGATGCGGCTTCGGCAACGGAATGAGGCGACCGGCGCGACGATAGCCTGCCGAAAGCCCGGTCTCCGCCTCCAAGATCGCAATCTCCTCCTCCAGCGCGACAAGCGCGTCGAACTGAAACTGCTTCTTCTCCGACCATTTATCCGGCATATGCGGCATCAGCGCGCCGAGCAGGCCGCCGCTCGCCCCTTGTCCGAATTGGCCGGCGTCAACGAGCAGCGACCGAATGCCAAGGCGCTCGGCACGAACGGCGGCCCACAGGCCCATAATCCCGCCCCCAACGATCAGCAGATCGACGGACGATTGACCGGCAGGTCTCAGAGGATTATCGGCTCTTTCCATGACAGATCCAGTTTCCGATCGGACCGCAGCGTCCGAAACCAATGCGGCAAGCCCGGAGCTCGAATGGCGCGACGGCGATATGCCCTATTCGACCGCATTTGGCGACCATTTTTATTGCCAGACGGACGGTAGGCTGGAATGCGGCCACGTCTTTCTGTCCGGCAATCGCCTGCCCGACCGCTGGCAGGGTCGGCAAGATTTTCTCATTGGCGAACTCGGTTTCGGCACCGGCCTGAACTTCTGCGAGACCTGGCGCCAATGGCGGCAGCTGGCCGCTCCGGGTGCGAACCTGCACTTCATGTCCTTCGAACTCTACCCCATGCGGGCCGAAGAGATCGACCGCGCGCTGTCGCACTGGCCCGAAATCGACGGCGAGCGCCGGGCGCTTGCCGCCGCCTGGCCGGACCACCCACAGGGTGTCGTGTCGCTGAAGCTCGGTGCGAATACGCGCCTCAGCGTCGTCTGCGGGCCGGCCCTTGAAGGCGTGCGCGACGCCCGGCCGGGCTTCGATGCCTGGTATCTCGATGGCTTCGCACCGTCGCGCAACGCCGACATGTGGTCGCCGGAACTGATGCAGACGCTCTACGACAAGACGGTTCCGAACGGCACCTTCGCCACCTATGCAGCCGCCGGCTTCGTACGGCGAAACCTGCAAGCCGCCGGATTTATCGTGGAGCGGCGCCAAGGCTTTGCTGGCAAGCGCGAAATGCTTTGCGGCCTCAAGCAGGCCTGAGCCCGGCGCTCAAGTACCGAGCCAGGCGTCAGCATCTTAAGGGCTCAGATGAGCTCACCAAGATGCTGACGAACCCATTTGGCCTCTTCCGAGGCCGTCCGCCGGAAGTGCCGTTTGAAGTCCCGACTGAACTGAGCGGGGCTGACGTAGCCGACCGACGCCGCCACCTCCGCAATCGTCCCGCTTTGACGCGCGATCATCAACCGCGCCTCGTGAAGCCGCATCGCCTTCACATATTGGATCGGACTGCTGCCCGTCAGGGCCTTGAAATGGACGTGATAGGAGGGAACGCTCATCCCCGCTTCACGCGCCAGCGCGGCAACCGAAATCTCGGAACTGTAGGTTTCACGCAATCGGGTCAGGCTTTGCACGATCTTCCCGGAAACGCCCTGTTGCTGAAGGGCTGAGATCATCGCGCCGCCCTGCGGGCCGACGAGGACCCGGTAGTGCAGTTCGCGCAATATGCCGGCGCCCAGAACCGCAAGCTCGACGGGATCGCGCAGCGCCCGCAGCAAACGCAGCACGACATCCTCGATCATCGGCTCCATCCTGCTCGATATCAGGCTTCTCACTGCACCGGCCACTGGTTCGGACTGCCTCGCCCCCAAGTCAGAGGCGATCTCGGCAGCGAGAAGCATGTCGAACTCGAGATAAACAGCAAGCAAAGGGCGTTCTGCGCTGGCTGACGATTCCATCCGGAACGGAACGGGCACCGACACGGCCAGATAATGCTCCTCATCGTAGAGATAGATCTCGCCTTCCAGCATGCCCTGCTTTCGGCCTTGCAGAACGAATACCGCGCCCGGCTTGTAGAGCACGGGGACATCGCAAAGGACCGCCTCTGTTCTGAGAATGCGGACTCCGGCAAGCGCCGTCGGATTGTATCCCTGACCGGGCGCAAGAAGTCCCGCCAGCTCCACCAACTCCCGGCGCCTCGACCCTTCGTCTTTCTGTTTCATAGGATTTGGCAAGATACTCATAGTTTTCGCGATCGCTGACGGCAGTCTGAAAGATTATCAGTCATGACTATCGACCAATCAAGAAGAGAACACCAATCATGTCACAGAAGACCTTCTTCATCACCGGCGCGAACTCCGGCTTCGGCTTCGCGATCGCAGCCGCCGCGAGCAGCCAGGGCCATAAGGTTATCGGCACTGTCCGCTCGGAACAGTCACAGGCGGCATTCGAGGAACGCTTGCCGATGGCACGGTCCATCCTGTGCGATGTGACGGAATTCGACCGGATTGCAGACGTCGTCCGACAGGCCGAAGACGACCATGGGCCTGTCGACGTGCTGATCAACAATGCCGGCTACGGTCACGAGGGAATCCTCGAGGAGTCGCCTCTCGAAGAAATGCGCCGCCAGTTCGACGTGAACGTCTTCGGCGCCGTTGCGGTCGCAAAGGCCTTCCTGCCGCGCTTCCGCGAAAGACGTAGCGGCTTCATCGTCAACGTCACCTCCATGGGCGGCATGATCACCATGCCCGGAATCGCCTATTACTGCGGAAGCAAGTTCGCCCTTCAGGGCATTTCCGAAGTCATGCGCGCGGAAATGGCGCCATTCGGCGTTCGTGTCACCGCCCTTTGCCCCGGCTCCTTCCGGACCGACTGGGCCGGACGCTCGATGGTCCGGAGCGAGCGATCAATCACGGACTATGATGCGCTGTTCGACCCGATCCGGCAGGCGCGGCAATCCAAAAGCGGCAAGCAACTCGGCGATCCCGACAAGCTCGCCGCAGCCGTTCTGGGCCTGATCGAATCCGACGCTCCGCCGCCGCAGCTCCTGCTCGGCAGCGATGCTCTTGGATTTGTGTCGGGCAGAATCGAGAGCCTCAAGCAGGAGATCGAAGCATGGAAATCCGTTACCGTTTCGACCGATGGCTGAGAGCGCCGACCTTCGCAATGGCGGGAAGCCGCCATCCAGCCTTGCACCCTGTCTATCGATCTGAACCCTGGTTCTTGGAGCGATCCGCCTGGAAAGCGGTATCGCCCAGATAGCGCTGGATCTTCGTTTCGAGAAGTTCGGGGCTGATCGGCTTGGACATGCAATCGTCCATGCCCGACTGCATGCATGTGATGCGATCGACATCCAGCGCCTGCGCCATGACCCCGACGATGGGCACATGCCACCCCTGCCCGGCCTGAGTTTCGAACTGCCGGATCATACGGGTCGCCTGATGACCATTCATGACTGGCATGGATACATCCATGAGGATCAACGACGGCCGCAATTGACGCCATGCGTCCACGGCTGCCTGGCCGTTCTCCACAACCAGGAACCGCAGGCCGGTGGCCTGCAGGATCTGCGTGAAGACGATCTGGTTCACTTCGTTGTCCTCGGCCACGAGGACGTCGATGGCATTGCCGGGTTTGGCTTGCGTCATCCGATCGGTGGCCTCGATCGCGGCTGCAGCTTCCGTCTCTATCGGAAGCCGACGTTCAACGGGAGCCGATCGCTCCCCCAGTTTCTTCCGTCGCGATGCGCGCACGACATCGATGATCGTGCCGCGCAGCACATTGGCGCGCACAGGCTTCATCAGATGCGCCTGGCCATTGACGGCGGCGAACTCCCTGTCGCAGCCAGCGACGCCCATCGACGTCAGGAACACGATCGGCAGCGTATCGAAACGCGGATCGGCGCGCACCGCGCTCGCGACCTGATAGCCATTCATGCCGGGCATGCTGTAGTCGACGATGATCGCATCGACCGATACGCCCATATCGAAGGCAGCATCCAGAATGGCGAGCGCGGTCTTGCCATCCTCGGCGACATGCCCGTCAAAACCCCATTGCGCCAACTGTTCGGTCAAGATGCGCCGATGGATCGCATCGTCTTCCACGATCAGGACTCGGGCATCCCTCACATTGGCCGGCAGCTCCGCGACTTTGCCGCGCGCGGCAACCAATGGCATCGGCAGATGGACCGTGAAGACTGATCCTCTGCCCCATTCGCTCGCCACCGACAGCGAGCCACCGAAAAGATCGACGAGGCCGGCCGTGATGGCAAGCCCCAAGCCCGATCCCTCAAGCCGGCGCGCAAAGGAAGAATCCGCCAGCGAGAACTTGTCGAAGATCGTATCGAGCTTTTCGTCGGGAATGCCGATGCCCGTATCTTCGACACGGAGGACGAGCAATACGGTGTCGCCCGGAGCCGGCTGGCTGTCCAACTCCGCCAGCACATGACCACGCTCGGTGAACTTGATCGCATTGCCGACGAGATTGGTCACGATCTGCCGAAAACGGCCGGCGTCACCGAGCATCCCTGCCGGTACGCCGGGAGCGATGCGCACCATCAGCTGGATATTCTTTTCCGATGCCGCCGCCGCCAGCAGGGTCGCAATATCCTCGACGGCCTCGGCAGGATCGAATGCCATCTTGCGCAGATGCATTTCGCCGGTATCGATGCGGGAAAAATCGAGAATATCGTTGATGATGGTCAGCAGCGCATTGCCCGATTTGACGATGATATCGACGAAGGTCTTTTGCCGCGCATCGAGATCGGTCTTGCCGAGCAGTTCCGCCATGCCGAGAACGCCGTTCATCGGCGTGCGGATTTCATGACTCATATGGGTCAGAAACTCGGATTTCGCCCGGTCCGCAGCATTGCTGCGCGCCAGAAGCAACTGCAAATCCGCCTCGCGCTCCTTCATCTCGGTAACGTCGGTCAGCACCACCGTCCAGCGACGATGCTCGCCGATGGCGGCGTCGAGCTGCATCCAGCGGTCGCCGGTGATCTGGAACACGCAGGAGATCGGCTTGCCGGCCGCAATGCTTTCTCCCCATGAGGTCCGCACCGCCTCGGCATCATCGCCGAAATCACCACGTTTCCCGCAGTAATCGAACGCGGCAGACCAGTCTTTGCCGACTTCCAGAAGCTCCGCCGGCAGCTTCAGCATAGTCTTCAGCCGGTCGTTGGCGAGCATGATCGCGCCGTCCTGGACGATCAGCAACCCCTGGGACATGGCCTGCATGGCATCGGCCATGAGCTCGCCGAGACGCTCCAGCGCCAGCCGGGTCTCGGTGATCTCCTGGAATTGCTGCTTGACGGAGGAAATATCCGTGTAGGACATCAGCGTCCGGCCGTTGGAAATGCGACGGGCGTCGATGATGACCGACTTGCCATCGGCAAAATTCATCTCCGTCTGCAGATGCTCACCTGCCTTGCGCAGTGCCGCCAGACGTTCCTGATAGATGTCGTCGATGCTGCGGCCGTCGAACCCGAAACGCGCCAGTTCATAGTGCTTGGCGATGAGATCCCGATAGGGGCGGCCTTCAAAGCGATCGTCCTTCGAGAACTCCCAAATGTCATAGAAGGCGTCATTGACGTATTCCACGATGTAGTCGCTGTCGTGGATCAGGACACCGATCGGCATCGAGCGAAGAATGTTGTCCAGATCCTGATGCAGCGTCTTGGCAGGCGCTTCAAGAAACACACCGAAAATATAAACGCGGTCTTCCGAAGGGGAAAAACTCTCGATCTGGATGCGCGAGCGCTGGCGCCCCGACGCATCGAAGCACAGCGCCACCTCCTCCGAACCGAAAACCAGCGCGCGGCGCTCCCTGTCCTCTATGTCGGCACTTTCGCCGGCGTCCAGGAGGTCATGGCTGCGATTGCCGATGAAATCGGAAATATCGTGCGCGAAAAACCGCGCATAGGCATCGTTGACGGCAACGTAACGAAGCTCGCTGTTCTTGATGTAGGCGGGCCTGTCCAGACTGGCGATCCGGCGGCACGCTATGTCAAGCAGTTCACCGTCCAGGGTCAAACGGAGCCTCTCTTTTCACCGCGCATGATAGTTCACGAAACGACGCTCTAGCATGATTGGCTTTAACAAGGCGTTAACCATGTTTAACCATCGCTCCGACGTCGCGTTCAGACTATGCGCTATCCTATAACGGTCATGTCTTGGTCGCAAACGACGGCGGCACATCGGGGGAAACTCTGCCAAGAATCCGTCAACGGATAATTGGGAGCGAGCGCCATGAGCGACGAAGGAAGCCTGACCTTGAACGAAGCGCAGATCGCAACGGCGACGGGCGAACGGCGGCGGCGGGCCGGGGGGCGCGGAGCTGAACGCAGCCGCAAATCGAACGGCACGAAGTACCTCAATCTCGTCAACAATCTCGCTCGCACGGAACTGCTGTCGCCCGAAGCGCTTGACGATATTCACGAGGCATCGCTGACCATCCTCGAAGAGATCGGCATGGATATCATCCTGCCGGAAGCGCGCGAGCGCATGAAGGCAGCGGGCGCCGATGTCACGCCAGGCAAGGAACGCGTGCGCTTCGATCGCAACATGATCATGGAGCTGATCGCTTCCGTTCCTTCGACCTTCACGCTGCATGCGCGCAATCCACTCAGAAACGTTGAGATCGGCGGCCGCAATCTCGTTTTCGCGCAGGTTGCCTCCGCCCCCTTCGTTGCCGACCGCGAAGGCGGCAGAAGAGCCGGCAATCAGGAGGATTTCCGCAAGCTCATCAAGCTTGCCCAGTCTTTCGACGTCACCCACATGACTGGCGGCTATCCGGTTGAACCCATCGATATCCATGCCTCGGTGCGCCATCTCGACTGCCTCTCCGATATCGTGAAGCTCACCGACAAGGCTTTCCACTGCTATTCGCTCGGTAAGCAGCGCAATCTGGATGCCATCGAGATCGCCCGCATCGGCCGCGGCATCAGTATGGAACAGATGGAGCGCGAACCCTCGCTCTTCACCATCATCAACTCCTCTTCGCCGCTGCGTCTCGACGGACCGATGCTGCAGGGCATCATCGAAATGTCGTCGCGCGGCCAGGTGGTGGTGGTAACGCCGTTCACGCTAGCGGGCGCAATGGCGCCGGTAACGATCGCCGGCGCGCTGGTGCAGCAGAATGCCGAAGCGCTCTGCGGCATCGCCTTCACGCAGATGGTGCGCAAGGGCGCGCCGGTCATGTATGGCGGCTTTACCTCCAATGTCGATATGAAGACAGGCGCGCCCGCTTTCGGCACGCCGGAATATATGAAGGCCGTGATTGCCGGCGGCCAGCTCGCCCGCCGCTACGGCATCCCCTATCGCACCTCCAACACGAATGCTTCGAATACGCTCGATGCCCAGGCCGCCTACGAATCGGCGCTGTCACTCTGGGCGCTGACGCAGGGCGGCGGCAATTTCGTGCTGCATGCGGCCGGTTGGAGCGAGGGCGGGCTTACCGCCTCCTTCGAAAAATTCATCCTCGATGTCGACATGCTGCAGATGGTCGCGGAATTCCTGACGCCGCTCGATGTCAGCGCCGATGCGCTGGCGCTGGATGCCGTGCGCGATGTCGGCCCCGGCGGCCACTATTTCGGCACGGCGCACACACTTGCCCGCTACGAAACCGCCTTCTATTCGCCGATTCTCTCGGACTGGCGCAACAACGAAACCTGGACGGAAGCCGGGCGGCCCACAACTTACGATCACGCCAACCGCGTCTACAAGGAAACGCTGGCGCGTTATGAACGCCCCCCGCTCGATCCGGCAATCGAGGAAGAGCTCGATGCCTTTGTCGCCAGGCGTAAGGCAGAGGGCGGCGTTCCCACCGATTTCTAGTTGAAAACAAAGGGCTTTTACGCCTCAAATCATGAACGAAATTTAATGTCGCGGCCCACTTTTTAGCCGCGACTTCGCCCCCTTTCGCACGCAACGTCTAATCGGCTTCGGCTGGGAGCCCCGTGTTTTTTTGGGAAAGGGATGTCAATGTCTGTGCTTCGCACATTAACGACGGCCGGTTTGATCGCGCTGACGCTTGGCAGCGCCGCCGCCGTAACCACCACCACTGCCAGTGCCTCCGATCGCGGCGCCTTCTTCGGCGGTCTTGCCGCGGGTGTCGTCGGCGGCGCCTTGGTAGCCGGGGCCGCGCGGCCGGCCTACCCGGCTTATTATCCGGCCTATCCTGCCTACTACGACGGCCCGGTTTATGAACGGGTCTATGTGCGCCCCTATCCCAGCTGCTACTGGGCATGGCGCCATGACGGCTGGGGCCGGCCCTATCGTGTCGAAGTCTGCCGTTAAGGCTCGTAATCGCTACACCGCCCGTTCGGAGCCCTATAAGATTTCAGATGCTGCCGGTTTTCCGGCGGCATTTTCGTCTGCCTGTTGAAAAGCTTTCGCCCACACCCCTTGACATTGGCGGCATTTAAGACCAAATGCGCTCCAGCTTTCACCTTCCGGCCGCCGCGTGAGCGTGCCCTGCGGGACAATCTGTACGCAAGAGAAGGACAAAAGCGCTTTTATGAATGAGGCCGCGCCAAGCGCTGCGGCCGGATGCGCTGGAAAGCTATTTCCAACTTACAAGTTCCCACTTCACGCGGGGTTCTTGACGCCAGAGACAGACCGGACCGCATGGTGCGACCCGGCCTATTTGCTTTGGCGCCCCCGAAAGGTATTGAATTGACCGATTTTAACTCGCTTGGTCTCTCCAAGCAGATCGTCGATACGCTGTCGCAGAACAACTTCGCGACGCCGACACCAATCCAGGCACAGGCCATCCCGCTTGTTCTCCAGGGCCGCGATCTCATCGGCCTCGCCCAGACCGGCACCGGCAAGACGGCCGCATTCGGCCTGCCGATCATCGAAATGCTGTTGAAGGAGGCCAAGCGCCCCGACAACCGCACCGTCCGCACCCTGATCCTCGCTCCGACCCGCGAGCTGGTGAACCAGATCGCCGACAACCTCAAGCTCTTCGTCCGCAAGTCGCCGCTGCGCATTAACCTCGTAGTCGGCGGCGCGTCGATCAACAAGCAGCAGCTTCAGCTCGAGCGCGGCACCGATATCCTCGTCGCCACCCCCGGCCGCCTTCTTGACCTCATCAATCGCCGCGCCCTCTCGCTCGGCCATGTCACCCATCTCGTCCTCGACGAAGCCGACCAGATGCTCGATCTCGGCTTCATCCACGACCTGCGAAAGATCGCCAAGCTTGTTCCGGCCAAGCGCCAGACCCTGCTGTTTTCGGCCACCATGCCGAAGGCAATCGCCGATCTCGCTTCCGACTACCTGAGCAATCCGGTCAAGGTCGAAGTTTCGCCTCCGGGCAAGGCAGCCGACAAGGTGGAGCAGTATGTCCACTTCGTTGCCGGCCAGAACCACAAGACCGAGATCCTCAAGGAAACGATCTCCGCCAATCCGGACGGCCGCGCCATCGTCTTCCTGCGCACCAAGCATGGCGCCGAGAAGCTGATGAAGCATCTCGATCACGTCGGCTTCGCCGCTGCATCCATCCACGGCAACAAGAGCCAGGGCCAGCGCGAGCGCGCGCTCAAGGGTTTCCGTGACGGTGAGGTCCGCGTTCTCGTCGCCACCGACGTCGCCGCCCGCGGCATCGATATCCCCGGCGTTTCGCATGTCTACAACTTCGACCTGCCAGAAGTTCCAGACGCCTATGTCCATCGCATCGGCCGCACCGCGCGCGCCGGCCGCGACGGCATCGCGATCGCTTTCTGCGCGCCGGATGAAATCCGCTTGCTGCGCGACATCGAGCGCCTGATGGGCATCGAGATTGCCGTCGCCAGCGGCGAAGCTCCGGCCGATCGCGGCCGTCCCGTTCGCGGCAAGGGTCGCGGCGGCCAGGGTAATGGTAATCACGGCAATGGCGGTCAGGGCAGAGGCCAGAACGGCCAGGGACGCGAGCGCGGCGAAGGCCGCCCGCAACGTCCGGCCCGTCGTCCGTTCTTTGACAGCGAAGGCGGTGAAGCCCGCGGTCAGAACGGCGAGCGTCAGGAACGCCGCCCACGCAACGATCGTCCGCAGCGCGAAAACAATCGCAATGCCGACTTCCGCGGCCAACGCCGCAACGAGCCGACGCCGCGTCCGGAACCCGACAACGATCTCGTCTCGACCTCGGACTTCCGTCCCGCTCGCAAGCAGCAGCACAACGGCCAGGCCAATGGCAATGCCGGCGCCCATGAGGGCGGTGCCCATCGCGGTCAGCGCCATTCCCATGGCCGCCCTGCAGGCCGCCACAACGAAGAACGCGGCGCCCAGGGCGAACAGCGCAATGGCGGCAACGGCCGCATGCGCCGCCGCGGCCCCGGCAACGGCGGTCAGCGCCGCGAGCGTGCCTGATAAAGTTAGAGGGGGCCGATTGGCCCCCTTTTTCTTTGGCTATCCCGCCGAGCCGCGAAGGCTTTCCATCAAAGCCGGAATATCATCCCACACATATGCGATCTGACCGACTGCGGTTCCGCCGAGTGTAAGCGGCTCCGTCGACACAGGCTGACCGCGCAGGCGCTCATAGAAAACCCTGTTTGGGTTGTTCTCCAATGCCAGCGCCAGCAATCCCTTGTGCCCCATATCTCCAAGATCTCCCGCCACCTTAGCAAAGAGAGCCGAACCGATCTTGCGGCGCTGATAGGCAGGCAGAAGATAAAGCGCATAAACTTCAGCCTCGTGCGAGAAGCCCGAATCCCGGCTTGAGCCTCCGCTCGCAAATCCGACGACCTCACCTTTCTCGTCTTCCGCCACGTAATAAATGATGCCGGCATGACCCAGATAACGGCGATGGCGCTGCTCCTGATGGCTATAGGACATGCCCTTGAGGAAATCCTCCGGCAGCAGCCCGGCAAAAGTCGCCCTCCAGGCATCGACCACGACTCGGGCAATACCTGGCAAATCACCTTCAACAGCAGGCCGAATCTCAATCGCCATCAATGGCTCCTCAGCCAGCGGGCTCTATTCGGAATGTCGCGCCAAAATACCGACGCCGCAAGGGGCACAGCCTATTCCGGCACTACTTCCGCCGCGCGCCGGTTGGTGAGGTAAACGCCGATCACAACAATCACCGTGCCGATGATGATCGGCAGCGTCAGTGGCTCACCGAAGGCGATCGCCGCCTCGATGGCGACGGCCGGCGGCATCAGGTAGATCAGCGATGCGGCGCGCGATACCTGCCCGCGGCGGATCAGATACAGCAGCAAGCCGACGGCGCCCATCGACAGGCCGAAGACCGACCAGAGCATCGCGAGAATGGCCTCATGCGTGCCGTCGAAACGCAGGCCTTCGACGATGAAGGCGAGCGGCACGGTGACGATCAAGGCGCCGACATATTGCAATGTCGCGATGGTTCTAAGGTCGCCGGTCTGCAGGTGCTTCTTCTGATAGAGCGTGCCATAGGTCACGGATACCATTCCCAGCAGATTGACGATCAGGGGAATGGCGGATTGCCAGAGATTGGCCGTATCCGTCGCCAGGAGCTTCGGCGAGATCGCGATGGCGATGCCGAGGAAACCAAGTACCAAACCAACCTTCTGGATCGGCCGCAGCCGTTCGCCGACGAGAAACGGCGCGGCCATGGCGGTCATCAGCGGCTGCAGCGCTGCGATGATGCCGGAAATGCCGGCCGGTACGCCCACGGCGATCGCCCACCAAAGGCTGCCCAGATAGATGCCGTGCAGGAAAATGCCGGAATAGATAGCCCGAAACACGCTCGACCAATCGCGCGGCCATCTGGCGCCGGTGATCGAACAGAGCAGCACGAAGGCGAGCGCCGACAGGCTGTAGCGGATCATCAGGAAGGTGAACGGTCCCGCATGCAGCGAGGCATATTTGGCGACGATCCAACCAGTGGACCAGAGGAGGACGAAAATCGCCGGCGCGAGTTTATCGAGGGACATGGAAATCGGACCGATATGTTTGGCGCTTCGGAGCCGGAATCCTGGTCGAACTCAGGGTGTCGCGCGGAGGGGCTGAAGGCTGATAGCCGATGGCGGTTGAGCGGTCAAAATCGATCTGCTGAAAACAGCAATCAATTTTTCTTCACATCCGGCGAACCACCGCCCTGGTTTCAGAAACGCCGGCCACTACCCAGACGTTCAGTCCGCAAAAGAAGCAGATGCTCAAATTTTGATCCGAACATTGCGACAAGACCCGGCAAACAACAGTCATGCTACTCTTAAATGCCTGTAAATCCGGCATTTTTCGATATTACGAAATTCACGATGGCAACTGCGCATAGTTCTTGCATTGTAAAAACCGTTGTATTCAAATGGGTAAAAACACGGGGACCGCACCTTTGGCATTTGATGAAATGATTACTGCGGATGAAAGTCCGCGCGCGCCTTACGAGAAATACTTCGAGTGGTACTCAGGCCAGGACAGGGGCCATCTCATTGCCAAATCCCGCGACGCGGAAACGATCTTCCGAAAAACGGGCATTACCTTCGCGGTCTACGGACATGCAGACTCCTCCGAAAAGCTCATCCCCTTCGACATCATCCCCCGCATCATATCAGGCCGCGAATGGCGCAAGCTCGCCCAGGGCATCGAACAGCGGGTCGTCGCCCTCAACGCCTTCCTCCACGACATCTACCACAAGCAGGAAATCATCCGCGCCGGCCGCATCCCGCGCGAGCTGATCGAGAAGAACGACGCCTTCCTGCCCGAGATGATCGGCTTCCGCCCGCCGGGTGGCGTCTACACCCACATCGTCGGCACCGATATCGTGCGCACCGGCGAAGACCAGTTCTATGTGCTTGAGGACAATGCCCGCACGCCTTCCGGTGTCAGCTACATGCTGGAAAACCGCGAGACGATGATGCAGATGTTCCCCGAACTGTTTCACCAGAACAAGGTGCAGCGCGTCGAAGACTACCCGCTCCTGCTGCGCCAGAGCCTGGCATCCCTCGCCCCTCCCGGCTGCAAGGGCAAGCCGCGTGTCGCCGTCCTCACTCCGGGTATCTACAATTCCGCCTACTACGAGCATTCCTTCCTCGCCGACATGATGGGCGTGGAACTGGTCGAAGGCTCGGATCTGCGCGTCATCGACGGCAAGGTGAAGATGCGCACGACGCGCGGTTATGAGGCGATCGACGTGCTCTATCGCCGCGTCGATGACGATTTCCTCGATCCCCTCACCTTCCGCCCGGATTCCGCGCTCGGTATTCCCGGCATCATGGACGTCTATCGCGCCGGCAATATCACCATCGCCAATGCGCCCGGCACCGGCATTTCCGACGACAAGGCGATCTATTCCTACATGCCCGAGATCGTCGAATTCTATACTGGCCGCAAGCCGATCCTTGAGAACGTGCCGACCTGGCGCTGTTCGGAGCCGGAGAGCCTGCAATATGTGCTCGATAACCTCGCCGATCTCGTCGTCAAGGAAGTGCATGGCTCCGGCGGCTACGGCATGCTCGTGGGACCGACGGCTACGAAGAAGGAGCGCACGGCCTTTGCCGAGAAGCTCAAGAGCAAGCCGAACAATTACATCGCGCAGCCAACCCTTTCGCTGTCGACCGTGCCGATCCTCGTCAACAAGGGTATTGCGCCACGGCATGTCGATTTGCGGCCCTATGTCCTCGTCTCCGACAAGGTGCGGATCATCCCAGGCGGGCTCACCCGCGTGGCGCTGAAGGAAGGCTCGCTGGTGGTCAACTCCAGCCAAGGCGGCGGCACCAAAGACACCTGGGTTCTGGAGGACTGAACGGACATGCTGGGAAGAACCGCGAATGGCCTCTACTGGATGTTCCGTTACATCGAGCGCGCCGAAAACATAGCCCGCCTGGTCGATGCCGGCCAGCGCATGTCGCTGACCCGCAGTGATGCCGCCGATGACGATTGGGACGGCGTCCTGCAAAGCGCCGGTGTGCGCGAAGACTACAACGAAGTGCATGGCAAGCTGACCGGCACCGACGCGATCGATTATCTGATGCGCGACCGCTCCAATCCGTCGAGCGTCATGTCCTGTATCGAATACGGCCGCAACAATGCCCGCATGGTGCGCACGGCGCTGACCCGCGACACCTGGGAAGCGACCAACGAATGCTGGATCGAGCTGAAGACACTGCTCGGCAAGAAGCTGAAGACGGCGGAATTGCCCGAGACGATCGACGTCATCAAACAGCGCGCCGGCCTGATCCGCGGTGCCTTCCACGGCTCGATGCTTCGCAACGAGCTTTATAACTTCGCCCGCATAGGCACATTCATCGAGCGCGCCGACAATACGGCCCGCATCCTCGACGTGAAATATTACGTGCTGCTGCCCTCCGTTTCGCATGTCGGCTCCTCGCTCGACAATGCGCAATGGGAATCGATCCTGCGATCGGTCTCGGCGCACCGGGCTTATAAATGGGCCTACGACCCAGAATATAAGCCGGCGAATATTGCCGACTTCCTGATCCTGAATGGCCAAATGCCGCGCTCCCTTGCCTATTGCTACGACAAGATCGTCAGCAACATAGGCTACCTCAGCGCCGAATATGAAAAACGGCTGCCGGCCCACGATACGGCAGAAGCCATCCGCCAGTCGCTGCAGCGGCTGACGATCAAGCGCATCATGGACCAGGGCCTGCATGAGTTCCTCGAGGATTTCGTTGCCCGCAACAACAAGCTGGGCGCCGAGATCTCCGACGGCTACCGGTTCTACGAATAGGCGGGCGATATCATGAGACTGACGATCAGCCATATCACGGAATATCGCTACGACGAGCCGGCGCAATTCTCCCTGCAGCGGCTCCACCTGACGCCGTTGACCGGCACCGGACAAACGGTGATCGACTGGAAGCTGACGGTCGAGGGCGCCAAGCCCGAGGTGGAGTATGACGACCAGTTCGGCAATCGCACCACGCTCGTTTCCCTCGACGGCCAGCAGGACACGACGAAGATCATCGCGTCAGGCGAAGTTGAAACCCAGGATCTCAACGGCGTCATCGGGCTGCATCAGGGCTTCAGCCCGCTTTGGCTTTTCCTGCGGGACTCGCCGCGCACGAAGGCGGGAAAGCTGACGAAGGAGCTGTTGCGCGGCGTTTCCGGCGACAACGAGCTCGGCAGGATGCATGCGCTGATGACGGCAATCCACGAGACGGTGGAATATAAGCCGGGCACCAGCAACACGGAAACGACGGCGGAACAGGCCCTGGAGGCAAAGAGCGGCGTCTGCCAGGATCACGCCCATATCTTCCTTGCCGGCGCCCGTGCATTGCAGATCCCGGCGCGCTACGTCTCCGGCTATCTGATGATGGAAGGCAAGAACGAGCAGGCCGCCACGCATGCCTGGGCCGAGGCGCATATTCCCGGCCTCGGCTGGGTTGGCTTCGACCCCGCCAACGATGTCTGCCCCGACGCTCGCTACGTCCGCATCGCAACAGGCCTGTGCTATCGCGACGCAGCCCCTGTTTCAGGCATGCGGATCGGCACGCCGGGTGAAACCCTGACGGTCAAGGTATCGGTGGCGAGCCAGGGGCAAAGCCAGAGCCAGAGCTGACAGGCACAATTCATCCCGCCGGCAAAACCTCGACATGGCCTTTCTCGCCATAGTGGATGATTGCCTGATCGGCCGTCAGCAACGGGATACGATGGAAGCGTGCTGTCGCGACAATAATCCGGTCGGTCGGATCGGCATGGAACTCGCCCGGCAGGCGAACACTATCCACCGCGATTTGCGGCTCTATGGGAGCAAGCTGCAAACCGGGTAAAGCGAGTGCCATGGCGAGCCAACGGCCGACATCGTCGCCAAGTGCAATACGCCCCTTCTCGGCCAGCATGGCGACTTCCCAGGGCGTGATCGCCGAGACCAGAATGCGACTGCGCGACGTCGTTTCATCGATAAGCTCACGAGCCCGAGTGCTCAGCCGCGGATCGTCATGCATAGCCCAGATCAGAACATGCGTATCGATGACGATCAATGCGTCGCATCCCATTCTTCAGCATCGACAGCAGGCAGAAACGGATCGTCATATTGGAGAACACTGCCCTTCATCGCGCCGATGATGCTGGGGCGATCCGACTTCTCCGGCGCAGGTGTCAACAGAGCGACGGGCTTTCCGCGCTTCGTAATGATAATGGGCTCTCCGTCATCGCCCATTTGATCGATCAGATGAAGGCATTTTGCCTTGAATTCGGCTGCACCGACAGATTTGACAGACATGGACACTATTCCCGTACAGATGTACATGAAATATGGTCATCTAATACAAAATAGTCAATGCCGCTCCGAAATCCCTGCAATGGAAAAGGGACGGAACTCTCGTCCCGCCCCTTTTCCATTTCCAGAAGATAAGTTTTAGTGGCTGTCGCGGTTGTTCGGGATCTCCGAACCGCGCGGGCCGACGAGGAAGTCGAGGTCTGCGCCGGTATCGGCCTGCATGACCGACTTCACATAGAGACCGCCGTAACCGCCGTTAAGCGGCTTGACCGGGGAAACCCAGGCGGCGCGACGCTTTGCCAGTTCCTCATCCGACACTTCAAGCTGGATCGTGCGGGCGGGAACGTCGACGGCGATGATGTCGCCGTTCTGGACCAGCGCCAGCGGGCCGCCATCGGCAGCTTCCGGAGCCGTGTGCAGGATGACGGTGCCGTAGGCCGTGCCGGACATGCGTGCATCGGAGATGCGGATCATGTCGGTGATACCCTTCTTCAGCACCTTCGGCGGCAGGCCCATGTTGCCGACTTCGGCCATGCCCGGATAACCCTTCGGGCCGCAATATTTCAGCACCATGACGCAGTTCTCGTCGATGTCGAGATCCTCGCGGTTGATGCGGGCGTGGTAATCCTCGATGCTTTCGAAGACGACGGCACGGCCCTTGTGCTGCATCAGATGCGGCGAAGCAGCCGACGGCTTCAGGACAGCGCCCTTCGGCGCGAGATTACCGCGCAGAACGGCGATACCGCCCGACTGCGTCAGCGCCTTCTCGCGGGGCACGATAACGTCGTCATTGTAGTTGACGACATCCTTGACACCGGCCCAGATTGTATCGCCGGTTACGGTGATGGCGTCCTTGTGCAGCAGGCCCATGTCGCCGACCGCCTTGATGACGACGGGCAAACCGCCGGCATAGTAGAACTCTTCCATCAGGTGTTTGCCCGACGGCTGCAGGTTGACGATCGTCGGCACTTCGCGGCCGAGGCGATCCCAATCGTCCAGCGACAGGTCGACGCCGATGCGGCCGGCAAGCGCCAAGAGGTGCAACACAGCGTTGGTGGAGCCGCCGACGGCGCCGTTGACGCGGATCGCGTTTTCGAAGGCTTCCTTGGTCAGAATGTCTGATGGTTTCAGGTCTTCCTTGACCATGTCGACGATGCGACGGCCAGAGAGCTGCGAGATGACACGGCGACGCGCATCGACGGCCGGGATGGCGGCATTGCCGGGCAAGGTCATGCCGAGCGCTTCTGCCATCGACGCCATGGTCGAGGCCGTACCCATGGTCATACAGCTGCCGGCCGAGCGGGCCATGCCCTGCTCCGCATCCATGAATTCATCCAGCGACATCTCACCAGACTTCACCATTTCCGAGAACTGCCAGATCGCCGTGCCGGAACCGACATCCTTGCCGCGCCACTTGCCATTCAGCATCGGGCCGCCGGAAACGAGAATGACCGGGATATCGACGGAAGCCGCGCCCATCAGCAGGCTCGGCGTGGTCTTGTCGCAGCCGCCGAGCAGCACGACGCCATCGACCGGATTGCCGCGGATCGCTTCTTCGACGTCCATGGCCGCCAGGTTGCGGAACATCATCGCCGTCGGGCGCAATGTGCTTTCGCCGACGGAGAAGACCGGGAATTCGACGGGGAAACCGCCGGCTTCGTAAACGCCGCGCTTCACGCGCTCTGCCAGATCGCGCAGATGCGCGTTGCAGGGCGTCAGCTCCGACCAGGTGTTACAGATACCGATGATCGGACGGCCGTCGAACGTATCAGCCGGCAGGCCCTGGTTCTTCATCCAGGAGCGATGCATGATCGCATTCTTGCCGGTGCCGCCGAACCAGTCGTAGGAACGCAGTCTGCGCGGCCATTCAGCTTTCTTTTTCATTGTCTCAATACCTTTTGCGCCACCCGGGCCGCCTCGTTCGCGCCCGGGCCTTGAAATCGATGGTCAGGCCAGCGTGTAAGCGGTCTTGACGGTGGTGAAGAATTCGGCGGCATACTTGCCCTGTTCGCGCGGACCGAAGGACGAGCCCTTGCGGCCGCCGAAGGGCACATGGAAATCGACGCCCGCCGTTGGCAGGTTGACCATCACCATACCCGCTTCCGCATTGCGCTTGAAATGCGTCGCATGCTTGAGGCTCGTCGTGGCAATGCCGGAAGACAAGCCGAACGGCGTATCGTTGGCGACGGCCAGGGCTTCGTCGTAATCCCTAACGCGAATGACGGATGCGACCGGCCCGAAGATCTCTTCGCGGCTGATGCGCATCTGGTTCGTCGCCTCGGTGAACAGCGTCGGCTGCAGGTAGAAGCCGGGGGTGTCGCGGCTGACGAGCTCGCCGCCGAAGGCGAGCTTGGCGCCCTCCTGCTTGCCGATCTCGATATAGTCCGTATCCGTCTTCAGCTGCTTGGCATCGACGACCGGGCCGATATGCGTGCCAGCCTTCATGGCGTTATCGACGTTGAGCGTCTTCAGCTTCTCCGTCAGTGCCGCCACGAACCGGTCGTGAATGCCTTCGGTGACGATGAGGCGCGACGAGGCCGTGCAGCGCTGGCCGGTCGAGAAGAAGGCTGAATTGGCAGCAGCCTCGACGGCAACCGTCAGGTCGGCATCGTCAAGCACCACCATGGGGTTCTTGCCGCCCATTTCCAGCTGGTACTTGCGGCCATACTCGACGGAGGAGAGCGCGACGCGCTTGCCGGTACCGACGGAGCCGGTGAAGGTGATACCCGAGAGAACCGGGCTGTCGAGCATCGCCTGACCGACGACCGAACCCTTGCCCATGACGAGGTTCAAGACACCCTTGGGCAGGCCGGCGCGGTTGAGGATGTCGACGATCGCCCAGGAGCAGCCGGGCACGAGATCCGCCGGCTTGAAGACGACGGTGTTGCCGTAGCAAAGCGCAGGCGCGATCTTCCAGGCGGGAATGGCGATCGGGAAGTTCCAGGGGGTGATGACCCCGATGACGCCGAGCGGCTCACGGGTGATCTCGACACCGATGTTCGGGCGCACGGAGGGCAATACCTCACCCGCCAGGCGCAGCGCCTCACCAGAAAAGAACTCGAAGATCTGCGCGGCACGGATCGTCTCGCCGATCGCCTCGGGAAGCGTCTTTCCTTCTTCGCGGGCGAGCAGCGCGCCGAGTTCGTCCTTGCGGGCGAGGATCTCTTCGCCGGCCTTCTTCAGGATCGTGTGGCGCTCGAGAATGCCGGAGCGCGACCAGGCCGGAAAGGCAGCCTTGGCAGCAGCGATCGCGTCCGTGACATCCTGCGCACTTGCGCTCGCATAGAGGCCGACGACCTCGTTCGTATCTGACGGGTTGATGTTCTCGCTACCGTTCGTCCCCGTCCACTCGCCGGCGATCAAGTTCTGATGAATGCTCATGGCGTCATGCCTTCCTGGATCGTATTGAAAGTACCCGGCCGATCCCTTGCGGCCGGGCTCGACAAATTAGAGCTGACGAACAGCCACTTCTTCCTCGGCATCGACTGCCAGCGGATTGCGCAGCGGCAGGCCGAATTCGCCAACCTCAATTTCAAAGACGTCGCCGACTTCCGGCTTGATGCCTTCGGCAAAGGAGAGCGTCGCCGTGCCGAACATGTGCACATGCACATCGCCGGGAACGCGGAAGATGCCGTACTTGAAGTGGTGATATTCGAGGTTCGCGAAAGTATGCGACATGTTCGCTTCGCCCGACAGGAACGGCTTTTCGAAGATCACCTTGTCGCCGCGCTTGATGCGGGACGTGCCGCGAATATCCTCAGGCGCTGTGCCGATGCGGATTTCCGGACCGAAGCTCGCCGGACGCAGCTTGGAATGGGCGAGATAAAGATAGTTGATCCGCTCGGTGACGTGATCGGAAAATTCGTTCGACAGCGCAAAGCCGATACGGAACGGCGTGCCATCCTTGGCGATGACGTAGATGCCGGCCATTTCAGGCTCTTCGCCGCCATCGAGCGCGAAGGATGGAGATACGAGTGCTGCCCCCGGAGCCGCAGCGCCATAGCCGTTGCCCTTGTAGAACCACTCGGGCTGCACGCCCTTTTCGCCGGCCTTCGGCTTGCCGCCCTCGATGCCCATCTTGAACATCTTCATGGAGTCGGTCAGCGTCTCTTCGGCCGCTTCCGTCGTCTTCTTGTGCATGGAGTCGCGCGTTGCGGCCGAGCCAAGATGCGTCAGGCCGGTGCCGGTCAGATGCAGGTGCGCGGCGTCCGGATGCGTGATCGGTGGCAGGAAACGGCCTTCGGAATAGGCCTTCTCAAGATCGATCGCCTCGCCGAGACCATGTGCCTCGATGACCGATGCCAGCGACTTGCCGCTGTCGGCAGCTTCCATCGCAAGCTTGTAGACGCTGCCGCCATTGACGACGGCCTTGGCAGCTTCACCGGGACCGTTGCGCACGGCAACGACGATCTCGCCGTTCGAACCCTTGATCTGCGAGATGAGCATGTCTTTCATCCTTTCCTATCAGACAGAGAACGGATGCAGTTTACCGTTCCGGCTCTCAGCGAGAGCCGGACTCTGTCATGGATTTGGTTTTAAAAGCCTCGGTTGATCGCTCGAGCGATCAACCCTTGTTCTTGTTGTAGACGTCGATGAACACGGCAGCGAGCAGGACCGCACCCTTGATCATCTTCTGGGAGTCCGTCTGGTAGCCGAGGATCGACATACCCTGGTTCAAGACACCCATGATCAAGGCACCGATGACAGCGCCCGTCACCTTGCCGACGCCGCCCGAAGCCGAAGCGCCACCGATGAAGCAGGCCGCGATGACGTCGAGCTCGAGACCGTCGCCGCCCTTGGCGGTTGCCGAGTTCAGGCGCGTGGCGATGATGATGCCGGCGATGCTGGCAAGGATGCCCATGTTGATGAAGGTGTAGAAGGTAAGCCGGCGGGTATCGATACCCGAGAGCTTCGTCGCCTTTTCATTGCCGCCCATGGCATAGATGCGGCGGCCGATCGTCGTGCGCTGCGTGGCAAAACCGTAAAGGGCGATCAGCAGCAGCATGAGAACCAGAACGTTCGGCAGTCCTCGATAGGAGGAAATCTGGTAGCCGATGAAGATGGTTGCGGCGGCGATGACCAGATTCTGACCGATAAAGAAGCCGAAGGGCTCGACATCGATGCCATGCTTCTCATTCACGCTGCGACCGCGCCACGCGAGAAGGAACATCACGATCGGGATGGCAATGGTCAGGAAGATCGACGTCGAATGGATGCCGCCCATGTCCATGAAATCGGGAATGAAGCCGGTTGCGACGATCTGGAAGGCGGGCGGGAACGGACCGATGCTGCTGCCGTTGCCGGTCGTATTGATGATGGCATAGGTCAAACCACGGAAAACCAGCATGCCCGACAACGTCACGATGAACGACGGGATGCGGTGATAGGCGATGAAATATCCATGCCAGGCGCCGACCGCGGCCCCCATCAGAAGACAAATGACCGTCGCGAGCGCAAGATTCATATGCATCTGTACGACCAGCACGCCCGCGACCGCGCCGACGAAACCGACGACGGAGCCGACGGACAGATCGATATGGCCGGCCACAATGACCAGCAACATGCCGAGCGCCATGATGACGATGAACGAGTTCTGCAGCACGATGTTGGTCAGGTTCTGCGGCCTGAACAGAACGCCGTTAGTGAGATACTGGAACAGCAGCATGATGACGACGAGCGCGATCAACATGCCGTATTCGCGAATATTGTTGCGGATATGGTCGCCGATGGAAACGACGTGGCTGCTTTCCGTGGCTGGGTTGGCCGAGCTCATTGATGCTTCTCCCCTGAGCGCATGATAGCGCGCATGATACTCTCCTGGCTCGCCTCTGCCTTTGGCAATTCGGCGACGATGCGACCTTCGTTCATCACATAGATGCGATCGCAAGTGCCGAGAAGCTCGGGCATTTCCGATGAGATCATCAGAACACCCTTTCCGTCGGCGGCAAGCTGGTTGATGATGGAATAGATTTCGTATTTGGCACCGACGTCGATACCGCGCGTCGGCTCGTCGAGGATCAGGACCTCCGGGTCGGAGAACAACCACTTCGACAGAACCACCTTCTGCTGGTTGCCGCCGGACAGGTTGCCCGCCTCCTGGAAGACGCCTGCCGAGCGGATACGCAGCTTGGCGCGATAGTTGGTCGCCACCTGCAGCTCGCGCACGTCATCGATGACCGTCGCCCTGGAAACACCGAGCAGGTTGGCGAGCGTCGTATTGTGCAGGATGCTGTTCGAAAGAACGAGACCGAGCTGCTTGCGGTCTTCGGTAACATAGGCAAGACCCGCGTCGATCGCCCGGCGCACCGTGGTGGTGTCGACAAGCTTGCCATCGACGAAGACTTCACCGCTGATCTTGTGGCCGTAGGACTTGCCGAAAACGCTCATGGCGAATTCGGTGCGGCCGGCGCCCATCAGGCCGGCGATGCCGACGACTTCGCCCTTGCGGACATTGACGTTGATATCGTGCAGAACCTGACGGTCGCGATGCTGCTGGTGGAACGCGTTCCAGTTCTTCACTTCGAAGATCGTCTCGCCGATCGGAACCGAGCGCGGCGGATAACGGTCGGCGAGTTCACGGCCGACCATGTTGCGGATGATGATGTCTTCGCTGATCTCTTCTTCGTGACAGTTCAGCGTCTTCACGGTCATTCCGTCGCGCAGCACGGTGATCTGGTCGGCCACCTTGCGCACTTCGTTGAGCTTGTGCGTGATGATGATCGACGTGATGCCCTGATTGCGGAATTCCATGAGGAGGTTGAGAAGCGCATCGGAATCGCTTTCGTTGAGCGATGCCGTCGGCTCGTCGAGAATGAGCAGCTTGACGCTCTTCGACAGGGCCTTGGCAATCTCGACGAGCTGCTGCTTGCCGACGCCGATGTCTGTCACGAGCGTATTCGGAGATTCCTTGAGGCCTACTTTTGCAAGCAGCCGCTTGGTGCGGGTAAATGTTTCCTGCCAGTTGATCATGCCACTGGCAACGACCTCGTTGCCCAGGAAAATATTCTCGGCGATCGACAGAAGCGGAACGAGCGCCAGCTCCTGATGGATAATAATGATGCCGATATCTTCGGAATCCCTGATCGTCTTGAACTGGCGAACCGCGCCATCGTAATGGATGTCGCCTTCGTAGGTGCCGGCGGGATAGACGCCAGAGAGCACCTTCATCAGAGTCGATTTGCCGGCTCCATTTTCGCCGACCAAGGCATGTATCTCGCCCTGACGAACCTTCAGATTGACATTTTCCAGGGCGTTCACACCGGGGAACGACTTGGTGATGTTCTGCATTTCAAGAATGGTATCGTCCATAGTCCAAATCCAACGCCGCGACTGAACATAGCAGACCGCGCGATCGTCTTAAATATCAAAGCCAGGGCTCGCGCTAAAGCGAGCCCTGACCGGTATATCGGAAGATTACTTCAGCTGGTCAGCCTTGTAGTAACCACCATCGACGAGGATCTTCTCGTAGTTGGTCTTGTCAACTGCGACCGGGGTCAGCAGGTAGGACGGAACAACTTTGACACCGTTGTCGTAGGTCTTGGTGTCGTTGACTTCAGGCGTCTTGCCTTCCATCAGAGCGTTGACCATGCTGACGGTGACCTTGGCGAGGTCACGGGTATCCTTGAAGATCGTCGAATGCTGTTCGCCAGCGATGATCGACTTGACCGACGGGATTTCCGAGTCCTGACCGGTAACGATCGGGAGCTTCACGCCGCCGGTGCCGTAACCGACGCCCTTGAGCGAGGAGAGGATACCGATCGACAGACCGTCGTACGGAGACAGAACGGCGTCGACGTGAGCGTCGGTGTAGTAGGCCGACAGCAGGTTATCCATACGAGCCTGGGCCGTTGCCGGGTCCCAACGCAGCGTGCCGACCTTGTCCATGCCCATCTGGCCGGACTTTACGACCAGCTTGCCGCTGTCGATGTAAGGCTTCAGGACCGACATTGCGCCGTCATAGAAGAAGAAGGCGTTGTTGTCGTCCGGAGAACCGCCGAACAGCTCGATGTTGAACGGACCCTTGCCATCCTTGAGGCCGAGAGCGTCGACGATCGAGCCAGCCTGCAGAACGCCGACCTTGAAGTTGTCGAACGTTGCATAGTAGTCGACGTTGCCGCTGTTGCGGATCAGACGGTCATAGGCGATGACCTTGATGCCGGCATCGTGAGCCTTCTGCAGGACGTCGGACAGCGTGGTGCCGTCGATCGAAGCGATGACGAGGACCTTGTCGCCCTTGGTGACCATGTTCTCGATCTGCGAGAGCTGGTTCGGGATGTCGTCGTCGCCATACTGCAGGTCGGTGCCGTAACCGGCAGCCTGGAGCTGCTTGACGATGTTGTTGCCGTCATCGATCCAGCGAGCCGAAGCCTTGGTCGGCATAGCGATGCCTACCGTGCCCTTGTCCGCCGCGAAGGCAGGTACCACCAGCGTAGCGACGCCGAACGCAGCGCCGGCCATCAATGAGATAATGGATTTCATTACTCTCTCCCTTGTTGATAATGTGGCGGACAAAAAATGCCCGCCCGAAACTGCGGCAGGTTCCGTAGAAGGAATGATTTACTTCTAATTGTGAGAAACGAAGTAGGTCTCCTCCACGCTCTCACGGTTTATGAGCTGTACCCAGCGCACAATCGGCAAACTCGTACGATTTCGTATAACTGTCAAATAGAATAACTGGCTAAACATATACCAAGTTTGGTATAATGTTAAAAAATAGTACTTTTTTGCCGATGAATGGGAAATTTGGCCGCTATGGAGAAAATATATAACGATTATGTGAGCGATGGCATTGAGATTCATTCCGACAATTTTCGCGACGACGCACTGCTGAAAGCCGGTTTGAAGCTCAACCACCTGCGCATGATCGTCACGATCGAGGATCACGGGCAAATATCCGCGGCCGCTGAGTCCATGAACATGTCACAACCTGCGGCTTCACGCATGCTCTCAGAAATGGAGTCGATTGTCAAAAGCCCGCTTTACGAGCGCGTTGCCAGAGGCGTCATGCTGACCCCTTTCGGCCTTGCCCTGGCCAAGCGGGCGCGCAAGATCCTGCTGGAGCTACGCGAGGCTGGCCGGGAGCTTGGTGCCTTGCGGACCGGCAGGGGCGGCTCGGTCTTTCTGGGGGCGGTGACAGCACCGGCGATCAGCCTTGTCGTCCCGGCCATCCAGCGTGTGACACGCACCTATCCCGGCATAGAGATCAATATCGAGGTCGAGAACAGCAATGTGCTCGCGCGCGAGCTGCTGGCCGCCCGCCACGACTTCATTATCAGCCGCATCCCGGATGATCTCGATCCGCGCCTGTTCACCGCCCATGAGATCGGCGTCGAAAAAGCCTGCCTGGTGGTTCGCAACGGACATCCGCTGCTTGAAAAGGGCGTTGCCGGCCTGCATGATCTGGCGGGTTACGACTGGGTATTCCAGCCACCAGGAACATTGCTTCGCCGCAAGGTGGAGGATATTTTCCTCGCCGCCGGCGTGCCCTTGCCGGAAAACGTCGTCAATACCTCGTCTCTGCTTCTGACGCTCGCGGTGGTCTGCAAGACGGATGCGATCGCGCCGATTGCGCTCGACATGGCGCAATTCATCTGCGGGCAGACGTCACAGGCCGGCGAATCCTCTATCCTGCCAATCGATTTCGATATCGACGTCAGGCCCTACAGCCTCATCACCGCCCGCGAACGCGCCATGCCGCCAAGTGCGCGCCTGCTGCACGACATGATCCTGGAAGAGAGCCGGCATCTCTCGCCGACATAAATGCAAGCCATAAGCTCCGCGCCAACTTCCACTCCTATCAAGTTTGACGTGGAGATCACGCATGCTGTTCAAGCAATCATTGTTTCAATCCGTGCTCGACCGCCTCGACAGCGAAGAGGAGGTTACGGAAAAGGAAGAGGCCGCGCATCGCATCCGCGGCCTGAATGTGAGCTTTGCAGCAACGGTGCTCGGCGGCGAGACGCCCGGCGCACAACGTCCCGACGAAGCCTATCGCGACAATCTCGGTGACCCGATCATCCTGCCGGACCCGGAACCTGCGCCGCAAGAGCCGGAACCGCCTGTTATGCCCGAGTATCTCAGCCGAACATCACGGGAAGAAGTCGCTGCCGAGCTCGCCATCACCCCGGACCTCACGCGCGAAGCCCTGCAGGAAAAGCGCCGCAGCTTCGCCAAGGCCAACCATCCAGATAGCGTCGCCGCCCTCTTCCGCGAACAGGCAACGACGCGCATGATGCTCGCCAATCAGCTGGTCGACGAAGCTATACGCCGCCTCAGGCGGTGATTATTTCTTATCCTCCGACGGCGGCTCATCATCTTCTGCAGCATCGTCCTGCGGCCGGGCTTCGCTTGCGGCTTCGGGCGGTTGCGGCTTGAAATTGAGGAGCAGCATCCAGGCGGAATAGGCGCCGAGCGCGCCCGACAGCATCGCCCAAAATGGCTGTGAGCCGAGCGTTTCGACGGCTGCCCAGCCAAAGCAGACGGCCACGATGAGGATGCGCACCCAAAGCGGCTTGTAGATGGGATGGCTGGGATCGATCAGTTGCATGGGTCTCTTTTGCCTGTTCAAGAAGACATGTCTTTAGCGCATCATCAGGAAAATTGTGAAGCCGTCCGTATAAAATAAGGTTTTGCGGGCGGGTTTCAGCTAAGCCGGGATCCAACCGGAATTTTCAAAATTGTGAAGTCCATGCGGCTTGACGCCATCGCAGGAAAATGGAATGAAAATTCCATAGAAGTTTATATTCGGTCCATTTATTCCGAATCCAGGGAGGTAGAAATGACTGTCAGATTTGGTCTGCTCGGTGCCGGACGCATCGGCAAGGTGCACGCGAAGGCCGTCAGCGGCGATGCCAACGCCAAGCTCGTCGCTGTCGCGGATGCGTTCCCCGCGGCTGCGGAAGCGATTTCCGCCGCCTATGGCTGCGAAGTACGCACCATCGAAGCGATCGAAGCCGCCAAGGATATCGATGCCGTCGTCATTTGCACGCCGACCGATACCCATGCCGATCTCATCGAGCGCTTCACCCGCGCCGGCAAGGCCGTCTTCTGCGAAAAGCCTGTCGACCTCGACGTCGCCCGCGTCCAGGCCTGCATCAAGGTCGTCAATGAAACCAAGGGCAAGCTGATGGTCGGCTTCAACCGCCGCTTCGACCCACATTTCATGGCCGTCAAGAAGGCGATCGACGAAGGCCGCATCGGCACCGTCGAAATGGTGACGATCACCTCGCGCGACCCCGGCGCCCCGCCGGTCGATTACATCAAGCGCTCTGGCGGCATCTTCCGCGATATGACGATCCATGATTTCGACATGGCGCGCTTCCTGCTCGGCGAAGAACCGGTCGCCGTCACAGCGACCGCCGCAGTCCTCGTCGACAAGGCGATCGGCGAAGCCGGTGATTACGACAGCGTCTCCGTCATCCTTCAGACGGCCTCGGGCAAGCAGGCGATCATCTCCAACTCGCGCCGCGCCACCTATGGCTACGATCAGCGCATCGAAATCCACGGCTCGAAGGGCATGGTCGCAGCCGAAAACCAGCGCCCCTTCTCCATCGAAGTCGCCAATGGCGATGGCTACACCCGCCCGCCGCTGCATGATTTCTTCATGACGCGCTACACGGAAGCCTATGCCAACGAGATCGCGAGCTTCATCGCCGCGGTCGAAAAGGGCACGACCATCACGCCGTCAGGCGCCGATGGCCTGGCCGCGCTGAAGCTGGCCGATGCCGCGCTGCAATCGGTCAAGGAAGGCCGCCTGGTAAAGATCGACTAAGCAATCCCCGGTTCCCGTAGGGAATACCGTCCTCCCAAAAGTCCGCCGCGAAGCGATTCGCGGCGGACTTTTTCGTGATGCCCACTCCGCTCGGCGTCCAATATTACCTATGCAAAAACCGCTTGCGAATCACATAAGTACGTGCTTATCTGTTCGCATGATAGAGAATGAGATATTCCGGGCTTTGGCCGATCCGACCCGCCGGGCCATCTTCGAGAAGCTGGCCGCAGGCAGCATGAATGCCAGTACCCTGCGCGAAGGCATGGATATCAGCCAGCCTGCCATGTCCCAGCACCTTGCAGTTCTGCGGAGTGCCGGACTGGTCAGGGAAGAGCGACAGGGGCGCTTCGTGAATTACGAAGTCGACCCAGAAGGGCTTACCCTCATCGCCCAGTGGCTGGCGAAATATCGCGCCTATTGGCCCGCCCGCATCGAAGCTCTCAAGGTTTTGTTGAAGGATATGGATCAATGAACGATCTGAAGATCCCCTTGCGGGAAAGAGTCATCGAACTTGAATACGAGTTCAACGAGCCGCCGCAAAAAGTCTGGCGGGCAATCAGCACCCCTGAGCTTCGGGAAAGCTGGCTGCCGAAGGAAGCTTTGCCCGATCCCAAGGCAATATTGGTCACGCCGGGCGAAGAGGTCCGCTACAGACTGCGGGACGAGGCACCGCCCTTCCTCGAAAGCACGGTGACTTTCAGAATATCGTTGAACGCAAGCGGCGGCACGAGCCTGCGGATCATCCACGAGCTCGACGATACGCGGCTTCGTGAGACTGAAAAGACTGCGGCGAACAACAACAGCCTGACCGTCATGCGCGCCGCCTGAGGCGCTAGATCTATCAACAATTTCAAGAACATTGGAGTTCGCCGATGCGCGAAGCGATGCAACTCGTCCCTATGGTCGTGGAACAATCCAGCAGAGGAGAGCGGTCTTTCGACATCTATTCCCGCCTGCTGCGCGAGAGAATCATCTTTCTGAATGGCGAGGTCAACGACACCGTCTCGGCCCTTGTCTGCGCGCAACTGCTGTTTCTCGAGGCGGAAAGCCCGAAGAAGCCGATCAGCCTTTACATCAATTCGCCGGGCGGTGTCGTGACCAGCGGCCTCGCCATGTACGATACCATGCGTTACATCCGCGCGCCGGTGCATACGCTCTGCATGGGGACGGCCCGCTCGATGGGATCGTTCCTGCTCATGGCGGGCGAACCCGGCCAGCGCTCTGCCCTTCCCAACGCCAGCATCCATATCCATCAGCCCTTGGGCGGCTTCCAGGGCCAAGCTTCCGACATGCTCATCCACGCCGAGGAAATCAAGCGAACGAAACACCGCATGACACGGCTCTATGCCGAGCATTGCGGTCGCTCCTACGAGGAATTCGAACGTGCCATGGACCGCGACTACTTCATGACCGCCGAAGAAGCTCTGGAATGGGGCCTCATCGACCGCATCCTGCAGATTCGCGAGGAAGACCAGCCTTCAGGCTTGGCGGATTGATTCCAGCAACGCCGCAGCCGGCAGTATGGCAGTGTCCTGCACTGGCGTCGCTTCTCAACCAGCCTGGTCGCGCAGCTCCACGACCGAGGCTCCCCTCTTCACGATATCATTGTCGATGATCGAAAATGCACGGTTCAGATGCCCTTCGAAGACGAGCGTCGGCTCGTCGACGATAACGCGCAGCTCCGGCATGCCCTCCATACGCACGACATGCGATTCCGCCAAGCCTTCGGTTATGCCCTCTATTAACAGATCATAGTATCGTACGCCGGGACCGGTGATGACGATCGGCATCCGCTCGTGCAGGCTCAAGACACGCGAAAGGCCGTTGCCAAGCGCCAGGCCGGCCTGACGGAAGGCCAGCACGTTGCGGCGCCCGCCCTGCCGTGCGCTCGCGGCGATCTTGTCGAGCTCGGCGATCGGAACGAACTTCGCCGGGATCGTGTCGAGCGGCACGTCGAAGGCCATGCGCAACATGGCATAGAAACCGGCATAGGCCTCGATGCATCCGCGCGCGCCGCAGCGACAAAGACCGCCGCCCGGCACATGCATCATGTGCCCGAAATTCGGCGCCGATATCTGATGATTGCCTTCATAGTCCCGGCGCACGATGCCAAGCCCGATGCTGTGACCGAGTGACAGCGCCGCCATTGCGCGGAAATCACCACGCGTATCGATTTCTTCCTGCCGCCCGAGGGCCGCCGCCACCAGGAGGGTCTCGTTGCCGAGAATGACCTGCGCCGACCATTCGTCGCGAAGCACGGCGGCGAAATCGATTTCCTCACGCCCGAAGATCGGCGACCATCGCAGCACCTGCTCCGAAGCATCGACAAGCCCCTTGCTGCTGATCGATATCATCAGCACCTTGTCGCGCGGCAATTGCGAGCGGGTGACGATGCGGTTCAAGGCTTCGCGCAATCCGGCTACGAAGCGCTCGACGCCCGCGACATTCTGCTGCCTGTCCTCGGTAAAGCGGTCTATGAGCCGGCCGGTATAATCGACGAGGGAATATTGCACGGCATCCGACGAGATGACGACGACGATCAGATAGCCGCAATCGCGCCGCTGCGAAAACAAGACGCGCGGCCGCCCGCGGCCGCTGGCAGCCTGCTGTTCCGCCTTTTCGATGATCTGCGCCCGCTCCAGATCCGCCGTGATGACCGATACGGTCGCGGAGGAGAGCTTGGTAAAATCAGAAAGCTCGGTATGGGCAAGCGGGCCATGCCGGCGCAACGCCGACAAGACCAAAGCGCTGTTTTTTTGACGGACCAATTCGGTGCTCGATTTGGCCAGCATCGGCAAACTCCCTGCTCATTCAACCCTCCTCCGCGGCAGCCCTTGATAGCTTTTTCGGATGCCCGATGAAACCTGACAATGCGGGTGTTGACAGCTGAAAAAATCTCTGACACTAAATTTCTCGACTGTCGAGAAAAAAAGTCCAAAGCTTTTCTTGTCAGCAATTTCGCCGCGACCGACGGGAGTTCAGGATACATGCGGTCGCATTCAATCGGGAGGATCACATGAAAGCTTTCATCAAGCTGGCTGCGGGCGCGGCCATCGTTTTGACCATGCAGACGGCTGCCTTCGCCAAGGATCTCGTCGTCGGCGTTTCCTGGTCGAACTTCCAGGAAGAGCGCTGGAAGACGGATGAAGCAGCCATCAAGAAGGCTCTGGCAGCAGCCGGCGCCAAGTACATTTCCGCCGACGCCCAGTCGTCTGCTTCCAAGCAGTTGACGGACGTCGAATCGCTGATTTCGCAGGGCGCCAACGCCCTCATCATTCTCGCTCAGGATTCCGACGCCATCGGCCCGGCCGTTGAAAAGGCCGCCGACGAAGGCATTCCGGTTGTCGGCTACGACCGCCTGATCGAAAATCCGGCCGCCTTCTACATCACCTTCGACAACAAGGAAGTGGGCCGCATGCAGGCTCGCGAAGTTCTGAAGGCAAAGCCGGCAGGCAATTACGTCTTCATCAAGGGCTCGTCGTCTGATCCGAACGCCGACTTCCTCTTCTCTGGCCAGATGGAAGTGCTGAAGCCTGCCATCGACGCCGGCAAGATCAAGAATGTCGGCGAAGCCTACACGGACGGCTGGCTGCCGCAGAATGCACAGCGCAACATGGAGCAGTTCCTGACCGCCAACAACAACAAGGTTGACGCGGTCGTCGCCTCCAACGACGGCACCGCTGGCGGCGCTGTTGCTGCTCTCGACGCCCAGGGTCTTGCAGGCTCCGTGCCGGTTTCCGGCCAGGATGCCGACAAGGCAGCCCTGAACCGTATCGCGCTTGGCACGCAGACCGTTTCCATCTGGAAAGACTCGCGTGAACTTGGCAAGCGCGCCGCGGAAATCGCGCTCGATCTCGCCAAAGGCAAGACCATGGATCAGGTCTCCGGCGTCCAGACCTTCAACGGCGGCCCGAAGCATGTTGCCATGAAGTCCGTCTTCCTGACCCCGATCGCCATCACCAAGGACAACCTGAACGTCGTCATCGACGCCGGCTGGATCTCCAAGGCTGAAGCTTGCCAGGGCGTCAAGGCCGGCGCCGTCGCGGCCTGCAAATAAGCCGTCCTTGAACGACTGACCAATCGAGATACCGACGCCGCAGCGGCACCCCGTTGCGGCGTCGAATGCGGATTAGAAGCCAACAACTCTTCCTTGCAGTTGGAGATGAAGCTTCCCCCAGCGTGTTGCGCTATCGCAGACCCCTTGGCCCGCCGGATGGCGGTTTTGGGGACCGGACAAAGACCGGCGGACAGGCGATGACGCATTTTTTGAGATTGGCGCGATTGCCAGCGATAGCCCAGCATGCATCGCAGGCCGCGCCCGACAGAGGGAGAACGGCAAAGCGATGGCCGACATGACACAGTCCACCACATCGAGCGGTCCCCGCAATGCAGAAGCCGGCGCGTTCACCCGCTTTCTGCGTGCCACCGAAATCGATACCCGCCTGCTCGGCATGATCGGAGCGCTGCTGATCATCTGGATCGGCTTCGATCTTTATCTGCGGATCTTCGACGGCCGCGAGTTCCTGACCGCGAGAAACCTCTGGAACCTCTCGGTGCAGACCTGCGAAATCGCGGTTTTGGCCACCGGCATGGTGCTTGTTATCGTCACGCGCAACATCGACCTGTCGGTCGGCTCTCTCCTCGGCTTCGTCGCCATGATCATGGGCGTCATCCAGGCCAAGTGGCTGCCGCAATATCTCGGCTTCGACAGTTCCTGGACCTGGATCATCACCCTCTTTTGCGGCCTGATGATCGGCACGGCGATCGGCGCCTTCCAGGGCGCGATTACGGCCTTCATGAATGTCCCCTCCTTCATCGTCACGCTCGGCGGTCTTTTGGTCTGGCGCGGTCTTGCCTGGTACGTCACCAGCGGTCAGACCGTCGCGCCGATGGACTCCACCTTCGTCATCATGGGCGGCAGCGGCGCCACGGGCTCGATCGGTGCCACCTGGAGCTGGATCGTCGGCGTGCTCGCCTGCCTGATGATCATCGCCGGCATCGTCGGCTCGCGCCGCCAGAGAAAGCGCTTCGGCTTTCCGCGCCGTCCCCTTTGGGCCGAATATTTCCTCGGTGGCCTCGGCTCCATCGTGGTGCTGGGCACGGTCTACCTCTTCAACAGCTATAATTGGCCGGTTGGCATCGCCAAGCGCTACGCCACGGAACACAATATCGCCTGGCCGGAAGGCGGTCTGGATATTGCCTATGGCATTTCCGTTCCGGTTCTCATCGCGGTTCTGATCGGCATCGTGATGACCTTCATCGCCACGCGCCTGCGCTTCGGTCGCTATGTCTTCGCGATCGGCGGCAACCCGGAAGCAGCCGAACTCGCCGGCATCAAGACGCGTTGGGTTATCGTCAAGATCTTCGCGCTGATGGGCTTCCTTGCCGCCGTCGCCGCGGCGATCTCGACGGCCCGCCTGAATTCGGCGGTCAACTCGCAGGGCACCACCTACGAACTCTTCACCATCGCTGCGGCCGTCATCGGCGGCACGTCGCTTGCCGGCGGCAGCGGCACGGTCGCAGGCGCCATGCTCGGCGCGCTGGTCATGCAATCGCTGCAATCGGGCATGGGCCTCGCCAATGTCGACACACCGATCCAGAACGTCGTCGTCGGCATCGTCCTCGTAGTCGCCGTCTGGCTCGACATCGTCTACCGCTCGCGCGCCAAGTAAAAGGAATTCTGAACCATGACGGATCAAACCACTCCGCTTGTGGAAATGAAGAACATTTCCATCTCCTTCGGCGGCATCCACGCAGTCGACAACGCCTCGGTGGATCTCTACCCCGGCGAAGTCGTGGCGCTTCTCGGCCATAACGGCGCCGGCAAGTCGACGCTGATCAAGATCCTCTCCGGCGCCTACAAGCGCGACAGCGGCGATATCCTGATCAACGGCGAACCCGTCGATATCCGCAGCCCGCGCGACGCCAAGAAATACGGCATCGAGACGATCTACCAGACGCTCGCCGTCGCCGACAATGTCGACGCCGCCGCCAACCTCTATCTCGGCCGCGAGCTGCAGACCCGCTGGGGCACGCTCGACGACGTCGCGATGGAGGCCAAGGCCCGCGAAGTGATGGGGCGCCTCAACCCCAACTTCAAGCGCTTCAAGGAGCCGGTGAAGGCGCTCTCCGGCGGCCAGCGCCAGTCGGTCGCGATCGCCCGCGCCATCCTCTTCGACGCGCGCATCCTGATCATGGATGAGCCGACGGCGGCCCTTGGTCCGCAGGAAACGGCGCAGGTCGGCGAGCTCATCAAGCAGCTTAAGAAGGAAGGCATCGGCATCTTCCTCATAAGCCACGACATCCACGATGTCTTCGACCTCGCCGACCGCGTCTCGGTGATGAAGAACGGCCAGGTCGTCGGCCACGCCCGCACCGAAGACGTCACCAAGGACGAAGTCCTCGGCATGATCATCCTCGGCAAGGTGCCGCCAAAGGCTACCCCCGGCCCCGGCGCCATGCGGGAATGAGCCGAAACGGCCCGTGACAACAAGGCCGCGCGCCAAAAGCCCGCGGCCTCACCTCACCAAAACGTCCGATCTCACGCTTTCCTGAATTTTCCGCATTGAAGCCAAGCGCTTCCTAGGCTAAGAACCAGCCATCGGACAGGCGATTCAAACCGCCACGGCATGCACCCGTAGCTCAGCTGGATAGAGTGTTGGATTCCGATTCCAAAGGTCACAGGTTCGAATCCTGTCGGGTGCGTATCCCTTCTTCAACAAAAATGTGAACTTACCAATTTCTTTGGGCCTATAGAGAGTGGCGTTACGCTTAGCGCTGTCCTAAACGCTAGGCTAAAATTATCCGGATCGGAGTTTGATGACTCGCCTTTCGGCAGACTATTTATGTCTGCATCAAGCTTAAAGTCAGCCTGATCAACAGATGAGCGTGTTTGCTGCGCGCGTTTAGATTGCGCGAATCAATATGATTGTGCTGCATGTAAGTAAGTTAGAAGCGATTAGGTGGTCAGATGCCCAACGAGGACGGCGCAGACAAGTCACTGCTATCTATTAACGTCAACGACATTTTTGGCTTCGGAAAAGCGGCGGAGAAACTCTCCCCAACCGGCGCCAAAATTGTTGAAGGCCTAGCGAAAATTCTGGACCCCGCACTGAGTTCCGCCAAGATCTACTTGGAAGAACGCGCTCGAGGAGCAGCAATACGCCATGAAACGAAGAGCAATATTCGGCAGATCGCGTCGGTTGACAGCCTATTAGTAAGTGACCCCGAACTTGCAGAGCAGATGCGAAACCGGCTTGTGGCAACCGAAATGCGACGACGAGCCAACATCCATCAAACCGTCGAGAAAGCACTGACAATAGCCGCTGGATCAAATCATGACGAAATAGCGCAGAATCTTGACGAAGACTTCCTACAAGAGTGGGTTGAGGGCATCAAAGACGTTTCTAGCGAAGTTGTACAATCAGTGTGGGCGGCACTGCTGGCAAATGCGCCCAAACAATTTACGGGGCGCGTTTCCAAGCCAGCCCTGGAATTGTTAAAGCAATTTGACCAGCCAACAGCGGAGATGTTTCTAGAATTTGCTAAAGTATGGGCTGCGGTCGGGTATCCCAGCACTAATGCCCCCGCAAACTGGGCACCATTTGAAAAACCGATACATTTTCCAATTTTGGAAGAAATTGGGATCATAAAGAGCGTGGTATACCAAGCCTACACGTTACCGGGACTCGGATATATTGCACAGATAAAGGAAGCGCCGCAGAAATTTGGAGGGATCAATACCCTCCAGGTTTACAGTTGGGGCCACAGAGCCTTCGAACTAGGCCAATCTATTCTTCAATCTCCTTTTGAAATAGACGACGAACTGGTTCTTTCGGCCCGAAAGCAAAATATCGAGTGGCTAACCAATGATACATATTGGTCCCATGCCATCGCATATGATGAAAACGCCTACGCCAAGGGCGCCTACTCCTTTATTATTTCTCCCGTCAATCAGACTTACAACTCCGTTGAGGAAAACGTTCGCGCGTTAAGAGAAGATAACTCATTGGACGACGGTTGGCGCGAGGCCCTGTTATCGTTCGCTGAATCCGGTCGCTTGAAGGTCTACACGGCAAGTTAAGAGAAATAGAGCTTCAACACGACCAAATCCGATCGAGGCGATAGAAATCAGGCCGACAATGGGTATCTGCTCCCGGCGGCAGTAATCAATTCAACCCGCCTGCCGGCGGGAAGCTCCCGCCGTGCCGGCATTCGTTCTATAAGAGAACGGCTTTTCCACGACCTAATGGTTCTTGTTCGGCCCCTTGCCGGTGGTGAAACTGCAGGTCTTGATCTTGCAGCTGGGATCGTCACTCGTGGGAACGCTGGCGCTGGTCATTGCACCCTGGCCGAGGCACGACATCGAGTTCGTGACGGTTCGATTGAACAGCATCAGGCCCGGCTGGTGCGACGGATATCTCAGCACGATCGAGCCTTCCTGGGCTATCTTTTCATGCACGGAGGCACAGGTCATCGACTTCGAATTGTAGGCCGACATGGCCATGGCGTTGGTAGACATCATTGCAATTGCTGCAAGAGTGATGATCGTCTTCATGGGGCTTCCTTTGATGGCACCAAGTAGCGCTAGAAAGGATGAGATATCCCTTCATTAGCTTCACATTTATGACAATAAGCCGACTTCCCTTTGTCAGCTGTATGGGTTGCGATCGTGAACGATCGCTCGGCAAGCTCGTGGTTCAGATACGCTCGAGCTGACAGCCGTCTCGCCTTGCATCATGCCGATTGGCAGCATGCTGGCTCAACTAAATTTCCCAATCGCCTCGGAATGAGACAAGCAGGGCCTGATGCGAATACCAGGCCCCATTTCGGATGAAGGTCAAGCCAAGCCGACCAACCTCAGAAGGTCCGCTCGAAGCGCAGGATACCCGAGAAAGTATCATCGCTCGGCAGATCGTAGTGAACGTAGGTGAACTCCGGCTCGACCAGCAAGTTCTTGACTGGATTGAACTTTACGTTCGTGGTCGCTTCGAAGATCTTGGAGTCGGTATAGGCAAGCTGAACGTTCCACTTCAGCTTGTCATTGATCGGAACGCCGACGCCGCCCCACACGGCCCAGTCACCCCAGCCGCAATCTGCGCCGTGAACAACGCCGTCGGAAGTGGTGCAAGCCGAGACGTTCTGGTTCGAGCCGGCATACTGGTTGAGCTTGTCGCCGTCAGTGTTCCAGCCGCCCATCAGGAAGGCCGAGAAGACGCCGAAGTCGGCATCGATACGCGCCTTGATGGCACCCTCTTCGACGATGGAGTCATAACCGCCGACCACGCGGAACTGCCATGCGCCAGCCTTGTAGCCGAGACCGGCAACAACGTTCGGAGCGTAGTGATCGGTCTTGGAGAGCTGCCAGCTTCCACCATAGGCGCTGGTGGTCGTACCGGAGTTGCTGTCTTCGAGCGAGATGACGCCCGTGAAGCCCGTGCCGCTGTCGTAGTTGTAGGTGAGCTGGTTCAATTCATATGGACCGTCATAGATGACGTCGTCCTGGATAACGTCGCCGGCGTAGCCGATGAACTGGTTGTACTGCGAGTCCGTCTTACCGACCGTGAAGCCCGCGAGGTTGATGTAAGCCCACAGCAGGTTCGTCGTCGTGGCGCCGCCGTCGTTCCAGTCCCAACGGACGATGGTTTCGGTCTTCAGCGGACCATATTCGGTGTCGGTTGCGGTATTGAGGTTGAGTTCGGCGCGGGTATGCCACTTGGTGCCGAAGTTGCTGTCGCGATTGTAAGGATCTTTCCACTGGCCTTCGGTGCGGACCTTGCCGCCGACCCGCAAGCAGGTCTCCGTGCCGGGTATGAAGAAATAGCCAGCGCCGAACGCGTCGCAGATGCGCACATATTCCAGCGGCTCCGGCTCAGCCGCGACAATGGCATCAGCCGCGTGAGCACCGGATACGACACAGAGGGCCGCAGCGGAGCCAATAAGCAAGCTCTTGATGTTCATGGTAACTCCATTCTTCAAATGAACTTGCGCGACAGACGAACCTGGGGGCCGTTCGAGGTCAAGTTTCAGTGGCTAGTCCGAAGCACAGCGCTTCGCTTCCGAGCAGGAAGTTGCGATCACGATCTCGCTTTTACAAGGATCGAAATGAGGCACCCAACATATGTGACAGCATGTACATATACTGTGTTGCCTAAACGACGCACATGTGTACGAACGATGACAGTGATGTGACAAAAGCGACGATTTCCCAAGTACTTCGCCGGAATACGGTGCTGGACTGGTGGGGATGAATATTGGTACAATCCAAACAACGCAGACAGCAAATCCATCCATGGCAAATCGAGGCAGGATCATCATGCCGAAGATCGATATTGCAGCCGTGCCCGAAATCAAAGGCACGCGTTATCCCGCTCCTTTCAACGATCACTCCACCGAGCGCGTCCGACAGCGATTGGGCAATGCCGGCGGCCTCAAGGATTTCGGCGTCAACCTGATGCGGCTGCCGCCGGGCAACTGGTCGAGCCAGCGGCACTGGCATTCGGAGGAGGATGAATTCGTCTACGTGCTGGAAGGTGAGCTGACGCTGATCGAGGATGATGGTGAAACCGTATTGCGCGCCGGCGATTGCGCCGCCTTCCCGAAGGGTTCCGGCAACGGCCATCACATGATCAACAAGTCGAGCACCATGGCAATCTATCTCGAGGCCGGCTCGCGTTCGCCGACGGATCTGATCACCTGTTCGGATGTCGACATGATGAGCTCCAGCACGGATGGCCGTTTCGTGCACAAGGACGGCATGCCCTACCCTGACGGCTAAATCGGTTCGTCTGCATCAGCCGCAGTGATCCGGTACGAAAGAAGATGCGTCGGCGCGCCGTGCAGCATGACTTCGCGCTCGAAACCGAAGCCGCACTTTTCCAGCACGCGCCGGGAGGCGACATTGACAGGACGCACGAGCCCGACGACGCGCTTTGCTTGCAGATCGTGACAGGCGAAGGTCAAAGCCTCCCGCACCAGTTCCGTCGCATAGCCGCTTCCCCAATAATCGGGATGCAGGTGGTAGGAGAGATTGAGCCCTTCGAATTCCGTCGACACGGTAACGCCGCCAAATCCGATCAATCGCTCATCCGTTTCGACCGCCCAGCGACCGAACCCGTTCAAACGCCAGTGCGCGCGATCACGGGCCAGCCTTCGCGCGCTTTCCGCCGGAGAATCCGGCATCGGCTCGGGGCGGTGGGCCACAAGCTCCGGCCGGGCAAAGAGCGCGGTGACGAAATCCAGATCACGCTCTTCCGGCATACGCAGGACCAAACGTTGAGTATGCCGGATCATCGCGATCGCTTTCACTGAGGGTCAGACAGCCTCGTCCAGAGGCAGTGGATCGTAGCAGCAGGCATCCGTGGAAACGCCCATGCGGCACCCGCTGGCCTCCAGCGCTTCCGTCACCACTTCCACGAACAGGCGGCGGAACCACACAGAACGGCTGTCGGCCTGATCGACGCGCCGATAGAGCATCGTCACCGGATCGGCAGGCAGCTCGAACGGCGGCTCCGAAATCGTCAGATCGTGCAGCTGCGCCATGCAGCGGGCGATCGCCTCGGGAACCGTCGCGATGGCGGGAATGGCCCGCAGCGTCGTCGGCAGCGCGGAAAAGCGGGGAACCGTCGCCACCACCTGACGACGATGGCCGAGGCGTGCGAGAGCGATGTCGACACCGGTGGATATGGCGCCCTCCAGCGAAACGGTCACATGCGGCGCGCTGGCGAAATGCTTCAGGCTCAGCGGCGCGGCACATTTGAGATGCCGGCCATCGTAGATGCAGAGCGAAGCCTGTGCGAACAGGGGAGCCCGAACATGCCAGGAAGCTGGTTCGTCATGCACCGAGATGCTGAAGTCAAAGGCGCCCTCGTCCAGCAGGCGCACTGCGTCGCGCCGGTCGAACGCCACGCTGGTCAGCCGGGCATTCGGTGCAAGCTGGCGCAGCCGCGCCACCAACGGCCCGAAGAAGGACGATTCGAGATTGTCGCAGAGCCCGACCCGAAACTCGCCGTGCCAGTTCGCCGGATCGAAAGCTGCCGGCGGCCGAATGGCGCGCTCGATGCCGGACAGCGCATCCTCGATCGCCGGCGCGATCGAAAGCGCCCGCGGCGTCGGCTGCAAACCGCGCCCCACGCGCACGAACAATTCGTCATCCAGCGTCTCGCGCAGCCGGCGCAGCGCGGCCGAAAGTCCGGGCTGACCAAGCAGCAGCCGTTCGGCCGCTCGGCTCACATTCCGCTCCTGCATCAGCACGGAGAAGGCGAGCAGCAGATTGAGATCGATTTTCCGAAGAGTCGCATCATTCATCATCGTGAGTAATACCTGACATGGTTACTATCAATTTGCAATAGGGTTTGAAGATGTACATTTTCTCGTTCCCTGCCGCTTTCAACCTCCCAAGAGGTGGCAGCCTAGAAAGGAACGATCCCGATGACTTCTTCCCAAACTCGAAGCGGGGCGGGATTGGCGTTGCTGCTGCTATGCGCCGCCAATTTCCTCGACGCCATGGACGTCTCAACCATTGGGGTGGCCCTGCCCGCAATCCAGAAAGAGCTCGGCATGCAGGCGACCTCGCTGCAATGGGCCGTCAGCGCCTACGTGCTCGGCTATGGCGGCTTCCTGCTGCTCGGCGGCCGCGTTGCCGATCTCTTCGGCCACCGCCGCGTCTTCCTCTGGTCGCTCGGCGTCTTCGCCGCCGCCAGCATTGCCGGCGGCTTCGTCGATAGCGCCCCGACCCTGATCGCCGCCCGCCTGATCAAGGGCATCGCCGCCGCCTTTACCGCACCGGCAGCACTCGCCCTGCTCCTCTCGGTCTTCGGAGAAGGCAATGCCCGCGCCAAGGCGCTTGGCGTCTTCTCCTCCACCGGTGCTGCCGGCTTCGTACTCGGCATGGTGCTGGGTGGAGCCGCGACCCTCATCAGTTGGCGCGCGACGCTCGTGATGGGTGCTCCCGTCGCCATTCTGGCGCTGATCGTCGCCCCGCTCGTCCTGCCCGCCGACCATAAGCGAAACGGCCAGCGCGCCCGCTTCGACTGGGCTGGCGCCTTGACGATCACGCCCGGCCTGCTGCTCTTCGTCTTCGGTGTTACCAATGCCGCAGCCGACGGCTGGCAGGCCTTCGCGACCTGGGGCTCGCTCCTCGCCGCACTGATCCTGATCGTGCTGTTCCTGATCGTGGAATCGCGCCATCACGATCCGATGGTGCCGCTCGCCATGTTCCGCCGCGCCAAGCTGAGCCATGCCAATGCCATCGCCGCGCTGTACCAGGGAGCCTATGTCGGCTTCCAGTTCATCGCGACGCTCTATTACCAGACCGTCGTTGGCTGGTCGGCCTTTGCGACCGGCTTCGCCTTCGCCATCGGCGGCACCTGCGTCATGTTTCTGGCACCACGCTTTGCAACGATCGGCCAGAATCGCGGCACGACCCTGCTCATGACCTTCGGCGTGGGACTGCAGGCCATCAGCTATCTCTTCTGGGTGCTGTCGGTTGGACACATCGATACGATGGTGCTCGTCGCCATCTCGCAGATCCTGCTCGGCGTCGGCTATGCCATGACCTATCCGTCGATCCAGGTCGCGGCCCTCTCTGACGTTGGCGACGATGAATCCGGGCTGGCTTCGGGCATGCTGTTTGCTTCCTTCCAGATCGGCGGCGGCATCATCCTGGCGGCGGCATCGGCAGTCTTCAGTGCGGCGCCAAGCTTCGGCTGGAATCCTTACATCGCCGGCATCGGCTTCGTGACGATCCTTTCCGCCGCAATCACGCTGCTTGCCGCTGTCGGCCCGCGCTCATCCGCGACAAGGGCCGCGAATTATCAGGCTGCCGAATAACTCAAAGCAAGATGACCCGCCTCTCCGGCGGGTCAATCCTTCCTGGTGCCGGCAGCTTCGGCAGCACGGCGCATCAGGAAATCACGCTCCCTCTGATTTTCAGCAAGCGCGGCTCCCACCTCAAAGGCTCGCTGCGCTTCGTCGTATCGGCCGAGCTTGTAGAGAAGATCGCCGCGAACGCTCGGTAGGAGATGATAATCCTTCAGCGCAGGCTCGTTGCGGAGGCTCTCAATGATCTCCAATGCCGCCTCAGGACCTTCGGCCATGCCGACGGCGACAGCCCGATTGAGTTCAACGATCGGGGAAGGAACAAGCCCGGCAAGTTCCGCATAGAGATCGGCAATCCGCCTCCAGTCGGTTTCATCGGCCGTTCTTGCTCTTGCGTGACATGCGATGATCGCGGCTTGTAAAGCATAGGCCCCGCCAGCACCTCCAAGCTCCTGTACCCGCATCAGCGCCTTCAGGCCGCGCTGAATCTGCAGCCGATCCCAGCGGTCGCGATTTTGATCGAGCAGCAGAATCGGATTGCCGGCGGCATCCGTCCGGGCGGCGGTGCGGGAGGCATTGAGCTCCATCAAAGCCAGCAGCGCATAAGCCTCTGGCTCCTGCGGCGCCACGGACGTCAATATTCGCCCGAGCCGTAGCGCCTCATTGCACAATTGCAGCCGAAACCAGTTTTCGCCCCGCGCTGCCGTATAACCCTCATTGAAAATCAGATAGACGACCTCCAGCACCGAGGCGAGACGTCGCGACAGCTCCTCGCCGTGTGGCGTCTCATAGGAAAGTCCTGATTCCGATAATGTTTTCTTGGCGCGGACGATGCGCTGGGCGATCGTCGCTTCCGACACCAGAAACGCTCTGGCGATTTCCTCGGTCGTCAGGCCGCAGACCATCCGCAAAGCGAGCGCCACCCGTGCCTCGCGCGAGATCAGCGGATGGCATGCCGTGAAGATCAAGCGCAGCATTTCATCGCCGATATCGTCATCGAGAGGGGTGTCAAGATCGGGCATGATCTGCTCTTCCTCCTCCATCTCGCGAACGATCATCTCATGCTTCTGGTCGAGCATTCGCCGACGACGCAAATGGTCCAGCGCCCGACGTCTGGCAGTGGTCATCAGCCAAGCGCCGGGCCGCTCGGGGATGCCCGTTTCCGGCCATCGCTCCAAGGCGGTAATCAGCGCTTCCTGTGTCAGATCTTCGGCCAGCGGTACGTCGCGCAGCAATCGCGCCAAGCTGGTGATGAGCCGCGGTTGTTCGATCCGCCAGACGGCCAGGATCGCTCGGTGGGTGCCGGCGGCTGTCAAGGCCGCCCGCCCCGGCTACGAACCGAAAGCATCATGCCCTTGCTTCGGCAAGGGGGTCGCATACACCCTCGGCATTTGGCTCGAAATAGGCGCGCACTTCACACGTGCCTTCCCAGCCGGGCATGAAATCCTTGTGCAGCTGCATGAACTCGACCGCCAGTGCCACGGCCTCCTCCTTGCTTTGCAGCTCGAAGATCGCATAACCACCGACGACCTCCTTGGCCTCCACGAAGGGGCCGTCGACAACGCTCAGCTTGCGATCCTTGATCGTGACGCGCGCGCCGGTCGCAAGCGGCATCAGCCCGGCCGTATCGATCATACGGCCAGCCTTGATTTCCCGATCGGCAAGCTTGTGAATGGCTTCGGCAAGCTCCGGCGTCGGATGCATGAAATCGGTGGATGTGACGATAGACATGAAACGCATGGAAAATGTCCTCCGGAAGCGAGGCGCCGGCACCATTGCCGCTCAATAAACCCGCTCATATTGACGACGAAGCAGCTCTCTGGAAATCGACAGTCGTTTCAAAAAATTCGGACCATGGCCGAATATCGACAAATTCCACTCCCCATCCGCTTATCTCACCGAGAACGGCACCTTCCGACCGTTTATAGACGAAACACCTGGATCAAGCGACCCGACACGCCATCGCTTCGCTTTGTTGACTTCCCATAACCGTTGCAAGATGGTGAGACGAACTCGACCTGTGGAACTTTCGAAAGCTGGCGCTTCCTCCGGAGCGTACCTTCCGCAAAGCTTCGCAGACAACACGGCAGGAGCTTGTTTTTATGTTCGACCATATTTCGATCGGCGTCAAAGACCTGGCGCGCGCGCAAAAATTTTATGACGCAGCCCTCTCCCCCCTTGGCTACGAGCGCGTCACCAATTTCGACGGCACGGTCGGATACGGCGCGGAGCGTGCCCAATTCTGGGTCAGCCAGGTGGAACGTCCCGTACCTGCCGATCGCGGCTCCGGCCTGCATTTCTGTTTCGTGGCACCAAGCCAGGCAGCCGTCGACGCCTTCTATGCCGCCGGCATCGCCAATGGCGGCGAAGACAACGGCAAGCCGGGCATCCGGCCCGACTACAGCCAATTCTACTACGCCGCCTTCGTTATCGACCCCGATGGCTATCGGCTGGAAGCCTATTTCAAGACCGACGAATAGGTCGCAGCACATGACAAAGAAAGCAAGGTCAACCCACCGTAATCGTTCGAGCGGGGCTGCCGAGCCTCAAGGAATTTTCTTAACTATTTGATCTTTCAGGCTGCTGTCAGGCTCCTATCATAAAAAACGCCCAATAGTGGCCGTCAAGCGTTTACACAATGCGGACGAGCATTTGTTTTGAACCTGTTCAGACAGTGGCCAGCGTCTCCGATGTACGACAACTCCATTGCTTACACAAAACGGACTGCGCCTGTAGGCAAATCCTTTTTCGTGTTTCTCGCGCTCTTCGCGCTCTGGTGGGTGCTGCTGTTTGTCTTCTATCGGTTTCCCGATATCGATCTCGTCGTTGCCGAGAGTGTCTTCACCGCCAAGCCTTGCGCATCCACTGTCATTTCAGATGAAGTCTGCGGCGTCTTTGCGCTGGCCAAGAACCCTATCTTCGAGATCGTGCGAGATTTCACGCTTGCCCTGCCCTACATCGCCATCGTCGTCCTGATTGCCATCTTGGTTTCGTCCTGGCGCAAATATGGCGCAGGCTGGCGGACTCTGAAAACCGATCGGTATATCGCTGCACTGATATCGCTTGCCATCGGCTGCGGTCTTATCGTCAACACGTTGCTGAAGAGCTATAGCGGCAGGCCGAGACCGCGTGCCACCGACCTTTTCGGCGGCTCGCTGGATTTCGTCCAGGCGGGCTCGTTTGCCGGCCGGTGTCTTGGAAACTGCTCCTTCGTCTCCGGCGAGGCATCGTCCGGCGGCTGGCTCCTTTGCCTCGTCGTGCTGTTGTCGCCGCGCCTGCGTTTTCCGCTCGGCATTCCCCTTGCTGTCATCTCGATCATGATGCCGATCATGCGCGTAATGACCGGAGCCCACTATCTGTCCGACGCAGTCCTCGGCTGGCTCCTGTCTTTGGTGGTCTTTGCCGCGGCGATTGCGGTCATCGATCTCTTGCGGTCGTCGGGAACGCCGGCCCAATCCTGAAAGCAGCGTGGCTCAGCCGGCATTGCGCACGCGGATCAGACGACGTCGCCTCGCCGCCTTGCGCACACGCACCGCCATCTCGCTCAACGCAAAGGGCTTCACGAGATAGTCGACGGCGCCGATATTCATGGCCGTCATCTGGTCCGACAGCTGGTCATAGGCCGACATGACGATAACCGGGGTCGTATCCCCGCGCGCTTCCATGAGCTTGAGCAGATCGAGGCCGCTGCCATCGGGTAATCGAAGATCGAGAAGCATCACGTCGTGGGCTTCGGTCGCGACGACGACCCTGGCGGATTCCAAATCCATGGACCAGTCGACGGACCACCCGTCCGCACGCAGATGATCCTGCACGGCATTTCCTATGAGTATATTGTCTTCGACCAATAGAAGCCGCACGATTGCATCCCCAGTTGCAATCAAGCAGCTATGATGCCTATTTCTGACGGCGACCTGAACCTCGGATGCGAAGCCGGCAAAAAGAGACGACAATCAAAATCAGGCCCGAAATAGCCCTGCACAAAAACTTGTCATTCAGGTAAATGTCAGGATTGGTAACCATGGTGGCCGGCTTTAACAGCCAAAGCACACCCGGCAGTGATGGGTTTAACGGCGCCCAGCTGATAACCCATGCCTCGGAGACAACCATTGACCAACGAAAAAGCATCATCTGGCCAAGAGAAATTCAGGCCAGCAATCGGCAGTATCACATTATGTCTTATAGCCACGCTTTATGTACTTCTTGTGACAAATCGGATGTTCTGGACGAAGTCCTACGGCTATTTTATCGCTGAGCCAGCCGCTTTTGCCGCGTTCGTCATCGGTATTTCCGCGGTCATCATGGCGCTCTTCACACTCTTCTCCGCCAAATATGTTACGAAGCCCGTCCTGATCTTCTTCATTCTGGTGGCATCGGTATCTTCCTGGTTCAACGACCAGTTCGGCGTCATCATCGACAAGGAAATGATCCGCAACGCGGCCGTTTCGACAGGCGCGGAAAGCGGCCATCTGATCACGGCGCGCTTCATCACCTATGTTTTGCTGACGGGGGTCTTGCCGTCGCTTGTCATCGCGTGGGTCCGGATCGTTCATCGCCCGATCCTCAAGAAGCTTGCCTACAATACCGCAGTCATCCTCGCCTGCTCGGCGATCTTCGTCATCGCCGGGACGACCTTCTACAAGACTTACGCGGGCGTCGGCCGCGCTCATCGCGACCTGATGGATACCCTCAATCCGGTGATCCCGATCACAAGCGCGGTGCGGTATGTCATCGACACACAAAGAAACGCAAACGTTGTTGCTCAGCCTTTGGGCACGGATGCCCGCAAGGTCGGCGTCGTCGACAAGGGCAAGCCGCGTGTGACGATCATCGTCGCCGGAGAGACGGCCCGTGCGCAGAATTTTTCGCTCGGCGGCTATGCCAAGATGACCAATCCGGAACTGGCAAAGCGCAATGTCGTCTACTTCCCCAACACCAGCAGTTGCGGGACGGCGACGGCAACCTCCATTCCCTGCCTGTTCTCGGTCTATACGCGGGCGCAGTACTCGCATCGCAAGGGGCTTGAGACGGAGAACCTGCTCGACGTGCTAACCCATGCAAAGGTCGATGTGACCTGGCTCGATAACGACACCGGCAGCTACGACGTCGCCAACCGCGTCCCCTACACCTATCTGCCGCCTTCCGCCGATCCGCGCTTCTGCAAGGACGGCGAGTGCAAGGACGAAATTCTCGTCGACAAGATCGATGGCTGGCTCGACAAGGTGAAGGGCGACAGCGTGCTGGTGCTGCACCAGCTCGGCAGCCACGGCCCGGCCTACTATCAGCGCTATCCGGAGGAATTCCGCTGGTTCCAGCCGGATTGCCGCTCCAACGACTTCAGTTCCTGTTCGCAGGAAGAAATCACCAACGCCTATGACAACACGATCCTCTATACGGATCACATCGTCTCGATGGTCATCGACAAATTGAAGCAGCGGTCAAACACAGTATCCGGCTCGGTGCTCTATTTCTCCGACCATGGTGAGTCGCTCGGCGAAAACGGCATCTATCTGCACGGCACGCCCTATATCATCGCTCCCTCACAGCAGACGCATGTGCCGATGCTGGTATGGATGGCCGACGATCTCGCGAAGGCTGCCGGTTACGATATGGCCTGTCTCTCCAAGCGCGCTGCGGAGGGCACCTACTCTCACGACAACATCTTCCACAGCGTTCTCGGCATGATGGATGTGTCGACGAAGGTCTACGATCCGAACCTGGACGTGTTTGCCGCATGCCGCACGCCGTCAAACAAGCTGGCGCTGAACTGATAGACTACGCGATGTCCGGCGGCCTCTTTTCTGGCGAGGCCTCCGGACCATCGGGGTCGCTCAAAGACGCTTGGGCTCGCGGATCGTCCGCTCGTTTTCGACATTGCCGGTATTGAGTGTCGTATTGCGCTCGAAAAGCAATACCTCGCAGGTCGGTTCGGCGACCGGGCAGTGCTCAACCCCATGCGGAACGATAATGTATTCGCCGGGTCCAAGCACGACGTCGCCACCGTTTTCCTCGCGCAGCTTCATGCGCAGCGTTCCCTTGACGACCAGAAAGAGCTCATCCTCTTCTTCATGATGGTGCCAATGGAAGGCGCCGTCCAGCTTCGTAAGCTTCACCTGAAAATCGTTGATGTCACCACCAATATGCGGACTCCATGTCTCATCGAATGCTGCAAAAGCCTTGGTAAGATTGATCTTTTTCAGCACGACCATTTGCTTCCTCCATTTAGGCGCCAGCGACCTGGCATCGCCAAGGTTAATATTGGTGGCAGCCGGCCCAAAGGCAACGCCAGCCGCCCCCTCTGCATATCGAATTCCTCGAAGATTTCGGCCGAAACTTTCCGGGTAGTTGATGGGCAGCAACGACACTACATGCTGTCTCAACATTATCATTTCGACACATGACAGGAAAAATCATGACGACAAACAATGTCGAATTCGGCCTGGATACTTTCGGCGACGTGACCTTTGACGACAAGGGCACGCCGTTGCCGCATGCGCAGGTGCTGCGCAATGTCGTCGAGGAAGGCGTGCTTGCCGATCAGCTCGGCATAGACTTCTTCGGCATCGGCGAACATCACCGCGAGGATTTCGCAGTCTCCTCGCCCGAGACGATCCTCGCAGCCATCGCCAGCCGCACATCGAAAATCCATCTGGGATCGGCCGTGACCGTGCTGAGCTCGGACGATCCGATCCGCGTGTTCCAGCGCTTCTCAAGCCTCAACGCGGTTTCGAACGGCCGTGCCGAAGTCATTCTCGGCCGCGGCTCGTTTACGGAATCCTTTCCGCTGTTCGGCTTCGAGCTGTCGCAGTACGAACAGCTCTTCGAAGAAAAACTCGATCTGTTCGCGGCCCTGCTTAAAAACGAGCCGGTGAACTGGGAGGGCAGCATCCGCCCGCCGCTGCGCAATCAAAAGGTCTTCCCGACCATCGAGAGCGGTCAGCTGAAGACCTGGATCGGCGTCGGCGGCAGCCCGGAATCGGTGGTGCGTGCGGCTCATTACGATCTGCCGCTAATGCTGGCGATCATTGGCGGCAGCCCCTATCGCTTCCAGCCCTATGTCGACCTCTATCACCGCGCCTTCGAACAGCTCGGTAAGCCCGTGCAGCCGATAGGCATCCATTCGCCGGGCTATATCGCCGAAACGGACGAGCAGGCCCGCGAGGAACTGTGGCCCTGCTTTAAGGCGATGCGTGATCGCATCGGCCGCGAGCGCGGCTGGCCGCCGATGACGCGCGCTGAGTTCGACAACGAGATCGAAAAGGGTTCGCTCTATGTCGGCTCGCCGGAAACGGTCGCCGCCAAGCTCGCCCCGGTCGTCAAGACGCTCGGCATCAGCCGCTTCCAGCTGAAATACAGCGCCGGCGCGCTTGGCCATGAGAAGATGCTGCGCTGCATCGAGCTCTATGGACAGAAGGTGATCCCGGCGGTGCGCGCTGCACTCGCGGCATAATCCCGGCCGGATATTCTTCCCGCCTTTCGATCAAGTCAGCGGGCGCTTCGCAGCACGGCGAAGCGCCCTTTCTTTTGCGCTGTCATCTTTTCGCAGCAAATGCTACAGATAATGTAATTCGTAGCATTCACTACAAAGATAGCCGATGGCAGACAAGACGCAGAAACCTCGCACTTTCGAAGACCGCGTTCTCGGTGTGATCGAGACACTCGCACCCGCAGAGCAGCGCATCGCCCGCTTTTTCGTCGATCAGAAGCAAGCTGCCCTGCTGAATTCGGCCGCCCAGATCGCGCAGCTCGCCGGCACCAGCGATGCGACGGTTGTCCGCACCGCGCGCGCTCTCGGCTTCGAAAGCCTGTCGACGCTGCGGGCCGCCCTGCTTGAGGAATTGACCGGAGCACCGTCCCCCGGAACGCGGATGCAGCGCACGCTGGCTGAAACCGGCAGCCAGGCCAGCGATGCACTTCACCACGTCATCGGCATGCACGAACAGGCTTTGGACGTTCTGCGACGCGAGGAGTTTGCCGCAAGCTTCGAACGTTGCGTCGATAGTCTGACGAACGCAGCGCGACGTCATGTCTTCGGCATCGGCCCTTCGGGTGCCGTGGCGGACTATGCCAGCCTGCAGTTCAACCGCATCGGTCTGCCGACCAACGCACTCTCGGCCTCCGGCATTGCGCTTGCGGATCGCCTGCTCTGGATCGGCAAGGGCGACGTGGTTCTGATGATCGCCTATGCGCCGCTCTATCGCGAAGTCGAAGTGCTGCTTGAGCAGGCCGGCAGGCATGATGTGCCGGTCATCCTGATCAGCGATGATCTCGGCCTGCTGATTGCCGACAAGGTGGCTGAAATCCTGCCTGTCCCGCGCGGCAATGCCGGCCACCTCGCCATGCATGGCGGCACAATGGTGCTGATCGAAGCCCTGATCGTCGCGCTCGCCGCCAGGAGCAAGGACATCGCCCTCGACAGCCTTGACCGGCTCAGCCAGCTGCGCAGCGCCATCGACAAGACATGGAGCAAGCGCGGCACGAGGAAACGCAAATGAACGACGCCGAAGCCGTAGCACGCACATCGAACCACTGTTTGGCCAAGCCGCGGCTCATCCAAGACATGAAGATCAATCGTCCGGAAAATACCATTCACATTCAAAGCCCTAACCGTCATTCGGGAATCAATTCATGAACAGCCTCACACCCATTCTCTCCACCGTGACGGCATCTTTCCTCGGCTCCTTCGTCGAAGTCGTGGAGGCCTTCACCATCGTCCTGGCCGTCGGCGTGACACGAAGCTGGCGTCCGGCGCTCACTGGCGCTGCGCTTGCCCTCGCCGTATTGGCGGCCCTCGTCCTCATCTTCGGGCCGCTGCTTGCGCTGATACCGATCGAGACGCTGCAATTCGTCGTCGGTGTTCTCCTCATCCTGTTCGGCATGCGCTGGCTGCGCAAAGCTATCCTCCGCTCGCTCGGCGTCATCGCCCTGCATGACGAGGAAGCGGCCTTCTCGAAAGAGACGGCAGCATTGCAGGCGCAGTCCACCGATCGCCGCGCCGATTATCTCGCCGGTCTCGCCGCCTTCAAGGCGGTGCTGCTCGAAGGTGTCGAAGTCGTCTTCATCGTCATTGCCGTCGGCGGCGCGCATGGCCTCACGCTCTACGCCGGCCTCGGCGCGCTTGCCGCCTTCGTGCTTGTCATGCTGATCGGGCTGCTGGTCCATCGCCCGCTCGCGACCGTGCCGGAAAACACCCTCAAATTCGTCGTCGGCCTGATGCTCACCAGCTTCGGCATCTTTTGGACCGGCGAAGGCATCGGTGCGCAATGGCCGGGAGCGGATCTCGCGCTGATCGCCATCTTCGCGATCGTCTCGCTCGCCTCCTACGCCATCATCCGCGGCATGCGCGGCAACCCAACAGCAAAGGCAGCCCAATGACCGTTTTGCGCATCGCCCTGTCCGAGCTTATCGGCATGTTCATCGACGACGGCAGCCTCGCAACGCTCTGCCTCGTCCTCATCCTGGTGGTTGCCGGAGCAGTGGAGTTTCTCGCCATGCCGCCGCTCGCGGGCGGCCTTCTCCTGCTGGTCGGCTGCCTCGCCATCCTGCTCTACAGCGTCCGCCACGCCGTGAAACGATGAGATTCACAACCCTCTGCAAGAGCTTGGATTTGCAGAGGGTTGTCACGACACTTATCGAACAGCCTTAACTCTCGACAGAACCCTTCGCAGATGCGAAGACTTCCGCACGCTAGAGCGCCGTGCGTCCGTACGGACGCACAAAGGACGCTCTCAATGTTTGAATCTACGCATCAGGCTTTCCGAAAATCGATCCCGATTTTCGGGCCGATGCTGTAGCGAAAAGGAGAAACGGCATGAGCAGCGCCTATCCCGAAGTCTATCTCGTACGGCACGGACAGACGGAGTGGAGCCTTTCCGGCAGGCACACCGGCCGGACCGATATTCCCCTGACCGCTGCAGGCGAGGAAGCTGCCCGCAAACTCGCAGGTCGCCTGCCATCAATCGATTTCGCCGCCGTCTGGTCAAGCCCCTCGCAGCGCGCGCAAAACACCTGCGCGCTGGCTGGCTTCGGCGATCGCCGCGTCGTCAAGGATGATCTGGCGGAATGGGATTACGGCGCCTACGAGGGCATCACCACCAAGGCGATCCTTGCAGAACGCCCAGGCTGGCAGGTCTTTCGCGACGGCTGCCCGAACGGCGAAATGGCCGCCGACGTCGGCGCACGCGCCGACCGGATCATCGGCGAACTTCGTGCAATTAACGGCCCCATCCTGATCTTTTCCAGCGCCCATTTCCTGCGCGTCTTCGCCGCTCGCTGGGTCGGCCTGCCGCCGGAAGGCGGTGAGCATTTCATCCTCGACACCACGAGCATCAGCGTGCTTGGCTACGAGCATGACCTGACCGAACCGGTCATCCGCCGCTGGAACGAGATCTGACGGCCACGCATCGATTCTTGCATCGCCATCGCGAATTCGAGCGGCCGAAAGCCGCTCAATGTCTTTGAAGAACTCAGCCTACAACCACTTACCAGGCCTTGAGGCCTAGCAGCTTTTCACCGAGCGGCGTCAGTTCAGCCGTGGTCGCATTGTGCTTTTCCCATTCGCGAGGGTCGCCGGGAAAGGCGTCGCGCTTCGGGGAGTCCAGCTCCCGCCACAGACGGATGCGTTCCTCGCGCTCGGCGACATTGTCGTACTCGGCCGGATGCATGGAGATATATTGCGCCATGCGAACGCGGTTGTCCGAATGGTTGGGACGGACGCCGTGCGCAAGCAGCGAGTTGAAGATCATCAGATCGCCTGGCTCCATGTCGATATTGACGACAGAAAGGCCCGTCATGTCGGGATGCATCGGATCGCGATCTTCCGGCTGGGTCTTTTCCCACTCATAGAAATGCTCGAAGAGCTCCGGCACGCACTGGAAGCCGCCGACATCGCCATCCTGCTTCTTCAGACTCAGAACACCCTGGACGCCGATCGGCAGCGGGCGGATCGAGGTATCGACATCCCAGTGAATGAAGCCGTTCGGATTGCCCTTCACCTTCTTCGGCGGGTTGAGATTGGCGCGATCGATGGTGACCCAGAGATCTTCCCGATCCCAGATGTCGACGAAGACATCGTAGATCCGCTTTTCCATGCGGTTGTCCCAGAGATACTGGTGATTATAGATCTCCAGCATGCCTGTGTTGTTGAGCTCCTTCATCTTGTGCTCGCGCCGCTGCGGCGCATACCAGGTGGAGGAGTCCTTCGGGTCCTTCTCGTCAAAACGCCACAAAACGTCGGCAAGCCGCTCGACATTGACAGCCGGCACCGCCTGACGCACGATCACATAGCCCTTCGTGATCCAATGCTGCCAATCGTCCTTCGACAGCACCCTGAGCGGCAAGGTCTTCTGGATATCCTTCAGTTGCGTCGTGACTGAAGAAGCGGTGGGGTGAGCGTCTCGTTTCAAGGCAGGCTGCATCGGTTTCCTCCATCTCGCTGGCCCCTTTGTTTTCGGGTGACGGAAGACGTTGTAACTCGAACCGGAGTTTCGATGTTGCCCGGCTCTGGCCAATTCTGATACTATTCTGGCCTCAATGATATTATGGACGCCCTATGAGGCCCTATCTCGAAGTCCTGCCCCGCTCGCCGGAAGCATCCTGGAGTATGCTGAACCGTAGGCTCGAAGACTGCATTCCCTTCCAGTGGCATCACCATCCGGAATTCGAGCTGACGCTCACCCTGAATTCCATCGGCCAGCGTTTCATCGGCGATCACAGTGGCGATTATGACGACGGCGATCTCGTGCTTGTCGGCCCCAACCTGCCGCACAGCTGGGTTTCGCGCGCCAAGATCGAGGAAGCAAAGCCGCATATCGCGCTGGTGCTCTGGTTCAATCGCGAATGGCTGTTGCAGATGACAGGCGGCGCCGTCGAATTCCGGTCGATCGAAACGATGCTCCAGCGGGGAGACAATGGCCTGCGCTTTTCCGAGACGACCTCTGCTGCCGTCCGCCCCGCCTTCGAAACCATTTTCGAAAAGCCGCCCGTGGAGCGCCTTCTGGCATTGCTCGGCATTCTGGTGAGGGTCGCAGAAGACCGGCAGGCGACGCCGCTCGCAAGCGCGCCGGCACAGGCATCGGATCTTAAGGAAAGCCGCGAGCGCATCGACCGCGTTCTGATACATATGCACCTTCACTATGCCCGCGCGATCAGCCTCGATGAACTGGCCGATATCGCGGCGCTCAGCGTCTCCGGCCTGCACCGGATGTTTCGCCGCCACACCCGCGGGACGGTATCTGACTATCTCATGCGCATGCGCATCGGCGACGCCTGCGCCCGCCTCTCCTCCACCGATCAGGCCATCCATCACATCAGCGATGCCGTCGGCTACAGTTCGCTTGCCAATTTCAACAGGCAGTTCAAGGCGCTGAAGGACATGACCCCACGCGAATACAGGGCGATGTTTCTCAGGCCCTGACAGACATACTCGCAAGCAGCCTGGCAATTTTGACCGCCGCCGCATCCGCCGCCTGGGCCTCCATGCGAGCGATGCCGAGCAGCAGTCCGGGTCGCGCCGGGCTGAGATAAAGCGCCGATATCGGTCGCACCGCGAAACCGTTGGAATTGATGGTCCGTACGACACCGACATCATCGGTCTTGGTGTCACGGAACCAACTCGCGAGCTGCAGACCGCCGCCGCCCACTCCAATCTCCAGCCAGGCGCTGCAATGACGATTGAGTGCCTCGACCGTCGCCGCCATGCGCTCGGCATAAATGGCGTTCATATGTCTGAGATGCGCGCGAAATCGTCCCTCGCGCATGAAATCGGCCAGAGCGGCCTGGATATGAACAGGCACGACGGCGCCTCTGAGCCGCTGCGCCGCCTCGATCGCTGCCACGAGCCTGGAAGGAATGACCGCATAGGCGACACGCAATCCGGGCGCGAGCGTTTTCGAGAAGGTGCCGATATAGGCGACCACCTCGCCGCGATCGATACCCTGCAGCGCCGCGATCGGGCGCGATGCGTACTGGAATTCGCTGTCGTAATCGTCTTCCAGCACGATCGCGCCATTGGCGCGGGCGAATTCGAGCAGGGCGAGACGGCGCGGCAGGCTCATGGTGACGCCGGTCGGATATTGGTGCGAAGGGGTAACGTAGATCAGACGCGGCGATGGCCCGGCACCTTGCGCGATGTCGAGACCCTCCACATCGCAAGGCACCGGCACGAGATTGGCTCCCGCCATCCGCAGGATCGCCTGCGCGCTGGCATAACCCGGCTCCTCCATCCAGACCACGTCACCGGCCGGATCTCCGGGAGAGATCAGCACGCTTGCGAGAAGCCCGATTGCGGCACCTGTCGATGGCACGATGACAAGCTGTTCGGGCCGCGCGACCACACCGCGCGTCGCCGCGATATGATCGAGGATGGCTTCGCGCAGCTCGCGGATACCGCCATGATCGCTGTAGCCGAGATCATGCACCCGCAAGGAACGGCCGCGCGCGCCGAGACAGCGCGCCCAGGCAGCATGGGGAAAGGCCGAAACATCAGGCACTCCGGGTTCGTACAGCCCCCCGGTCTTGAATTCCGTAACGCGGGGCAAAGTTGGCGGCGGTGGTGCGGCCTGTCCGGATAGGGGTGTCGCCGGAAAGGCTGCAACGCGCGTTGCAGCACCGGTCGCCGATTGCAGATAGCCCTCTGCCTTCAGGCGATCATAGGCATTGACGACGGTCGAACGCGCAACGCCGAGCGAGAGAGCCAGCACCCGCGTCGACGGCACGGGCTGCCCCGCCGGCATCTGCCCCTGCAAGATGCGATCGCGCATCAGGCGATAGACTTGCCCCTCCAGATCACCCGAACTCCGGTCGAGTGCCGGCCATTGCGCCACCGCTACCATGAAACCTCGACTGGTCTGCTAAAAATCAAAAAACTGGCCGTTTATAGCCTACCTCTTTGCTGGCAGAGATCAACGCTCAATCGACGAGGATGACATGGCCGATCACTATCCGCCCGACAGCAATATCTATCCGACCACCGAACGCACCCGTGTGCGGCGCAGCCCGAAGCGCGGCAGCCACGCCCATGCCGATGTTCACGCCATTCTGGATGCGGCCCCCCTCTGTCACATCGGCTATGTCATCAATGGCGCGCCCTATGTCACGCCAACCCTGCATTGGCGCGAGGGCGATTATGTCTATTGGCACGGCTCTGCCGCCAGCCGCTTCCTGCATGCCGCCGAAGCTATGCCGGTCTGCCTGACCTGCAGCATCATGGACGGCTATGTGATGGCCCGTTCCGCCTTCAATCACTCCGTCAACTATCGCTCTGCCATGGTCTTCGGCACGGCTCGCTTGATCGATGATGTCGAGGAGAAGACGGATGCGTTGCGCCGTTTCGTCGAAGACCTGTTTCCCGGTCGTTGGGACAGCTTGCGGCCGATGACCAAACAGGAGGTCAAGGCAACCTCCGTGATGTGGATGAAAATCGAGGAGGCTTCGGCCAAGGTCCGCAACGGCCCGCCTGGCGATATCGACGAGGCAAATCATCCGGTCTGGGCCGGCGTCCTGCCGATCGAAAGCCGTCTGGTACCGCCGCAACCGGCGCCCGGCTTGCCCGACGAGATGGAACTGCCGCAATCCCTGGCGGAGCTGATACAATCCGGACGGCTCCGTTAGAGCATTGTTTTTACGCAATTCCAGGCACAAACCGCTTCGCACTTTTGCTGGACTTGCTCTAGGCTGCATTTGATGACCAAAGGACTTTGACATGGATCTCACGAACTGGAAGGGCGTGTCCCGCCCCGAGCGCATTACCCTTGAAGGTCGCTATACAAAGATCGAGCCGCTTGACGTGGTACGCCATGGCCGGGACCTGCTGGCCTCGGCGCAAGCGCCTGGAGCGGACGATCGCTTCCGCTATCTCTTTGAAGACGCCCCCGCCGACCAGGCTGCTTTCTCGCCCTGGCTTGAGAAAGCCGCATCCAGCGCCGATCCGCTCTTCTTCGCGACCATCGACAAGCGGACGGGACGCGCCGAAGGCCGGCAGGCATTGATGCGCATCGACAACACGCATGGCGTCATCGAGATCGGCAGCATCCTCTGGGGACCTGCCATCGCCCGCAGCCGCGTGACGACGGAGACGCTCTATCTGTTCGCATCCTACGTCTTCGACACGCTCGGCTATCGCCGCTTCGAATGGAAATGCAACAACCTCAACGAACCGTCGAAGCGGGCGGCCGAACGCTTCGGCTTCGTTTTCGAAGGGATCTTCCGCCAGCATATGGTTGCGAAGGGCCAGAACCGCGACACCGCCTGGTTTGCCATGATCGATGCCGACTGGCCGCGACTGAAGGCTGGCTACGAACGCTGGCTGGCACCGGAGAACTTCGACGAGGCCGGACATCAGAAGACGAAGCTGACCTTCGGGTAACTCTGCACTTCGCGCGGCTCCGGTCTATAGGAGCTTGCGAAAATAGACGACGCGCTTGGTTTCAACGAAGCCAAGCGCCGCATGAAAGGCGTGGCTCGCAAGATTGTCGATCAGTGCATCCGAGGCAAATTCCGTGCAGCCAGCAGCCAGCCCCCAGTCGGCAACCGCCTGACAGAGCGCCCCCGCCGCTCCTTCGCGCCGATGTTCGGAAAGCACATAGATGCCTTCGAGGAACAGGACCGGCGAGGTCTCGCAGCCATTGACGTAATCGTGCCGCAATGTCGCTTCAGCAAAACCGACGACATGACCGGCAGAATCGATCGCAAGAAACGCAACAGCATTTGCATTGGCGCGAAATTGCGCCAGTTCCGCACGATGATGTTCGAACGAACTATCGGGCCAAAGCTCGGTGCGCAATCGCATCCACGCCTCCAGATGTTCGTCAGTAGCCTGCTCTATCCGCATGTTTCGATCTCCTGCCCAAATGCCCATCGCCGGCGAACGGAAAAATTTCGCTTTCGACTCCACAATCATCACGCTACATATCGCACATATTCACGCGTAAATTTTTCGCTGATCAGAATCTGAGGACGATGGAATGACATTTCAAAGCAGTTCGCGTCTTTACGCTGCTGTTTCCTCCCTGCTGTGGCCCGCCATCTTCTGCGCCGGATTGACCGGTGCATATTTCGCCTTCGCGTCGAATATGCATCTACTCTGGTTCAACGTCGTCTATCTGTCGACAGTGGCGGTGATTGCCCTTTTCGAACGGTTGATGCCCTACGAGAAGACCTGGCAGAAGCGCGATGGCGAGACCTTCAACGATATTGCCCATACGCTGCTGAACAAGGGCGGCGTGCAGATCGCCGCTGCGATCGGCACCTCTTTCCCGATGGCCGTCGCGACGGTCGCGCAGCCGGCGCTAAGCTATCATTCGCATTTCTGGCCGGATCAATGGCCGATGGCGTTCCAGGTGGTACTCGGCCTCGTCGTTGCCGAATTCGGCCTCTACATGGCGCATCGCCTGGCGCACGAACATCTGTCGCTGTGGCGATTCCACGCGCTGCATCACAGCGTCGAGCGTCTTTGGGTCATCAACACAGGCCGTTTCCACGTCATCGACACGCTGTTCAAGATCGCGCTCGGCCAGATCCCGCTCTACCTGCTTGGGGCGCCATTGCCGGTCTTCCTCTGGATCGGTGCGGTGACCGCCTTTATCGGTCTGCTCACACATTGTAACGTCGACATGCGCACCGGCCCGCTCGACCTCATATTCTCAACACCTCGCCTCCATCGCTGGCATCATTCCAAGATTCTGGCCGAGGGAAATACGAATTATGGGGAAAACCTCGTGATCTGGGATCAGCTTCTCGGTACCTTCTACAACCCGCCGCGGCCGTCCTCGACCAATATCGGCATCACGGGCAAGGTGGCCAAGGGTTTCCTTGCCCAGCTCATGCAGCCCTTCTCCAGGACGGGCCGCAAGGAGATTATCGGCAAGAAGCCCAAGGAACTGATTCTCAAGGAAGAACAGGCGGCAAAAGCCGCCGCCGAAAGGCAACGCGCCGCCGCCTCGATGCGCAAATCGGGCTGACATGACCCGTGAAAGACGCACCCGTTTCGCGTTTAGGCGGGTGCGTTGTCGCGCATGCCTTGTGGACAGAAACATCGTGAAAAAATGTGGCCCTGCAATATGCGTATTTCCGTTTCAAACCGAGAAGATCTTGTCATTTAACGTGTATTGAAAAAGGCTGGCTGGGGGTTTACCTAACTCCCCAGCATTTAATTCAGACGAAAGATCAGGAAAATCATTGAGATGGAAGGGAGGTTTGCCACAGAATACCTTAAGCAACTTCACAGAATATTTTTCATTTCCAGAGAAATAGATCGGCTTGAGCGAGAATTCATCAAGCAAGGAATAGCACATTTTCACGTTTCCGGCGCCGGTCACGAATCCACGGCGCTTCTCAACGAATTCCTTCAGGACGACGACTGGCTGCATCTGCATTATCGCGACAAGGCCCTGATGCTGGCACGCGGAATGCCCATTCGTGAGTTCTTTTCCAGCCTGCTCGCGACAGCCAATTCGCATTCCGCCGGCCGGCAGATGAGCGCGCATCTATCCTCCCGCGCTCTCAACATCACCTCGATCGTCGGCCCCGTCGGCAACAATGCCTTGCACGCCGTCGGCGTAGCGGCATCCTTGAAGCACAAGCCCGGCATGCCGATCGCCATCTGTTGCGCCGGCGATGGCACCACTCAACAGGGCGAGTTCCTCGAAGCTGTGGCCGAGGCCGTGCGCAGCCAGTACCCCATCGTCTTCGTTATCGAGGACAATAGCTTCTCCATTTCAACGCGTACGAGCAAGCAGACCTTCTTCGATCTGCCAGCCGGCCCGGCCTCTTCTTTCTATGGCATCGATATCATCCGCACGGATGGCGATGATCTCACCGCATCGCGCGACGCCTTCCGCAAGGCCGTCCGCCACAGCCGCAACAACCGCACGCCGAGCATCGTGCTTTTGAACGTCGAGCGCCTTTCCGACCACACCAATGCCGACGATCAGAAGACCTATCGCACCCTGCTCGAAATCGAGGCCGGCTCCTCACGCGACCCGCTGCCGAACCTGCGGGCATTGCTGCAAAAGGCAGGTGTTGACGCCGATGCGCTTCAGAAGATCGAACAGGACCTGATTGCGGAAGTGCAGGCGGAAGCCGCTCTTGCCCGTAAGGAAGACGCCCCGAAGGTTGAGCCCGATGCAAAGGCTCCCTATCCCGCCTCGTTCGATGGCAAGGCGGAATATCGTGGCAACGAAAATGCATCGACGCTGACGATGCGCGAGGCGCTCAATGTCGTTCTCGACAAGCAGCTGGCCGCCAATCCCGAAGTCGTCCTGTTCGGTCAGGATATCGAGGATCCGAAGGGTGATGTCTTCGGCGTCACCCGCGGCCTCAGCACGAAATATCCCGACCGTGTGCACAACGCCGCTCTCACCGAATCGACAATCGTCGGCACCGCTGTCGGCCGCGCGCTGGCCGGCCAGCGTCCCGTCGCCTTCCTGCAATTCGCAGATTTCCTGCCACTCGCCTATAACCAGATCGTCTCGGAAATGGGCAGCATGTTCTGGCGCAGCAATGGCGCCTGGGAAGCACCCGTCATCCTGATGGTCAGCTGCGGCGGCTACAAGCCTGGCCTCGGCCCGTTCCATGCCCAGAGCTTCGAAGGGATGCTCGCGCATACGCCCGGCATCGACGTCGTCATGCCCTCCAGCGCCGGCGATGCGGCAGGCTTGCTCAATGCCGCCTTCGAATCGCGGCGCCCGACGGTCTTCCTCTATCCGAAGGCTGTCCTCAACAATTCCGATGGCCGCACCTCCGAGGATCTGGACAAGCATTTCGTCCATCCCGGCCTGTCGCGTCATGTCGCGCGCGGCCGCGACATCACGCTGGTCAGCTACGGCAACACCGTTTCGCTCTGCGCCAATGCCGCAAGCGCCTTCGAGGCCCAGGGCTTCTCCGTCGAGGTGATCGATCTGCGCTCGATCTCGCCCTGGGACGAGAAGGAAGTTCTGGCGAGCGCACGCCGCACCCGTCGTCTGATCGTCGTCCATGAAGACAACCGCACCGTCGGCATGGGCGCGGAAATTATCGCGACCGTCACCGAAAAGACCGACGTGCCCGTCGTCGTGCGCAGGCTCGCCCGCTCGGACGCCCACATCCCCTTCAATTTCCGCAATCAGCTCGACACCCTGCCCTCCTACCGCAAGCTGGTCGACCTGATGGCCGAAGTGCTCGAATGCGAGGTGACCTGGCACGAAGAGGACGACAGCGGCCCGACGGCAGCCATCAAGGCGATCGGCTCCGGTCCTGCCGACGAAAACGTGCTGGTGACGGATCTGCTCGTCAAGCCCGGCGACAAGATCGAGGTCGGCCAGCTCGTTGCTGTCGTAGAGGCGACGAAAGCCTCGGTCGAGATCTGCGCCAATATCGGCGGTGTCGTGCAGGAAGTCTTCGCCAAGATCGGCGACCAGATCGCCACCGACAGTCCGCTTCTGACCGTCGATGCCAATCGCGATCTGAGCGAGCAGAACTTCGCGCTCGCCTCCGAGATCCAGAACAAATTCGTGCTGCGGCGCCTGAAGTCGCATATCATCCCGACCCTGCGCCGCCATACCGGCAGCTTCTCCGAGATTGCCATCAACGGCATAGGCTTCGCCACCGGCGGCCGCCGCGTCACCAACGAAGAAATCATCCACAACTGGCCGAACCGCCGCGCCGACGAGATTTTCGCACTGACCGGCATCAAGAGCCGCTTCTGGGTCGGCCCCGATGAAGGCACGCTGAGCCTTGCGACGAAGGCAGCGCGCGATCTCCTCAAACAGAACCAGATGTCGATCCACGATGTCGATCTGGTGATCGCCGCCACCGGCACGCCCGATATTGCCACGCCGTCGCTCGCAAGCCGCGTCGCGGTTGCCGTCGCCGAAGATGGCGTGCGGCCGTCGCTGGCCGCCTATGACATGGGTGCCGCCTGCTCCGGTTATCTCTACGCCCTGCAGCAGGCTTATGATTTCATTGCCCAGCAGAACGACGCCAAGGTGCTCATCATCACCTCGGAAGTCCTGTCGCCACTGCTCGACATGAATGATTTCTCGACGGCGATCCTCTTCGGCGATGCTGCGACAGCCAGCCTCGTCACCAGTCGCGACATGGCCCGCAATCCGCTCTTCACCGCGAGCCGCCCGATCGTCAGCGGCCGGCCGGAACCGGGCGACCTGCTCTACGTTCCGCTGCCGGATGATGGCGTGATCGCCATGAACGGCCGCTCGGTCTTCACCGAAGCCGTACATTCGATGACCCGCTCGATCGAAAACGCCTGCGTGGACGCGGGCATCGAGCTTGCCAATCTCGATCTCCTGGTGCCGCACCAGGCCAACCAGCGCATCATCGATACGATTGCCAAACGCAGCGGCCGTCCGGCGCTGAGCGTCATCGAGACCTATGGCAACACCAGTTCTTCGAGCATTCCGCTTGCCATGCTGCACGTCGCCAATGAACGCTCCGAACCGCTCAACCTCGGCCTCGTGGCCTTCGGCGGCGGCATGACGGCAGGTGCTGCAATCGTGCGAACCGTGAAGTAGCCGCTCGCGCAGCTACAAGCAGCTTCAATCTATAATAGTTGATCCAGAGCGGCCAATTGGCCGCTCTGTTCGTTTCGCTATGGTTTTTCTCCCCACGATCACTACATATGCGCGAAGCCTTCGCAGCGTTTGATCGCCTATAGGCAGCGTGAGACATCAAGTTTTTGCAACCTGCACGGCCCATAATTCATTACAATTCATTCATGTTTAACGCCTTGATCTCTTGAAAAGCACCGCAGCGGTACTTTACTTGAATGCATGGCTAAGGCACACGTACCAACGCACCGCTCTCGTCTGCGATACGATCTCGCTCCCGATGACGCAGCGCGGCAGGCTCTGGACGAGACCTTTGCCGCATACGGGCAGATGATGAAACTCCTGGCGGAAATCGTTCCGGATAAAGCCGGTGCGAATCTCGTCACGCTTCATGATCTTGCCTATGAGACCATCCGCGAACGCACCGCTCTGCCCGCGCGCCTCGTAACGCTCGGCCTGCGTGATTTTGCGGCCACTCGAGGCGGGCTTGCCGATTGGAACCGGCTGCCGCTCGATGAAAAGCTCTTTGCCATCAAGGGTCCGTCAGACCTGACAATCTCGACGGTGCACGGCCGCATTGCCGTGCCCTTCGATGTGGCCGGCTATTTCAAAGGCTGGGACAGCAATATCCCCGCCTATCTGATCGCCGATGGCGGCCACTACGCGATTCACATCGGGGTAACACCAAACTCTCCCCGAACGGAGGATAACATGACGATGCACGAAGGCATTCTTTCCCGCATGGGACGACTGATCGCAGGCCTCGCCAATGCCGCAGTCGACACCGTAGAAGGCGCCAACAAGGTCGCCGTCATCGAGCAGGCGCTGCGCGAGATCGATGCAGCCGCCGACGAGGCGCGTGCCGATCTCGGCAAGGCGCGCGCCGAAGAATACCGCATCCAGGCGCGACGCAACGAGATCGTCGAGGATCTCGACGCGCTTGAAGCAAAGATCCGGCTTGCGATCACGGCCGATCGCGAAGACCTCGCCAAGGCCGGCGTCGCGCGCCAGATCGACCTCGAAGCCCAGACCGCCGCGCTCGACAAGGCGCTGGCCGATGCAAACGCCCAGATCGACGAAGGTCAGAAGGCGCTCCAGGCTGTCCTTGCGACCCGCCGCGAGGCGGAAGCACGCCTGATCGATTTCAAGCGCAGCGTTGCGCGCCATACGCCAGAGGAAGCGACCGGCGGACAGCCGCGACCGACGCCGGCAGCTGGCGCAGCCCGTGCGGCGGCTGCCGTCTCGCGGCTGACCGGCGTCCCTTCAGGCGAACCCTCAACCAGCGCCGAGCTCGATGAGCTCGACCGCCTGCACCGGGAGCAGGCCATCGAAGCACGCCTTGCCCGCTTCAAGGCCAATGGCCAGTAACCGATGCACCTGTTTCTCGCACCCGAATGTGCGCCCTTTGCCATTGCGGCAATGATCCTGATTGGACTGACGGCAGTCGAAATCCTGTCGATGCTGCTCGGCTTCTCGCTGAGCGAACTCATCGGCAAACCGCATTTCGAAGGTCATGATGGTGTGCTCGCCGGCCTGCTCTCCTGGATCAACCTCGGCGGGGTGCCGCTGCTGATCCTGATCATGCTGGTGCTCGGCATCTTCGCCGTGGCGGGTTTTGCCATCCAGACGGTGGCCGACATCGTCTGGACGCCGCTGCCGGCGGTCGTCGCCACGGCTCCCGCGCTCCTCGTCACGATCCCCCTTGTCCGGGGCTCGACACGCACGATCGCAAGGATCGTGCCGCGCGATGAGACCTATGCCGTCGACACCGGCGACCTCGTTGGCCGCACCGGCACGGTTTCCATCGGCCCTCTGGATCAGGGCCTGCCCGGCCGCGTCAGCGTCAAGGACGCACATGGCAACTGGCATCAGCTGCGCGCCTGCGCCGCCAAGGGCGAAAGCCCCTTGCCGATCGGCGCCCAAGTTCTGCTTGTCGACCGCAAGGCCGACATCTTCATCGCAGTTTCCGCCCCCTCGGACCTTGTGAGGTCCGACGACAAATCCTCTACGGAGCAACATTCATGAACGGCCTTTACGACCTTATTCTTCCAGCAGGCATAGGTCTCGTCCTGATCCTCGGGATCGGCTTCGTCCTTGCCTCGCTCTACGTTCGCTCGAGCCGCGATGAAGCCTATGTGCGCACCGGTCTCGGCGGCCAGAAAGTCGTGCTCGACGGCGGTTCCGTCGTCCTGCCGATCTTCCACTCGATCGCCCGCGTCAATCTCAAGACCCTGCGCCTGGAAGTCCAGCGCGGCGAGAATGATGCGCTGATCACCAAGGACCGCATGCGCGTCGATATCGGCGCCGAGTTCTATGTCCGCGTCAAGCCGGACAGCTCATCGATCGCGCTTGCTGCCCAGACGCTCGGCAACCGCACCAACGACAGCGAGCAGCTGCGCCAGCTGATCGAGGCGAAGTTCGTCGACAGCTTGCGCTCGGTCGCAGCCACGATGAGCCTCGATGCCTTGCAGGAGCAGCGCATGGATTTCGTCAAGGCCGTGCAGGATGCAGTCGGTTCCGACCTGCAGTCCAACGGTCTCGAATTGGAATCCGTGTCGCTGACGCGCCTCGACCAGACCGATATCAAGCATTTCAACGCCAACAACTTCTTCGACGCCCATGGTCTTGCCGCGCTGACCCGCGTCACCGAGGCCCGCAAGAAGGAGCGTAACGAGGTCGTCCGCGACACCGAAGTCGCGATCGCTCAGAAGGACCTTGAAGCCCGCCAGCAGTCCCTCACGATCGAGCGGACGAAACGCGAGGCCGAGCTGAACCAGCAGCGCGACATCGCCAACAAGTCGGCCGCAACTCGCGCCGAAACCGCGCAGCAGGAACAGGCGGCCAAGCGTGCCGAAGAGGAAGCCCGCATCGCCGCCGAGCAAGCGATCGCCGAACGCGAGGCTGCCGCAAAGCAGGCCCGCGAATCCGCCAACATCGACTCGACCCGTGCCGTGCAGCAGCGCGATACCGAAGCCCGCCGCGACATTCAGATCGTCGCCCAGGAAAGCGCCATCGCGGTCTCCAACAAGAGCCGTGAGGAGTCGGAAGCCAAGGCGAAGGCAGAGGCGGCCCGCGCACTCGCCATCGCCGCCGAAGAAAAGGTCGGCACTGCGCGAGCAGTCGAAATTGCCGACCGTGAAAAGCAGATCGCCGTGATCGACGCGCAGAAGCGCGCCCAGACCCAGGCAACCGCTGTCACCATCGCCGCAGAAGCTGAAAAGCAGGCAGCGACCGACCAAGCGGATGCGATCAAGACGCTGGCAACGGCAGAAGCCGACGCCGCAATCATCAAGGCCAAGGGTATTCTGGAAACCGGTAAGGCGACGGCCGAAAGCGAAGCGCTGCTCAACGAAGCACGCAACAAGCTGAGCCCCGCGATCATCGAATTCGAGATCACTCGCGAGCGCATCCGCATCGTGCCCGCCGCCCTCGCCGAAGCGGTCAAGCCAATCGAGAAGATCTCGGACATCCGCATCTTCGACACCGGCGGCATGCTCGGCCGCAATGGCAACGGTACGGGCGGCGGAAGTGGCGTCGGCCTTGGCGAAGGTCTTGCCGGCCAGCTACTCTCCTACCAGGCCAACAAACCGATCCTCGACCGCCTGCTGAAGGAAGCCGGCTTCGATGGCGACAATGCCATCTCGGCGCTGCTTGGCAATCTTGATGGCAAGACCAACGCTGCCCAGCCCGAGGAAGAGGAATATTACGACGACACCGAAGAGACGGATAAGCCTGCCTAACGGCTATTGATCGTCAGCAAACACAAAACCCCGGAATTCCTTAGGGATTCCGGGGTTTTGTTAAATCAATCAGCCGATCAGATCAGGGCTTCGGGCGATTTCTGAAGGCCTCGGCCTCGGCGTAGAACTTCTTTTCCCATTCCTTGTGATTGTCGAGGCCTTCCTTGATGAAGGGCGTGAAGATCGCCAGATTCATCAAGGCCCAGTTGACGAAGCGGGCCGGGAATTTCAGCGGCTTGACGAAATCGACGAAGAGCACGACGCGGGTCTTGTCGGAATGGTTCCAGGCTTCATGCTCATAGGCATCGTCGAAGATCAGCGCCTTGCCTTCCTGCCAGTGGCAAACCTGCTTGTCGACGCGGATCGCGAGCTTCTCGTTCGGCTCAGGCACGATGAGGCCGAGATGCAGGCGCAGCACGCCGTTATAAGGACCACGGTGGGCCGGAAGATGCTTGCCCGGCTCGAAGATCGAGAACATCGCCGTCGTCAGACCGGGGATCTTCTGCACGGCTTTCCAGGTATTCGGGCATGCATTGATGTTCTGCTCGGACTTCACGCCGAAGCCAAGAAGGAAAAAGGTCTTCCAGCGGGTATCAGTCGAAATGGTCTTCACGTCGGTGGAGATATCCTGGAAGGTCGGCAGCTCGCTCTGGCGCAGCAACACCTTCTCTAACTCGGCGCGGATGGCGGGAAAATCCTTCTCGATCTCGGCCGCCCAGGGGAAGGTCGCGGTGTCATAGACCGGCGGATTACCAAGCTTGGCATATTTCAGATTGAGACTTTCCGCCCAAGAAACGATGCCCATGAAGAAGCGCGTCATGGCGCTCGGGCGATCCATCGGCGCGATGCCAGCCGTGCCGAAAGTCTGTTCCGGAGCAGGAGATTGGTTGGAAGTGGGAGCAGGTGCGCTCAAGGGACTCTCCGTCATGTCTATCTTTAAGGGCCGTTCAGAGGGAAGTCTTCTGCTTGGGAAGCTGCATGCAAATCCCGAAGTGGCAACAGGCTGAAAACTTGGGATATCCGCCCGGCACTTCCTGATTTACGCCCGACTCCTCTGTTATACGGTGATCGTAATAGGCGATTATATGAGTTGATTAGTCGAATTTCGCAAGAGAGTCCGTTCGCAACGAGCGGTGGTTTGTCGTGGACAGAAACTCCGGCGATTCTCGAGAGGCATTCACCTCAGAATCGGCAAAAATGCGGCGAAATTTGCCGATCCTTCATCACTATGCCGTTTGAGCCTGAATTATTAGCCGGACAATTGCAAGCCCTGCTATCAAAGCCCCTATCGACAGGAAAACAGACAGGGCGACATAGGCTATCGCGGGCATCCATTGGCCACGTTCCCAGAGCACGACGCTTTCCAGCGCAAAGGTCGAAAACGTCGTGAACCCGCCGAGAACGCCGGTCGTCAGAAACAATCGCACCTCCTGCGACATACCGCCGCGAAAGGCGAAATATTCCGTCAGCAACCCCATGATGAACGCGCCGAACACATTGATGATGAGGGTGCCGAACGGAAATTCTATCCCGAGCAGCCGCGCGGCAAGCTCGTTGATACCGAGACGGAATGCGCCGCCCAACCCAGCTCCGAGAAACACGACAAGATAGAGCACGACAACCTCCAGCCGTCCTTGCGTCAAACCTTTTCGATCTTATGGATATTTTCCCGCCGCGTCTCCACGCCGCGTTCGCGAATATGGCGAAGTGGCATATCGGCCGGGATATCTCCCGAGGCCGCGCTCTTGGCGATGCCGAGCCGCTGCGACAGATAGATGCTGGTATGGCCGCTGCAGATATAGGCAAGGAAGCAGGCGACGGCAAGGTAGACGGTATGCGTCGCGCCGAAAAGCTCGATGCCCATGATCATGCAGGCAAGCGGCGTATTGGTGGCACCGGCAAAGACGGCGACGAAACCCAACCCCGCGAAGAGATCGGCCGGCGCGCCGAGAATGGCCGCAAGTGCATTGCCGAGCGCAGCACCGATGAAGAACAAGGGCGTCACTTCTCCGCCCTTGAAGCCGGCACTTAATGTCACGATCGTGAAGGCAGCTTTCCAGAACCAGCTCCAATAATCGACATGAGCGGGATCGAAGAAGCCAAGGATCGTCGCATCCCCAGGATTGGGTGACCACACGCCGAGCCCGAGATACTCGCGCGTGCCGAGAAGATAGACGAGACCGATCAAGATCGTGCTGGCGATGACCGGCCTGAGCGGCGCATAGGCGCAGAACCACTTGAATGCGGCCGATGCGGCATGCGAGACCTCGCTGAACGAGCGCGCCATCAGGCCGAAGATCACACCGGCAATGCCGACCTTGATGAGCAGCAGCGCATCGAGATGGAAGGTGCTGGCTGGCGTCCCTGCGAGATAACCGATCTTATACTGGATATGCTCGATGCCCCAGGCATGGCAGGTCCAGTCAGCGGCGATCGCTGCCGCAAGGCTCGGGATCAGAGCCTCATATTGCATCCGTCCGATCGTCAGGACTTCGAGGGCGAAAACGGCGCCGGCGATCGGCGTGCCGAAGACTGCGCCGAAGCCCGCGGCGATACCCGCCATGAGGAGAATGCGGACTTCGGCATGACTGAGACGGAACACCTTTGCAAAAGCGCTGGCAATGCTGCCGCCAAGCTGCACCGCCGTCCCTTCACGCCCGGCAGAACCGCCAACCAGATGCGTCAGGACCGTCGAGACCAGGATGAAAGGTGCCATGCGCAGCGGCACACCGCCGCCGGGCTCATGGATCTGGTCGACGATCAGATTGTTACCACCCTCAGATCCGCGGCCGAAGTGCTGGTAAACCAGCACCATCAGGAAACCGGCAACCGGCATCAGGAAGATCAGCCAGGGATGGTCGAAGCGCGTCTCAGTCGCCCGGTCGAGACCCCACAGGAACAGGGCGCAGAGCGAGCCGACCACGGCCGCCATCGGGACGACGAGAGCTATCCACTTGAACAGACTGCGAAATTGTTGAAAGCGATGATGAAAATATGCAGATGCGGACATTAGTTTGCCCCTCCCGCGAAGCCGGTACACGGTCTTGCGGGGACAGTGGATAGGAAAGATGAGTGGGATGACGGTAAGAAAACACGCACGACTCTACTCCTTCGCCCTTCAGGCGCGTTGAGTAGGAGTCATCAGCTTCCCTGGAAAAAATCAGAGCAGCGGTTCGGCCAGTATGGCCCGGCAGAAATCCATTACCGTTGGATTTTCAATATAGAAACAGCCACCCCGCTGTCAATGTGCAGCAGCTGTCACATTGCCCGCGCAATCATCTCGATCGGCGCAAGCAGGCCGGCTTCGACCGACGTGTTGACGTTGGCGCTTCGCTCCCCTGCCCGCGGCCCCATCAGCGTGCGAAATCCCTGGTCCCGCGCTCCGCCCGCCGCAGCCTTGGCGCGCGCCTCATGTGCCAGCCGGATCGCCAGGGCACTGCGATCCTGTTCCAGTTCCACCGCCATGCCAGCTTCGTCAAGCAGACGGCGATAGACATCGGGACTGCAGACGAAACTCGTCTCCAGCTCCATCGCCCAAGGCATCGGAAAGGGCAAGGCGCCATCGCGCATCTGCATGATCTCATAAAGACCGAAACGGCCGCCTGGCTTGAGAATGCGCCTGACCTCTCCGAACAGCCTCGCCTTGTCCTCGATGTTCATGCCGACGTGAATGAGCGTCGCGCGATCGAAGCTGCCGCTCTCGAAGGGTAATACCAATGCGCTCCCCTGCCGGAAGGAGACCTGATCGGCCAGACCACAACGGGCGGTCAACGAATTGGCGACCTGAACGAATTCCTCGGTGAGATCGATGCCCGACACGATGCATCCGTAGGAGTCGGCAAAATGGCGGGCAGGTCCGCCGAGCCCGGAGCCGACATCGGCAAGCCGCAGGCCGGCAGAAAGATCGAGATCCCTTGCAAAATCCACTGTGGCCGCATGTCGCCCCAGATGGAATTCATCAACACCCGCAAGGTCGCGGATGCGCAAGTTGTCGATATCTTTGCCCTCAGCCGAAAGGCTTTGCAGGATCGCCGTTTCCAGCGATCCGTGCGTGTAGTGGCTGGCAACTTTTTCCTCGGTAGACATGCGTGCACTCCCAAGGCTTTGCCTGAAGGTTGCCTACTGCGTAATTCCTTAGATCGGAATCGATAGGGATAAAATTATGCAGCAGCTTTAGAGTACTACAGCGACCTTTGCGCGTCACATGTGACGCGTGGCGCTGTAGCCATCAGACCTTCAGTTCGCGCCGTTCAACTTCAGTCACCATGGCAAGATCCAGCACGCGCTGCAAGTTCGCAGCATGTCTGAAGCTCGGATCCTGGCTGCTGCCGGTCATGACGGCCTCAGCAAACCGCTGATAGTTGGTCAGGACCGGTGGCACTTCGAGAACGCGCCACGTCGCCGTTTCCGTATCATCGCCGAGGCAGCCCCGCAATTCCGAGCCGTTCGGGCTGTGCGAGACTTCCAGGCCGCCGCGCTCGCCGTAGATGCGAAGCTTCAACTCGTTCAGATGCCCCGTTGCCCAACGGCTCGCATGCACGACACCGAGGGCCCCGTTGGCGAAATCGACCGACATCGAGAAGCTGTCATTCGCGTCGAGCGTATATTCACCGATACGCTCGCCGGGAGCCTTGGCAAAGGTCTTCAGCCGGGCGAAGACGTGATCGATATCGGTCGCTGCGCCATAGGCGGCGAAGTCGAGGATATGGATGCCGATATCGCCGAGAACGCCGTTCGAGCCATGGCCCGTCGACAGACGCCAAAGCCACTTGGACTCGCTGCGCCAGTCGCCCCAGGCCTTGGAGACGAGCCAGCTTTGCAGGTAGGACGCCTCCACATGCTTGACCGTGCCGATCTCGCCCGAGATCACCATCTCGCGTGCCTTCTGAAGCTGCGCGACATTGCGATAGGTCAGGTTGACCATGTTGACGACCCCTGCCCTTTCGGCAGCTTCCGTCATCTCGAGCGCCTTTTCATAATTCTCCGCGAGCGGCTTCTCGCAGAGAACATGCTTGCCTGCTGCAAGCAGCGGCAGGGTCGTCGGATGGTGAGCCTTGTCCGGCGTGACGTTGGTCGCCGCATCGAACTCGCCCCAGGCCAGCGCCTCGTCGAGCGACGAGAAACGCTTCTTGATATCGAACGTATCGCAGAAGGCGGTGAGCCTCGTCGCATCCGTATCGACGGCGCCGACGATTTCGACGCCAGGAATGCGGGCGAAATGCTCCACATGGTTCTTCGCCATGCCGCCCGTGCCAACTACTATGAGACGCATCTGATACCTCAGCGATAACCGGCTTCGCCGGCTTGGTGCAGTTTCGGACCGCGTTCGACGATCGGCTCCAGTGCCTTTTCGACGGGCACGTTCGGCGCATCATGGATGTTGGCCTGGGTGCCGAGCGGGTTGTAAGCCCACTTCGCGGAATTGATCAGAACCTTCTGGACCGTGCCATTATGATAGGTCGGGTAGGTCTCGTGGCCCGGACGGAAATAGAAGATATTGCCGGCACCGCGGCGCCAGGTCATGCCGGAACGGAAGACTTCGCCGCCCTGAAACCAGGAGATGAACACGGTTTCCAGCGGCTCCGGAACGGAGAACTGCTCGCCGTACATCTCCTCGTTCTCAAGCTCGAAATGCTCGCCGAGGCCGGCTGCGATCGGATGGCGGGGGTTGATGACCCACAAGCGTTCGCGCTCGCCGGCCTCGCGCCACTTCAGCGCGCAGGGCGTGCCCATCAGGCGCTTGAAGACCTTCGAGAAATGGCCCGAATGCAGGACGATGAGGCCCATGCCTTCCCACACGCGCTTTGCGACACGCTCGACGATCTCATCCTTGACAGCGCCATGGTCCTTGTGGCCCCACCACAGAAGGACGTCGGTCTCCTTCAGGCGGGCCTCGCTGAGGCCATGTTCCGGCTCCTGCAACGTTGCAGTGGTTGCCTCGATACCCGCATCGGCATTCAGCGCCTTGGCAATGGTGTTGTGCATGCCTTCCGGATAGATCTCGGCGACGACCTTGTTTGTCTGCTCATGAATGTTCTCGCCCCAAACGACGGCACGAATAGTCATTACGGCACTCCTCTAATACCATTAGGATTGAATAGGTTATGCGATCCAAAGCGCTTTGGGAAAGCGCCATATTTCAAGCCTCCATCAGCCCATCCAGCGCAAGACATAATGCGCCCAAAGCGATTTGACAAAGACAAAAGCGACTATGAATAACACCTCTGTTTTCAGTGCGACACGGATTTTGAAAACAGGTTGACGACGAGCACGCCGGCGATGATCAATGCGAGGCCGACGATCGCGGCGAGATCGAGTTTCTGCCGGAAAAGCACCACGCCCACCATCGAAATCAGCACGATGCCGAGTGCGCTCCAGATGGCGTAGGCGATGCCCACCGGGATGACCCGCAACGTTACCGAAAGACAATAGAAGGCAGCCGTATAACAAATCACGAGAACGACCGTCGGGCCGAGGCGGGTGAATTGCTGCGACATTTGCAATGCCGTCGTGCCGATCACTTCAAGCACGATCGCGACCAGCAGCATTGCATAGACCGATGCGTTCGCCATTCCATATCTCCGATAAGTTTAGAGCTGTGTGAGTTCGATCAGCCGGTCGATCAGCCTCTGACGGGCGCTCTCGTCCATGTCATGGCTACCGAGCAGGTCAGCAAGCCAAATTCCATCGGCCGCCAACCTGACGATTGCCGCGTCCACCGAGGAGTCCGTGCCGACATATTCCTCGCTGCGCTCACGCACCCATGCGTGCCACCGCTGCCGCAATTGCGGCTCGGTGAGCAGCACCATCGTTACCTGGGCCCAGTCCTTGGTACCCTGGGGCTGATCGCGCAGCGCCAGGCAGGCATGCAGGTAGGCGCGGGTAAAGCGGCCATGCGGCAGCGGATCGGCGCGCATCGCTTCCTCGATCGCAGCATCCAGCCGCTCCAGCAGGCTGTCGAACAGTGCTTCCAGAAGCATGTTCTTGCTAGGAAAGTGATGCAGCAATCCACCCTTGCTGACACCGGAGGCACCGGAAACGGCATCCAGTGTCACCGCCGTCATCCCCTTTTCGGAAGCAAGCCGCGCCGCCACCTCCAGCAACTGCTGGCGGACGAACAAAGGCTGCTTCTTCCTATGGTGCGCAGTGGACATGGCGACATAACATACCAGTTGGACGGTTTCGTCAACGCTCTAATCGGTGGTGTTAGACCTAATTGTTTATGGATGATCTCGTGGTGTTTCCTCCTCAGTTTACGGAATGATGAGCCGCATCCTTCTCGTCGAAGATGCTGACCTTGGTTGCCTCGACGGCGAAGGCGATCGGCGAGCCGGTCATAATCGTCGTCATGCCGGGATCGGTGCCGATGATCTTCGAGCCGTCCTTGAGCCGAACGTGAACGAGCGAGCGGTCGCCGAGGCGTTCCACGGTCTCGACCTGGCCGCCAATATCGCCTTTCTCAGCCGTCGTGACGACCAGGTGTTCCGGACGGATGCCCAGCGTCAGCCCGGAATTCGCAAGGCCATTGAGCGCGACCGCCGTCCTGATGACCGAACCATCCGGCAACGTCGCCGTCGCCAGCCCGCCCGCTTCATCCAGACCGGCTATGTTGATGAAGTTCATGCCCGGCGATCCGACGAACTGCGCGACATAGCGCGTTGCGGGGCGCGTATAGATCTCGACGGGGGACGCCACCTGCTCGATCTTCTTGTTGTTGAGCAACACGATACGGTCAGCAAGCGTCATCGCCTCCACCTGGTCGTGGGTCACGAACACCATCGTTGCGCCCAGCCGCTCATGCAGTTGGGCGAGTTCGACGCGGGTGCGCGTGCGCAGGCCGGCGTCGAGGTTGGAAAGCGGCTCGTCGAAGAGGAAGACATCGGGCTCACGCACGATGGCGCGGCCGATGGCGACGCGCTGGCGCTGGCCGCCGGAGAGCGCCGAGGGCTTACGATCCAGCAGATGCGGCATTTCGAGGATCTTCGCAGCCTCTTCGATGCGCCTGGCGATCTCGGCCTTCGGCGTCTTGATGTTGCGCAGGCCGAAAGACATGTTGTCGCGAACGGTCATATGCGGATAGAGCGCGTAGGATTGAAAGACCATCGATACACCACGCTCGCCGGGCGGCAGCTGGTCGACCCGCTTTCCGCCAATCCAGATTTCGCCGCTGGTGATCGACTCCAGACCAGCGATCATGCGCAGCAGCGTCGACTTGCCGCAGCCAGAGCCGCCGAGGAAGACGACGAATTCGCCGCGCTCGATCGTCAGATCGATGTCGTTCAGAACCTGCACGGCACCGAAATGCTTGGTGAGAGATTTGATATTGATACCTGCCACTTTACGCCTCCCGCGGAAAAATCGAATTTATCGAACTTGCCATTCATCGCGCCCCGCCCGGCAGCTATCGCCGGAGCGGGACTTCCGCATTGGTTATTTGACCGCACCTACCGCGACGCCACGCGTCAGGGTCCGCTGGAAAATCAGGAAGAAGATGATCGTAGGCGTTATGCCGAGCAGCGAGGCCGCGGCAATTGCCGTCGGATCCTGGGTATTGGCGCCCGACAGCACGCCCATGGCGACGGAGACCGTCTGGTTGTTGTTGGAGACCAGGAACACCAGGGGAATCAGAAATTCGTTCCAGGTCCAGATGAAGAAGAAGGTCGCCAGCACGGCCAATGTAGGCCGCAGCACAGGTACAATCACCATCCAGAGGATCTGCCAGCGGCTTGCATTGTCGATCTGCGCCGCCTCGATGATTTCGCGCGGAAACGTCGTCAGCACCGAGGACAGAAGATAGGTCCCGAAGGCGGTATGCAGCACGCCGATGATCAGGATCACCGAAAACATGGAATCGAACAGGCCGACCTGCTTGGCCATGTAGTACAGCGGATAGACCAGCGATTCCTGCGGCGCCATGATGGCGATCAGCAGAACGACGAGCATCGCCTGACCGCCTCGCACCCGGCCGATGCCGATCGCATAGGCATTGAGCAGGCTGAGGACGACGGCAAGTATGGCCGTACATGCGCTGATGAAAATACTGTTGAAGAGCTTGCGGGGGAAATCGACGGTCGCCCAGAAGTTCTTGAGCGCCGTGAGGTCGAAGCTGCGCGGGAAGGCCAGCGGGCCGTTGGCGGCGTAGTCCGCAGGCGTCTTGATGGCGTTGAAGGCGGCCAGGAAGAACGGAAACAGCGTTCCGGCAAGGAAGACAAGCAGGATCGCCAGGATGATCCAGCGACCGAAGCCTCTTGCCTGGCGATGACCCGTCGACGCAATCGAAGCGGATAAGGAAGATGTGGCGGTCATATCAGTGCCCTCCCTCGGATTGTTTCGATTGCATACGCAGGAACACGATACCGAGTATAATGGTCATCACGGTCTGCAGCGTCGCGATGGCCGCAGCATAGCCGACACGGTTCGTCGTGAAGAAGTGGTAATAGGAAAGATACGACGGCACCGTCGTCGCATTGTCAGGGCCGCCTGAGGTCAGAACATAGATCGGCGCGAAGACCTTGAGCGCTGCAATCAGCGTCGTCAGCGCTACCACGAAGATTTCGGGCATGAGCATCGGGATCGTGATGGAACGGAAGCGCCCGAACCAGCTTGCATTGTCGAGTTCGGCTGCTTCGTAGAGCGAGGGGTCGACGCGAGCCAAACCGGACATGAAGACGACGAGGCAATAACCGACCTGCACCCAGACGATCACGGCGGACACCGCCCAGAGCGCATAATTGGCATCCCCCAGCCAATTCTTCGCCATGAAATCGAGACCGATCGCCTTCAGCACCGCATTGATGATGCCGATGGGATTGAGAATCCAGCCCCAGAGAACACCGGCTGCGGTCAAGGGCAGGATCTGCGGCAGGTAGAAGCCCGCGCGAAAGAAACTTGACCATGTCTCGCTGAACTGAGCGCTGATATAGTCGAACAGCACCGCCGCCAGCAGCAATCCCAAAAGGATGGGCACGATCGTCATCGAGATGATGAACAGCACCGTATGCTGGATGGAGCCCCAGAAAACGGCATCCTGAAGCAGCCGCTGATAGTTTTCCAGACCGACATAACGGGGCGGGATGACGCCGCCCTTCCATGTCGTGAAGCTGATCGCGAAATTGGCGATCAGCGGAACGAGCACGACAAGAACAAACCCCAGCACGCCGGGGATCATATAGAGATAGTACCCCGCCCTGCCGGCGCTCTTCGACTTATCCATCGAAATCCTCCAGTCCGATACGGCGAGGCGGCATTAAAGCCGTCTCGCCGTTGTGATTGTCGCCGATGGTGTTACTGCGCTGCCTGCACGTCGTCGTAGGCCTTCTTCAGGCGCGCAACGAATTGGTCAGGTGTCGTCGAGCCGTTCACAAGGCCGGTCGTCGCCTGGATCAGCAGCTCGTAGTAGCCGGGAACCGGCCAGTCCGGATAGAAGCCGAGGCCACCCTTGCTGGAGATCTGGTTGAAGAGCTCGACGTTGCGCTTGCCGACCTCATCGGTGATGGCAGCCGGATCGGCAGCGATCGCGACACCGCCGAGATTGGCCTGCTGGTTCTGGTTGTCCTTGCTCAAGACAAGATCAATGAACTCATAGGAGAGATCCTTGTTCTTGGCGCTCTTCGGCACCATGAACATGCTGCCGGTCGAACCCGTGCTGTATTTCGCGGTCGGGAAGATGAACTGGCTCCACTTGAAGTTCTTGATCGAGCTGACGAAATTGCCGTTGTTCCAGGTGCCGCTGACGAACATCGGCGACTTGCCGGACGAAAAGAGGTTATCGGCGCCGCCAGTACCCTTCAGGCCGGTCGAATCCTTGGAGATGTAACCCTTGCTCACCCAGTCGACGATCTTCTGTGCAGCAAACAGGAAGGGCTTGGTATCGAGCGGCGCCTTGAGGCCCTGATAGTTCTTGACCCAGGTGTCGTCGGCCTGTGTCAGCGCCAGCGTATAGAGCAGGTGCTGCGCGTTGGAATCCACCGTGCCATAGGCAAGCGGCGTAATGCCCTTCTTCTTGAAGGTGTCGAGGGCGGCCTCGAATTCGTCCAGCGTGGTCGGCACTTTCACGCCGTTCGCCTGGAACATGTCGATGTTATAGAAGACCGAGACGAATTCGGCATAGGCCGGAATGCCGATCATCGGACCTGAACCATAGATGCCGTTGGCATCGTATTTGCTGAGCTGCGTGTTGGTTTCGTTGAGAATCTTGTCCCAGCCGCGCGACTTGAACTGATCGTCAAGCGGCGTCAGCAGGCCCTGCGAAGCGACGAGACCGGCTGTGGCGTTGCCCTTGTTGTACTCCAGAACGTCAGGCGCCTGATCCGAATTGAGGATGAGGCTGCCCGCCTTCTGCAATTGTTCGAAGGTCTTCTGTTCAAAATTGATAGTGATATCGGGATGCTTGGCCTTCAGCGCGTCGAGCGCCTTGGTCCAGGCCTTGGCCTGCGCTGTATCCGGCAGTTCGTACCACCAGACGTTAAATGTCTTGTTCTGGGCTTGCGCCACACCGGCAGCCAACAGAAGCGACATGCCGGCTGAGATCGCCAGCTTCGAAAAAATATTCATATGTTCTCCTCCACCATGCGAACCGTGACGGTATCTGTCCGACGACATGGCCCGCGCTGCCATCGGCGTTTTTCCCTTACCTGCACCAAGCGCCCGCCTGTCACATGGGACAAGGGGCGGACGCTCGGCGGTTCCTCCGTTTAGGTGCCCGTCTTGCCCGGAGCGTCAGCCGTTCCGGGCATTTCATTAACGCACAACTTGCCTTCTAAATCGATGCAGATTCGCAAATGCGTGCGTTACTCGACGAATTCACCGCCCCGGCTTCTCTTGAGATAGTTCAGGCTGTGAACCTGGCCAGTCATTTCGAGCGCATCGCGATAGACCGGGTCATGCCAGCCCTCGATGTCGATGGAACCGGACCAGCCGGCAAGCCGCAGCTCGGAAATGATGTCGGTCCAGTTGCTGTCGCCGAAGCCCGGCGTGCGCATGAACACGAACTTCTCCTTGCCGAAGATGCCATGCTCCTTGATGACATCCCAGCGGATCGTCGCATCCTTGCCGTGGACGTGAAAAATCTTTTTCGCCCATTTGCGGATCTGCGGCAGCGGCTCGATCAGATAAACCATCTGATGGCACGGCTCCCACTCAAGGCCGAGATTGTCGTCCGGGATCTCGTTGAACATCAGCTCCCAGGCGTCTGGGTTATGCGCGATGTTCCAGTCGCCAGTCGCCCAGTTGCCATCCATGGCGCAATTTTCGAAGGCGATCTTGATGCCCTTGTCGGCAGCACGCTTGGCAAGCTCGCTCCAGACCTGCTTGTAGCGCGGCAGGCTGTCGGTAAGCGGCTGGTTGCGGATACGGCCGGTGAAGCCGGCGACACAGGTGGCGCCGAAATGATGGGCGTTGTCGATGCAGTCCTTCCAGCCCTGCAGCGTCTGCAGATCCATCTCACGCTCTTCAAGGGGATTGCCGAACATGCCGAGGGTCGAGATGGTGATATCGCGATCGCCGATGGCGTCGCGGCAGCGCTTGCCGAGTTCCGCAAGATTCTGGCCGTTGGTGGTCTGCCAGAAGAACGGCTCGAAGCTTTCGAAGCCCAGATCGGCGATCTTGGCGATGCCCTTGGCGGCGTCTTCGTTCGTCGCTCTGATCATCGTGCCGATGCGGATGGCCTTTGCCGGATTTGTCATGATGTCACTGTCCTTGTGCTGAAATATCGACGCGCCGGCCCGTCTTGGCGCTCTCGATCGCGCCTAAAACCATGGCGAGGCTGCGAATATTGTCTTGGCTTGCAGTCTCTGGTGTCTTGCCCGTCTTGATCGCTTCGATGAAGGAAGCAATGACGCTGGCATGGCCGTGCGTCTCTTCCTCGTGCCTCGGCCCGGGAACCTCGATCGGCGTGAAGCCATGCAGCAGCCCCGGCTCGTTGCCGGCAACGGCCGCTTCGAAATTCTCTTCGCCGTCCCAGGTCAGCATGCCCTTGCTGCCGGTCAGCCGCCATTGGCTTTCCCAGCTCGTGCGCCGGCCCTCGGCGCACCAGGAACCGCGATAGCTGAAAACGACATCGTCGGAAAAATCGAAGAGCGCATGGGCAGATGCACCATGCTTGTACCAGGAGCCGACTGGGTTCTTTTCGACGCAATAGACCGAAAGCGGCACCTTGCCGGACACGAAGCGGGCGGCATCGAATGTATGGATCGCCATGTCGAGCAGCAGCACATTGTCCATGTCCTCGCGGAAGCCGCCGAAATGCGGGCCGAGGAAGAAATCGCAATGGACGCCCGTCAGCTCGCCGATCGCTCCCTCCTCCACCAGGCGTCGCAGACGACGGATGCCGGAGATATAGCGGCGGTTCTGGATGATGGCATGCACCTTGCCCGCCTCGGCGGCAAGGCGGATCAGCTCCGCACCTTCAGCCAGGGACGTCGCCATCGGCTTTTCGCTCAAGACATGGCAACCGGCTTTCAAAGCCGTCGAAACCACGCCGAAGCGCGCAGCCGGAATGACGACATCGAAGACCAGATCCGCCTTGGTCGCAGCGATGACCTCTGCAAGATCGGAGCCGATGACGGCATGTTCGAGAGAAAACTCTTTCGCAAGATTTTCAGCGGTCGCCCGATTGAGATCGACCAAACCGACAATCTGAATGGATTCGGCAAGTGCCGGCGTCGAGGCGATGGCCCTGAGCCAGCCTTTGGACATAGCTCCGCACCCGCACAAAATGGCATTAAATTTCACGATGTCCTCCAGCGGGCGGTGCATTACCCCTCATGACACGCGCTCCGTAAACGTTTACGATACTATGCGAAAAGATTTTCCTGTGTCAATAGAGGAGGACTACGGAAAATGGCGCATGGAGGAAAACCGCGGCCGATGAAGGGAATTCGTCAGCTTGCCGAGCATCTCGATATCTCGATCGGCACAGTATCACGCGCGTTGAACGGCAAGCCTGATGTCAACGAGGAGACCCGCAAGCGCGTGCTCGCCGCCGCCGAACAATTGGGCTATGTCGCGAACCAATCGGGACGCAGCCTGCGGCAGGGCACGACGAATGTCATCGGCCTGATGATCCAGTCCAGCAGGGAAACGGTTGAAAACAGCGACAATTTCTTTCTGACCGTGACAGGTGGGCTGCAGAGCGTGTTCTCACGCCACAATCTCGATCTGATCATGCTCCCCTGCCCGCATGAGGAAGACCCTTATGAGTATCTGAAACGCATGGTGGCGCGGCGCATCGCCGATGCGATGATCATTTCGGAGACGCAGCGCGTCGACAAACGCTTCGATCTGCTCGCCAAGGCGAAGATCCCCTTCGCAGCGCTTGGCCGCAGCCTTTCGGGCGCGCAGCACCCTTGGGCCGACCTCGATTTCGACGGCGTCGTCAATTGCGCCGTCGATCGGCTCGTGGCGCATGGGCATCGCCGCATCGCCATCAGCGCGCCAGCGAGCGACATCAATCTCGGCGTCATCTTCGTGGAGGGCTATCGCCGGGCGCTGGAACGACACGGCATCGCCTATGATCAGGCCTTGGTCATTCGCGCCAAATCGAGCGAGCAGGGCGGCTATCAGGTCGCAGACGAGCTGTTGCGCCTCGAAGACAGACCGACGGCCGTGATCCTGATCTACGAATTGATGGCGATCGGCCTTTATCGGCGCGTGATGGAATCCGGCATCATTCCAGGCCGCGACATAGCCGTCGTCAGCTTTCGCGAGGCGCCGCGCGCCAAATTCCTGCAACCGGCGCTGACCTGTTTCCGCACGTCGCTGCACGACCTTGGCGTCGAACTGGCGGAAATCCTGCTCTCCAGCATGCCCGCTTATAGCCAGGAATATCCCAGGAAGTCGCGCCAAACGGTCTGGCCGCTCGAGCTCATCCCCGGCGAAAGCGACGCGTTCCAGCTGACAACCACGAAATAAAGCAGCGCCGAAACGCCGCACCGGCCGCTTCGACGGTTGCGGCAGCGCCCGTGAGTTGCCATGTAGGACATCGCAAACAGGGGCTGGGGCTTGAGCGAAGAAACCATCACACTTTACGAAGCGATCGGCGGCGACCCAACCGTGCGGGCGCTGACGGCGCGCTTTTACGAACTGATGGATACGCTGCCGGAGGCAGCCAATTGCCGCGCCGTGCACCCACCGAGCCTCGAAGGCTCACAGCAGAAATTCTACGAATATCTGACCGGCTATCTCGGCGGACCGCAGCTCTATATCGAAAAGCGCGGCCATCCCCGACTGCGCAGCCGTCACTTCGTTGCCGCCATCGGCCCGAAGGAGCGCGACGAGTGGCTGCTATGCTTCCGCCGCGCCATGGATGAAACCATCGAGAATGAAAAACTGCGGGCCATCATCTGGGAGCCGGTCGAGCGCCTGGCCTTCCACATGCAGAACAGGGAATGAGGAACACATGACCATCGGCACGATAATCCGTCCGGCCGCCCTGTTTATCGCCGGCATCCTCGGCGGAGGCGGCGTCGCGCTTGCCGCAGCCGCCACCCATGGCGGCGACACGCATTTCCTCGGCGCAGCCTCCACCATGAGCCTCGCCCACGCCCCTGCCCTCTTGGCACTCTACGCCGGCTACGACCGCATCCGCACTGCGCCGATCGCTGCTGTCCTATTGGGATTGGGAACGCTGATCTTCGCCGGTGACCTGATTAACCGCCATTTCGGCGGTGGCTCGCTGTTTCCGATGGCCGCTCCGACGGGCGGAATGGGCATGATCGCCGGCTGGGCGACGATAGCGCTCGGCGCTTTCTTCAGGACAAGCCCCACGAAGGCGTGACCTCGGCCTCAGGGCACTTATGCCGGCGACAATCCCCGCCTAAATGCCGGGAACGACAGCAAAGCCTTCGAATTGCGGCGGCCCCCAATAAAGCCGCTTGTTATCACCCGCATTGCGGTGCGCCATACGAAAATGCTCGGATTTCGTCCAGTTGATGAAAGCTTCTTCGCTGTGCCAGATCGTGTGCGAGGAAAACAGCGTGTAGCCCTCCTCCACGCTCGCCTTGCCACGCAGAAGGCGAAACTCCAGAAAGCCGGGCACCTCCGACAACCGTGAATCGCGCCCTCTCCACACCTCTTCGAATTCGCCTTCCAAACCGATGACGACCTTGAAGCGGTTCATGGCGATGTACATGGCAACCTCGTTCGACGATCAGACCTTCTTGCGACGGGCGACAGTCTTATCCACCCTTGGCGCAAAGGCAATGACATTCGCGCCGCTGCGGCTCGCCTCGTCCAACGATTGATCCGGCGCCTCTCCCGGCAACCGTGCCTTCCATGCCGGGAAGGACGCGACATTCGCTGCACGCTGCTGTTCTTCAGCGCGGCGCATCAGCAAGTCATAGAGTTCGGGCACGAGCCCGTCACCATTCTGTGCGGCCAGCTTGTGCAGGCCGATCAGCATAAACCCGTCAGGGCCACTATCGATCATCTTGAAGCGTCTCGTTCTTTCATGGTCTGCAGCGCCCGCTCGAGGCTGGACTTGCTGCCATTGCGCAAGGGAATGAAGGCCTTGCCAAACTTCTTACAGCCCGTCTTCACCCGCAGGCACGCATCATGGCTGATGCAATCGATCGGGCAGAAGACGCAATCGACCGATGGCAAGACGGTATCGATGCGCGAAACCGCCTCGCGCAGACCGCCATCGTGATGGATCAGTTCGGCGCCAAAATTACTGGCGATCTGGCGCAGATGCGCCACCTGGCAATCGCGACCGCCCACATAGAGGAAGCTGCGCACATCGAGAGTGGATTTGCCGGAAACCTGCGCCGTTGTCTGCGCTTCGCGGCTCTCGCAGCCAAAACCCTTCTTCCCCTTACGCGCCATGCATCACCCGTTTGCTGGTTGCTCTTGCACACTCGATTCCATCGAGCGCGAGGCGACCTTAGTAAACATGAGTTTTGGAGTAAAGTATAAAGTTGAGAATTTTTATCATATTTTAAAACGCCCGACAGATGTTTGGCATTTGCCCCTTCCAGAGCCGGCAAACGGTATCTGAAGTGACCCTCGACCGACTGCCCGCAAGACCTATCGCCCGGTCACTTGCACTTCTTGAGTGAAAGACCAACTCGGCTTACCCCATTCCGGAGGCAACGGCGGAAACGGTGCTGCCCGGCGGATACCGCTCGTGACTGCTTCGTCCAACTCCGGAAAACCTGAACTCCGCGCAATAGACAGGGAGGTCAGATCCCCGCTCGAACCAATGGTGAGGCGCACACGCACGGTAATGCCGGGTTCGTATTTGGATGAGAGACGCACAGCCCGCCGGATACGCGACTGCACCTTGCCCGGATAATTGGCGACGGCAGCACTACCTGCACCGGTCCGACGAGCATTAGCCTGTGAATTATTATCGGATTGCGCCGTTTCGGTCCCGTCGACAGAGCCCTTCTTCGAATTCTCCTGGCTTTCGCCGCGTGATCCAGACTTTACCTTCGCGACCTTTGCGACAGGCTTCTTGACTTCCTTCCGCCGCTCAACCGGCTTCGGCTTCTCGACCGGCGCCACGACCTCCGGTGGGGGCTCTGTCGGCTGAGCTTCGGCGACCTCGTTCTCCACGGGCTGCACCGGTTCGGCCTGCTGGACGACGGTCGTCTCGGCCGGCGCCTGTGTCGCCAAAATCTGCGGCTGCTCGGGTGCGACGACCGCAGGCTGTGTCTGCTCGACAGGCTGAACAGGTTCCGCGGTTTGCACCTGCTGCGTTTCCACTTCCTGCGGCTGGACGACATCCGGCTGCGGCGGATGGGCTTGTTGGGGCGTAACTTCGGTCGGTTGCATCGTCTGCGGCTGCACGGCTTCGGCGGTCACCTGCTCTGGCTCAGTCTGCGGGGTTTCCTCACCCACAGCCATCTGATCGGTATCGGAATTGCCCATCATGATAACGCTGACGGTATCACCGGCCTCTTCCTGTGCATCTTGTGGCGTAGCAACGAAAGTGAACAACAATGCCGCAACGACAGCGGCATGGAACAGGCATGAGCCCAGGCCAGAAAAGAGAAGCGGCATTCCATGACCCGAAACGGCCCGATACGACCTTTCGGGGAGCGCATCCATGGGCAACGGCTCGGTTGCCTCGGCGGCGACAGGCTCCGCCGGATGATCCGGAAAAGAACTGATTTCGGTAAACCGACTGTAATGCATCACAGTCTCACCCGCCGGCGGTCGCGGGACACCCTCGAGGCCGGTCAGTTCGTGGCCGGGCAGTACGCTCGGATAGTTGTCATTCATGACGCCATCTGCGCGGCGTTCGATGGAAACTTTCGCCGAGCGCATTGCCATCACATCAGCCCTCGAAAGGAACTGAGATCTGCGAGCGGGTCGTCAACGCGGCCTTGCACTCGCCCGCTGCCGGGCCGTCGCAGACCGGCGTATCGTTGATGATGATGCGGGAGACCGTTTCGCACTTGACACCCGGCATGTCGAATTGCCGCACCCGCTTCTTGCCGAGCGGCAGGTCGCGGAAATCGAGAACGGTGACGCGATCGACGGCGTTCTTGTCGTTGAAGAAGGCAAGCTCGAAAGAGATCTTGTTGATCGGCGTCGCCATGTCGTTTTCGGCAACGAAGGTCATCATGCATCCCTTCTGGGACGGGGCCAGGGCGTTGAGCTCGACATTCAGCTTGTGTGCGGCGACCGGAGCCGCTGAGGCAGGCGCGGCTGTCGCATTCGCATCCTGGGCAACGGCAGGAACACAAGATGCCGTAGCAAACAGCCCCGAAGCGGCGAGCGCCAAGATCGTTTTCGTCAGCATCGACTTGTCTCCTGAATATGTTTTGACGTGCGCTTTCCCAGCCAAAGGTGGTGGCGTGTACCGTCGAAATTTTTAAACTTGACTTTATAGGTCTCCTATTGCGTCTTTATGAAACCATGAGTATGAGAGTCAAGATAAATTTGGCCGCACAACGGTTCGGCCCCCGATGAATTTTCAGGCAAAACTAAACAGGATGATTGCTGAGAAGACCCCAACGCCGCCGGAGCAATACACGGCTGCACCGCAGGTAAGAATTGTCGACAGCACGGATATTTTCCGGGGCCAGACCGAAATCATGATCAAGCATGAGGGCGTTATCTACCGCTTGAAGATTACGCGCCAAGGCAAGCTGATACTCAACAAATAGGCATGACAGATGACTGAGACGACCCGACCGACCCCCGCCGAAATCCGCGCTTTCCGCGCCGAGAACCCGAAGATGCGCGAGCGCGACATCGCGGCCCGCCTCAATATTTCCGAAGCGGCTCTCGTCGCTGCCGAAGTCGGTATTTCGGCCATCCGTATCGACGCCAACGTCGAGCGTTTTCTCGACCGGATCGCCTCGCTCGGCGAGATCATGGCCCTGTCGCGCAACGAAAGCGCCGTACATGAAAAGATCGGCGTCTATGAGAACATGAAATTCGGCGCGCAGGCGGCGATCGTGCTTGGCGACAACATCGACCTGCGCATCTTCCCGAAGCGCTGGGTTCATGGCTTTGCCGTCACCAAGACCGACGGCGATCAGAAGAGGCTGAGCCTGCAGTTCTTCGACAAGGCCGGCGATGCCGTCCACAAAGTGCACCTGCGCCCTGCCTCGAACGTCGAGGCCTATCATGCCATGGTCGCCGAGCTGCGGATCGAGGAACAGTCGCAGGAATTCGTCGAGGATCGCTCGGGATATGACAACGGCGCCACCGATGGCGATGTCAGCCGCGACGAATTGCGCAACCACTGGAGCCGCATGACCGACACGCACGAATTCTTCGGCATGCTGAAAAAGCTGAAGATCGGCCGTCAGGACGCGATCCGCACCGTCGGCGACGATTACGCATGGAAGCTGGATGGCGGCGCTGTCGCCGAGATGATGCACGCCTGCGTCCGCGAAGGCTTGCCGATCATGTGCTTCGTTGCCAACGAGGGCACCGTGCAGATCCATTCCGGCCCGATCTTCAACGTGCAGACCATGGGTCTCTGGATCAACGTCATGGACCCGACCTTCCATCTGCACCTGCGTCAGGACCACATCGCCGAGGCATGGGTTGTGCGCAAGCCGACCAAGGACGGCCACGTCACCTCGCTCGAAGCCTATAACGCCAGGGGCGAAATGATCATCCAATTCTTCGGCAAGCGGAAGGAAGGCTTCGATGAGCGCCCCGATTGGCGCGCCATCATGGAAAACCTGACGAGAGCCGGCACCAGCGTCGCCGCATAAGAGATGGCCCATGACGATGTTCAATAACTTCAAGCGCATCAGGCCTTGGGAAGTCGCCCTGACCATGGTGGTGATGGCCCTTCCGCTCGTTCCGACCAATCCGATCGCCGGCCTTGGCAGCTTCGTGCGCCACGCGCACGCCGCCGAAACGGCCAAGACGCCAGATACCTCGCGCCTCGTCTCCATCGGCGGCGATGTGACCGAAATCGTCTATGCACTCGGCGAGGAAAAGCGACTCATCGCCCGTGACTCCACCAGCCTCTATCCAAAGGAGGCGACCAAGCTTCCCGATGTCGGCTATATGCGCGCGCTATCGCCGGAAGGCATCCTGGCCGTCAATCCGACCGCCATCATCGCCGTCGAAGGCTCCGGCCCGCCGGAAGCTCTGGCTGTGCTGCGCAATGCCAGCCTGCCTTTCGAAACCGTGCCGCAGCACTACGATCGCGACGGCATCCTAAAGAAGATCGAAATCGTCGGCGCGCTGCTTGGCGTGCCGGATAAGGCCAAGGCCTTGGAGGACAAGGTCGCGGCCGATCTCGACGCGGCCATCAATGATTCCGCCAAGCGCCCGGAGGCCGAGCGCAAGCGCGTGCTCTTCGTACTGAGCAACCAGAATGGCAAGATCATGGCCTCAGGCACCAATACGGCCGCCGATGGCATCATCAAGCTTACCGGCGCCATCAACGCGATCAACGGCTTTTCCGGCTACAAGTCCCTGACGGACGAAGCGATCATCGAAGCCAAGCCCGACGTCATCCTGATCATGGATCGCGAAGGGCCGCTGTCGATGTCGAATGAGGATCTGCTGAAGCAGCCGGCCATTTCACTGACACCGGCCGCGAGCCACAAAGCGATCGTGCGCATGGACGGCCTGCATCTGCTCGGCTTTGGACCACGCACGGCCAGCGCCATTCGCGAGTTGAACGCGGCAATCTACGGAGGCTGACGTGGCATTCAACGATGCCATGGCAGGGCTGAAGCAGATGTCGCAAACCACGGCACGCCGTCGCCAAGGGGATCGCACCGCACTTGCGATCCTCGTCATCGTCGGTCTCGTCTTGGTTTCGGCAGTCGCCTTTCTCTTCTCGATCACCACGGGCGCATCGAATGCTTCGGTCATCGACGTGATCGCGGGCATGGTGAGCGGCAGCGCGGAAAGCACGCTCAGCATCCGCGACCGCATCGTCATTTTCGATATCCGCCTGCCCCGCGCCGTTCTCGGCTTCCTGATCGGCGGCGGGCTTGCAGTTTCGGGTGCGGTCATGCAGGGCCTCTTCCGCAATCCGCTCGCCGATCCCGGCTTGATCGGCGTCTCCGCCGGCTCAAGCCTCGGCGCGGTCGCCATGATCGTCCTCGGCGGCGGCATGCTTGCCCCCGTAGCGTATGTCCTCGGCATCTTCGCTCTGCCCGTCGCCGCCTTCATCGGCGGTCTGGCGACGACGATACTGCTTTACAAGATCGCGACCCGGTACGGGCAGACATCCATAGCAACCATGCTGCTGGCCGGCATCGCGCTCGGCTCGCTTGCCCTCGCTGCGACCGGGATCCTCATCTACATGGCCGACGATCGGCAATTGCGCGACCTGACCTTCTGGAGCATGGGCTCGCTGGCAGGCTCCACCTGGGGCAAGGTCGCGGGCGCCGGCCCGATCATCATCCTTTCGCTGCTGCCCCTTCCCTTCATGGCGCGCGGGCTGAACGCCTTGACACTCGGTGAGGCGACCGCCTTCCACATGGGGATATCAGTGCAGCGGCTGAAGAATATCGCCATCATCAGCGTTGCGGCGGCAGTCGGCGCCTCGGTCGCCGTCAGCGGCGGCATCGGTTTTGTCGGCATCGTCGTGCCGCATATCCTGCGCATGGTGATCGGCCCCGACCATCGCTTCCTGCTGCCCGCCTCGGCACTGCTCGGCGGCTCCCTGCTTGTCATCGCCGATGTCGTTGCCCGCACCATCGTTTCCCCGGCCGAACTGCCGATCGGAATTCTGACTGCCGGCGTCGGCGGTCCGTTCTTCCTGTGGATGCTGCTGCGGCAGCGCTTACGCCTCAGCCTGTGAGCCCGGAATGATCGATGTCTCCAATCTGAGTGTCCGGCTTGCCGGCAAGCCGGTCGTAGAGGATGTCTCATTCACCGCCGAGGCCGGAACGCTGACGGCAATCTGCGGACCGAATGGCTCCGGCAAGACCACCACGATGAAAGCCGTATCGGGCGAACTGGCCTATCGCGGCTCCGTGTATATGAACGGCGCCGAAATCGGCAGTCTGGTACCCTGGCAGCTTGCCGAAATGCGCGGTGTCCTGCCGCAGGCAAGCTCTATATCTTTCCCCTTCACCGTCCGCGAAATCGTTCGCATGGGTCTCACCAGCGGTCGCAACCGCCATCCGGAGCAGGCCGACCGCACCGCGACGGAGGCACTTACCGCCGTCGATCTCGGCGGCTTCGAGGGCCGCTTCTACCAGGAGCTCTCCGGTGGCGAACAGCAGCGCGTCCAGCTCGCGCGCGTGCTCTGCCAGATTTCCGAGCCTGTCATCGACGGCAAGCCCTGCTGGCTGCTTCTCGACGAGCCGGTCTCCAGCCTCGATATCAGCCACCAGCTCACCATCATGACGCTTGCCCGGCACTTTTGCCGGCGCGGCGGCGGCGTCATTGCCGTCATGCACGATCTCAACCTGACCGCGCTTTTCGCCGATCGGATGATCCTGCTGAAAAACGGCCGATTGCAAGCCAAGGGCCTGGTCAGGGACGTGCTGACGGATCAGCATCTTCAGGACGTGTTCGGCTGCAATTTGCGGGTCAATCGCACTCCCGCCGATGGCGCGCCCTTCGTCCTCGCCCACAGCGCGCTCACCAGCTGAGCATCCCCGATCCGGCAGCGTCTGGAACCTTTTGTTGCATCCGCGCGTTGAGAGCAGGTGATCGGAACCAATGTTCCGAACGCTGTATCTCTTGGTGTGTCGGATGACCTCCGATCATCGCGGATGACAGGCGCCCCGGGCGCCCAAGCAAAGCGAAAGGGAGCTGAATATGGCTACATCCATTCTCCATTCGGCGCGCGGCAAGCGCAATGGCAGCAGCCTGCACGATGTCGAGGCAAGCATCGAGGATCAGATCGAATCGCTGCGGGAAGAAGTTGCAGCTTTCGCCAAACTGATCGGCGAAAGCGGTGCCAAGCAAGGCAAGAAGCTGCGTGCAAATGCCGAATCCGGATTTGACGATCTGACCGTTCGCGGCGAGGAGCTGCTGCGCGATCTGCAGCGCGGCTACACCAGAGGCTCGCGCGAAGTCCGCAGGACCGTACGTCAGCATCCCGTCGCCACCATCGGCGCGGCGGCTGCATTCGGCCTTGCCGTTGCTCTGCTTCTGTCTCGCCGCTAGGATGGCGGGATGATCGCTCCGATCCTCGGCCTGCTTCTGTCGGGCACATTCAACCGTACCGTTGCGCGAACCAAGCGCAACGGTATTTTCATTGCCATCGCTGCTCTTCTTCTGCTGACAGCCTATGGCTTCGCGCTTGTGGCCGCAGCCATCTGGCTTGCGACAATCTATGGCGCGGCGGTTTCGGCGCTGCTGATTGCAGCAGGCGCCTTGCTGCTCGGGCTGATCGTGCTTGTCATCATGGCCATCATCAATCAGCAGGAGAAACGGCGAGCCCGCGAGCGGCGGCTGGCTATGGAGTCCGTGGCAGCAGCAGTTCTAGGCCTGGTTCGTAAACAGCCGCTGATGACTGCGGCGATTGCTGCCGCACTCGTCTTCGGCAACCTGTTTGGAACGCGCGACGAAGACGATTGACCGCCTTTCCCGAAAGTCGGAAACGACCGGCGGCATGGAAACTGAGTGAATTGGTCCTGATATGAAGCGGCCCGGTCGGAAGACCGGGCCTTTTTGTCAGAAGGCAAATGCCTTGGAGGTCAGTGGCGCCGAAGTGGCATCCGGGCCGAAATCCGCCTCGCCGGAAATATCCAGCAATTCCTGCAGCCGCTGGCGCGCACGATTGACACGGCTCTTGATGGTGCCGACTGCGCAGCCGCAAATCTCGGCGGCTTCCTCGTAGGAAAAGCCGGAAGCGCCCACCAGGATGATCGCTTCACGCTGATCCGGCGGCAGCTGATCCAGCGCCTTGCGGAAATCCTGCAGGTCGACGGCGCCATATTGCGAGGGATGCGTCGCCATCGATTCGGTAAATACGCCGTCGCTGTCCTGCACCTCGCGGCCGCTCTTGCGCATCTGGCTATAGAGCTCGTTGCGCAGGATGGTGAAGAGCCAGGCCTTCATATTCGTGCCCATCTCGAAATGGTCCTGCTTCGCCCAGGCCTTCATGATCGTATCCTGGACGAGATCATCCGCCCGATCGTGGCGACCGGTCAGCGAAATGGCAAAAGCTCGGAGGCTCGGCAGTGCGGCGAGAAGTTCGCGCTTGAAGCTCGTTTGCGTTTCCATGGCGCGCACCTCCTATTCGGAGACCTTTGCCGAGGCCAGGCTCTCCGCCTGATCGAGCTTCTCTAAAAGGTCGAGAAAGCGATCGGGAATGACCTCGTCCTGCACGGCGGCATAGAACGAGCGCAATCGGTTGCCGATCTGATTGTTGGGGTCGAGGATATCCATCGCGCGCAGATCAGAAGTTTTCTTGTCTGCATCCTCGTGATTCTGGATAGTCATTTGGCCTGCTCGCTTCTCAATTGTCTCGCGTTCATCAATAAGGCGCGCCCTTGCCTCCCCGTCCGGGAGAGCGGTTGACCTCACTCAAAACAGTTGCCTAACGAATCGTAAAGGTTGAGGTCGACCGATTGTAAGCATTGTAATGCGACTGCCTAAAAAAAGTTCCGACAAAGAGGAACTTTTTTACTCAATTGACGTTTGTTAGTCATTGCGGCCTCTGGGCTGTATTTAATTAGAATTTGATAAAGGCGGGAGCCATTGATGACACTTTCCACACGCATTGCGCCGCATCTTCCGTATTTGCGGCGTTATTCACGTGCTTTGACCGGAACGCAGACGTCGGGGGACGCCTATGTTGCTGCGGTTTTGGAAGCCATCATCGCTGACATCTCCATCTTTCCGGACACGGACAGCGACCGTGTCGCCCTCTATAAACTGTTCACGAAGCTGTTCGGTTCCGTGACACTTCAGATTCCCGAGCCGGCCTCTCCCTTCGCCTGGGAACAGCGCGCGTCCGTGAACCTCTCCAAGGTCTCCCCGCTTGCCCGTCAGGCCTTCCTGCTTGCATCGGTCGAAAGTTTCCGCCTCGGGGAAATCGCCGATATCCTCGACGTCTCTGAAAGCGATGCCATGCACCTGCTCGATACCGCCTCCCAGGAAATCTCGCGCCAGGTGGCAACCGATATCATGATCATTGAGGATGAGCCGCTTATCGCGATGGATATCGAGCAGATGGTGGAAAGCCTCGGCCATCGCGTCACCGGCATCGCGCGCACCCATTCCGAAGCGGTCGCGCTCTATAATGCGACAAAGCCGAGCATGGTGCTTGCCGATATTCAGCTTGCAGACGGCAGCTCGGGCATTGATGCCGTCAACGACATTCTCAAGACCGCCAGCATCCCGGTGATCTTCATCACCGCCTTCCCGGAGCGGCTGTTGACCGGCGAGCGGCCGGAACCGACCTTCCTCGTGACCAAGCCTTTCAATCCAGACATGGTGAAGGCCCTCATCAGCCAGGCCCTCTTCTTTAACGAAACCACAAAGGTGGCCGCCTGATCCAAGTGAAAACCTTACGGCGGAACAAAGACCATAACCGGGCGTTTGTGTTCGAAACGGCCGGTTTACCGACTGTTATCCGGGGCGATTCTATAGGTCGGTTCAAGTTGTTACGAGTGAGAATGCCCTATCGGCGGGGTTCTCGAATTGCGTGTGAAAGGCAAGCCGGTGAATACGTCTGAACCATTACCCGGCGCGCCTTTGAGTTTGGAAGGCAAAGCCGCTCTGATGGAGCGGGCGCTTGCGAGCGCCAGTGTGTCCATCCTGTTCCAGGATGTAAATCTTTCGATCCGTTATGCCGACAATCTGCCGGACCATCTGCAGTCGTCTGTCGTCATAGGCGGCAATGACTCGCATCTCTTTGGAGAAAAGGATGGCGAGCACCTTTTGCGTTTGAAGCGGGGCGTGCTCGAAAGCGGCAAGCCAGCGACCGCCGAGGTTGAGATCAGCAGTGGCGATGGCACACGTGTCTACGAGCTGAAAATGGAACGCATCGGCGGGCGCAAGCCGCAGGGCGTGCTGTCCGTCATCTCCGAAATCACCGAGAGCCGCCACCGCGAAAAAGTGCTGAAGTCGCTGCTGCGCGAACTGTCGCATCGCTCCAAGAACCTGCTCGCCATCATTCAGGGTATCGCCACGCAGACTGCCCGCCACACGCTTTCCGTCGATAATTTCCTCATCAAATTTCGTGGCCGCCTGCAATCCCTGTCGAATTCGCAGGATCTCATCACCGATTCCAGCTGGCGCGGCGCATATTTGTTCGAACTAGCGGAAAAGCAGTTCGCCCCCTATTGGCCCGATGCGGGCGTGCCTATGCCGATCTATGGCATCAATGCGCATCTGACGCCCAATGCTGCAGTGCATCTGGGGCTTGCCTTGCATGAGCTCATCGTCAACTCCGCATCGCATGGCGCCATCTCGACGGGCGCCACGAGCATCACGCTGAATTGCAAGGAAGCCGAACTCGACGGTAAGAAGGCGATCGAGGTCGCCTGGTCCGAGCGTTTCTACGCGCCCACTGATCATGAATTCGAGGACAATAGCTTCAGCCGTACGGTGCTCGAGCGCGTTGTGCCGACCTCCATGAACGGCCGCGCCGACTTCGCCATTGATGACGGCAGCATCGGCTATCGCCTCACCATTCCCGAAACTGAATATGAAATCCTGAGGCGCCGCTAAAGCGGACGGCAGGGGCAAAATAAAACAGCCAGTGCGAGGGCGGCGCACTGGCTGCTTTGCACTCATCGGGAGGGGACCGTGAGTAGAGTCCTGAGACGTATTGGGCGTGCATCAGAAGATGCGATCATCATCAGGACACGGGCATAACGATGCTGCGGAGCCTTGGTTCCACTCAGACCTAAAAAAATTCATCAGCTTTTCACATTTCAGCGCAACCGCAGGCATGACTGTCCTCGGATCACAGGCGGACGCCCGCAGTCATTGCGAGGCCCAAAGCTCTCGCGGGCCTCCTCCGAAAAAGAAGAAAAGCTATCTAAATCATGGGCTTAAATCGCAAGATCCAGTGATCGAAAACGTTCCCATTCCCTAGCAGGAGGGCGTATCGAGGCACGCTTTGCGATCAAAATTTTACCGTTTGATAAATTTTTTAAGCTGAGTTACCGTTCCAGTACTAGCCGTTTACTATAAGAGGGAACTTCAATGGGACGACTGGAAACTGGGATTCATAAAGGCAGGCTCACCCCGGCCGAATATGATGCAAACTTTTCCGATCTTCATCCGCGCCTCAACAAACACGAGGCGCTGGTCGCATCCGACCGCTGTTATTTCTGCTACGACGCGCCGTGCATGACGGCCTGTCCCACCTCCATCGACATTCCGATGTTTATCCGTCAGATCTCGACGGGTAATCCCATCGGCTCGGCGAAGACGATCTTCGATCAGAACATCCTCGGCGGAATGTGCGCCCGCGTCTGTCCCACCGAACAGCTCTGCGAACAGGCGTGCGTGCGCAATACTGCCGAAGAGCGCCCGGTCGAGATCGGCCGGCTGCAGCGCTACGCGACCGATGCGGCGATGGCAGAAAACAAGCAATTCTATTCGCGCGCCGCTTCCACCGGCAAGAAGATCGCCGTCATCGGTGCCGGCCCGGCCGGCCTCGCCTGCGCCCACCGCCTCGCGGTCAACGGCCATGATGTCACCATCTTCGACGCCCGCGAAAAGGCCGGCGGCCTGAACGAATACGGTATCGCCACCTACAAGGCGGTCGATGACTTCGCCCAGAAGGAAGTCGATTACGTGCTCGCCATCGGCGGCATCGAGGTGAAGAACGGCCAGGCGCTCGGCCGCGATTTCAGCCTTTCCGACCTCTCCCAACAATATGACGCCGTCTTCCTCGGTCTCGGCCTTGCCGGCGTCAATGCGCTGCGCGCCGAAGGCGAAGACCTCGATGGCGTCGCCGATGCCGTCGCATATATCGCCGAGCTTCGTCAGGCCGGCAGCAAGGCCGATATCGCCATCGGCCGGCGCGTCGTCGTTCTCGGCGGCGGCATGACCGCGATCGATGCGGCTGTACAGGCCAAGCTGCTCGGCGCTGAAGAAGTGACGATCTGTTATCGCCGCGGCAAGGAACACATGAACGCCTCGGAATTCGAGCAGGATCTTGCCGCCTCCAAGGGCGTCATCATCCGCCACTGGCTCGCCCCGAAGCGCATCCTCGACAAGGACGGCAAGGTTGCCGGCATCGAAGTCGAATATACTGAACTGCGCGACGGCAAGCTCACCGCTACCGGTGATGTCGGCGTCATTGCCGCCGACCAGATTTTCAAGGCAATCGGCCAGACGTTCGAAGCCTCAGGCCTCGGCGCACTGCGCATGGAAGCCGGCCGCATCTTCATCGACGGCGAAGGCCGGACCTCGATCGAAGGCGTATGGGCCGGCGGCGACTGCGTGCTTGGCGGCGATGACCTGACGGTCTCGGCCGTGGCACAGGGTCGCGACGCGGCCGAATCCATCAACCGTGCGCTCGCTGCCGCTAAGTCGGCCGCTGCAGTCGCCTGAAAGGAGAACCGACATGGCAGATCTCCGCAATAATTTCGTTGGCATCAAGTCCCCGAACCCGTTCTGGCTGGCCTCCGCACCGCCGACCGACAAGGCCTACAACGTCGAGCGCGCCTTCAAGGCAGGCTGGGGCGGCGTGGTCTGGAAGACGCTCGGCGAGGAAGGCCCGCCTGTTGTCAACGTCAACGGCCCGCGCTACGGCGCGATCTGGGGCGCCGACCGCCGTCTGCTCGGTCTCAACAACATCGAGCTGATTACCGACCGCGACCTCTACACCAACCTGCGCGAAATGAAGCAGGTGAAGATGAACTGGCCGGATCGCGCGCTCATCGCGTCGATCATGGTGCCCTGTGAGGAACAGGCTTGGAAGGCAATCCTGCCGCTGGTCGAAGAAACCGGCGCCGACGGCATCGAACTCAACTTCGGCTGTCCGCACGGCATGTCCGAGCGCGGCATGGGCTCCGCCGTCGGACAGGTGCCGGAATATATCGAAATGGTCGTGCGCTGGTGCAAGCAATACACCCGCATGCCCGTCATCACCAAGCTGACACCGAATATCACCGATATCCGCAAGCCCGCCCGCGCCGCCAAGGCCGGCGGGACCGATGCCGTCTCGCTGATCAACACGATCAACTCGATCGTCTCGGTCGATCTCGACAACTTCGCGCCGAACCCGACGGTCGGCGGCAAGGGCAGCCATGGCGGCTATTGCGGCCCGGCAGTCAAGCCGATCGCGCTCAACATGGTGGCCGAAATCGCCCGCGATCCGGAAACCTATGGCCTGCCGATCTCCGGCATCGGCGGCATCACGACATGGCGCGATGCGGCCGAATTCCTGGTGCTCGGCGCCGGCAACGTGCAGGTCTGCACGGCGGCGATGACCTACGGCTTCAAGATTGTCGAAGAGATGATTACCGGTCTTTCCGATTGGATGGACGAAAAGGGCCACCGCAGCCTGGATGACATCACCGGCCGCGCCGTTCCGAACGTCTCCGACTGGCAGTATCTGAACCTCAACTACATCGCCAAGGCGAAGATCGACCAGGATGCCTGTATCCAGTGCGGCCGCTGTCATATCGCCTGCGAGGACACCTCGCACCAGGCAATCACCAACTTTGTTGATGGCGTCAGGCGCTTCGAGGTGATGGAAGAGGAATGCGTCGGCTGCAATCTCTGCGTCAACGTCTGTCCGGTCGAGAACTGCATTACCATGGAAGAGCTTCCGGCAGGTTCGCTCGACAAGCGCACCGGCAAGGTTGTCGATCCGAACTACGCCAACTGGACGACCCATCCGAACAACCCGATGGCGCGGCAGGCTGCGGAATAATAACGACAAAATCCGCAAGCATTCAAAAGGCGGTCGCGGCTTGCTGCGGCCGTCTTCTTTTTAGCCGATGCGCCAAGCACCTCGCAAAAGCATGGAAATCAAGTTATAGGACATGCACTGCGAACCATCGCAGGAACAGCAACTCAGAGGAGGCGACCATGTCACGCAAGTCCAAAACCCTCCACGACGTGAGCTTTTGAGGTCACGTCCAAACGGCGCAAGTCTTTCCCATCGGAAACTCGGGTCAAAGCCGGTTCGCAATTCGTCCATGGCGATGTCGAACTGATCGAAAAACTCGGCCGTAACGATCCCTGTCCCTGCGGTTCCCGGAGGCGATTTCAAGAACTGCTGCCTGACGTCGGGCCGCTATGATGGCATCGAACGAGATTACTACTTTTAGGGAACGGGGCTGACGTCCATCATCTCCAGGCGCAGCGCAATTTTTGAATTGCGCTGCCGTTCAGCTATGACGAATGCGCAGCCCATCGACGAAAAGCTGCTCGAGATAGCGGGCGGCATCCTCGAAACGTCCCTCGCCCGAATGCTCGTCGCCGAGCACGGCGCGCACCTGCACGTCAAAATCCGCATAGTGCTGCGTGGTCGACCAGATCGAGAAGATCAGGTGATAGGGATCGCATTTGGCGATCTTACCGGCCTGAGCCCAGGCACGGATAACCTCCACCTTCTCGTCGACAAGGCTCTTCAGCGGTCCGCGCAGCTCGTCTTCCACATGCGGTGCGCCCTGCAGCATCTCATTGGCAAAGAGCCGGCTTTCGCGCGGAAAATCGCGGGCCATTTCGAGCTTGCGGCGAATATAGGAGCGGATCTCGCTTTCCGGATTGCCGTTGGCATCGAAGGCACGAAGCGGCTCCAGCCAGGTAAACAGCACGCGGTCGATCAAGGCCCGGTGCATCGCCTCTTTGGTGCGGAAATAATAGAGCAGATTGGGCTTCGACATGCCGGCGACTTCAGCGATCTGGTCGATAGTAGAACCGCGGAAGCCGCTGACGGAAAACACGTCCAGCGCGGCTTCCAGTATGATTTCCTCTTTCTCTTCCTGGATACGGGTGCGGCGCTGCGTCCTGGCGGCTCTGGGGATGGCCATGTGTGCTCTGTTTCTCCTTGAAATCCAAGCCTTTCGGCCGTTCCCTCATTCACCTGTCGATGCATCGATTTTAGGCAATCGCCTGAAATTTTATCGGAAATTTTCGTGCTTTTCGTCTTGAGCCGCGCCACGGAAGTTGTAATGTTTACCAATCGGTCAAATTATCCTTCAGATGTTTCTTAAAGGCAACTGGCGATTTTCCGGGCAAGAAAAACAAGACGGCGCTCGGGAATTTGGAATAAGACCAACGGGAACGATTTCGGGCATGCGCCTTGCATGCCCCAGGACAAACAGGTGAGGATTGCATCATGGTGGCAGCGCCAGGAGAAAACATGCGTATCAATGGCGATCGCCTTTGGGATACGCTGATGGACATGGCGAAAATCGGCCCCGGCATTGCCGGCGGTAACAATCGTCAGACGCTGACCGATGCCGACGCCGAAGGACGCAGCCTTTTCAAGACCTGGTGCGACAAGGCGGGCATGACCGTCGGCGTCGACAAGATGGGCACGATGTTCGCGACCCGCGCCGGCACCGACCCGAACGCGCTGCCCGTCTATGTCGGCTCGCATCTCGATACCCAGCCGACCGGCGGCAAATACGACGGCGTGCTCGGCGTGCTCGCAGCGCTGGAAGTCGTCCGTACGATGAACGACCTCGGCATCAAGACCAAGCATCCGATCGTCGTTACCAATTGGGCGAACGAGGAAGGCGCACGCTTTGCGCCTGCCATGCTGGCGTCCGGCGTCTTTGCCGGCGTGCACACGCTGGACTATGCCTATGGCCGCAAGGATCCGGAAGGCAAAACCTATGGTGACGAGTTGAAGCGCATCGGCTGGCTCGGCGACGAGGAAGTCGGCACCCGCAAGATGCACGCCTATTTCGAATATCATATCGAACAAGGCCCGATCCTCGAAGCCGAGAACAAGACCATCGGCGTCGTCACGCACTGTCAGGGCCTGTGGTGGCTGGAATTCACGCTGACCGGCAAGGAGGCGCATACCGGCTCGACGCCGATGAATCTGCGCGTCAATGCCGGCCTTGCCATGTCGCGGATCGTCGAGATGGTGCAGAGCGTGGCGATGGAAAACCAACCGGGCGCTGTCGGCGGTGTCGGTCAGGTCTTCTTTTCGCCGAACTCCCGCAATGTCCTGCCGGGCAAGGTCGTCTTCACCGTCGACATCCGCACGCCGGACAAGGAAAAGCTCGACCGCATGCGCGCCAAGATCGAAGCGGAAGCGAAAAAGATTTGTGATGGCCTCGGCGTCGGCTGCTCGGTGGAAGCCATCGGCCATTTCGAGCCGGTGACCTTCGATCCCAAGCTCGTCACGTCAGTGCGCGATGCCGCCGAAAGGCTCGGCTACAGCCACATGAATATCATCTCCGGCGCCGGTCATGATGCCTGCTGGGCCGCCAAGGTCGCCCCTGCCACGATGGTCATGTGTCCCTGCGTCGGCGGCCTCTCGCACAACGAGGCGGAAGAAATCTCCAAGGAATGGGCAGCCGCCGGTGCGGATGTGCTGTTCCACGCAGTCGTCGAGACGGCAGAGATCGTGGCCTGACGGCCGCGATTCCCAGCATCGGAACTTCACACATCTGGAGCATGCACCATGAGCACAGTCATCAAGGGTGGAACCATCGTCACGGCCGATCTGACCTATAAGGCAGACGTCAAGGTCGAAGGCGGCAAGATCGTCGAAATCGGGCAGAATCTGTCAGGCAACGAAGTGCTGGATGCCTCAGGCTGCTACGTCATGCCTGGCGGTATCGATCCGCATACGCATCTCGAAATGCCGTTCATGGGGACCTATTCCTCCGACGACTTCGAGAGCGGCACCCGCGCAGCCCTTGCCGGCGGCACCACGATGGTGGTGGATTTCGCGCTCCCCTCGCCCGGCCAGTCGCTGCTCGAAGCGCTTGATATGTGGGACAACAAGTCCACCCGCGCGACCTGCGACTATTCCTTCCACATGGCGATCACCTGGTGGGGCGAACAGGTTTTCAACGAGATGGAAGCCATCGTCCGCGACAAGGGCATCAACACCTTCAAGCACTTCATGGCCTATAAGGGCGCGCTGATGGTGGATGACGACGAAATGTTCTCCTCCTTCCAGCGCTGCGCCGAGCTCGGCGCCTTGCCGCTCGTCCATGCCGAAAACGGTGATGTGGTCGCGCAGATGCAGGCAAAGCTTTTGGCCGAAGGCAATAATGGGCCGGAAGCGCATGCCTATTCCCGCCCGGCAGAAGTCGAGGGCGAGGCAACGAACCGCGCCATCATGATCGCCGATATGGCGGGTTCGCCGGTCTATATCGTCCATACCTCCTGCGAGCAGGCCCACGAAGCCATCCGCCGCGCCCGCCAGAAGGGTATGCGCGTCTATGGCGAACCGCTGATCCAGCACCTGACGCTCGACGAAAGCGAATATGCAAATGCGGATTGGGATCACGCCGCCCGCCGCGTCATGTCGCCGCCCTTCCGCAACAAGCAGCATCAGGACAGCCTCTGGGCCGGTCTTGCCTCCGGCTCGCTACAGGTGGTCGCAACCGACCACTGCGCGTTTACAACCGAGCAGAAGCGCTTCGGCCTCAACGACTTCACCAAGATCCCGAACGGCACCGGCGGCCTCGAGGATCGCATGCCGATGCTCTGGACTTACGGCGTCAACACCGGCCGCCTGACGATGAACGAATTCGTCGCCGTCACCTCGACCAACATCGCCAAAATCCTCAACGTCTATCCGAAGAAGGGCGCGATCCTCGTCGGCGCCGACGCCGATATCGTCGTCTGGGACCCGAAGCGCTCGAAAACCATCACCGCCAAGGTGCAGCAGTCGGCGATCGACTACAACGTCTTCGAGGGCAAGGAAGTGACGGGCCTGCCGCGCTATACGCTGACGCGCGGCATCGTCGCCATCGAGGAAGGCACGGTCAAGACCAGGGAGGGCCACGGCGAGTTCGTCAAGCGCGACCCCTTCACCGCCGTCAACCGGGCACTTTCCACCTGGAAAGAAGTCACAGCGCCGCGCAAGGTGCAGCGCAGCGGCATCCCCGCCAGCGGGGTATGACGCTTGGGCACGGCGCTTCGGCTCATCGGCCGCCTAGAGCAATTTCAGGAAAAGTGCGTAGCGGTTTTCCGTCCGGAATTGCGTAAAAACAAAGGGATAGAGCATTTTCGCGATTCGAAGAAAAACGAAACGGCTCTAGCGCGGCACATACCGCTCCAGATCCGGCAGCAGGACCACGCTTTCCTGCTCGTTCGGGTCGGTGCGGGCGATGACCGCTGTCGCCGGCCGATCGCTGAGATTCGCCGGAAGATGCGGAATGCCGGCCGGAATATAGAACATCTCGCCCTCGCGAACGATGACATGCTCTTCCAGCCGCTCGCCGAACCAGCAATGCGTCTCACCCGAAATCGCGTAGATCGCTGTCTCATGCGAGGCGTGAAGATGCGCTTTGGCACGAGCGCCCGGCGGGATGGTCAAAAGATGCATGCAAATCCCCGTCGAGCCCACTGTCTCGGCGGCAATCCCTTCGAAATAGCTGAAGCCCTGTTTTCCGGCATAGGTGCCGCCGGGCCGCACGATACGGCAGGTGGGCTTCGATGAGACACTCATGGCATTGCTCCCCTCGGTCCGGCAGCCACAAGGCGCTCTCGCCTTTCCGGACTGCGGCAATGCCAAACAGGATAACACGCAATCCGCCCCAACCATGCGGCGAAAACAGGACTGGTAGGTGTTAATGACGTTATCCGCTTCCTCCGTCGTCTCCGCGCGGAATCTCTGTCTCACCTACAATACGAACGATGGGCCGGTGCATGCGCTGAGCAATGTCGATCTCGATGTTCGCAAGGGCGATTTCGTCTCCTTCATCGGCCCTTCCGGCTGCGGCAAGACCACGTTCCTGCGCGTCATCGCCGATCTCGAGCGCAAGACATCGGGCGATATCAGCGTCAATGGCATGTCGCCGGAAGATGCCCGCAAGGCTCGTGCCTACGGCTACGTCTTTCAGGCTGCGGCCCTCTATCCCTGGCGCACGATCGAGAAGAACATCGCCCTGCCGCTTGAGATCATGGGCTATGACCGGGATGAGCAGGCCAAGCGCATCGCCCGGACGCTGGAACTCGTCAATCTCAATGGCTTCGAACATAAGTTTCCCTGGCAGCTGTCCGGCGGCATGCAGCAGCGTGCCTCGATCGCCCGCGCGCTAGCCTTCGATGCCGATTTGCTGCTGATGGACGAGCCCTTCGGCGCGCTTGACGAAATCGTCCGCGACCACCTGAACGAACAGCTTCTGAAGCTGTGGAAGCAGACGAACAAGACCATCTGCTTCGTCACCCACTCCATACCGGAAGCGGTCTACCTCTCCACCAAGATCGTGGTCATGTCGCCGCGGCCGGGCCGCGTCACCGATGTCATCGAATCGACGCTTCCGGCGGAGCGACCGCTCGGCATTCGCGAAACACCGGAATTTCTCGAAATCGCCCACCGCGTCCGGGAAGGCTTGCGGGCCGGACACAGCTACGAGGAATAGGATTAGGCCATGAACCCGCAATTCCTCCTGTGGCTCGTTGGCGCGATGGCGATCTTCATCAGCGGTGCAACCGCCTCGCGCGCCTACATCGCCAACAACAACATGTTGGTGCTGATCCTGTCGCTCGCGCTCTATTGCGTCGGCAATCTGATGATGGTGCGGCTGATGCGCGAGGGCGGGCTTGGCCTGGCGATCTCTGCCTCCTCCATCGCGCAGCTCGTCGTCGTCAACGTCATCGCCTTCATCGTCTTTGGTGAGCGGCTGAGCCTGCAGCAGCTTGCCGGCGTAGGCCTTGGCATCGTCGCCATGATCCTCATGCTGCTTCCAACGCAAGGAAGGGCATGAGCATGGAGAAGGAACAGTTCTTCAAGCACAAGTTCCTGCCGATCACGACCATCGTGCTGGCGATCATCCTGCTCTGGTACGTCTTCGCCATCATCCTCAACGCACCGTTCCAGCGCGATATGGATCGGCGCGGCAATGTCAGCCCGACGACGGTGGAATTCATCGGCAAGACGCTGTCACAGCCGAAGCCGACTCTGCCTGCGCCACATCAGGTTGCGCAGAATGTTTTCGAAAACACCTTCTTGCGGGTGCCCACAAGCAATCGCAGTCTGGTGTACAACGCTTGGGTGACGCTGGCTCCGACGGCTCTTGGCTTTGCTTTCGGCACAATCCTCGGCGTACTCTTCGCAGTGGGCATCGTTCATCTCGTCGCGCTCGACCGCAGCCTGATGCCCTGGATCATCGCGTCGCAAACGATCCCGATCCTGGCCATAGCGCCGACGATCATCGTCGTCTTCAGTGCGCTTGGGATAGACGGGCTGATCCCCAAGGCGCTGATTTCCACCTATCTGTCGTTCTTCCCGGTCACCGTCGGCATGACGAAGGGCCTGCGCTCGCCGGAGATCATGCATCTCGACCTGATGCGCACCTATAATGCCAGCAGCTGGCAAACCTTCTGGAAGCTGCGCGTGCCGGCCTCGATCCCCTTCCTCTTCACCTCGATGAAGGTCGCAATCGCCGCAAGTCTCGTCGGAACGATCGTCGGCGAGCTGCCGACGGGCGCGGTCGCCGGCATCGGCGCAAAGCTCTTGGCAGGCTCCTATTACAGCCAGACGATCGACATATGGGCAGCGCTGGTCGCCGGCTCCGTCCTCGCGGCAATTCTCGTCGGCATCGTCAGCGTCGCCGCCCGCATCGTCGAGCGCTCGATGGGAGGCAGAACGGCATGAGATCCTTTCATTTCTCCTGGCAGGGCGTCCTTGCCATTCTTCTCTGTCTTTTGGCGATCCCCGCATTGCCGCTGCTTGCAGCCGATGCCGCGGCACCCGTCAGCAGCGGCACGAACTTCGTCATATTCGTTCTCATAGCCGCTGCCGCTGCCCTCTCCTTCATGCGTCTCTCCGAGGAGCTGAGTGCTGCGACCCTCTTCTTCGGCGCGCATGCGGCGGCATGGCTGTTGCTTGCGGGAATTTCCGGCAATGAAGGCAAGGCGCAAGCGTCCTTCTTCATTCTGATCGCCGCCGCCTGGTTGCTGGCCTGGCGCTGCGTTTCCGTCCTGTCATCGATGCGCTCGCACTCGACCGCCAGCAACTATACGCTGCGGCTGCTGATCCCGGCGATTTTCGGCATATGGATATTGATCATCTGGGAAGCGGTCACCCGCGGCGCCGGCGTTTCCCTGGTTCTGCTGCCGCCGCCGAGCGCCATCGGCGCCCGGATCGCCAACTCCTTGCCGACGCTCTGGATCGATGTGCGCCAGACGATCCTCACCGCTGTCCTCATCGGCTACATCATTGGCTGCGCCAGCGGTTTCATCGTCGCCATTCTGGCCGACCGCTTCGCCTTCCTGCGCCGCGGCCTGCTGCCGATCGGTAATTTCGTCTCGGCCCTGCCGATCATCGGCGTCGCGCCGATCATGGTTATGTGGTTCGGATTCGACTGGCAATCCAAGGCCGCCGTCGTCGTCATAATGACCTTCTTCCCGATGCTGGTGAACACGGTGACTGGCCTTGCCGCCGCCGGCAACATGGAACGCGACCTGATGCGCACCTACGCATCGAGCTATTGGCAGACGCTCTTCAAGCTGCGTCTGCCGGCTGCCGCTCCCTTTATTTTCAATGCGCTGAAGATCAACTCGACCCTGGCGATGATTGGTGCCATCGTGGCGGAGTTCTTCGGCACGCCCATGTCGGGCATGGGCTTTCGCATTTCAACCGAAAACGGTCGGTTGAACCTCGACATGGTCTGGGCCGAGATCGCGGTTGCCGCGGTTGCAGGTTCCGTTTTCTACGGTATCGTCGCCATCATCGAACGAATGGTGACGTTCTGGCATCCGTCTATCCGCGGTGGGCAGACGTAATCCAGGATCCCTTCCAAGGGATCGAGGCATAACTCCAGAGGGAAAAGGGTGAAGATATGAAAAAAATAATGTTTGCATTGATGGCAAGCGCCATGACGCTTGCCGCCACCCAGGCCGCGATGGCGGCGGACAAGGTGACCCTGCAGCTGAAATGGGTGGCCCAGGCTCAGTTCGGCGGCTACTTCGTCGCCAAAGACAAGGGCTTCTATAAGGAAGAAGGCCTCGATGTCGATATCAAGGCGGGCGGGCCTGATATCGCTCCGGAGCAGGTAATCGCCGGCGGCGGCGCCGACGTGATCGTCGACTGGATGGGCGGTGCGCTGGTTGCCCGCGAAAAGGGCGTGCCGCTCATCAACATCGCCCAGCCCTTCGAAAAATCCGGTCTGGAGCTGATCTGCCCGAAGGACGGCCCAGTCAAGACGGAGAAGGATTTCAAGGGTCACACCCTCGGCGTCTGGTTCTATGGCAACGAATATCCCTTCTTCGCCTGGATGCATAAGCTCGGCCTGAAGACCGACGGCGGCAAGGATGGCGTCAACGTTCTGAAGCAGAGCTTCGACGTGCAGCCCCTCGTCCAGAAGCAGGCCGACTGCATTTCCGTCATGACCTATAACGAGTACTGGCAGGCGATCGATGCCGGCTTCAAGGCCGAAGACCTGACCGTCTTCAACTACACCAAGCTCGGCAACGACCTTCTGGAAGACGGCCTCTACGTCAAGGAAGACAAGCTGAAGGATGCGAAGTTCAAGGCCGACATGGTGAAGTTCGTCCGTGCTTCGCTGAAGGGCTGGAAATATGCCGTCGAGCATCCGGATGAAGCCGCCGAAATCGTCATGGACAATGGCGGCCAGGATGAAAACCACCAGAAGCGCATGGCAGGCGAAGTCGCCAAGCTGATCGGCAACGGCAAGCTCGACATGAAGACCTATGACCGTACGGTCGAAGCCTTGCTCGATCAGAAGATCATCAACAAGAAGCCGACTGGCGCCTACACGCACGAAATCACCGACGCCGCTCTGAAATAGTCTCAGGGCACGTCAAATCATGGAAACGCGCGGAGCTTCCGGTCCCGCGCGTTTTTTTCATTTTGTAACAGCAGCAACAAAAGGCTGGCTTTCTCGCGGCAATTGCCTGAAAAGCCGTCGACCATCAACTATTCGAATGCAGACATCACAATGCCGTGATTGCTTCGCAAGGTTGCGAGCGATAGAAATACCCGCGAAATCATTTTCTCGTGATCTTGCGAAAATTGAAAACCGCTCCCATCTACAGGGGCGATTTTAGGATGAGGAACCTGCAGGCATGACGGATATAGATCCGCCGGGGAAGCCGGCTCGCATGCAGTGATCCCCCGTGTTCGCGACGGAAAGTAGCGAAATCCCTTTGACCAAAGGCCGAACTGGAACCGCACGCATGGCCCTCACGCCGTTTAGACTTCTGAGCACGACTGCCATCCTGCTTTCCCTGCTGGCCGCACCCGCCGCCTTGGCAGAGCAGCCCGCCGTCACCACGCCGAAACAGAACCTGCCTGCAATCGTCATCACCACAGCCACGATGCGCCACCTGACCGACAAAGTCGTCGCGACCGGCACGGTGAAGGCCGTCGAAGAAGTTTATATCCAGCCGCAGGTGGACGGTCTCTCGATCCGCTCGCTGAATGCCGATGTCGGCGACAAGGTCGAAGCCGACAGCACGCTCGCCACGCTGAACGATGACGCGCTGATCCTGCAAAAGAGCCAGATGCAGGCGACGCGGGCCAAGGGCGAGGCAAGCCTTGCGCAGCTGCACGCACAACTCACCGAAGCCCGCGCCAATGCGGAAGAGGCCGAATTGCAGCGCGTCCGCGCCGTTGCGATGGGCGCCAAGGGCACGATGTCGACCTCCTCGGTGGAGCAGGCCAATGCTTCGGCCGCCGCCAACAAGGCGCGCGTGGTTTCCGCCGAGCAGGCAATCGCCGTTGCCGAGGCCGACCTGAAAGTCACCGATAGCCAGATCGCCGACACGGACCTGAAGCTCGCCCGCACCGGCATCAAGACCCCGGTCGCCGGCACCGTCGCCTCGCGTAATGCTCGCGTCGGCGCCATAGCCAACGGCAATGGCGACCCGCTTTTCACCATCATCCGCGACAGCCAGCTCGAGCTCGTGGTCGATGTCTCCGAGAGTGACATCACCAGGATCTCGACCGGGCAGAAGGCCTTGATCGCGCTTTCCGGCAGCCGCGAAAAGCTTGCCGGAACCGTTCGTCTTGTTGCCCCGATCGTCGATCCCGTCACCCGCCTCGGTGCGGTGCATATCACGATCGACGACGGCGAGAAGGCTCGCGCCGGCATGTATGGCAGCGCCGAGATCATCATTCGTCAGGAAGATGGCGTCGCGCTGCCGCTGACGGCGGTCAACAGCGAGGAAAACGGTTCTTCCGCCCGCAAGGTCGAAAATGGCGTGGTCAAGTTCGTGACTGTCGAGACCGGCATTCAGGACGCAGGCTATGTCGAGATCGTCAAGGGCCTGAAAGCCGGTGACGAAGTCGTGGCCAAAGCTGGTGCCTATGTTCGCGACGGCGATCACATCACGCCCGTGCGCGACGCGTCGCAAGCCTCCAACTGAACGAGACGGCAAGATGAACTTCTCCGCCTGGTCCATCCGAAATCCGGTCGCCCCGCTCCTCGGCTTCTTTCTGCTGATGGTGGTGGGCGCGCACGCCTTCTTCAATCTGCCCATCACCCGCTTCCCGAACATCGACGTGCCCATCGTCAACGTCACCGTGACGCAGAGCGGCGCCTCGCCGGCCGAGCTCGAAATGCAGGTGACGAAGGAGATCGAAGACGCCGTTGCCAGCATCAACGGCATCGACGAGATACAATCGACCATCACCGACGGCCAATCGCAGACCGTCGTCGTCTTCCGCCTGGAGGTGCCGACCGAGCAGGCCGTTCAGGATACCAAGGATGCCATCGACCGCATCCGCGGCAACCTGCCGTCGACCATCGATGAGCCCATCGTCTCCAAGGTCGATGTCGTCGGCCAGGCGATCCAGAGTTTCGCCGTGTCCTCGCCGAACATGACGCTCGAAGAGCTGTCCTGGTACGTGGACGATACGGTCAAGCGCGCGCTGCAGGGCAAGCCGGGTATCGGCCGCGTCGACCGCTATGGCGGCGCCGATCGCGAAGTGCGCATCGAGCTCGATCCCAACAAGCTGAACGCCTATGGCATCACCGCGCTTTCGGTGAGCCAGCAGCTTCGCAGCACCAACATCGACCTCGGCTCCGGCCGCGGCCAGGTTGCCGGCAGCGAGCAGGCGATCCGCGTGCTCGGCGACGCCCGTAATGTCGCCCAGCTCGCCGATACGACGATTGCGCTGACCAACGGCCGCTTCGTCAAGCTCTCAGACCTCGGTGCCATCAAGGACACCTATCAGGAACCGAAGTCGTTCTCGCGGTTCAACAGCGCGCCCGTCGTCACCTTCGGCGTATTCCGCGCCAAGGGCGCCAGCGAGGTGAGCGTCGCCAAGACGGTGGCAGACACGCTCGACAAGGTTCGCGCCGAGAATCCGAACGTCTCGATCGAGATGATCGACGACTCCGTCTACTACACCTATGGCAACTACGAATCCGCGATGCACACGCTGATCGAAGGCGCCATACTGGCCGTCATCGTCGTCTTCCTGTTCCTGCGGAACTGGCGGGCGACGCTGATATCGGCGGTTGCTCTGCCGCTCTCCGCGATCCCGACATTCTGGATCATGAACCAGATCGGCTTCTCGCTGAATCTTGTCAGCTTCCTGGCATTGACGCTGGCAACAGGCATTCTCGTCGACGACGCCATTGTCGAAATCGAGAACATCGCCCGCCACATCAAGATGGGCAAAACGCCCTATCGCGCCGCCATCGACGCTGCCGATGAGATCGGCCTTGCCGTTATCGCAACGACCTTCACCATCATCGCAGTCTTCGTGCCCGTCTCCTTCATGCCGGGCATCCCGGGCCAATACTTTATCCAGTTCGGCCTGACGGTCGCCTTCTCGGTGTTCTTCTCGCTGCTGGTGGCGCGTCTGATCACACCCATGATGGCCGCCTATCTGATGCGCGCCGAAGATGGTGTCGACGACCATCACGACAATGACGGCCGCTTCATGCGCGGCTATAGCTGGCTGGTGCGGCTGACGACGAAGCGCTGGTACACGCGCTACCCGACGCTGCTTGCCGCCTTCGCCTTCTCGGTCGCTTCGGTCTTCGCTCTCATCATGTTCGTTCCCGGCAGTTTCATCCCGCCGGAAGACGCCTCGCGTATCGTGCTGTCGGCGGAACTGCCGCCGAACGCCCGGCTTGACGACACGGAACAGGCAACCAACGAGATCTATCGCCGTGTGAAAGGCATAGACGGGGTCGAAAGCGTCTTCGTGCTCGGCGGCGCTTCGCCGAAGGGCGATCTGGAGCTGCGCCGCGCAACAGTGACGCTGACGCTCGGCAAACTCGACCAGTCGCTGGCGAAGAAGTTGGTGAACGATGTGCTGGGTTCGCTGCCCATCATTGGCCCCCACCTGCCGAAGGTCACGGTCCATGGCCGCGTGCGCCCGCAATGGGATATCGAAAAGGAAGTCTTTGCCAAGCTTCGTTCGATCCCCGACGTCCGCATAACCAAGCTGAACGACCGTGGCGACCGCGACTTGACCTATAACTTCCTCTCGCGCAGCGAGAAGGATCTGAACCAGGCGGTCGGCATTCTGGAAGCCAAGCTGCGCACCGATCCGGCGCTCGCCAATGTCAGCGCCGACGGTGCCCTGCCCCGTCCTGAGCTGCAGATCTATCCGCGCAAGGACGAGGCGGCGCGCCTCGGCATCACGCCGCAGATGATTTCCGACACAATCCGCGTGGCGACCATCGGCGATATCGACGCCTCGCTCGCGAAGATCTCGCTCGACGATCGCCAAATTCCGATCCGCGTTCAGGCTTCGCTCGGCATGCGCCGCGATCTGGCGGCGATCCGTGCCCTGCGCATCAAGACGTCAACGGGCACCACCGTGCCGTTGTCGAGCGTTGCCGATATCGACTATTCGGAAGGCCTGTCCTCGATCAAGCGCAACAACCGCTTCCGCGTCGTCGCCATCGGCGCTGACCTGCCGCAGGGCGTGGCGCTGGATACGGCGTCCGACCACTTCCTCGAGATCGTCAGCAACGCCAAGATCCCGGCAACCGTGCATCTGGCCGAAAGCGGCGATACCAAGGTCCAGAAGGAGATGGAGCAGAGCTTCGGCAACGCCATGCTGCTCGGCCTGATGCTCGTCCTGACCGTGCTGATCCTGCTGTTCAAGGACGTGATCCAGCCCTTCACCATTCTGCTGTCGCTGCCCTTGGCGATCGGCGGCGTGGCATTGGCCTTGATCATGACCGGCAATGCGCTTTCCATGCCCGTCATGATCGGCATTCTCATGCTGATGGGCATCGTGACGAAGAACGCCATCCTTCTCGTCGATTTCGCCATCGAAATGATGCATCAGGGCATGCCGCGGCTGGAGGCAGTCGTCGAAGCCGGCCGCAAGCGTGCCCGCCCGATCATCATGACCTCGATCGCCATGTCGGCCGGCATGCTGCCATCGGCTCTCGGTGTCGGCGAAGGCGGTTCGTTCCGCGCACCGATGGCGATTGCGGTGATCGGCGGCATCATCGTTTCCACCGTGCTCAGCCTGGTGGTCGTGCCGTCCTTCTTCCTGATCATGGACGATCTGTCCCGCCTGCTCGGCTACCTCTTCGGCAGGCTTGTCGGCAGGAAGGATGCGGATGACGAAGTGGTGACCAAGGAAGGCCTGGCCGTCGCCGTCAACGAAAACCGGCAATCGCTCACCAGCCTGGAAGAGCGGCTCGAGGCCATCGAGAACAAGGATGGCAGAAGCAGGTCCGTGGGCACGAACGTCCTAAAGCTGCCGCCCTTCGCGGCGGAGTAGACCAGTCTCAGCGGATATGGAGATAATGACGGGGCGGCTCAAAGGCCGCCCTGTTCCTTTAGGAAATCGACGATCTTATTGACGCCCTCGCCCCGCTTCATGTCGGAAAAGACGAAGGGACGCGCCTGGCGCATGCGGTTGGCATCGCGGTCCATCACATCGAGATCGACCTCGACGAAGGGCGCCAGATCCTTCTTGTTGATGACAAGAAGGTCGGATTTGGTGATGCCGGGGCCGCCCTTGCGCGGAATTTCCTCTCCCTGGCACACCGAAATCACGTAGATGGTGATATCGGCAAGATCGGGCGAAAAGGTTGCGGCCAGATTGTCACCGCCGGATTCGATGAAGACGACGTCGAGATCAGGAAGCCGCTCGCTCAGACCGGCGATAGCCTGCAGATTGATCGTCGCATCTTCGCGGATGGCCGTGTGCGGGCATCCGCCGGTCTCGACGCCGACGATGCGATCCGAAGGCAACGCCTGCATGCGCACCAGCGCTTCCGCATCTTCGGTCGTGTAAATGTCGTTGGTGACGACGGCGACGGAATAGTCGTCGCGCATCGCCTTGCACAGCTTCTCCGTCAACGCCGTCTTGCCGGAACCGACCGGGCCGCCGATGCCGACGCGCAAGGGTCCATGTCTCGATTTCATGCTCGCAACTCCGATAAAGCAACAGCATAGCCAAGCGTCGGGCGGTCGCACAGCGGCGAATGACGTAGACGATGCTTCAATTTCAGTATTTTCCAGGTGGCACTCATCATGACCGAAAGAGCCGCGTGGCCTGGGTCTCGTGGCGCAGGCTGGCAATATCTGCCTGCACGGCAGCCGCTCCGAGATCGTCGAGACTGGATTGCGCCGCCCGTCGCGCCACAGCGGCGAAGAGCTCCTCGAGCCGTGCAAGGATAGCAACACCATCCTTTTGCCCGCTGACGCCAAGGCGGATGCCGGATGACACCATCTGCGAGGCCGAGGCATGCAGAAAGGCGGCTACAGCCTTTTCCGCGGAAATACCATGTGCGCCGGCAATTGCGCCGACCGCAACCGGATAGGCGGTCTTTGCCGGGAGCATGGAAAAGATATCGTTGGGCCACGCAGCCGCGGCCGAGAGAAAGGCATCGCCAAGCAGCATGGTCTCGTTATGCCGTTCCTTCGAGCCGGCCAATGCTTCGGCAAGCTCCGCAACCGCCGCAAGCCGCAGCCTGTCCGCACCCGCCCGATGCGCCTCGACCAGCAGCACTGCATCATTCCACGCGGAGCCATGTTGAATGAGCGCGGCAATCCAGTCATTGAGACCGGCACTGTCACGAACCAGTCCGTCATGCACCGCGCGCTCAAGACCGCCAGAATAGGCGAACGACCCAACAGGAAACGCTGGCGACAGCCAAGTCATCAGCCGCAGGAGCGCCGGCAGGTCGCCATCGTCGGAAACCGCGGTATTGGTCATCACGGTTCAATCGTGGGAATGGTTGTGGTGATCGTGCCCGTGGCCATGCGAATGGCTGCCATGGGAGTGATAGGCGCCGCGAGCGGGCTGGAAGGGCTCGCTGACCTCGGTCACGACAGCCCCCAGTCCCTCGAGCATGGCGCGGATCACATGATCGCGCAGGATCAGGATACGTTCCTCCTCGATCTGAGCCGAAAGATGCCGGTTGCCCAGATGCCAGGCAAGCTCGATCAGATGCCTGCGATCGCGCGGGCGGATCTCGAAAAGCTTCTCGTCGGCGGCAACGATCTCGATCAGCTCGCCATCCTCGCGCACCAGCAGATCGCCGCTCGCAAACAGCACCGGCTCCTTGAGATCGAGCATGACCATCTCTCCGTTTTCGAGATGCAGCAGCTTGCGGCGCAGATGCCTGAGATCATGCGGCAGCACGACACGATCGATCGGATTGGAGGAAGGGGTGCCGGCCGGCAGATAGGAGGTGACGCGTAGCATGACTGTTCCAGTTTAATACTTTATCGGACCATGCAAAATAGTCGCCTCCCGCGCAAGCATCAATGACGCGCGGGCGCCTCACATCCGCTGCACGTAGCGTTGCAGCTCCCTGACATCCGTCGTCGCCTCCTGCTCCTGCTCGGTGGCACAGCGATGCCAGACCTGCGACAGACGCTCGCGCTCGTGCATAACGCGGTTGCGGCCGAGCGTCTTGGCAAGATAAAGTGCCTTGTCGGCGGCGGCATAGACGGTCTCCGTCTTGCGATCCTTGCCGATATCGGCAATCCCGGCGGAGATGGTGATCTTCACCGATCCGCCTTCAATGGCGATCGGATGTTCGGCAATCTGCTCCTTGATCTCCTCAACGCGCGCGATGCGCTCGGCCGTATCTCCGCCGTGGATGATGACGCCAAATTCCTCACCGCCGAGCCGTGCAATCACGTCTTCTCCGGTGAAGGTATCGGAAAATAACCGCGACACCGCAACGATTACCGCATCGCCAGATGCATGCCCGAACCGATCGTTGATCGTCTTGAATCGATCCAGATCAAAAATCGCCAGCGAAGCACCGTCTCCGGCCATATTCAACGCCTCGGTAAAGGCACGGCGATTGAGCAGGCCGGACAGCATGTCGGTGCGGCTCAACCGCTCGAATTCAGCGCGGGAGACCGCGAGCCTATGGATGGAAAAGCCTGCCAGCACCGCGAGCGCGCCGGATACGGTGCCTCCGATAATCCATGCCAGCAGAACACCAAAGCGCAACGCCTCGAAGATCGGCAGCGGCAGAAGATCGAGCCATTGCAGCACAAAAAGCAGCACCAGGATGATTCCCAGCGACATGATGACCGCAACGAAACTCATCTTAAGCGCGAAAATAAAAATCGCACGTCGCTGCTGAAAATTACCGAGCTCGGCCTGCAGCGAAATCCATTGCTTCATGCGATTCACCTTCCTCAGCCCATCATTTCAGTCATGTGAGATAGGGGCTAAGACGCTTCCAGGTCTTTAACGGAATGATTAAAATGTGGTGCATTTCCCAAGTTGTGAACAGCCGGGGAAATGCATGCACAAAATCCGGCCTGCCGATAGAAATGGGTGGCGGGAGCACCGACGCGTCATGTCATTGATATTGTTGCGTCCAGCGTGCAGCATACGAAAAACCCCGGGAAACCGGGGTTTTTCGTATCTGCCAATAATCGATGACTGAAATATCCTCAGAAGAGGAAATAGCGCTGTGCCATCGGCAGCACGGTTGACGGCTCGCAGGTCAGAAGCTCGCCATCGGCCCGCACTTCGTAGGTTTCCGGGTCCACCTCGATATGCGGCGTCAGGCTGTTGTGGATCATCGATGCCTTGGAGATGCCGCCGCGGGTGTTCCTGACAGGCAGCAGCGTCTTTGCGACCCCGAGCTTGCCGGCAAGCCCGGCATCGAAAGCCGCCTGCGAAACGAAGGTCACGGAGGAATTCGTCCGGTTTTTGCCATAGGCACCGAACATCGGCCGGTAGTGCATCGGCTGCGGCGTCGGGATGGAGGCATTCGGGTCGCCCATGGGAGCAGCTGCAATGGAGCCGCCGAGCAGAACCATCTCCGGCTTCACGCCGAAGAAGGCCGGATTCCAGAGTACCAGATCGGCACGCTTGCCAACCTCGATCGAGCCGACCTCATGGCTGACGCCGTGCGCGATCGCCGGGTTGATCGTATATTTTGCGATATAGCGTTTCGCACGGAAATTGTCGTTGTCGCCCGTCTCCTGCGCCAGGCGGCCGCGCTGGCGCTTCATCTTGTCGGCGGTCTGCCAGGTGCGGATCGCCACTTCACCGACACGCCCCATGGCCTGGCTGTCGGACGAAATGATCGAGAAGGCGCCGATATCGTGAAGAATATCCTCCGCCGCGATCGTCTCCTTGCGGATACGGCTTTCGGCAAAGGCGATATCCTCGGGAATCGACGGCGACAGGTGATGGCAGACCATCAGCATGTCCAAATGCTCGGCTATTGTATTAACCGTATAGGGTCGCGTCGGATTGGTCGAAGAAGGGATGACGTTCGACTGGCCGCAGATCTTGATGATGTCAGGTGCGTGACCGCCACCCGCTCCTTCCGTGTGGAAAGCGTGGATCGTGCGACCTTTGATGGCACCGATCGTATCCTCCACGAAACCGCTTTCATTCAACGTATCCGTGTGGATCATCACCTGCACGTCGTATTCGTCGGCAACGCTGAGGCAGCAGTCGATCGCGGCCGGCGTCGTGCCCCAATCCTCATGCAGCTTGAGCGCACAGGCTCCGCCGAGCACCATTTCCTCCAGGGCGGCAGGCACGGATGCATTGCCCTTGGCGGACAGGCCGATATTCATCGGAAAAGCGTCGAAGGATTCGATCATGCGCGCCAGATGCCAAGGCCCCGGCGTGCAGGTCGTTGCCAGCGTTCCGTGCGCCGGCCCGGTGCCGCCGCCAAGCATGGTGGTGACGCCCGACATCAGGGCTTCCTCGATCTGCTGCGGGCAGATGAAATGGATGTGGCTGTCCATGCCGCCGGCAGTCACGATCTTGCCCTCGCCGGCGATTGCCTCCGTGCCGGGTCCGACGATGATGTTGACACCGGGCTGCATGTCCGGATTGCCGGCCTTGCCGATCGCGACAATGCGGCCGTCCTTCAAGCCGATATCCGCCTTGACGATCCCCCAATGGTCGAGGATCAGCACATTGGTGATGACGGTATCGACGGCACCGTTTGCCCGGGTCACCTGGCTCTGCCCCATGCCGTCGCGGATGACCTTGCCGCCGCCGAACTTCACCTCCTCGCCATAGGTGGTGAAATCCTTCTCCACCTCGATGAACAATTCGGTATCGGCCAGACGCACCTTGTCGCCGACGGTCGGTCCGAACATGCTGGCATAGGCGGCGCGGGAAATCCTGTAGGGCATCAATCAATCTCCTTGGGAGGCAGAGAGGAGGTTCGTATCGGTAAGTCGCCGCAGGCGGCCGAGGGATATGTAGGCGTCCACCAGCCGCTTCTCGGCGGCAAAGGGATGCTCTTCCCAGCCCGTGTGGCTGAAGCCGGTAATGGCGATATCGTCGTCTGGATAACGTGCCATCACTTCGGCGATCACGATCAGGCCGCTGCTCGGTACCACGTAGGAGCCGGGATCATGCTCTGCGAGCGCCGCATCGACACCTTCGTGAATGGATTGACCGATCACGACATGTCGCTTGCCGGTTGCCTGACAGAAGGCGGTGAACTGGTCGGTATAATCGTCGCAGAAATCGTCGAGTTCAGGATGCGAGATCGCCAGCGGTGCTCGCAGCGCCTCGAATTTGATCGGATCGCGCACGCTCCAGATTTCCGACGCGGAAGCAACGGCAGGGCTCTTGCGCCACTCGGCCGAGCCGAGCATGGCGCGCGCCGGCCGGCCTGTGTTGCACACCGCAACGACATCGGTCCGGCTGCCGCCGGCGCCCATCGAGCGGCAATCGTTGAAACGGATCACAAGATCGGCGGCATCGATGACAGCTGCGGCGCCTGCCGCAACCTCACCATTGCCGACGATCATCACGCTACGCCTGGAAATCACTGATCACCCTCCGGTCCATCGGCGAGGTCTTTCAGCTCCTTGGTGCGCTTCTTGGTCAGATCCGCTTTGCAGCCGGAAACGAGCATGGGCTCCATCGAGCCGCCTCGCGCCTGAAATCCCTGTGCCTCGCACTCGCCGTCGCGATAGTCCACCCAGGCACGCTGCGCCTTGATGAGCGCCTTTTCGGCGCCCTTCATGTCGTCGTCCAGATCCGCGTCGATGGCGACCATCGCAGCACGCGTCTTCTTGTATTGCGCGTTCAGCGCCTTGTCGGCCGTGTCGAAATCGAGCGCAGCGCAAATATTCAGATCCGTCTGCGCCTCTGCTTTGGCGCAATCGACCTTCGGTTCATCCGGATTGTTCTGCGCAAAGGCAGGACCACAAATCAGGGCCGCAGCAAGAGCTGCAGCGGGCGCAAGCATTTTAATCAACGTCAAACCCCCCAAAAGCTATAGCTTGCCCATGACCTGCTGACGGAAGCCGTAGACTTCGCGCTTGCCCGATAGCGGGATCAGCGTCACCGAGCGTGTCTGACCCGGCTCGAAACGCACGGCGGTTCCAGCGGGAATATCGAGCCGCATGCCCCTCGCCTGGTCGCGGTCGAAGGAAAGCCCGGCATTGGTTTCGGCAAAATGATAATGGCTGCCGACCTGCACCGGCCTGTCACCGGTATTGGAAACTTCGAGCGTCACGGTCGGCGCTCCGGCATTGAGTTCGATGTCGCCGCTCGCAGCGATGATTTCGCCTGGGATCATGGTTTTCTCCTCATGCGACCCGGACGGGCGCGCATCCCTCTGCTTTTAGAACACGCTTGGTCGAAGCGGGATATTTGACGAGCAAGGCTATCGGGCGGATGGGACGCTGGACGAAGTCGCCGCCGCAATTCGGACAAGCGCCGCCCAATACGCTGTCGACACAATCGGCGCAGAAGGTGCACTCGAAAGTGCAGATCATCGCTTCCTTGCTCTGCGGCGGCAAATTCCTGTCGCAGCATTCGCAATTGGGCCTCAGCTCCAGCATGGCAACCTCACCGAATGGGTTCGTGGACGGTCACAAGCTTGGTGCCGTCGGGAAATGTCGCCTCGACCTGAACATCATGGATCATCTCGGCAATGCCTTCCATCACCTGATCGCGGGTGATGACATGGGCGCCGGCCTCCATCAGTTCGGCGACCGGCCGTCCGTCCCGCGCGCCCTCGATTACGAAATCCGTGATCAGCGCGATGGCTTCGGGATGATTGAGCTTGACGCCACGCTCCAGCCGCCGCCGCGCCACCATCGCCGCCATGGAAATCAGCAGCTTGTCTTTTTCTCTCGGAGTGAGGTTCATCGCCTACCTATGTGATTGCTGTTGTCAGAGCATGATGCCGAAAGGTGTGAGCGGTTTTCGGCATCATGCTCTATTTCTTTGATTTTGGAGCTGGATGATTTTAGGTCAAGCAGACCTAAAATCATCCAGCTCCAGGGACTATAGGTTCCAGACTTTCGGCACAGGCGCTCCATTGCGCAAGGCGGAAATGATCGGAATGAGGATTTTTCTGAGCGCGAAACCATCAGCAGCGACAAGCCGCACGACGAGCTTCTCGCCCCAGTGGCTGGCGCCTCCCATATGGGTTTCGAGGAGCGGCCTGATCCGGCCGAGGTAGGTTTCGGCCAGCGGGCCGACATAGAGCAAGGTCGCAAAGGCCACCTGCCCTCCAAGCACCGCCATTTTCGCCGTCAAGGCGGCCACATCGCCATCCAGCCGCAGTTCCTCGGCGTGAACAAGCCGCCCGCCACGGCGAATGCGCCAACGATCACGGAACAACCCCTGCTCCATCGCCTCACCCATGGCTTTCCGCCCGAGCAAGATCGCCTCGACGGCGAGGAATTCGGCCCTATCGTCAAGCTCGACATTTAGCGAACGCGAAAGCGAGGCGCGGTCGAACAGGATGGTCTCCTGCGGCAGCCAATCGACCCGAGCGCCGCTACCGACCCTGATCGAGGTTTCAACCTCGGCCGTGCCAGTCGACGCCTTATAGATCTTTTCGCAGGCCTGCGTCGTCACATCGATGCGCGTGCCCGGCGCGGCGACAATGCTCCAGTCCATCCGGTCGCCGCCGGTCAGACCGCCGGCAGTGTTGATGATGACGGCCTCCATGGAATGATCGAAGGTTTCTGGCAGCCTGATCTTCGCCGCCCCCTCTTGGAAGAGCTCGGCAAGGCGCGTGCGACCGCCAAGCGACTTGGCCGCAAGATGGCCGCGACCTCGCGCCCTCTGCGGTCTTGTGCTTGCCGCCGTCATTGCCATCAGCTTCTCCACATATCACATCATGCCAAAGCCCGGCCATTGAAGCCCGGCAAGGAATAAATGCAAGCAATTCCTGTGCCTTATGCGATCTCCCGCAATATCGGCCCGACGCCGATCGCGTCAGCCGCATTTTTCGTCAAACGCCGAAAAGAAAGGCAATGATCGTCACCGCTGCCGAAAGAGTCGCACTATGCCTTCACCACCATGAAGAAGAGGAAGCGTGGCTTGGTCGTCAGGCTCTTGAATGCGTCCGGGAAAAGAGTGCTGACCCTCGCGTCCGGCTGCGGCTCGCTCACGACATCGATCCGAAATCCAGCCGATTTCAACGCATCGAACATGGCGTGGAGCGGCCGGTGCCAGAACCGCATGGTGATGTCCTTGCCGCCGCGATGCCACGTCTCGCTGAAATTATAGGTCTCGAAATAGCTCTCACCGCTGGCCGGATCATGATCCATGAACGGATGATGCGTCGAAAAAATCAGACGACCGCCATCGGACAAGACGCGTCGGAATTCCGAAAGAGGCCGCGACCAATCGTGCAGGTAATGCATGACAAGTGAGGCCATGACCAAATCGAACGCGCCGTCTTCGAAAGGCAACCGCTCGTTCAAATCAGCCAGCAACAATCGCGCCCGCCCTTCCAGGCGACGCCGTGCGATTTCGAGCAAGCCGGCACTCGCATCGACACCGGTCAGGATCGCTCCTCGATCGACCAGAGCTGCCGCATGAGCACCGCCTCCGCAACCCGCATCGAGGACGCGAAGTCCGGCAACGTCGCCGGCAAGCGAGAGAATTGCGGGCCGCTCATAATAGGCATTCCAGGCATTGTTCTCGTTGTCGGCCTGATAGGCGGCTGCGAACGCATCATAGTCATTCTCAGACACTGTTCCTCCTTGCCGGAAAGCGGCATGCATGACAGCACTTCAGGTGGTTGGCGCCGTCACCTTATGGACGCGCGACCTCTCGGGCAATGTTGTATCGCCGCGGTCCCACCTAGACCACGCGGTCCGGCAGCTCCCTTCCGGCAAAAAAAGCAGTGATATTGTCGACGACCTTCATGCCCATGGCCGTGCGCGTTTCTTCCGTGGCGCTGCCGAGATGCGGCAGGAGCACGACATTGTCCATTTCCCGCAGCCGCTCCGGAATATGCGGCTCCGCTTCATAGACATCGAGGCCGGCGCCGCGGATCGTTCCCTGCTCCAACGCCGCAATCAGCGCCGTCTCGTCGACGACATCGCCCCTTGCGGTATTGATCAGGAAGGCGCCGGGCTTCATGGCGGCAAGGCGGTCCGCATTCATCAGATGGCGGTTCTCGGCGCCGCCGGGGCAATGCAGAGAGACGAAATCGGAGACGTCCAAAACATCCTCGACCGTCTGCAGTTGCACGGCGCCATAGCGTGCGGCCTCCATGGGATCGATGGCGGAGCGGTTGTAGAAAACGACATCCATGCCGAAGCCAAAATGGCAACGTTGCGCGAAGGCACGACCGATACGGCCGAAGCCGATGATGCCGACGGTCTTGCCCGTCACTTTGGTACCGACCAGATGCGTTGGTCGCCAGCCGCTCCAGCCGCCGGCTCTGACTTCGCGCTCGCCTTCGCCGCCACGCCGGGCAACCGAAAGAAGCAGCAGCATGGCGATATCGGCCGTGCAGTCCGTCAGCACGCCTGGCGTGTTGGTGACGACTACGCCCTTTTCCTTGGCAGCCTTGATATCGATGTGATTGAAGCCGACGCCGAAATTGCCGAGGATCTTCGTCCGGATCGCCTCTCCCTCGAAAAGCGGGGCCGGAAGCTTGTCGGAAACGGTCGGCAGGACGGCGTCATAGCTGAGCAACGCCTCGCGCAGCTGCGCCGCGTCCAGCGCTACGTCATCCTTGTTCAGAGTGGTGTCGAAACGCTCCGAAAGCACCGCCTCGACCGCCGACGGCCAGCGCCGGGTCACAAGAATACGGGGTTTGCTCATACTGTGATCCTCCTGCCGATACGGGGGCAGACTTAAAGCAGCTTCGGCATGAAGGAAATGGCGAACCGATATCGCGAATGTGAAAAAGCCCGGCCAATGGCCGGGCTTTCCAGATCTTGCCTATGCCGGAAAACCGGCATCGCAAAGCTTACTTCGCGATTTCGGCGTAGTTGTACTTGCCGTCAGAACCCTTGGACCACTTGTACATGACGTAGTCCGGGCGGGTGATGTCGCCCTTGGCATTGAAGCCGAGGTCGCCGATAGCGGTCTTGAACGGACCCTTTGCCTTGATCGCGTCAGCAACTGCCATCGGATCGTTGGAACCCGCAGCCTTGGCGGCGGCAGCGATAACCTGCAGAGCCGAGTACGAGTAGAGCGTGTAGCCTTCCGGCTCGTAGCCGGCAGCGCGGAACTTCGCGACGAGATCGGCGGAAGCCGGGTTCTTGCGCGGGTCCGGAGCGAAGGTCATCAGCGTGCCGTCAACCGCATCGCCAGCGATCGAGGCCAGCTCGTTCGAGACGATACCGTCACCCGACATGAAGTGAGCCTTCACGCCCTGGTCGGCCATCTGACGCATGATGAGGCCGGCTTCGGTATGCAGACCGCCGTAGTATACGAAGTCGACGCCAGCCTGCTTCATCTTGGCGATGAGGGCCGAGTAGTCCTTGTCGCCGGGGGTGATGCCTTCATAAAGAACTTCCTTCACGCCGTCGGCGTTGAGGTTCTTCTTGGTTTCGTCAGCCAGGCCCTGACCATACGGGGTCTTGTCATGAACGACGGCAACCTTGGCGCCCTTGAAATTGTCGGCGATATACTTGCCGGCAACCTCGCCCTGCTGGTCGTCACGACCGCAAGTACGGAAGGTGTTCCACAGGCCGCGTTCGGTGAATTGCGGGTTGGTCGAAGCGGGAGTGATCTGCAGGATGCCGTTTTCAGCGTAGACTTCCGAAGCCGGAATGGAAACGCCCGAGTTGAAGTGACCGACAACGAACTTGACGCCGTCAGCGACGAACTTGTTGGCAACCGAAACACCCTGCTTGGCGTCGGAGACGTCGTCGCCGAGTTCGATCTTGATCTTTTCCCCGTTGATGCCGCCGGCTGCATTGATGTCGGCAGCTGCCTGCTCTGCACCCTTCTGAAGCTGCGCGCCAAACGCAGCATTCGGGCCCGTCAACGGACCGCCAACGCCAACAATGATGTCTGCCTTCGCAACGCCGCCGAAAGCGATCATCGCCGACAAAGCCACCGCCGACAGAAGATACTTCTTCATATTATTACTCCCAATTTTTAAGCGGGTTCCGTTTGATCTGCCCTGCGCGATACCCACCAATCATCACGCCGGTAACGCTTGCATTCCGAACTCTGGAAGCATGACCCGGCCCGTTCCCGTCTGTTTTTTATGGGCTGGGTGACGCTCTTGGTTGTACGCAGACTGTGCCTAGTTTAGGCGCACTGTCAATTCTTCTTCTTCCAAGAAAAGGCCGAGGTCTTTTCATAGAGCCAGTAATAATTATTCACCATCTGATCGGTACGCCGATACCTGTACCCCGCCGTCGCAAAGACGAGCAGAAGTACGACGTCGATGATGTAGATAGTGACGTCGAACACCGGGCCGCTGAACAGCGCATGATGCAGAAACTGCAGGCCAAGGCCGATCAGAAAGCTGTAGATGACGACAAGCGGATAGGTTTCCCAGTTGGACGCGACGGCGCGGCCGGCGCGCCATGCGGTCCAGAAACCCAGGATGACGATAACAGCGCGGATGACCATGCGGCCGCCGGTATCGCTGTCGAAGAGAAGTCCCTGCATCTCAAATTCTCCGCGAAACGAAACTCAATGATGTCCGCCTTCGAGATAGGCGGCGCGCACTTCCGGATTGGCGAGCAGTTCCTTGCCCGAACCGCTCATCGTCACCCGGCCGTTGACCATCACATAGGCGCGGTCTGAAAGCTTCAGCGCCGCAAAGGCGTTCTGCTCGACGAGGAACACGGTCAGCCCCTGAGTCTGGTTCAGGACCTTGATGGCTTCGAAAATGCCTTTGACGATCAGCGGCGCCAGACCGAGCGACGGCTCGTCGAGAAGCAACAGCTTGGGGCGTGCCATCAGCGCACGGCCGATCGAGAGCATCTGCTGCTCGCCACCCGAAAGCGTACCGCCGCGCTGCGACTGTCGCTCCTTCAGGCGCGGGAAGAGCGTGAAGATCTTCTCGACGTCCTCGCTGAAGTATTTGAGCTTGTCGAGGCTCGCCCCCATCTGCAGGTTTTCGTAGACCGTCATGCGCGGGAAGATGCGCCGCCCCTCCGGCGACTGCGCGATGCGAAGCCGGGCAATCTCATGCGTCGGCATGCGCGTGATATCGCGGCCGTCGAAGGTGACCGAGCCGGTGCGCGCCTGCGGGCTGCCGCAGATCGTCATCATCAGCGTCGATTTGCCGGCACCGTTGGCGCCGATCAGGCTGACGATCTCGCCGCTGTTGACTTCGATGTCGACGCCGGCAAGAGCGCGGATATTGCCGTAATAGGTTTCGACACCCGCGACTTTCAGAAGTGGTTGCGCCGCCATCAATGTTCACCCTCTTGGAGGTGCTCGACTTCGGCAATCACCTCTTCCACTTCCTCATCTTCGACGCCCAGATAGGCAGCGATCACTCGAGGGTCGTTCTTGACCTCATCCGGCGTGCCGTCGGCAATCTTCTGCCCATATTCGAGCACGATGACATGGTCGGAAATTTCCATGACCACGGACATGTCGTGTTCGATCAGCAGGATCGATGTGCCGGTGTCCTTGCGGATGCTGCGCAGGAATTCGTTCAGGACCAGAGACTCGCGAGGATTGAGACCGGCGGCCGGCTCGTCCAGGCAAAGAAGTTCCGGACCCGTGCACATGGCGCGGGCAATTTCCAGGCGACGTTGCGCTCCATAAGGCAGGTCGCCGGCGGGATCGTCGGCGCGATCGATGAGATCAGCCTTTTCCAGCCAGAAACGCGCCAGCTCGATCGCATTCTTCGCCTCGGAACGATAGCGGCCGATGCCGAGCAGACCGAGGATCGTATAGCCGGAGGCACGCATCAGCTTGTTGTGCTGCGCGACCAGCAGGTTTTCGAGCACGGTGAGGCCCGAAAACAAGCGGATGTTCTGGAAGGTACGCGCCACCTTGGCTTCGCGCGTGATCCGAAAATCCGGAAGCCGCTCCAGGAGGTATTCCTTGCCGGCCTTCTGGTTGAGCGTGATCATACCCATCGTCGGCTTGTAGAAGCCGGTGATGCAGTTGAACACCGTGGTCTTGCCGGCGCCGTTCGGGCCGATCAGCGCCGTGATGTCGCCGCGCTTCGCTTCGAACGAGAAGTCGTTGATCGCCATAAGGCCGCCGAACTTCATCGACAGGTGATCGACCTTCAACAGAATGTCGTCGGGGGTTGTGGTCACAGCGTTCATCAGCCGTGGCCCTCCTTGGTAAAGCTGCCGGAGATCGCTTTTCGCTCCTTGAGGAAGGCGGTTGGCTCACGCGTGCCGACAAAGCCGCGCGGCTTGAAGATCATCACGACCACCATGGCAAGGCCGAAGATCAGCATGCGGTAGAGTTCCGGGGTGAAGTCCGGCCCGAAGATCAGCTTGAGGAAATCCATGTCGCGCAGCAGCTCGGTGCCGCCGACCATGGCGATCGCGGCAATCGCGATGCCCTTCAGCGATCCCATGCCGCCGAGAACGACGATGGCAAGGATCACGGCGGATTCGAGGAAGACGAAGGATTCCGGCGAGACGAAACCCTGACGTGCCGCGAAGAACGACCCTGCGAAGCCGCCGAACATCGCGCCGGTGGCAAAAGCCGTGAGCTTCGTCGTCACCGTATTGATGCCGAGCGAGCGGCAGGCGATTTCATCCTCGCGCAGCGCTTCCCACGCACGTCCGATCGGCATCCGACGCAGGCGGATCGTCACATAGGCGGTCAGCATGCAGAGCAACAGGATGACGTAGAACAGGAAGATCTTGTACCAGGCAGACGAGATCGGCAGACCGAAGCTGCGGACGAAGTTGTGCGGATCCTTCATATCGAAGGTATAGATGCCGAAGAGCGACGCCTTGGTGATGTTGGAGATGCCGAAGCTGCCCTGTGTCACATCGGTCCAGTTGGTCAGCACGATGCGGATGATTTCGCCGAAGGCCAGCGTGACGATCGCCAGATAGTCACCTCGCAGACGTAGGACCGGAAAGCCCAGGATCATGCCCCAGAGCCCTGCAAGAAGGCCCGATATCGGCAGAAGCAGCCAGAAGGACAGGCCGAAATGCATCGATAACAGCGCGTAGGAATAGGCACCGACCGCGTAGAAGGCAACATAACCGAGGTCGAGCAGGCCGGCGAGGCCGACGACGATGTTCAGACCCCAGGCGAGCATCACGTAGATAAGGATCTGAATGCCGAAATTGTCGACATAGGTCAGCGACCCCTGCGGACCCAAGATCGCCACTGCCGCCAACGGATAGATGAGCAGGAGCACGAGCGCGATCTTGTTGAAATGCCTGGCGGCGAAGCTGGGTTCGCCCTCCACCTCAACCACCTTGGCCTTGGCGGCCTTTCGCGCGGCCAGGTAAGGCTGAACGAAGACCGTCATGATAAAGCGGCCGACGGCAGCGATTGCAACGATGATCGCCAGAAGGCCCCAGCGCTGCACGATGATCAGCTTGTTGTCCATGTTCTGATCGGTCTTGAGACCGATATAGAGGACGAACATGCCGAAGGCGATGACAGCGGTCCAGAGGGCGTCCGTAATCCCCTTCTGGACAAGGCCGGGTGCGGTCTTGCCTGCAACGAAGTTTGAATTTGCCATGGCGTTATACCTTTTCGACTTCCGGCCGCCCGAGGATGCCCGTCGGCTTGAAGATCAGAACGAAAGCAAGGATGCCGTATGTCGCGACATCCTTATACGCGATGGGAAAATTGCCAGACCAGAACGACTCGATGAAGCCGATCATCAGACCACCGAGAACAGCGCCCGGAAGCGAGCCAATGCCGCCCAGAACCGCAGCCGTGAAGGCCTTGACACCCGGCACGAAGCCGTCCGTGAAGTTGGCGACGCCATAATACATCAGATACATCGTGCCGGCGACGGCAGCCAATGCCGCACCCATGATGAAGGTGATCGAGATGGTGCGATCGACATTGATGCCGAGCAGCGCCGCCATCTTGCGGTCCTGTTCGGTCGCCCGCTGAGCACGCCCAAGCGCCGTCTTGTTGACGATATACCAGAAGGCGGCCAGCAACACGACGGTAACGATGAAGATGATGATCTGCTTCAGGGACAGCGAGACGCCGCCGAAGTTGTAGACATCACCCACAAGCGTCGGGATCGGCTTGTTACGCGGACCCTGTGCGACCTGGATGAAATTCGACAGAACGATCGACATGCCGATCGCCGTGATCAGCGGCGCAAGGCGGAACGAACCGCGCAGCGGCCGATAAGCCACCCGCTCGATCACCCAATTCCACAGGCTCGTCATCAGCATGGCGACAATCAGCATGACAAGCAGCATGATCGCAACCGGCAGGCCGGCGAAGAGCGAAACGAGAACCAGATAGGTGATGAGAGCAGCGAAACCGCCGAGCATGAAAACGTCACCGTGGGCAAAGTTGATCATGCCGATGATGCCGTAAACCATGGTATAACCAATGGCGATCAGGCCGTAGATCGACCCGAGAGTCAGCCCGTTTAAGAGCTGCTGGATAAAATAATCCATATGTCATTTCCCCTGGATGCGGCGTCATACGACCACATCTCTTATTACTTTTTTAGGTTCCTTCTAGAGGCCTATGGCCGCGATTCCATACTGGTTTCGAAGGAAATGTGAAGCCAAAAAGGCGAGAAATTGACAAATTCTTTTCAAATCGCCGTGCGCTGATGCGAATCCGACCAAAAATGACACGAAAGCGGCAGGTCGTGGCTCAAAATTAGCCAAAACCGTCAAGCGACGCGTGCGCTTTGAAGAGCTTTTGTCAGAGGCGGACCTCGTCAGGCCCGCCATAATAGTCGTCTGAACCGCGACTTTACGCGCGCATCCTGGCGCCATCCGCATCGAACAGCGGCTCGGCCTGCAGCTTTGCCGGCAAGAGTTCGCCGAGCAATTCGATCGACCATCCCTGCGTCTCGTCGGCGATTTCCTTCGGCACATAACCGACGGCGACCGAAAGGCCGGAGCCGTGCGCATAGCCACCCGACGTCACCCAGCCGCAAACCGCGCCATTGTGATAGATCGGCTCGTCGCCGATGACGTCGGCATCCCCCGCCGAAAGGATGAAGGTGCGCAGCCGCAAGGTGCCACCCTCCGCCTTCTCTTTGGCGGCAGCCGCCTTGCCGATGAAATCAGCTTCCTTGGACAGCGCCACGAATCGGTTGAGACCGGCCTCGAACGGCCCGTAGAGCGGCCGGTATTCGCGTGCCCAGCTGCCATAGGACTTGTCGAGGCGCAGCGCATTCAGCGCTCTCAGCCCGAAGAGGCGGATATCGAACTCGGCGCCTTCCTGCATCAGAAGGTCGAAGATATAACGCTGATGCTCCGGCTTCATCCAGATCTCATAGCCGAGATCGCCCGTATAGGAGACGCGGCCGACAATCGCGGGCGCCATGCCGATATCCATGCGGCGGATCGACATGAAGGGGAACACGGCAGTCGAGAGATCCTGATGGGTCAGCTTCTGCAGCAGCTTGCGGGCGTTCGGACCAGCAATCGAGAGGCCGAGCAGCGAAAGACCGAGTGCTTTCAGCTCGACCGAACCATCCTTCGGCAACAGGCTTTCGAACCAGCGCATATGATAGGCTTCGGCAATGCCGGAGCCGATGAGAAGGAAATCCCCCTCACCGAGCTTCGCCAGCGTGAAATCGCCGATCAGCTTGCCGTCATGCTTCAACATCGGCGCCAGCGTCATGCGACCCACGGCCGGGATACGGCAGGTCAGTAGCCTGTCGAGGAAGGCTTCGGCGCCCGGTCCCTTGACCGAATATTTGGCAAAGCCCGAGGTCTCCATCAGGCCGACGCTCTCGCGCACTGCCTTGGCTTCGGCGCCGACGACATCGAAATCGTTGGAACGGCGCCAGGAGAATTGATCGACCTCACCCTTCGGCGCGAACCACAATGCCTGTTCGAGACCGTAGTAAGCACCGAAGACGCCGCCGGCCTCCTTCAACTTGTCGTAGATCGGTGTCGTCAGCAGCGGGCGCGCGGCCGGCAGCTCCTCGTTCGGATAGCGGATCGAGAAGCGGCGGGCATAGTTCTCGCGCACCTTGGCATTCGTATAGGCGAGCGTCGCGTAGTCGCCATAGCGGGAAACGTCCATGGCGAAGACGTCGAAGCCCGGATCGCCGTAGATCATCCAGTTGGCGAGCGCGAGACCGACGCCGCCGCCCTGGCTGAAGCCGGCCATGACGGCGCAGGCCGACCAGTAATTGCGAAGCCCGCGCACCGGGCCGACAAGCGGATTACCATCCGGCGAGAAGGTGAACGGGCCGTTGATGATCCGCTTGATACCGGCATTGTTGAAGGCCGGGAAATGGCGGAAGCCGACTTCCAGCTCCGGCGTGATGCGCTCGATATCCTCGGCCAGCAACTCGTGGCCGAAATCCCAGGGCGTCGTCACCGGCGACCATGGGCGACATGCCTTTTCATAGGTGCCCATCAGCATGCCCTGCCGCTCCTGGCGCAGATAGATCTCGCCGTCGAAGTCGACGCAGTGCATCAGCTCCTTGCCTGTCGTCTTGTTGAAGTCGATGACCTCGGGCATGTCCTCGGTAATGAGGTACATATGCTCCATGGCGAGCACCGGCAGCTCGAGCCCCACCATGCGGCCGACTTCGCGCGCCCAGAGGCCGGCGGCGTTGACCACATGCTCGGCGATGATCTCGCCCTGGTTGGTGATGACGCGCCAGGAGCCATCCTCGCGCTGCACCAGCTCTTCCACCTTGGTATGCAGGTAGATCTCGGCACCGTTCTTCTTGGCCGAACGGGCATAGGCATGTGTGGTGCCATAGGGGTCGAGATGGCCTTCGACGGGATCGTAAAGCGCGCCAACGAACTGATCGGGGTCGAGAAGCGGCATCATCTCATGCGCTTCCTTCGGCGTCAGCAGCGTCGCTTCAAGGCCATTGTAGCGGCCCTTGGCGAGAATGGACTTCAACCAGTCGAAGCGCTGCGGCGTGGCGGCCAGCATCAGGCCGGAGGTCAGGTGCAGACCGATGTCCTGGCCGGAATATTCCTCGATCTCCTTGTAGAGCTCGACCGTATATTTCTGTAGCTTGGCAACGTTTGGATCGCCGTTGATCGTATGCATGCCGCCGGCGGCATGCCAGGTCGAGCCGGATGTCAGTTCGGAGCGCTCGAGCAGCACCACATCCTTCCAGCCGAATTTCGTCAGGTGATAGAGCACCGAACATCCGACGACACCGCCACCGATGACGACGACCTTGGCATGGCTTTTCATCTGGGAATCCCCTGTTTTCGGCACGAAGCCGTCGGGTGTCTTCCCGTGCGACCGGCCGTATTTGAGAGGAAACCTAGAGACTATCCGATAGGCCAAATAGCCCGAACTGCGAAACCGATATGCCTGTTTGCGCCATCGCAATTGTTCGGATCGCGCCATCGGCCATCACATGCGCAAGCTGGCCAGCAAGGCATTCGACATCAGGCAACATAAGGCTTTTCAGTCGGTGAAGCCCGCCGTAAGCGCGAACTCGCGGCCCATCTCCATGATCTCTTCGAACACGCTGCCGGCATAGGAACGCGGCACGATGATTTCGAAGCGATCGGGGCCAGTGCGCGCAACATTGGCGCTGACATGACAGCAGAGCATATTGGCCGAATGGCCCTCGGCAAAAACCTGCGGATGCAAATCGACGGCGACGCATTTGGCGAGGATGCGACGGACGTTGGGGCCGGAAATGTGGAGCAGTACGCGCCCGTCACTTTGCTCGAAGAAGGAGGCACGAGCCGGATCGAGCGTGAAGAGATCCCGCGCCATACTATCGGCGCCGAGCGTCTCCGATACCACGAACCATTCTCTAGGTCCGGCATCGCGAACCGATACGTCCTTCAACGCCTTCAGGCTTGCCAAAACGCCGTCCTGATCTCCCGCCCTGCCAAGCACGGAGAAGATGGCCGGGCGGCGCACCACCGCGAGATGATTCGGATTGGCTGCAGCCTCGAAGCCGGAAATATGATCTTCCAGCACATGCCTGTTCTGAAAAGCGACGCTCATCGATCCCTCATCCCTGAAGCTTCTTGTTGTCCGGATCGATGAAGACCGGGCTGCAGACCTCTGCCGCCACTTCCTCGCCGCGCAATCCGTCCCAGACTGTCACGCGCTCGCCGATGCGCTCCCGGCCCGACTTCAGGAAAGCCAGCGCGATCGAGTGACCGAGAATGGGCGAGAAGCAGACCGAGGAAACATAGCCTTGATCGTTCACGGTCGAGGGTCGGGCGCCCTCCTTCAAAATATGCGCGCCGGCATGGAACTCTTTCGCGGTGTCGATCGGCTTCAGGCCCACAAGCTGGCCGCGGTCGGCGGCGGTCAGACCAAAGCGTGTCGACAGCCTCTTGCCGATGAAATCATGCTTCTGCGTCGACAGCATGCGGCCAAGCCCGACATCGTCGGGCGTCGTACGCCCATCGAGCTCGCTATGAGTGACATGCCCCTTCTCGATACGCAGCACGTTGAGCGCTTCGACGCCGTAAGGGCAGATGCCGTGCGCTTTGCCCGCCTCCATGATCGCATCCGCAACCGCCTCGCCATAGCCGGCCGGCACCGCCAACTCATAGGCCAGTTCGCCCGAGAAGGAGATGCGGAACAGACGCGCCCTAAGCCCACCCTTCAACAGCACTTCGGCGGCGGCGAGGAACGGGAAGAAGGCGTCGGAAATATCATCCTCGACAATCTGCTCCAGCACCAGCCGTGCCTTTGGACCGGCAATCGCCATCTGCGCCCATTGATCGGAGGAGGAGACGAAGCGAACATCGAGCTGCGGCCAAAGCGTCTGCGCTGAGAATTCCATATGCGTCATCACCTCGCCGGCCATTGCCGTCGTGGTCGTCATGAAGAAATGGTCTGGTGTCAGCCGGCTCGTCGTGCCGTCGTCGAAAACCATGCCGTCTTCGCGCAGCATCAGGCCATAGCGTGCCTTGCCGATCGGCAGTTTCAGAAAAGCGTTGGAATATAGACGGTTGAGGAACTCCGCCGCATCCTTGCCGAAAATCTCGATCTTGCCGAGCGTCGACACGTCGCAGATGCCGACATTGTTGCGGACGTTCAGCACCTCGCGGTCAACACTGTCGCGCCAGCCCTTCTCGCCCGGTCGGGCAAACCAGGACGAACGATACCAGAGGCCGGCCTCGACAAAGGCCGCGCCATTCTTCTTCGCCCAGCCATGCAGCGGCGATTCCCGGACCGGCTGCGCGTGCTTGTCGCGCGCCGTGCCCGCAAGCGCACCGAAGGAGACAGGCGTATAGAACGGCCGGAAGGTCGTCGTGCCGACGGCAGCCGGGCTGACGCCGCGCATGCCGGCGATAATGCCGGCGGCGTTGACATTGCCGAGCTTTCCCTGATCCGTCGCCATGCCGCTCGTCGTATAGCGCTTGGCATGTTCCACATGGCCGAAGCCCTCGCGCAGGGCGAGGCCCAGATCCTTGGCATGGACGTCGTTCTGGAAGTCGACGAATGCCTTGTCCTTCGCGCCAGGCACATGCCAGATCGCAGCAAAAGACGGATCATAGTCTCCCTCGACTTCGGGCAGATCGGCAGCATGCGCCGCGCGGCCGAGGCTTTCGACGATCAGCCGTGCCTTTTCCGCACCATCGGCGAGACAGCCTGAAACGCTCTCGATACCACCAGCCGAGCCGGCGATCTCCAGTTCGCCGCCGATGATCGGCGCCATGAACGCCTGCTTTTCGTCCGACCAGATCGGCTTGGCGCCGCGCTGGCAGGCAAGATGGATGATCGGCGACCAACCACCCGACATGGCCAGCGCATCGCAGACAATCAACTCATCAAGTCCGCCGCGATCGGCAATGACACCGCTGATGCGATGCTTACCCTTGGTCGCATGCACGCTTGCTCCATGCACGACGCGGACACCCTGGGGAGCAGCGTCGGCCGATGCGACGCGCGTATCGAGGATCGCCGAAATCTCGACGCCTGCGGCGGCGAGGTCGGCCGCAGTGCGATAGCCCGAGCCGCCATTGGTGAAGACGGCAACCTTCTGCCCGGCAACGACGCCATAACGGTTAAGGTAGCTGCGCATGGCGCCGGCCATCATCACGCCCGGACGATCATTGCCGCCGAACACCAGCGGCCGCTCTTCGGCACCGGAGGCAAGAATGGCGCGCTTGGCGGCGATGCGCCAGAGACGCTCCACGGGAAGATCCGGCGATGGCATCGCCACATGCTTCTGAACCTTCTCGACGGCGCCGAAAACATTGCCATCATACCAGCCGAACACGGTAGTGCGGGGCATCAAGGTCACGTTCTCGAAGCTCTGCAGTTCTTCAAGCGTCGCCTGGACGAAGATATCGGCAGGAGCACCACCGATCGTCAGCCTTTCCGAAAGCAGTGAGCCGCCGAGACGGAAACCTTCATCCGCCAGCACGATGCGCAAGCCGGCGCGGGCAGCGGTCAGAGCCGCCATCAGGCCCGCCGGACCGGAACCGATGACAAGCAGGTCGCAATGTGCCCAAACCTTCTCATAGCGGTCCGGATCGGCCTGCATGACGGCCTTGCCGAGGCCGGCAGCGCGCCGGATGATCGGCTCATAAACCTTCTCCCAGAAGGCGGCCGGCCACATGAAGGTCTTGTAGTAGAAGCCCGCCCCGAGGAACGGCGACAACAGGCTGTTGACCGAGCCGAAGTCGTGCTTCAGCGACGGCCAGCGGTTCTGGCTCACGGCCGCCATGCCCTGATAGAGCTCGGCGACGGTGGCGCGCGTATTCGGCTCGGTGCGGCCATCCTTGCCGATGGTGACGAGCGCGTTGGGCTCCGCCGACCCAGCTGTCAGGATGCCGCGCGGCCGATGATATTTGAAGCTGCGCCCGACCAGCAGCTGGTCGTTGGCGAGCAGAGCGGCGGCGAGCGTATCACCCTCCAGTCCCTTCATCTCCTTGCCGTCGAACTGGAAGGAAAGCGGCCGGCTGCGATTGACGAGACCGCCGGTCGACAGACGATAGGCCGTCATCGTGCCGCCTCCTTCGCCTTGTCCTCGGCGTCGGTAACGGAAAAGACCTCATGGGTGACATTGCTGCGCTCGACGACCAGCCAGCGGCGACACCCGGCGCTGTGATGCCAATATTCCTCAATACGGCCGCGTTCATTGTCGCGGATGAAGACGTAACGGTTCCAGTCCTCGTCCGGCGCGGTCGGCGCCGGGCGGACGACGGAGGCGCCGCGAATGGAGAATTCTTCCTTGGGTCGCACGCCGCAATGCGGGCAGTTGATCAAGCTTGCCATTGGTATTGTGCCCTCAATGCAGGTTCGGCTGCGGACCCTTGCCGCCTTCGTCGATCGCAAAGCCGCGCTCGAAGCGGTCGAGACGCAGAAGACGGCTGACATCGTGGCTCTCGTTCTTGGCGATCAGATGCGCGAAGCAGAAGCCCGAGGCCGGCGTCGCTTTGAAGCCGCCATAGTTCCAGCCGCAGTTCAGATAGAGATTTTCAATGGGCGTGCGATCGATGATCGGCGAGCCGTCCATGCTCATGTCCATGACGCCGCCCCAGGTGCGCAACACGCGGACGCGCGACAGGCCGGGGATGAGCGCCACCCCCTCCTCCATCGTATGCTCGACGGTGGCGAGATTGCCGCGCTGCGCATAGGAGCTGTAGTAGTCGATATCGGCCCCGAAGACCAAACCACCCTTGTCGGACTGCGAGATATAGAAGTGTCCCGCGCCATAGGTAATGACATTGTCGATGACGGGCTTCAGCCCCTCGGACACGAAAGCCTGAAGCACATGGGTTTCGATCGGCAGCTCGAGATCGGCCATGTTGCCGAGGATCGATGTGTGGCCGGCCGCCGCAAGCGCCAGCTTGTTGCAGCCAATGAAGCCGCGATTGGTCTCGACGCCGGTGACGATACCGTTTTCACGGCGGATGCCGATCACCTCGCATTGCTGGATGAGATCGACGCCGCGGCTGTCGGCGCCGCGCGCATAGCCCCAGGCAACCGCATCGTGCCGCGCCGTGCCGCCGCGACGCTGCAAGAGGCCGCCGAGGATCGGGAAGCGGGCATGATCGAAGTTCAGATACGGCATCATGCGCCGAACCTGCTCACGGTTCAGAAGCTCCGCATCGACCCCGTGCATGCGCATGGCATTGCCGCGCCGGGCATAGGCGTCGCGCTGGCCATCGGAATGGAACAGGTTGACGATGCCGCGCTGGGACACCATGGCATTATAGTTGAAGTCCTGCTCCAGCCCTTCCCAGAGCTTCATCGAAAACTCGTAGAATGGCTCGTTGCCGGGCAGCAGGTAGTTGGAACGGATAATCGTCGTGTTGCGGCCGACATTGCCGGAGCCGATATAGCTCTTTTCCAGCACGGCGACGTTGGTGATGCCGAATTCCTTGGCGAGATAGTAGGCCGTTGCGAGGCCATGTCCGCCGCCGCCGACGATAATGACGTCGTAATGTGGCTTCGGCTCCGGCGTCCGCCACACCGGCTGCCAATGACGATTGCCCGAAAACGCCTGTTTTAGAAGCTGATATGCCGAATATCGCATGCATTCATCCCGATACTACCCGGCGGCACATTCGCACATGCAATAAAAACGACAAGTCCCGAAAGAGCGAAAAAGCTTCGCAAACAGAACATGATCTTTTCCGAATGCGCAGTGACAAGCGACGCTTGCCCTCACAAATATGTCGCCGGACCGCCGAGAATCCAGCCTGCCTGGAAAGTCGGACAAAGCTCTGTTGCTAAACCCTCGCTCAAGCGTTAAGGCGAAGAAAGCCGGGGCATCGGAAGTCTAAACTTCGCAATCGCAACTTCCTATATATAATGTCCGGAGAGTTCAGGCGCGGACAGCGCGCGGAAGACGAAGACGCAAATGCTTGCAACATTCGAAAAGGCGGCGCTTGAAGCAGGAAAGGCCATTCTGGAGGTCTACCGTGCCGGCTACGCGGTTGCCCTGAAGCAGGATATGAGCCCCGTCACGCTGGCCGACGAGCGCGCCGAACACATCATTCTCAGGCACCTCGAACGCGATTTTCCCCATATCCCGGCCATTGCCGAGGAGCAGGTTTCCGCTGGCAAGATTCCCGATGTGCGAGGCCGCGCCTTCTTTCTGGTCGACCCGCTCGATGGTACCCGAGAATTCATCGAGCACCGCGACGAGTTCACCGTCAACATCGCCTACGTCGAGGACGGCATCCCCCTGATCGGCATCGTCTACGCACCGGCGCTCGGTGTCGCCTTTACCGGCGAGCCCGGCAGAGCCCGCAAGCTGATCGTCGACGAGCAATTTTCCGTTGCCGACCGCCTGACCATCGCCGTGCGCGAACCTCCGGCCAAGTTGACGGCGCTTGCCAGCCGCTGCAACAGCAATGCGAAAACCGAAGGCTTTCTCACCGACAATGCGGTCTCCGGCTGCACATCGATCGGTTCGTCGCTGAAGTTCTGTCTGCTCGCCGAGGGCAAGGCCGATGTTTATCCACGTTTCGGCCGCACCATGGAATGGGATACGGCAGCCGGCGATGCCGTGCTGCGGGCGGCGGGCGGCAAGACGGTCACGGTCGAAGGTGGCCTTCTGACCTATGGCAAGACCGACCAGAGTGAGGACGCCGACTTCGCCAATCCGCACTTCATCTGCTGGGGCGGACAGAAGCACGGCGTGTCGGCGTAAGTTTATTTTTGCAAGTAAAAAACAATTTTTGCGCCTGCTCCCGAGTCTGAGAGCAGTATACCGTCCCCTGAGATTTCGGCCCGGAAACGTAAGTTCTTACTGACGAAAAATCATAGAATGAATGCGATTTACCCTGAAATAACAGGGGCTTTTGGGCATTTTGCTCAGGCAGGACATACGCAAATCAGCCCTCCGCCACATTCATTAAAATTCTTAGCAAAGTCTTACCATGTGCTTAGGCAATTTTTAAATGTGGCGAGCTAGAGTGCCACACGTGGTCTTGAGTGTGTGTAGAGAGTCCAATGACCGAAATGATACGTCCCCGAGTGAAGTATGTCATCGGCCCCGATGGCAGCCCGCTGACGATAGCAGACCTTCCGCCGCCGAATACGCGCCGCTGGGTCATTCGTCGTAAAGCTGAGGTTGTCGCCGCCGTGCGTGGTGGTCTGCTCAGCTTGGAAGAAGCCTGCGAACGTTATACGTTGACCGTCGAAGAGTTCCTCTCCTGGCAGTCGTCCATCAATACCCATGGCCTGGCTGGCCTCCGGACGACCCGCATACAGCAGTATCGCCACTGACAGCAGCGACAGCACCACCTTAATTCGACTTTGTGTTCGGGCCTCTTTTCTAAAAAGAGGCCCGAATTATTTGGAGCAGCGCATCTCGAAGATGCGATGTCACATTCCGACGACGTTTCAAGAATGGACTTATTGGTGCAGGCCCAGAAGCAGGGGCGTTCTCAGCGCCCAGTCGCCTAGCAGCTTGGCCGGTCCGTATTTCTGGCACCAGCTTAAACGGAGACGATCCGTTAACAATCTCGGCGGTTGGCAGACGTCGAAGCACATGCAATCCTTGTTGCATCAGACGCGACAAGGGAGAAAATCATGGATATCCGCAACGAAAACAACGCATCCGGCGGCCGTTACGTCGCAATGGTCGAGGGCCACGAGGCGGAGATGACCTTTTCCCGCACATCCCCGAAGCTGATCATTATCGATCATACCGGCGTGCCGGACGCCTTGCGCGGCAAGGGGGTTGGCCAGGCGCTGGCGCTTCACGCCGTCGAGGAGGCGCGGCATGGCGGCTGGAAGATCATCCCGCTCTGCCCCTTCTTCAAGGCCCAAGCGCAACGTCATGATGACTGGCGCGACGTCGTCAATATCTAGCATCGACAGGACAGAGCGCTTTCGCGCAGCTCACCGACACGAATCGGGCACAGCAATCCGTCCACTCGGTCGGATTGATCTTCGAAAACGCAAAAGCTGCGCATGGCCGGCCCCGTCACGGCCAGTCATGCGCAGCTTTCATGCGCTTCCATCATACCCCTCGCATTCCGAAGATGGACCCCGTACCGGAACGCAATAATGCTTGATCCGAAGGAGGAGACGGAATTGCGATCTCAGGCGCGGGCCCGTGCCGGACCCAAACCATCACGCTCTTCGAGCGCAGCGGCCTTGGCATATTCGGCCTGCATTTCCTCGAGCGAATTTTCCAGCGCTTCTTCCTGAACCTGCAGCTCCCGGATCGACACCTGCAGATTGTCCGCACGCTGGCGGGCAGCCTTGGCAAAGGTCGGGTAGGCAAAGTGGCTCGGATCGGAAATGCCGGACTTCTTCTCTTCGACGACGATCTGGCTTTCCAGTTCCTTCGTCATGCGGTCAAACTCCGCCATCATCATCTGCAGTTGCTGCAGCTGACGGCGTTTTTCGTTCACCTGAAACTCTTTCAGGCGAACAAGGCTCTCACGTGACTTCATACGCATTACTCCCGTGATGCGAGACCCCGGCTCTCGATATTCGCGCCCGCCGAACCGCTTTGAGACGGCTTGGTTAAAAAAATTTCCAGCGATCTTAATAAAAGCCTACCGCTGGTAACCTTTCGTTTACGGGCATCGTTAATGATAGGCGCAATGATTTAAGGCTCGGTAAATGTTGTGGTCGGAATTCGGCATATCGGCATTGGTGAGTCGGATGAATCACTTGGCGTTGGTTGTTAATGCAATACTTTAGGAGTCGATTTTACTGATTGTCGTTGGAAAACAGTGCAATGGAAAAATTATTTAATAAATTCGATACGACTTGCCAGAGTGAATCAGAATTTGTTAACCATTACATGGCAGCTTCCAAATCAAGCAGTGATTTGATCGGTATCGCGTTAAGGGGCTGACGACCTTTCGGCGGCGGTAAAGGGGACAATTATGCGGGTTCTACTCATTGAAGACGATAGCGCGACAGCGCAGAGCATCGAGCTGATGCTCAAATCCGAAAGTTTCAACGTCTACACCACCGATCTCGGTGAAGAAGGCGTCGATCTCGGAAAGCTCTACGATTACGACATCATCCTTCTCGATCTCAATCTTCCCGATATGTCTGGCTACGAAGTGCTGCGCACTCTGCGCCTTTCGAAGGTCAAGACGCCGATCCTCATCCTCTCCGGCATGGCCGGCATCGAGGACAAGGTTCGCGGCCTCGGCTTCGGCGCCGACGACTATATGACCAAGCCTTTCCATAAGGATGAGCTGGTCGCCCGTATTCATGCCATCGTCCGCCGTTCCAAGGGCCATGCCCAGTCTGTCATCATGACCGGCGAACTCATCGTCAACCTCGACGCCAAGACCGTCGAAGTCGGCGGCCAGCGCGTGCATCTGACCGGCAAGGAATATCAGATGCTGGAGCTGCTCTCGCTGCGCAAGGGCACGACGCTCACCAAGGAAATGTTCCTCAACCATCTCTATGGCGGCATGGACGAGCCGGAACTGAAGATCATCGACGTCTTCATCTGCAAACTCCGCAAGAAGCTGGCAAATGCTGCCGGCGGCGCCAACTACATCGAAACCGTCTGGGGTCGCGGCTACGTGCTGCGCGAGCCCGATAGCAACGATTTCGCCGAAAGCGCCTGAGCCGCCTCCCCGTCTTTACCGCCGGCATACAGAAATCCCGCCTCTTGAGGCGGGATTTTTTATTGGCCTCAAAATGAAGCGCAAAATAATAGCCGCCTCGAAAGGGCGGCTATCCTCGTCCGATATGTCTCGCTGAAATCAGGCGGCCGCGGCGCGATTTCCGAAGATGGCGGTCAGGATCTTGCGATCGAAGGGCTTCAGCAGAAAATCCGTGGCGCCCGCGCGTTTTCCGGCCATCAGCTTGCGAAGATCGGCCTCGACAACGCAATAATAGATCTTCACGTTCTTGCCATTCGGCATGGCGCGAATGCTGGTGATGAGCTCGAGCGCCCCTTCCATGCCGGCATCGACGATCAGATAGTCCGGAATTTCGGCCTGGCAGCGCATCAACGCTTCGCGGGCGTCGCCGGCTTCGCTCACGAGAAAATCCAGCTCGGACAGGATCCGTTTGCCGACCTTGCGTACGACATCCGATGTATCCGTTATCATGAACCGCTGCATGTGTGAGCTCCCTGGCATCAGCCGTCATCCTCCGACGTCGGCTTCAAATTGAAACGATAGGAGCAGCAAGCTAAGGATTCGTTACCGCTACATTATCAATTGAGCGGACAACCCCAAGATTGCACCGAATTTTCGATACACGAAAAAATAAACCCGCAGCCGACGGTCGACTGCGGGCAAGAATGCGAGCGGATCGATTCGCTTATTGAGCAGCTTGAGCAGCCATGCTCGCCACGAAAGTCAGTTCTTCCGGCGTCGCGGTATAGGAAAGCTCCATGCCGCTCTCGTCGGCCAGAAGCACCGTGTAGTAAGGCTGGATCGAATGAGCGTCGACGGCTTCCTCCAGCGTGCCGGAGCAAATCTCGGCGAATTTCGGCGGTATACGCATCAGCCGCCCCTTGGCGGTGATCGTGAACTTCGCATCGAATTCCGGATTTTCGAGCGTCACTTCGATATTGCCGCCGCGCGGGATGGCGCCATAAGCAACGAGGAAGAGATTGAGCAGCAGCTTCACGCGGTTCTTGGCGATGATGGCGCGCGGCCCAACCCAGCTGACCTCGGTCTTCTTTTCGGCCGCGGCGAAATCCTTGGCAGCACGTTCCGCTTCGCCGGTGTCGATCGAAGCACCGACCGAACCGGATGCGCCGAAAGCAAGGCGCGCGAATTTCAGGCGGACGGAAGCGTTGAGCGCACTCGTGCGGATCAAGTCCATCGCGTCGGCATCGGCACCACCCTCGTCGAGCAGCTCCAGGCCATTATTGATCGCCCCGACCGGCGAGATCACGTCATGGCAGACGCGGCTGCACAGCAGCGCGGCCAGATCCGGACCGGTCAGAGTGAGATTGGGATTTTTCGACATTCATTGTCTCCTGAATGCTGACAGGGCAAAGCGAGTAGTTCCACCTTGCCACGGTAAGGTTGCCCGAGGGTTTCGCAGCCAGTGTACCGCGCGCCATAATGACACCATATTTGGTAAACCGATTGTTAAGACCATCGACGCAAAATGCATTCATCACCATCAGACTTTTTCGCACGCGATTCGGACTGCGATAGATGGGCGGAATGGTCTGAAAATGGGGATGTGCCATGCTTGACGCATTCAAGGCGAATGCGTCGATCGCTCATCTCTGTTGCACCGACCATGATGAACGGATGACTTTCATGCGCTATGAACTCCTCAAGAGAATGCCAAGCCCCGGCACCAGGACGCTCGGCCTCGGCCTGATCCTGGCCATTGTCGCATTCGTGAGCTTCGCCTTGCCGGTCCGTCAGGCCTCTGCCGCGCCCACCAATCAATATTCGGCGCAGGAAATCGTCGATGCCGGCCACTCCTTCTTCGGCTCCACCAGCGGCGGCCTTGCCAAGGTGATCGAGCGGGCGTTCCAGCAATATGGCCTGCCGAACGGCTATATCCTCGGCCAGGAAGGCTCCGGCGCGTTCCTGGCAGGCCTGACCTATGGCGAAGGTCAGCTCAACACCAAGAATGCCGGCGAGCATCCGCTCTACTGGCAGGGACCTTCGCTGGGCTTCGACTACGGTGGCCAGGGCACCCGCGTCATGATGCTGGTCTATGATCTGCCGAGCATCAACAGCGTCTATACCCGCTTCGGCGGCGTCAGTGGCCAGGCCTTCGTGGTCGCAGGCTTCGGCATGACGGTCCTGAAGAACAACAACATCGTGCTCGTTCCGATCCGCACCGGCCTCGGCGCACGCCTCGGCATCAACATGGGTTATCTGAAGGTCACGCCGAACCCGACCTGGAATCCCTTCTGATCCTGCTGATTATATCGTCTCCCAAGCAGCGCAGACTTGGCCCGCCGGATCGCGGGCCTTTTCTTTCCGTAAATTCGTCTCCCCGCCGATAAACCATATCCGCGTTAAACGCTTGCCCGCATGGCTAACCCATGATTAATCATTTCACCAAGATCGAACATAACTCCAGGATACTGGCTGCGCCGTGATTCAATTTGCTCTCTTGTTCGGATTGGGCTTTCTGACGGCCGCTCTACTGGTCTTTCTCATCGCGCCGGCAATCCATCGTCGCATCGTCTGGTTCACTGAGAAACGCCTGAAGGCGACCATGCCCTTGAGCCCGCAGGAAGTGCGTGCGCAGAAAGACATGGCGCGTGCCCTCTTCGCCGCCGAAAACGCCCGGACCGAACATGCCCTGACGCAGGAGCGCGACAAGACCGTCGCGCTGCAGATCCAGAACGGCAAGCTTCAGCAGGAAGCGAGCCGGCTCTCAGCTGGAGGCGCGGAGCTGCAGACGCGCATCGACGATCTGGAGGTGGAAGCGGGCGAACTGCGCTCACGCCTGCGCCATGAAGAAAGTTATATCAGCCAGCTGAAATCGAGCATCCATACCGCCGAGCAGGCCAGCGCCGAGAAGGAAGCCGATATCGACGGCTTGCGCAAACGGATGACGAAAATGGGCGCCGACGCCGACAATCTCAGGATCGATCTCGCAACGCGCGAAACCGAGATTGAGAGCCTGAAGCTGCGCATCAACACGTTGCGGGACGAGCGGGATACGCTGCGCCAGGATCTGAACGCGACAAGCCTGCGCGCCGCCGATGCCGAACAATCGCTGCGGCAGGAAAACGACAAGAACAAGCGGCTCGAGGAACGCCTTAACCGCGAGATCGCCGGCAGTGCCGATAAGGAAACCGCGATCGAACGCCACGCCCAGGATGTCGTTCGCCTCAGGGAGCGGCTGGAGGCCGCTGTCAAGGAATCGAAAGAAGCCGGCAAGGCTCTGCGTGCCGCCGGCCTGACGCCGCCGAAAAAGCCGGCAAGAACGCCGAAGCTTGCTGCCGCATCGATAATTGCGGGCAGCGCTGATGAGCAAGGGGCCATAGCCGAGCCGGCGCAGGCGGCGGAACCGGAACGAACAGTGGAAGACGAAATCGCTCAAATGACGGAAGAGGTTCGCAATCGGGCAGCAGCCCTGTCGGACCGCCTGCTGAAGGCCCGTACGCCAGCGCAAGACGATGCCATGCGCGAGGAGATCGCCAAGATCGCCGCCAACATGGTGGCGCTGACGGCGCTCAAGGAAGGAGACGGCTCGCCGATCTTCGGTCTGCTGCCGAAGGATCGAAATCCCGCTGAACCGGGCGCACGCATCAGCCTTGCCGACCGCGTCGTCGCCATACTGCCGAAGCATCCCTAGGCGCTGAGGTTCAACCTGCTCAGATGCGCCCGTTTTTCACGGCCATCTCGAAAAGGGCGATGCCGCTCGCCGTCGCGACATTGAGGCTGTCCAATCCCGGCGCCTGCGGAATCCGCACACTGCCGAAAGCGGAGAGAATGCTTTCGGGCAGGCCATCCCCTTCCGTACCGACCACGAGCGCCATGCGCTCTGAAGCCGGCACATCGCGAATGTCGACTCTCCCCCGCGGCGACAGGCTCCAGATCGCAAAGCCGCGCTGGGCAAGCGCCGCAAGCAGCTGGACGCCGCTTGATTGCCGGCGATAGGGCACGGTCAGGATCGAACCGACCGAAACCCGCAGCGCCTTGCGATAAAGCGGATCGCAGCAGCTTTCGTCCAGCAGCACTGCAGCCGCACCGAAGGCCGCTGCATTGCGGAACATCGAGCCCATATTGTCGTGATTGGAAATGCCGCAGCCGGCGAGCACCAGCGCTTGCTGCGGGAGACGGTCGAGAAGGCTGCTCACCCCGTCTTCTGCTGTTCTGCGCCCCAAGGCCAGAACACCGCGATGGAGATGGAAGCCGACAATGCCATCGAGCACCTCGGCGTCGGCGACATAGATCGGGACATCCGATGGGAAAGTGTCGATAATGTCACTCAAGCCGGCAACCCGGTTTTTGAGCAGCAGCACTTTCTCAGCAACGAAATCCCCAGCCGCCGCATGCGCGCCGGCCAGAAGCCGCAGCACGACGGTCCCTTCCGCTATGAAGCGGCTGTCGCGGCCCGTAAGATCGCGTTCGCGGATATCCCGGAACTCGGCGATGCGCGGATCGTCGGGATGTGTGATCTCGATGAGCCGCGCGCTCGTCATCGTCGGGCCGTCAGTTCGACAGCGATATGGTCGACACGATGCGGCCGACGCTGTAGTCGAAGACGATCGCCTGGCGCTGGCCGCTGGCAAGCGTACCGTAGAACAACACCTGATTGCCCGACAGCGCCGTGGACTGGACAGTAAAGCCAGCCGGCAGCAGAGCCGTGACGGCAACAGGAGCATCGGAGGGGATGCCGGAAGCCGCCTGCCCTGCGGGCTTGGTCGCCGGCTTCATCGTCTTGTAGACAACGGCGCCGAAGACAGCCATAAGGCTCACCACCATGACAGCCGCAGAGACGATCTGCAGGCGGATCATCTTGCGTCGGACTTTCTCCAGGGCCGGATCGAGGGGCTTTTCCTCTTGATCGTCTGGCTCGAGATTCGTCATCGATGCGTCCTTGCTTCCTGAAGAGCGCTTTGTGCGCCGGAGAAATATGTTTGAGCGACCCCTTTAAAGAAGCCGCGAGCAATAGAAAAGTCCTAACCGCCGATGAAACTGCCGAAGGACGGCTCGATTCATGGCTGACGGCCGAGATTGGCGAGGAATTTTCCCGCAGCCGCGTGCAGGGCCTCATCAAGGACGGCGCCGTCACACTCAACGGCACCCCGGTGACGGATGCCAAGCGCAAGGTGCGTCCCGGCGACGTCTATGAGATCACCCTGCCCGAGCCGGAAGATCCGACGCCACAAGGCGAGGATATTCCTCTCGACGTGCTTTACGAGGACGAGGACGTCATCGTCATCTCCAAGCCCGCCGGACTGGTCGTTCATCCCGCCGCCGGCAATTGGACGGGCACGCTGGTCAATGCGTTGATCCACCATTGCGGCGACAGCCTTTCCGGCATCGGTGGCGTACGCCGGCCGGGGATCGTTCACCGTCTGGACAAGGATACGACCGGCGTCATGGTCGTCGCCAAGAACGATGTCGCCCACCGGCATCTCTCGCAGCAATTTGCCGATCATGGCCGCACGAGCTCGCTCGAGCGTGCCTATCAGGCAATCGTCTGGGGTCGCCCCCGTCAGCTCGTCGGCACGATCGACGCGCCTCTCGGTCGCTCGAGCAGCGACCGCACGCGTCGCGCGGTGAAGCGCCCGGATTCAAACGATGCCGATGAAGCCATCACGCACTACGAGGTGCTTGAGCGCTTTCACGAAGGACAGGACGCGATCGCGCTTGCCTCGCTGATCGAATGTCACCTCGAAACCGGCCGCACGCACCAGATCCGCGTGCACATGGCCCATATCGGCCACCCGCTGCTCGGCGACGCCGTCTATGGCGGCGGCTTCAAGACCAAGGCCAATCTCCTGCCGGACGCTGCAAAGCAGGCCGTCCATCGCTTCACGCGCCAGGCGCTCCATGCCTACATGCTGCAATTCGAACATCCGCGCACCGGCGAGGTCATGCATTTCGAGGCACCGCTGCCTGATGATATGGAAGAGCTGGTTGAGACGCTTAGAGGGAATAGCTAATAGGCTTTGCAGCGTCGTGGCTGGACGGCCGCAGCCTATCGCCTTATAATAACAACTATGAAGGACCGAAGTCCGAGCGCCTGTGCTGACCGGAAACGCGACCGCGTTTGGGAGGTCGATGTGGTCATGCCACGTGGCATCGGACTATTCGGGAGGATAACCCCAAGGGCGATGTCACGGCGAGACCTGCGGTCACGCTGCTATAACACTTGCGTGACCACCTCCTTGAATCACCGTTTCGCCGTACTTATCTTTACATTGGTTCAGTGCGGGGTCCCCGGACCCGTACGCCTTGGTCCGCTTCGCAGAAGGCGCGCAAAATACGCCCCCAGAAGGAACCAAATCTCGAATAGGAGGGTGCACAATCATGGCCCGTAATACCTTACCGTCCATCGCAGCCGGAGAAGCCGGCCTCAATCGTTATCTCGACGAGATCCGCAAGTTCCCGATGCTGGAACCGCAGGAAGAGTACATGCTCGCCAAGCGCTATGCGGAACATGCCGACCGTCAGGCTGCGCATAAGCTCGTCACCAGCCATCTGCGCCTCGTGGCGAAGATCGCCATGGGCTATCGCGGCTATGGCCTGCCGATCGGCGAAGTCGTGTCGGAAGGTAATGTCGGCCTGATGCAGGCCGTCAAGAAGTTCGACCCGGAACGCGGCTTCCGTTTAGCAACATACGCCATGTGGTGGATCAAGGCCTCGATCCAGGAATATATCCTGCGCTCGTGGTCGCTGGTGAAGATGGGCACGACGGCCAACCAGAAGCGCCTGTTCTTCAACCTGCGCCGCCTGAAGGGCCGCATACAGGCCATCGACGACGGTGACCTGAAGCCGGAACACGTCACCGAGATCGCCACCAAGCTGAACGTCTCCGAGGAGGAAGTCGTTTCGATGAACCGCCGCCTGTCCGGCGACGCTTCGCTGAACGCACCGATCAAGGCTTCCGAAGGTGATTCCGGCCAGTGGCAGGATTGGCTTGTCGATGACCACGACAGCCAGGAAGACGTGCTGATCGAACAGGACGAGCTCGACACGCGCCGCCGCATGCTGGCGCGCGCCATGGGTGTCCTGAACGACCGTGAACGCCGCATCTTCGAGGCACGCCGCCTTGCCGAAGAACCGGTGACGCTGGAGGACCTGTCGTCCGAGTTCGACATCAGCCGCGAACGCGTGCGCCAGATCGAGGTTCGCGCCTTCGAAAAGGTGCAGGAAGCCGTCCAGAAGGATGCGCTGGAACGCGCCAAGGCACTGCGCGTTGTCGAAGCGACTGCGTAACGTTTCCTTCACAAAAGATTTTGACCGATAAAAGAAAGGCGGGCCGAAAGCCCGCCTTTTCCATATCCATTGATGTCCGGTTGGCTTACTGGCCGCTCGACGCGACGCCGCCAAGCGCCTGCCACTCCGAAATCGCCTTGTTGAAGGCATCCGTGCCGGTCGGCCCCTTTTCCATGGTCAGCAAGGCGCGACGGCCGTTGCGATAGACGACCGGGATATCAATCCAGTTGCGATTCTTCAAAAGATCGAGATTGGTCTTGCGCGCATCCGGGAAATCGTTGAGCGCCACCATGTAGACATCGTCAGTCACCTTGGCCGGAACCGCGATCAACGCATCGCCGCGATCCTGCTCGGTCGCCTTCAATGCTACGCGCTGAACGTTATCGATCGCGCCACCTTCGAAATTCGGCGGCACCTGGAAGGCAAGCTCGATCAGATGGCTGGCGGGCAACGAGGAGTCCGAATTCCGCGAGACCGTGATCGTCGCCGTCAGGCCACGATCCGGGACGGTGATAAGACCCTGCACCGAAGGCTCCGGCCGGCCGTCAGGCCCCTTGCCTTCCTGAAGCGACCAGGTGACCGTGCCCTGGAAAGCCGTGGGCGACGTCTGTCCGAGGCGCTCCTCATAGAGGAAAACTTTCTGCCCGTCGGTCGCCGGAGCCGCCTGCTGTGTCACGGGTGGCGGTTGGTTGGCGGCGGATTGTTGCTGCTGGTTGGCAGCGGGTGCCTGCTGATCCGTCGAGGCAGATGGCGTATTCGGCGCGGCGGTGGCGGGCGTCTGAGTCTGCGGAGCGGCGGCACCGGCATTGTTGGCGGCCGGCGGCGTTGCTGTGGCAGCGGGTGCCGCAGAGGCAACGTTCTGTTCGGCTACGGACTTGCCTTCCACGACGCCGGGCTGCCCGTTCGGAGCCGGCCCTTCATCCTCTTCCGTGCCGTTGGCCAGAAGACGCTGCGTGAACTTCGTATTGACCGTATTCGGGTCGCTACCCGATGCCGCGACATCCGTGTTGCCGGCGCCTGTCGGCTGCTGAGCGGCCGTGTTGGTCTGCTGCGGTGCAGCCGCCTGCTGGGCGGGAGCTGCGGCATTGCCGTTGCTCGGGGGGGGATTGCTGCTTGCCGTATCCGAAGCCGCAGGTGTCGTCGCATTCTTCGGAGCGGAGCTGACGAGCTTCGTCACCATGTTGTTGAGCGCATCGCGGTTCAGCCAGGCTGCGTAGCCGCCGCCTCCGACGACCGCAAGGCCGACGAGCGTAACGATGATGCCGGTGACATTGATACGACGGCGCTTCGGCTCCATGCGGAAGCTGCGGCCCTGCAGCTTCGCCGCCATCGCCTGGTCGAGATCGGGCGGAACAGCAGGGCCGCCGCCTCGTTCGTCTTCAGCGCGCTTGTCGAAACCCGCAAGCTCCTTGAGCTCGCGCCAGCCATCATTGGCTGCATCCACCTCGGACGCCGGCTTCCTGGACGGATGCACATCCGCAAAGAGATCGACATCGTCAAAGGCATTCTCCGGCATTTGCCGAGCAGGCTGCTGTGCCGGCTTGGAAGCAGCCGGTGCAGACTGCATTTCCTCGAAGACATCTGCGTCCCAGGCAAAGCCCGTGTTGGTGGCAGCCGCCTTAGCGTTGACAGGTCCCTCGACGGGTTGGCCGAAGGGTGCCTCCGCAAAAGCCGCGGCCGGCATAACCGGCTCGTTGTCATGCGAGGCGGCCGGCTCGGGTGCGACATGGGAGGACGGCGCATCGACTTCGGCCCAAATCTGCTCGACCTGGCTTATGACATCGTCGGCCGGTTTCGGCGGCACAGGTTGCACGGGCGCAGGCTCGGCAACGACTGCCGGCGCCTCTTCCACATGGTGCTGCGGCTCGTTCCCATGGCCCTTCGGCTCTTCATGATAAACCGGGTCGGGGGTCGGCTCCTCGTGAACCTCGGCGTGATGTTCGACGGCTGCATGTTCCGCAACCGGAGCATGGGGCTCTTCTTCGTGATGCGGTTCGCGCCATTCCTCTGCCGGCTGATGCTCATGCGCATGATCCGGCTCGACATGTGCAGCCGGCTCCTCATAAGCATGTTGCTCGTGGTCGGCTTGCGCGACGCCGGGTTCTTCATGAGCATGCGCTTCGGCCGGAGCTGGTGCAGGCTCTTCCGCATGCGGCTCTGGATGCACATCCTCGGCCGCGTGATGGTCCTGAACGGGTTCGGGAGCAACCTCCTCAGGCGGCACCGGCGCTTCGGCAACCGCTGGCTCCTCACCGCCCGGCAGGGCCTCGGCATGTTCGGCCTCGACCTCCACGATCGCGGCCTCAAGCTTGTCGAGCTGGCGGCGCAGCATTTCCTCGGGCGGGCGCGGCTTCATGCTCTCAAGCTGCCGTTGCACGGCACCACGAGCTCTATCGTAAACCTTGACCCGCATCTCGGGAGTATTGTCCGTCAGGCCATCAACGGCCCGTCGAATAACTGCTACAAAATCCGCCATCAGTACTTTCTCATGATGCCCGGTGTGCAGCCGGGCCGGGATTCGTCATAGATACGCAACTTTAGCCCTCAAAAGGGTCAGTCACAAGTATGGTGTCCTCGCGCTCCGGGCTGGTCGAAAGCAACGCCACCGGCGCGCCGATCAGCTCTTCCACCTGACGCACATACTTGATCGCCTGTGCCGGCAGATCGGCCCACTTACGGGCGCCGACGGTCGATTCCTTCCAGCCCTCGAGCGTGATGTAGATCGGCTCGACGCGGGCCTGCGCTGCCTGGCTTGCCGGCAGGTAGTCGATTTCCTTGCCGTCGAGCTTATAGCCGACGCAGATCTTCAGCTCGTCCAAGCCGTCGAGAACGTCGAGCTTGGTGAGTGCGATACCCGTAATGCCGGAGGTCTTTACCGTCTGGCGTACCAGCACGGCGTCGAACCAGCCGCAGCGGCGCGGACGGCCAGTATTGACACCCACTTCGCGGCCGACGGTCGACAGGTGCTTGCCAATTTCGTCATGCAGCTCGCACGGGAACGGGCCTTCGCCGACGCGGGTCGTGTAGGCCTTGGTGATGCCGAGCACATAGCCGAGAGCCGTTGGGCCGAGGCCAGAGCCGGCTGCGGCCTGGCCGGCAACTGTGTTCGAGGAGGTCACGAAGGGATAGGTGCCGTGGTCGTTGTCCAGCAGCGCACCCTGCGCACCTTCGAAAAGGATGCGGGCGCCGGCCTTGCGCTGCTCGTCGAGCAGGCGCCAGACCTGATCGATATAGGGAAGAATATGCTCTGCAACAGAGCTCAGCTCGGTGTGCAGGGCATCGAAGGAGATTTCATCGACGCCCATGCCGCGGCGCAGTGCATTGTGATGTGTCAGGAGCCGGTCGATCTTGGCCGGCAGCGTTTCCGGCTCGGCAAGGTCGATGACGCGAATGGCGCGGCGGCCGACCTTGTCTTCATAGGCCGGGCCGATACCGCGGCGTGTCGTGCCGATCTTGGTGCCGCTGTTGGAAGCAGCATCTTCGCGCATGGCATCCAGATCGCGATGGAGCGACAGGATCAGCGGCGCATTCTCAGCGATGCGCAGAACATCAGGCGTGACGGCAATGCCCTGGGCGCGCAGCTTTTCCACTTCGGCGACGAAGTGATGAGGATCGACGACGACGCCATTGCCGATGACGCTGAGCTTGCCGCGCACGAGGCCGGAAGGCAGCAGCGCGAGTTTGTAGCTGACGCCATCGACGACAAGCGTATGACCGGCATTATGGCCGCCTTGAAAGCGTACAATCACATCGGCGCGTTCCGAAAGCCAGTCGACAATCTTGCCTTTGCCTTCGTCACCCCATTGCGAGCCGATCACTACAACATTCGTCATTTATCCATTCCCGCTTCCTGCGCGCGGCGGCGCGCCTTGCTCAAACCCGCGCATCTATAAAGCTTTGTTTTTGGGAAAGCGACCCTGTTGTCTCAGGAGATTCGGCTTTTTGCATGACGAATCAGCACCTCCAACAGGAATTTTCCCGGCTATCGGCCGGACAGAGCCTCTTGGTTGCCCTTATCCGACCGATGCCCGTCCCTGTCAAAGGCCCGGCTTGTGGGCGACGACGTGGAAATATTCGTGTTCGGCCGATGCCACCGCACCGATCGACTTGCCATCGAGATCAAGCAGCAGCACCGGCATGGCAAAGCCCGCGTCGGCAAGCTGCGACTGCACCTGCGCCGGCGTCGTCGCATAGACCATGACGCCGAAATCATGAGCGCCATGCAGCAGGATCGCATGTTCGCCATCTCGCTCCTCGAGCGGCCTTAGCCGACGCTGGCGCAGCGTGCCGGAAATGCGGCCTTCGACATAGCGCAGGGTTCGCAGCCCGAGCCGCACCGGATTGGACGTCCATTCCAGCCGGCGATAGTCGACGCGGTGATCGAAGCCACCCCAGCCGCGGTGGAAGGTCGAAAAGACGAAAGCACCGCCCGAAACAAGAACGCGCGCCACCTCGTTCAGGATGGTTAGCCTCCCCGCCGCATCGACGGAATCGATGCCGTTGTAGCTGAAGACGATCATATCGAAGCTGGCATCTCGAAATGCTGAGAGATCGCGAGCGTCCATATGCTCGAAACGAAGGTCTGGATGGTTCTTTCGGCAAAGCTCGACCATCTCCGGCGTGTAGTCGACGCCGATGTAATCGCTTGCGAAACCACGCAAGAGTTGGGCGGTGCGGCCCCCGCCGACACCGATATCGAGAATGCGCCCCCTGCCCGTCTGCGGGGCAGCGATAGTAAAGGCGGTGCGCTCGCCTTCATTGAGATAGCCGCTGCTGCGGCGATAGTCGCGCAAGGCCCAGGGATTACGCCAGGTCTGCCGGTTAATACTTTCCATGACATGCATAGCCGGACTCCAACAAGAAAATGAACATTCATTGTTCAATTCCCCCTTGGCGCCCCCAATGATCTATACAACAGCTATACTGAACATGCAGCCTGCCAAGGCTGAGTTAACCTCCAACTGATCCAGTAATCATCTATTAAGGTTAATATCCGCGAAGGCCGTAGATGACGGCGCAGGAGCCGCTATCCGAGTTCCAGCGTCGTGACGCCGAACACACGATCGAGCGGGATTGCCGGCGCCTGGCCGCGATACATGCGCGCCGTCTCGAAGACCGGTAACAGACCGCAATTTTCCGCGAGCCTGATCGCCTGGACATTATCGACCGGTACATCCAGATAGACCGGAGCGCCCTTGGTCTTTGCCAGCAGCTTGCTCATCAACGCAAGCGCGACCTCCGGCTTGTTGGCGAACAGCGGACCGATCTTGTAACCCTCGAAACAGCGGCGGATCGTGCCATAGCCGCGAACCCTGCTGCCACCGCCAACGATGAAGGATGCGCGCCTTTCGGGAGCACCGCACCAGGCCCGGATGAAGGAATGACGCAGGCCAGGGAAGATTTCCGCATCATAGTGCACCAGCCCATCGAGCTTGCCATCAGCAACCGGCACCACCTGCTTTGCCTGCTGTTCATCCACCTCGGGCACTTTGGGGATGCCGCCATACCGCAGCGTCCGATAGGCCATCTCGAAACCGTGCCGCCGGTAGTTTTCCTGTTGCGCGACGACGCCATCCAGCCCGACGGTGCGATTGCCGGCAAGCATCATGCCCTTGTTCCAAAGCTGCTTGCCATATCCCCGCCCACGATACTCGGGATGAAGCATGTAAAGGCCAAGAAAAGCGAAAGCCTCGCCATAGCGGACGACAGAGATACAGCCGATAGGCACCTCGCCGATGGCGCCGATCAGAAAGCCGGACGGGTCCGCCTCCCAGAAGGCAAGCGCATCGTCAATACCGGGATTCCAGCCCTCTTGCCGAGCCCATTCCAGAGCAAGCTCCAGCTCGCCAGCCCGCATTGTCCGCACGGCAAAAGTCGATTTCATGCAATAGTCCCGAACCGCCCACTACACCGTCACCCCGCAGAGCGACCGCGCCCAATTCATCATGTGGCAACATGCTACCAATCACAAGCAATAGGCAATCATAAGCTTAAAGTACAAAGGCTTCGTTTCACTTGAGAAAAGAGGCAAACGCGCCAATAGCACAACAGGAAAACAAACAAGCTTTTGTGACACTTCTGTCGCAATTCTCCTAAACCGGGCATCGCATATAGGCGTCACCCACGATCCTGTGTATAAGCGCAGACGATCGCCCATGCCGCCTTTGCGTTTCGACGCGAAGCCCGGCGCCAGCAAAAGGATTGAAATTTCATGCGCATCACGATGATCGGCTCGGGTTATGTGGGGCTCGTATCGGGTGTTTGCTTTGCCGATTTCGGCCATGATGTCATTTGCGTCGACAAGGACACGAGCAAGATCGAAGCGCTGCGGCGCGGCGAAATACCGATCTTCGAACCGGGCCTCGAGCAGCTCGTTGCAGACAATGTCCGCGCCGGCCGCCTCTCCTTTACTACGGAGGTAGAGGCCAGCGTTGCCGCCAGCGACGTCGTCTTCATCGCCGTCGGCACGCCTTCACGCCGCGGCGACGGCCATGCCGACCTCTCCTACGTCTATGCCGCCGCTCGCGAAATTGCCGAGCACGTCAAGGGCTTCACCGTCATCGTGACCAAGTCGACCGTGCCTGTCGGCACTGGTGACGAGGTCGAACGCATCGTGCGTGAAACCAATCCGGATGCCGATGTCGCCATCGTCTCCAACCCAGAATTCCTGCGCGAAGGCGCCGCCATCGAGGACTTCAAGCGTCCTGACCGCATCGTCATCGGCCTCAACGACGAACGCGCCCGCGGCGTCATGACCGAAGTCTACCGGCCGCTCTACCTCAACCAGGCGCCGCTGCTCTTTACCTCCCGCCGGACGTCCGAACTCATCAAATACGCCGCCAACGCCTTCCTCGCCATGAAGATCACCTTCATCAACGAGATGGCCGATCTCTGCGAGAAGGTCGGCGCCAATGTGCAGGAGGTCTCGCGCGGCATCGGCCTCGACGGCCGCATTGGCTCAAAGTTCCTGCATGCGGGTCCCGGCTACGGCGGCTCCTGTTTCCCGAAGGACACGCTGGCGCTCGCCAAGACGGCGCAGGATTACGACAGCCCCGTGCGCCTGATCGAAACGACCGTGTCGATCAACGACAACCGCAAGCGCGCCATGGGCCGCAAGGTAGTCACGGCCATGGGCGGCGATATCCGAGGCAAGTCGGTCGCAGTCCTCGGCCTGACCTTCAAGCCAAACACCGACGACATGCGCGACAGCCCGGCAATCTCCATCATTCAGACGCTGCAGGATGCCGGCGCCACCGTGACGGGCTACGATCCGGAAGGCATGGAGAATGCCCGTCTGGTGATCGACAACATCGCCTATGCCGAGGATGCCTATGGCGCTGCCCGCGACGCCGACGCGCTCGTCATCGTGACAGAATGGAACCAATTCCGCGCACTCGACTTTGCCCGGCTGAAGTCCGTCATGAAGGCGCCAGTCCTCGTCGACCTCAGAAACATCTATCGCCATGACGAGGTCACAAAGCACGGCTTTGCCTATACAAGCGTCGGCAGACCCTCGAGCGACGACACACTTTAGGGCGTCTACGCATTCCGAACGGAAAACCGCTGCGCACTTTTCCTGGAAATGCTTTAAGCAAAGGCCGATCAATGCGTTACCTCATCACCGGCACCGCCGGCTTCATCGGATTCCACCTTGCCAAGCGCCTGCTTGACGAGGGTCATTTCGTCGTCGGCTTCGACGGCATGACGCCCTATTATGACATCAAGCTCAAGGAGAAGCGCACCGCAATCCTCGCACGCTCCAACGGCTTCAAGGCCGTGACGGGCATGCTGGAGGACAAGGCGGCGCTGGATCATGCGGCCGAACTTGCCGAACCCGACGTGATCGTCCACCTCGCCGCCCAGGCCGGCGTGCGCTACAGCCTCGAAAATCCGCGTTCCTACGTCGATTCCAACCTCGTCGGCTCGTTCAACATCCTGGAACTGGCGAGAAACCTGCAGCCGAAGCACCTGCTGCTGGCCTCAACCTCGTCTGTCTACGGCGCCAACGAAAAGATCCCCTTTGCCGAAAGCGACAAGGCCGACGAGCAGATGACGATCTATGCGGCCACCAAGAAGAGCATGGAGTTGATGGCCCACAGCTACGCCCATCTCTTCAATGTGCCGACGACTGCCTTCCGCTTCTTCACGGTCTACGGCCCCTGGGGCCGCCCGGACATGGCTCTCTTCAAGTTCGTGGACGCCATCCGCAATGACAGGCCGATCGAAATCTACGGCGAAGGCAAGATGAGCCGCGATTTCACCTATATCGACGATCTCGTCGAAGGCATCGTCCGCCTCATCGGTGTCGTGCCGTCGGAGGAAAACCGCATCATATCGGAGACGATCATCGACACACTGTCGAAAAACGCCCCCTTCCGGGTGGTCAACATCGGCGGCGGACAGCCCGTAGGACTCATGACCTTCGTCGAGACCATCGAGACGATGCTCGGCAAGAAGGCGATCCGCAAGATGCTGCCGATGCAGCCCGGCGACGTCCACAACACCTATGCCGTTCCGGACCTGCTGGTGGCGCTGACTGGCTTCAAACCGCAGATCGAAGTCGACGAAGGCGTAAAGCGCTTTGTCGAGTGGTATCAGGAAAATTACTGAGAAATGCCGCCAAGGGCGGCTCCCTGCACTGAACAGGGCATCGCCATCAAATCGGCACTTGCCATGATTGCTTGATCTTCTGCATCGGAATTTCGGTCTTGATGTTCCTGACCCCTTTGATGCGGCCGAGATGTTCCATCTGGAACCGCCTATATCCCTCCAGATCCGGCGCGACGACCCGTAGAAGAAAATCGCAGTCGCCCGCCATCAGATGGCACTCGACCACCTGCGACAGCTTTTCCGCCGCCTCATAGAACGCCGTCGTCGTCTCCTCGTCCTGGCTGGAAAGCCATATGCGGACAAAAACGGTGAAGCCCATATCGAGCTTCGCAGCATCGAGGATAGCAACGTACTGTTTGATGATACCGGCCTCTTCCAGCAGTTTGACCCGTCTCAGACAGGGAGAGGGAGACAAACCCACCTTGGCAGCAAGCTCGGTGTTCTGGATTTTGCCATCCTGCTGCAGAACGCGCAGTATGGCACGATCAAGGGAATCAAGCTTCACTTGGACTTCTCCGCTACGAAATTCACTATTGTTGGCACGCTATGCCAATCTTTGAGAATTTTGACGGTAAAACGCAACCAAAATCGCGGGTTACTGCGCTATTGTCCGCCCTTCAACGCCGCCAATGCCAAAGGCGACAACATTTCGAGATCAGAAGGTTTTGCAGGTGACGGACTATGCTTCCGGTGATGCCAGTATCCGATCCCAAAGAGGCTCGGAAGGATGGCGAGGCTTCAGGGATTCGATACCGGTGATGTTGGGCTTCGTGCCCTTCGCACTCGTGCTCGGAGCACAGGCGACCGCCAAAGGCTTCAGCGCCGCGGAGGTGCCCCTGATGACGGGATTGAACTTCGGCGGCGGGTCGGAATTCGCAGCCGTCGAGCTGTGGACGTCTCCCCCGCACATCCTGCTGATTGTCGCGATCACATTTCTGATCAACAGCCGCCATCTCCTGATGGGCGCGGCGCTCGCCCCCTTCATCCGCCACTTCTCGAAGAGAAAAGCGCTGACGGCTTTGTTTTTCATGTGCGATGAGAGCTGGGCAATAGGCCTGGCCGACGCGAAGAAGTCCGGCGGGAGCTTGAGCCCTGGCTATTTCTTCGGCGTTGCTCTCGGCCTCTATTTCAGCTGGATCATCTTCACGACCATAGGCGCACTCGTAGGCCCCGTTCTCGGCGATGTCACGCGATACGGGTTTGATATGGCTTTCCCCGCCGTATTTCTCGTGATGCTTGCCGGGATGTGGAAAGGCACCAGGGCTGCCCTTCCCTGGCTGGTCAGCCTGTTGGTTGCGGCGACCACATACCTCGTACTTCCGGGGGCGTGGTATGTTCCCGCCGGGGCACTCTCCGGTGTCTTCTCTGCATTTCTGTTGGCGCGAACCGATGCTTGATCCTTTATATGTCAGCGCCATCGTCTGCATGGCGATGGTCACGTACCTTACGCGTGTCGGAGGGTATCTCTTCCTGCGCAACCGGACCCTCAGCCCTCGTTTGCGGACCGTCATGGAGAACGCCCCGGGCTGCGTCCTGATTACGGTCATCGCACCGGACTTCGTCACCGGGCGGCCAGCAGATCTGATCGCCCTTTTCATCACGATGTTGGCGGCAACCCGATTGCCCGTGCTGCCGACCGTGGTAATCGCTATTGCTTCGGCGGGCATCCTTCGACACATGCTGGCCTGACACCGGCACTCTTTAGGTGATGTGAACAATGAAAGAATTCGTGGAAGAGGAACATTGGATAGAGAGTCCTGCCGGACGTCTCTACGCCGCCTCATGGACACCACGCGCCCCGACCACTGGGCACCCGATCATCCTGTTTCATGACTCACTCGGATGCGTCACGCTCTGGAGGGATTTTCCGAGGCAACTCGCGCATTCCCTTAATCGCCGCGTGATCGCCTATGATCGACTGGGCTTCGGCCGGTCCGATGCCCGCAAGGACATTTTGCAGCAGAACTTCATTGCGCTAGAGGCCGAGCAGGTCGTGCCGTTGCTGTGCCAGCAATTCTCCATTCGAGAGTTCATCGCCTGCGGGCACAGCGTCGGCGGCGGCATGGCGGTCGAAACGGCAGCGCGCTTTAGCCAGCGCTGCCAGGCGGTCATCACAATTGCCGCTCAGGCTTTCGTCGAGGAGAGGACCCTGGAGGGCATCAGAGCTGCACAAGGGGAATTCGCGTCGGCGGAGACCTTCGCCCGGCTTGCCAAATATCACGGCAGCAAGACCGATTGGGTGTTGCATGCGTGGATCGACACCTGGCTTGCTCCTGAACGCGCCGAGTGGACTCTCGATCCGGCCCTTGAAAAGCTGCATTGCCCGGTACTTGCCATTCATGGAGAGCGTGACGAGTATGGCTCCGAAGCTCATCCACACCGTATCGCTGCAGAGCGCGGATCGGTCTATATCCTCCCGGATACCGGCCATTCTCCGCATCGCGCACACCCAGCCCTGGTCATAAAGGCGATCGAGAACTTTCTGGCGTGAAACGACGGGAAAGCCGGCTTACTCGGCCTGACCCGCAGGATGATAGGCTCGGTCGAAATAGATGAGCCCCTGGCCGCTGTTGCGTTGGCGGATCGCGTCGACCTCGCAGAACAGGATATCATGTGTCCCGCCATCGGCCTGTCGGACAATGCGGCAATCGAACGAGACGAGAGCATCTTCAAGCGCCGGCGCGCCAGTCGACAATTCAGACCATGCGGCAGCGGCAAAGCGCTCCGCAACCGGGGTCTTGCCGCCGAAAAGCCGCGACAGATCCTGATGCGCCTCCGACAGGACATTGACACAGAGCACGCCGTTTTGCGTGACGGCGGGATGAACGGAAGCGCCTCGATTGAGACAGACGAGCAAGGTCGGCGGACTGTCGGTGACGCTGCAGACGGCGGTCGCGGCAAAGCCGGCAAGTCCGGCCGGGCCATTGGTCGTGACGATATTCACCGCCGCCGCCATGCGCGCCATCGCATTGCGAAACTCGGTGCGCGCGATATCGGGATCGGCCACAGGCACCGCCTTCTCGATTGCCACGGAGGTTTTCATGTTCATCGCACTGTCCCCTAACTCGCGCCGGTCAACCCACACTATCGACGGGGAGGATGCTCCTCAAGAAACGACATTTTGCGGAAGTGGTCCTTCGCGAGCAATTAATTTTCTATAAAATCTATCAACAAAAAGAAAAATAGACCGTCCCCGGATTCGAAGCGGCCACGACATGCTGAAGCACACGTCAGGTCCGGGTGGAGATCAGGAGGAACATCGGCCGTTCGCGCTCGATCGCCCAATCCGGATGAGCAGCGAGATCCTCATCGCTTGGAGACCATTCCTCGACATGGCCGATGGTAAAGCCGGACCCGATCAGGAGGTTGAGTGTCGTGCCCATGGTGCGGTGCTGCTTGACGACACCCTCGGCAAGCCAGTTCGTCACCCGCGGCCCTTCGATCTGATAGGCGCTGAGCGGCCAGATATGACCTCCCTCGGCATCATCGAGCCATGCCGGTTGCCGTGGCGCCATGTAGATCGGATGCTCGATCGAAAAGATCAGCCGGCCGCCGGGCTTCAGTGCCTGACGGATCGTCGCCAGCAATCCGGCAAAACCCTCGATATAGTGGAAGGCGAGCGAACTGTAGATGAGATCGAAACCAACCTTGGGAAGCTGGAGCCTCTCCAGATCGGCTAGATCATAGCGAACACGCGCATCCGTCGTCTCCGCGCGGGCACGTTCCAGCATTTTCTCGGAGACATCGAGCCCCAACACGCTGGCCGCCCCCTGCTCGGCCGCCCAACGGCAGAACCAGCCAAAACCGCAACCGAGATCGACAACATCGAGACCCTTCATGGCAGGCATCAAGGCACGGATCGCCGGCCACTCGGCCGCACCCGCCAGCCCGTCGATGGAACGCTGCAGGCGGCTATAGCCTTCGAAGAAACCCGGATCGTCGTAGATATTCTGTGTCATGCTCGTCTTCCATGCCTCTGCACGGCCTGCGATTGGCCGTATCGGCGGTATTTGCTCGTCTCCCCCGCATAGACGATAAGGAGACCGGCGAAGAGCCGGTTACCAGGGGTTCGGCCGGTGCCGATCAAACTGCCGGCTTCGGCCGCGACAGCCATTGCGAGTATGGCTTCACACCGAAACCCGGATCAGCCTCATCCTCAAGCACATGGATGAACTCGATCGAGTGCCCGTCAGGGTCGGAAAAATACTGCGAGATAGCTGGCATCCAACCGATAACGACCGGCTCATCGAGCGGCTCGCCATTGAAGCCCTTCGGCTGAACGCCATGGGCCTTCAAAGTGACGGCGGAGCGAAGGACATCGTCGAGAGAGATTCTGAACGCGATGTGGAGACGCATTCTAAGCGGAGCGCTGCCTGTTTCCCAGAGACCGAGCATGCCCATCCTTTTATCGTCGATCCACAGGAAAGCGACATTCCTGTTCTCGATGACGGTCGCGACCTCCAGCTTCAGGAGGTCGCGATAGAATGCGATCGAGCGCTGGAGATCAGCGACCGTCAGATGCGTCTCGTAAAGCCCCAGAATGCGAGGCATGGACGGATCGGCCGAATGCTCGGGATGACCGCTCGTCATCACATCACCTTCGCCGCCGTGACCTCGACCTCGACCAAAAACTCGGACCGGGTAAACCCGCCGACGATCAGCAGTGTAGAAACCGGTTTAGGATCCTGAATATAGCGGTCCCGCACGGCCATATAGGCGGGAAAATCCTCGCGCGTGGTGACGAACCCGGCGATGCGGATGACATCGGCAAAGCTCATGCCGGCATCGTCAAGGATGGCATTGATTGCCTGGAAGCACAGCTCCGCCTGGGCCGTGACATCATGCGGGATACGGTCGTCAAGACCGATCCCGAGCTGCCCGGAGGTAACCAGAAGGCTGGCGCCCGGCGGCACCAGCAGGCCATGATTGTAATTGCCGAAAGGGCGGCGGACGGATGCGGGATTGAAGACCTTTTTCATCGATTCCGACTCCTGATGACTGAGCCGATTTCAGCATTTTGAGATGAAAGGGGCAAGACGGTCAGTGCGCCCGTGTCGATGTCACCGCGCGATTTCGCCGTACTTCCAGCAGGATATGTCCGAACAGCGCGGCAAGCACGATCGGACCGCCAATGAGTGTCGCCGTCGAAGGGCGCTCGGCAAAGACCATCCAGACCCAGAGCGGCGTCAGCGGTACTTCAAGCGCGGTCAGCAGAGCCGCATCCGAGGCCGGCACCAGCCGCGACCCGAAAGTGTAGAGGCTGAGGCCCATGGCGTTCTGGATAATACCGAAAGCGATGATCAGGCCGAGATCCTGACCGGAGATCGAAAGCGGCGAGGCAAACCAGAAGGTAATGAAGGAACACAGCCAGGCGGAAAGCGCCATGGCCGGCAGCATCGGCACATTGCGATGCTGGCGCATGACGACGGCAAGGCCGGCGACCGTCAGCGTCATGATGGCGGCAAGCCCCTTACCGAGCCAGCTGCCGCCGTCATTCCCATGCCCGGAAAGCATGACGAGCACGCCGATGAAGGCGATGCCGCTGGCAACCAGCGTCCTCATATTGGGACGCTCGCCGATGAAGAGAAAGGCGACACCGGCCGTGACGAAAGGCACGGTCGCATAGATGACCATGGCATCCGCAACCGACGTATAATAGATCGAACCGATGCCGCTGATCATCGAGGCGGTGGAAAAGATCGTCGCCGCCAATGAGGGCCCGCGCATGGACCTCAGGACGCGAAGGGCGTTGCGACGCTCGATATAGAAAAACAGCGCGAACACGCCGAGACCGGAGACGATGCCGCGGCAGAACAGGATAGTCATCAGATCGGCATGGATTGCACGCACAAAGAGACCAGACGTCGACCAGGCGAGCGCCGAAAGCGCCACATAAATCACACCGAGCCTGTATTGTTGCTGTTCCGCCAGCGTCACGATGAAATCCCCCGCCCTATAGCGGCAGAGCATTAGCGGGCGGCAATGATGCCCACAAGCAAAGCTTGCGCCGTTGCGCGTCGCGGATGCCGGAAGATGGCAAGGGTTGCAGGAAGGTCACGCTACACGTTGCTGCAAGCAATCAAGGGGTACCGTCTCCCCGTCGCTGTTGGCAAGATCACATTGATCTTGCACATATTTGCGATCGCTCTACGGTTCTGGCGGCTTCGTCGAAGGAGAATCAATTGCGTCTGCTGTCAGCCACCTTGTTTGCGTGCGGCTGCGTCAGCCTGGTCGACGGTCCGCTTTGGCCGCCGGCGCAAACCTATGTCGACAAGACTGTGCAATGCAGCCAGAGCAGCAATCCCGCCCGCTGCGAACACACCCGCGATAGCTGGAAGGCCGATTACGAAGAAGCCATAGCAGGCGGATACCGAGCACAGAAACATGTCGCTCTATGCCTGAGCACAGGCTGCGATCAGGCAATCCAGCCCGACAAAATGCTCGGCTGCGCCTGGCGCATGGTCATTGCCGAAGCAAGACATGCGCAACCGGACAGCATGGATTTCGCCAATCTCAACCGCTTCTGCGGAACCGATTATATCGACCAAAAGGGAAAACTCTCGGCCGCCTCGCAAGCAAAAGCGATGATACGTCTAATCGGCAAATAGCAGGCCGTGCATCAGAGGTCGTCTGCCGCGCGGCCCGGTGTTTTGCGCAGGTCCTAGGCGTAAGGCGCAAGGAAAGCGCGGATTGCTTCGATCTCGTTGGGCCTGATGTCGTGGCCGCCCGAATGCCATTCGAGCGTGACCTCAGCATCCTGCCTGGTAAAATAATCGGCCAGCGCCTTCGTGACTGGAGCGGGCGCGATCGGGTCACGCTCGCCTGCCGTGATCAGCACCCGCTTGCCCTCCAGCCTCGTATTGTCCTTCGGCTGGAACGGGATCAGCGGATGCATCAATACGGCGGCATCGAAGAGACCCCCATGCTCGATCAGAACATTGGCGAGAATATTCGCACCGTTGGAAAAGCCGAGGCCAAGCACCTGCGATGCGCTGTACTCAGCCGCCAGTTCCGAGACATAGGCCGCCATCTTTTCCGTCGCGCGGGCAAGATCGGCCATGTCATAGACCCCCTCGCCCGTGCGGCGGAAGAAACGCGCCGCACCATATTCCGAGACATCGCCGCGCGGCGAGACAATCGTCGCCTCGGGCAACAGCCGGGCAGCAAAATCGAAGAACTGGTTCTCATCGCCGCCGGTGCCGTGGAACGTGAAGAAAATCGGCTTTCCGGATGCACCGGCCTTCAGCCGGTGCACATAACTCGTATCAGTCATAGACCTTCCTCCGATTAGCCTTCCAGCGGCTCCAGATGTTGCTCGATCAGGCCGCGCAGATGCGCATGCTGCTCGGGTAGTTTCAGCGCTTCACCGAGATGAGCCGTATCCTCGTCGCGGTTGAAGCCGGGTTCGTTGGTTGCGACTTCGAACAGCACGCCGCCTGGCGTGCGGAAGTAGATCGCCCAGAAGTAGTCGCGGTCGATGACCGGGGTCACCTGATAGCCCGTGCCCATCAGCGCCTTGCGCACTTCAAGCTGCTTTGCACGGTTCTCGACGGCAAAGGCGACATGGTGGACGGAGCCCGCACCCGGAAGCGCCCGGTTGATGTTCGGCATGGTCTCGAGATCGACATAGTCGGCACCGTTGCCGCCGGGGATGGCAAGCCGCTTGACGCCTTCATGCGTATCGACGACTTCATAGCCCATATATTTCAGCAGTTCGGCCGTGGCGCCCTCATCCCTGAGCCGCATCGCAACGGAATGAAAGCCTCGAATGGCGTGTTCGGCATCGACGCCGTTATGCGTCCAGGGCAGACGATTGTCGTCCTTGACTTCGACGAGAGCGAAGCCATCGCCATCCGGGCCGGCAAAATGCAGGCGCTTCTGGCCGAAGGATTCGTCGGCCTTCAGGCCTTCGACGCCATGCTGGCCGAGCCGCTCGGTCCAGTAGCCGATGGCGCCTTCCGGAACGGAGTAGACGGTATTGCCGACTTCGCCGGTACCCGGCCGGCCGCGCGCCATCTTCGGGAACGGGAAGTAGGTCATGATCGTGCCGGGCGTACCGACCTCGTCACCATAATAGAGGTGATAGACATCGGGAGCGTCGAAATTCACGGTCTTCTTCACGCGGCGAAGGCCGAGCGTATCCGTGAAGAACTTGTTGTTGGTGCGGGCGTCTTCCGCCATCGAGGTAACGTGGTGAAGACCCTTGATCTGGTTGAGCATCTTAAACCCCTTGTCTCGCCTGCACCGGCAGGCGTTTCTCATGGGCAGAAGATGGTCTCACAGGCGGTGCTCCGATAGCCCTCAAGTGCCAAACGGATTGTCTTCAAAGAGTGAACGATAAACTCGATTTGTTCACTGATACATCGCAGAACTTAAAGAAAAATGCTTATTGAGCCTCAGGATTGCTCGGCAAAGCCCAGTCGATCGGCTCTCGACCGTGCTCGGCGAGATAGGCATTGGCCTTGGAAAAATGCCGGCAGCCGAAGAAGCCATTGTGGGCCGACAGCGGCGAAGGATGGACGGATTTCAGCACCAGATGGCGCTCGGTATCAACGAAGGCGGCCTTCTTCTGCGCGTAGGAGCCCCAGAGCATGAAGACGACACCATCGCATTCGTCGTTGACCCTGCGGATGACCGCGTCGGTGAAACGCTCCCAGCCCTTGCCCTGATGCGATGCGGCCTGCGATTCCTCGACCGTCAGCACGCTGTTGAGCAGGAGCACGCCCTGCTTCGCCCAGCTTTCCAGAAAGCCGTGGCGCGCCGGCGGAATGCCGAGATCGGTTTCCAGCTCCTTGTAGATATTGACCAGTGACGGCGGAATGCGCACGCCGGGGCGCACGCTGAAGCAAAGCCCATGCGCCTGTCCGAAACCGTGATAAGGGTCTTGCCCGAGGATGACGACCTGCACCTCATCCAAGGGCGTCAGATCCAGCGCCCGAAAATATTCGCTACCGCGCGGGAAGATCACCTTGCCACGCTGCTTTTCCTCGACGAGAAACGCCTTGAGCTGCTGCATGTAGGGACTCTCGAACTCCGGAGACAGCGCCTCTTTCCAGCTTTCCTCAAGCTTGATGTTCGCCTCCGCCATCGTCCTTCGCCTCCGTCAGTTGTCAGCATGCCGATTGAGGACGAAAGTACCGACGTGTCAAGGAAAGGACTTCCGCTGCCGCAAGCAGATCACAGCTTTCCGGCGGCTGACGTCGCCAGCGACCGCGATTGTGCCTTCTCTCCCGTCGATATCAACAAAGCGTCCCGTTCGGCCTCGGGCATGGCGCGCACGCGTCGCCGCACCGTGAAACGGATCGCAGCAAACCCGGCCAGCATCAGCACCACTTTACTGCCGATACCGAAGGCCGGCATGACGACCGCCCATGTGGATAGGGTAAACGCAATTGCAATGAGCGCATTGAGCGCAGCGGACAGGAACATCAGGCTGGCCCAGGCAAAACCCACATAAGTGGCAACATCGGGCGCGACCGTGCGTGCAATCGCCGGCAGATAGCGGTTCATCCAGCCCGGCTTCAGCATCACTACACCGATGATCGCATAGATCACGCTCGGCTTGAACAGCACGAAACGTGGATCATTCGTCAGCAGTGTCGCCATGCCGGCCGCAATGACCAGAAAAAGACTGAGCCACTCCATGACCTCGATAGGCTTGCCGCGAATGAACTGAATTCCGATCTGGAGAAGACCAAGCGCAATCGCCAGACAGGTCGAAAGCGTGGCATTGTGCGTCAACGACAGCAGAATGACGAACAACAGACTGGAGGCCAGATCGGCAAGCAACAGCCTGGCGGCATCGAAAAAGTTTCTCACCGCATCCTCGCCTCACTGCAACATCTGAGAAAATTCATAGAGCGCCGGATTGCCTCGATCAAGGACATCCACGAGATCACCCTCAGTACAGAGACAAACGCTGGAGCCTGACGCCAGGCAGCGCCTCTTTCCAGCCCTTCTCCAGCGTGCCGCCCGCTTCCGCCATCGTCTCCCTACTCGGCCTGTTGTCGGCATGTCGACTGCGGGAGTGCGGCGATGTGGTCAGGAAATGGCGAGATCACAATTCCTGGCGGACGAACCGGCTTGGGTTTGATCGTACTCGACGATTGCTACCAATAGCAGCGACAAGGTTGCAGATCGTTGACAACCGCACTTAGTTCAGCCATTGGAGGCCATCCCAATTTTTCGACCGGTGCCCCATGCTTCCCTTGCATTCCCTTGGCGAGCGCATCGTCGTGCTCGGCCCTTCCAATGCTGGCAAGTCAACCCTTGCGGTTGCGCTCTCCAAAAAGCTTGGCTTTCCAACGATCCATCTCGATCAGCTTCATCATCTGCCTAACACCGATTGGAAGCAGCGTCCCGAAGCAGAATTCGCCGCGCTGCACGATGCGGCCATTCTTGGCGAGCAGTGGATTATGGAAGGCAATTATACGCGCCTCATGCCGCAGCGCTTTGCCCGAGCCACCGGAGCGATCCTCATCAGCTCCAATCACTGGCTACGCTTTTCGCGCTATCTCAAGCGCACGCTCATCAACAGCGCGAACCGCGCAGGCCATCTCGAAGGCGCCAAAGACAGCATCAAATGGGAGATGATCCACTGGATACTCGTGAAGACCCGCAACAGCGGCGTCAAATACGCGAAAATCCTGCAGGAATCCGAGTTGCCAACGGTAGAATGCCATACGGCGGAGGCTCTCAATGGCCTTTATCAGGCCTGGGATTTGCCAACGAGACAATAGGCGCAGAAACATTCGAGTCGATCTGAGGCTGCGCTTGATTTGGCAAGCTTACTTGCGATGACGGCCAATCAAACCCATTGCGAGAGCCATGAAAAACCGTAAGCTCCGCTGACTATCTGTTCGATAACGTCGAGGGAGTAGCTGAAATGGGCCAGCATATTGGTGACCTGGTTGTGACCAAGATTATGATTGTCGGCAACACCGTCACCGGAGTTACCCATGTCAAACCAGGTGGGAAACTGATTGCATCCGGTGGCCTGCTCGGCGGATTGATTATTGAAGCCGGGGGGAACGCCGTCGTTTCCGGCCGGATCGGTCGCAACGTCGTCAATGACGGGAATCTCGTTTTCAACGGTCAGCTTGCGGGGCGGATCGCCGGTGAAGGCATCGTTGTCATGGGTCCCGGCGCTGATGTTTCCGGCACCGATCTGCCGATCGAGCCAGTCGCGCAGAGCCCAGCCGCCTAAGGCCGTTTCTGCAAGCGAACGAAGACCTCCTGCCGGATATTGTCTGGGACAGCTCCACATCGCCGTAACCAAGACTATCACCCACGAACTTGCCAAGCGGAACCTTCAACATGAATTTGCTCCACTATCTGCTTCTGTTCGGCGGCGGCGGCTTTCTCATGAACGCGGTTCCGCATCTGGTGAGCGGCGTTCTCGGCAGACCGTTTCAATCACCTTTCGCCAAACCGCGTGGCGTGGGACTTTCCTCATCGACCGTCAATGTGTTGTGGGGATTCGCCAATCTCGTGGTCGCGTACCTGCTTCTCGTCCGGCCGGGCTCATTGAATTGGAACAACGGATTGGATGCGCTCGCCATTGGCCTCGGCGCGCTTGCACTCGCCTTGTTTGCCGCACGTCACTTCGGCAAATTCCACGGCGGGAACACGCCGGAACAACAATGAAGCAGCAACTTCTTCGCACCTTCCGCAATCACCCCTTGATCCGCACCATCTGTGGATCGTAAAGCGGCTTCAGCGACACCTGGCACGGCACGCGGCTCTGCGCGACATCGAGCTCATAGCGGCCGGACAGCACAAAATCCTCCGTGACGCCGTTGGGGTCTCGGACATAACCATAGCCGATCGCCTTGCCGATCGTGTAGCCGTAGCCGCCGCTCGACAGCCAGCCGACGCGCTGCCCATCGCGATAGATCGTCTCCCGACCGAGAAGCACGATCTCTGGATCGTCGGGCACGAAGCAGGCGAGCATCTTCTTCACCCCGGAGGCCAGCTGGCGCTCGATCGCCTCCCTGCCGCAGAAGGCGATATCCTTCTTCGTCTTTACCGCCCAGGCAAGCCCGGCCTCGACCGGCGTATGGTCCGGCCCGATATCCGAACCCCAGGCTCGATAACCCTTCTCCAGACGGCAGCTTTCGATGGCGCGATAGCCCGCATTCACGAGGCCGTGCTCGCGGCCGGCGGCCATCAGCACGTCATAGACGGTCGCGGCATATTCCACCGGCACATGCAGCTCATAGCCAAGCTCGCCGACATAGGTGATGCGCAGCGCCCGCACCGGGCAACCGGCGATACCGACGGTCTTCACCTTGCCGAAGGGGAATCCCGCATTCGAAACATCGGCCGAGGTCACGGCCTGCAAGATCACGCGCGCCTTCGGCCCCATCAGCGACAGTACGGAATAGGCGGAGGTGACATCCACCAGCTCCGCATGCATCTCGGACGGAATATTGCGGGCGATCCAGTCGAAATCATGCGTGGCAAAGCCCGTGCCCGTGGTGATGTAGAATTCGTTTTCGGCGATGCGGGCAACGGTGACATCGCATTCGATGCCGCCCCGGTCGTTCAACATCTGGGTATAGGTCAAAGCACCGACGGGCTTTGCCACATCATTAGCGGCGATCCACGAGATAGCCGCCTCGGCATCCCTGCCCTTCAGCACGAATTTGGCAAAGGAGGTCTGGTCGAAGATAACAGCCGCCTCACGAACGGCTTTATGTTCCCGTCCGACGGCATCGAACCAGTTCTGCCGGCCGTAAGTGTAGACGTCCTTTGGCTCCTCGCCGGCGAAGAGATCGGCAAACCAGTTCGGCCGCTCCCAACCGAGCTTTTCGCCGAAGCAGGCGCCCTGCGCTTTCAGCCGATCGTAAAGCGGCGACTTGCGGCAGGGCCGGCCGCTGGAATGCTCTTCGAAAGGCCATGCCATGGTGTAATGCTTGCCATAGGCCTCCAGCGTGCGGGTGCGCACCCAGTCGGTGTCGAAATGCGGACGGCCGAAGCGCCTGATATCGACGGGCCAAAGATCGTAAGGCGGCTCGCCCTTGGCAACCCACTCGGCAAGCGCCATGCCGGCACCGCCGGCAGAGGCGATACCGAAAGCGTTGAAGCCGGCGCCGACGAAGAAATTCTTCAGTTCCGGTGCCTCACCGAGAATGAAATTGCCGTCGGGCGTAAAGCTCTCCGGCCCGCAAAGCAGCTGCTTGACGCCGGCCGTCTGCAGCGCCGGCACGCGCACCAGCGCCTGCTCCATGATCTGCTCGAAATGATCGAAATTGCTGTCGAGCAGCGTGTAATGGAAATCCCTAGGGATGCCATCGAGCGCCCACGGAATGGGATTGGGCTCGTAGCCGCCCATGACCAGCCCGCCGACCTCCTCCTTGTAATAGGTCAGCCGGTCCGGATCGCGCAGCGTCGGCAGGTTGGAGGGCACGCCGAAGGATTCGGTGATGAGATACTGGTGCTCCACCGAGACAAGCGGCACGTTGACCCCGAAACGGGCGGCGAAGGTCCGCGTCCACTGCCCCGCACAGACGACGACGCGCTCGCATTCGATACGGCCGCTCTCGGTGATGACGGCGCGAATACGGCCCTTGTCGATCTCCAGATCGAGAACTTCGGTATCCTCGAAGATCGACACGCCGCTCATACGGGCGCCCTTGGCGAGCGCCTGAGTGATATCGGAGGGATTGGCCTGCCCGTCGGTCGGCAGGAACGCGGCACCGACGAGGTCGTCGACATCCATCAGCGGCCAGAGATCGAAAGCCTCCTTGGGCGTCAGCAGATGCATCTGCAGGCCGAAAGATTGTGCGGTCGTCGCCTGCCGCTTCACCTCTGTCCAGCGCTCCTCGTTGCAGGCAAGACGCAGGCCACCATTCATCTTCCAGCCGGTGGCAAGCCCCGTCTCCGCCTCGAGCTTCTTGTAGAGATCGACGGAGTAACCAAGCATCTGCGTGATATTGGCGCTGGTGCGCAGTTGGCCGACGAGACCGGCGGCGTGGAACGTCGTGCCCGAGGTCAGCTTCTTGCGCTCCAGAAGCACGGTATCGGTAAAGCCAAGCTTGCCGAGATGATAAGCGGTCGAGCAGCCGATGATGCCGCCGCCGATGACGACGGTTTTTGCGGTAGCAGGCAGTTCCTTCATCACGTCACCTCAAGAATTGCGAAAATCCTGCCAGGCACTCTCAAACCGCCGCAGGTTTTCAGCTGTATAGGAAGAATAATCGAATTCGATGTCGGAATGGATTTCCGAAACCATGCTCCACATCGTCTCGCGCAGAAGCGAAGCGCATTTCATCGCCCGATAGCGCCGGCGCAGATCTTCGCTGACGCCGGCCTCGAAATAGGCCTCCAGCATCGCCTCTTCCTGCACTTCCGAGAATTCATTGTTGGAGGCAAGGCCGCCGAGATCGAAAAGCGGCGTGTTGAAGCCGGCATAATCCCAATCGATCAACCACAGCCGCTTGCCGTCATCGAGGAAATTCGCCGCCAGCAGATCATTGTGGCCGAAGGCGATCTCGAAAGGGCCGGCTGCGCCTTCAAGACGTTCGGCAATCTCCAGAAAGGAAGGCAAAAGTGCCTTATGCCGACTGCCACCAGCCTCCAGCACAGCCGCGTAATCCCTGACTACATGGAAGACCCAGAAAATCGCCGCCGGCCCGCGAAAGTGCCTCGCTACATCGCGATGGCAGGAGCGAACGAGCGAAACGACCCGCACCACGAATGAGGGGTGACTTACATCCTCGGCAGACAGCGGCTTGGCATCGATATAGTCGAGCACCAGTATGCCCGGCTCATGATGGATTACAGCAGGCGAAAGACCGGCTGCATGCGCAGCCCTGCTCGCCGCCACCTCGTTGGCGCGGCTGATGTGGTGAACGGGAATGTCCGACCCCAGCCGCACGACGAAGCGTCGACCGTCATGGCCGACCAGATAGTTGCGATTGGTAATGCCGCCCACGAGCGGTTCGATGTCGATCGGCCCGCGCCAGATGCTGAGAGAATGTATCCTGTCTTCCGCCGTCGCAGTCATTCCCCCTCCGGTCCTGCTGCTGAGCATCCTTTAAATGCGGAGGGTTCCCCACAAAAACAAAGCTGTCAAGAACCACCCCACAAAATGAAACGAATATTTGGTTTTTTGTTGGAATCGAGCGACCATCTCCAATTGGATGAGCTATGGATATCCTAAAGACTGCGCTTCACCGTAGGTGAGATTTGTCTTAAAAACTCAGGCGCGAGGCAACCGGACAAAGGTTGCGCGGATTATGGCCTCCGGCGGCAACAGGACTAGCCAGTCGAGAGCCACGGAAGTTTGGGATCAATACCCACAACAGGATCAGGAACCATGTCGGGCATATCCCAACCACCGCTGCACGCCAATCATCGCGAGCGCGAGATACTGGAAGAATTGCGCCTGGCCGGCGGTGCGAGCCGCATCCAGTTCCTGGCCGAGCGGCTGGGCGTTTCCGAGGAGACCATCCGCCGCAACATCCGCAGCCTGGAAGCCAACGGCCTCGTAACGAAAGTGCATGGCGGGGTCCACATCAAGGACTCCATGAACGAGCCGCCGCTGCATCTGCGGATGAACGAGAATGCCGAAGCCAAGCGGATGATCGCCGCCACAGTCGCCTCGATGATCGAGGATGGCGATGCGCTCTTCCTCGACGTCGGCTCGACCACCGCCTTCATTGCCGTCGCGCTGCAGAAGCATCAGAACCTTTTCGTCGTCACCAATGCCGTCGCCGTCGCCCATGCGCTTGCGACCCGTAATGGCAACCGCGTGTTCTTTGCGGGTGGCGAACTGCGCGGTCACGACGGCGGCACCTTCGGTATGGAAGCTGCCAATTTCCTGCGTCGCTTCAACGTGCGCCACGCCATCCTTTCCGTCGGCGCCATCAACGCGACCTCGGGCTTCATGCTGCACGATCTCGAGGAAGCGGAATATTCACGGGAAGCGGCAAGCCGCGCCGAAAACCGCATCGTCGTCGCCGACAGCGCCAAGTTCGGCCGCACCGCACCCATCGTCCTCAGCGAACCCGCAACCTACGACACGCTGGTCACAGACGATGCCCCGCCATCAGACATTCGCGCTATGCTGGAACGCAACGAGATCGAGCTCGTCATCGCCAACCGGCAAGGTGGGGAGCGGCGATAGAGCATTTTCAGGAAAAGCGCGCAGCGGTTTTCCGTCCGCAAAGCGTTAAGGAATAAATTGACCGAACTGGCGTCAGCCCTTGCACATCGCCTCAAGCGTCTGGGCGGCCTTGCTCGCATGGCGCTCCTTGTGCCGTAGCAGCCGGAAACTGCGGGCGGGTAGATCGAATATTGCCTGAACCAGCAGCCCCTGCCCCAAATAGGCTCTTGCTGCGGCACTGGAAATGGCAGCGGCACTTTGCCCGGTGCAGACCGCGGACAGCACGGCTTCATTCGAGGGGAGGACAAGCGCCACCTCAAGATCGCGCGGCAAAGCCCCGAGCCTCGCGACCGCATTTTCGAATTCCGAACGCGTGCCAGAACCCTCCTCTCGCATCACCCAGGATGTGCCGGTAGCAAGGTCGGCGGCAGTCAGCTGCCGACCATCTGCCCAGGGGTGATGCGGGGGCACGACGATGACGAGCGCGTCCTGTGCCACGACCTTCATCGACAGCGCCGGCGCATCCACTTCACCCTCAATGAAACCCAGTTCGGCCGCACCATCAATGACAGCCTCGGTGACGGTGCGGGTATTGCCGATCGTCAGATCCAGCTCGATGCCGGGATAATCGCGATGGAACCGCATCAGCAGAGGCGGCAGCCAGTAACTGGCGATTGTCTGGCTGGCATAGAGGCTGAGCCGGCCGCGCTGCAGCCCGCCCAATTCCGAGAGCATGAGTTCAGCGGATCGCACGCGCGCCAGCGTCGCCTTGGCTTCGCCGAGAAAGGACCGGCCCGTCTCCGTCAGCTCGATGCGCCGCCCGACGCGATGGAAAAGTTCGACGCCGTAATAAGCTTCGAGGTTCTTGATCGCCGAGCTGACGGCGGAGGGAGTCAGATGGATCGCTTCGGCAGCATTGGTCAGATGCTCTCGCTCAGCAACGGCGACGAAAATGGCGAGTTGTTCAAAGGTCATGGGAAATCATTCTAATTTATCGAACAAAACATAGGATAATATTCGATGGATGTCGACATCGACAGATGAGACTTTCCAGCCGTCACCAAATTACAAGAAACGAATGACGGCACGCCATGTCCCTTGCTCAACGCGCAAACACCATCCTTCCCGGCCTTGCACTCACCTCGGCCGTGGCCCTTCTGGCCTATGCCGCCGAGCATGTTGAAACCAGCCTCCTCGGTGGCCGTTGGATCGAAAGCCTGGTGCTTGCCATCGCGCTCGGCATCGCCGTCTGCACGATCAAGCCGCTGAAGCCGGCGATGAAGCCGGGCATCGATTTCAGCGCCAAGTTCCTTCTGGAAATCGCCATCGTGCTTCTCGGCGCCTCGATCAGCCTCTCGGCGATTCGCGGCGCCGGCGTCTGGCTGATCGCGGGCATTGCCATCGTCGTCGTGCTGTCGATCGCCGCCACCTATATGATCGGCCGGGCGCTCGGCCTGCCGCCGAAGCTCGCGACGCTGATCGCCTGCGGCAATTCGATCTGCGGCAACTCGGCGATCGTCGCCGTTGCCCCGGTGATCGAGGCCGATTCGCGCGAGATCGCCGCGGCACTCGCCTTCACCGCTGTGCTTGGCATCGCCGCCGTGTTCCTGCTGCCGCTTTTCTACTTCCACTTCGGCATGAGTGTGCCGCAATACGGAACCCTCGCCGGATTGACAGTCTATGCCGTACCGCAAGTATTGGCAGCGACCGCGCCAGTCGGCCTGCTCGCTGTCCAGACCGGGACGCTCGTCAAGCTCGTCCGCGTCCTGATGCTGGGTCCGGTCATCTTCCTACTCGGCATCATCACCAAGACAGAGGCGGCAGGAACGGATGGACGCAGCGGCCACCACCATTCGCTGGTCCCCTGGTTCATCTGCGGCTTCCTGGGGTTGATGGCGCTACGCTCCTTCGGGCTGATCCCGGATGCGCTGGTGACGCCGATGGAAACTGTTTCCGGCATTTTGACCGTCATCGCCATGGCAGCGCTTGGCCTGTCGGTCAACATCCGCTCCGTCGCCCATGCCGGCGGTCGGGTGATCGCGGCAGCGACGCTATCGCTGTTGACGCTGGGCGCCATCAGCTATGGTCTGATCCTCGCCCTGCAGATTCAGTAGCATACGCCACAAGATTGGCGGAAGATCAGCTCAGGCTCGATGCCTCGGCTGATTTCAGCAAAGCCGCGGTCTCGCTTTCGCAAGAAGGATAGCCGATAGCATAGCCCTGAAGCTCGTCGCAGCCGACTTCAGCCAGAACGCGCGCATGATCCTCGGTCTCGACCCCTTCGGCGACCACCTCGACATTCAATGTGCGTGCGATTTCGATAATGGAGCCGACAAGACGACGCTGCTCCGCAGACACCGTTACGGCAGTCACCAGCTGCCGGTCTATCTTCAGTCGCTTCGGTTTCAGCTTGACGAGGCCGATCAGCGAAGCATGACCAGAGCCGAAATCGTCGATCTCGATATCGATTCCCATTTCCTTGATACCGGCGATATTGGCAAGCACCGCCTCATCGGGCTCATCCAGAAAGATGGTCTCCACCAGCTCGAAGGCGATGGCGTGGCGCGGTATTCTGAGCGCCTTCAAACCGTCGATCAGGTCGGGATCGGCAAGCCGGCGACCGGAGATATTCACGGCAATACGCGGCGGTGAAAGGCCCTGCGAAACCCAGGCTGCCCGATCCGCCAGTGCGCGCTTCAGCACAGCCGCATCGATCTCCGCGGTAAATCCATATTCATCGGCGACCTTGAGGAAGGCCACGGGGCTCAGCAATCCCCTTCCCGGATGCCGCCAACGTGCCAGCGCCTCCAGTCCGACGATGCGGCGGCTCTGCGCATCCACCTGAATCTGATAGAAGGGCTCGATCTGCCGCAGCACCGGCGCCAATCGCAACTCGTCGGCCAGACGGCGTTCTGCATGCAGATCGGACTGGAGCTGCGGCGTGAAGAACTCCACCCGGTTGCGACCGAGTTTCTTGGCTTGAAAAAGGGCGACATCGGATTCTGCCAACAGATTGCCTGCGCCGCTCGTCTGGCCTATCGCCACACCGATGGACGCGCCGATCTTCAGCATCTCGTTGCCGAAACGCACTTCGCGACGCAATCGCGATAAAATATCGTCGGCGATGGCCTGAAGCCTTTCGACACTGCCGATATTGACCAGCACGGCCACAAACTCGTCGCCGCCGATGCGGGCGACGATGTCGTTGGCGGTTATCGCTCCGGAAATGCGGGCGGCTGCGCTCTGCAGCGTGGCATCACCAGCCGCATGGCCCCATTTGTCGTTGATCTCCTTGAACCCATCGAGATCGATATGGAGGATCGCCAAGGTCCCGACAGATGCATCGTTGTGCAACTCGGCCAGACGCCGGTCGAAATAGCGGCGATTTGGAAGGCCTGTGAGATAATCGTGGTCGGCGGCATGCTCTATGCGCGCACGACTGTGCTCCAATGCAACGGCGCGGGCTTCGGCGATGGCTTTTTGGCCGGTTAACTCGCGATTGAGCAGGACGTCAGCAGTGACGTCCCATTCCGCGCCGATGAAGGAAGGCGCCCCTTCGGCATCCTCATAATAATGCGCGCGCGAACGCAGATGGCGTACCTCGCCTCCCGGCAGGATGATGCGGAACTGGGAATTGTAGAAACCCTTCCTGGCCAGCGCGATATCGAAATCGTGGATAGCCCCTTCGATATCCTCGGGATGCAGCGCATTCATCCAGACGTCGGAGGAAACCCTGCGCTCATGAAGCCCGGTCCCGTAGAGCTTGTGCATCTGCGAGTCCCAAAGCAGTTCCTGCTCGTTGACATTATGCTGCCAGACACCGATTTGAGACGCCTCCAGCGCCAGCTCCAGCCTCCTCAAAAGGTCCTGGAACTCTTCTTCGCTTCGTCCTGATGTCGTCCCTGCCAAAGAGCACCACCCCCTTCGGAAACTGAAGAGACTAACTAATCGCAGCCAATTATAGTTGCACTACTCCCTTTCGCGAACTTTAATGGCTGCGCAAGCTACCCAAATTAACAGCAGAGCTCCAATCCTTGCCGGCGGCCGACGCCTGTCAATGATTGTGCCTCGGCGGATTGGCGGCGATGCCGCGGAAATCGGCGGCGCCATCCAGCACGGCTCCGTCGGAAAGCTGCGTGACCGAACGGCGATAGATGCGCTGCCACGGCGTCGCATCCGGCGGCACCGCCGGGATGCCGTCGCCCTTGCGACGCGCGATCTCTGCCTCGTCCACCAGCATGTCGCAGCGTCCCTGATTGAAATCGATGCGGATGATATCGCCAGTCCTGAGCCAGGCAAGCCCGCCGCCCGCAGCACTTTCCGGCGAGGCATTCAAAATGGAGGGACTGTCGGCCGTGCCCGACTGACGGCCATCGCCGATCGTCGGCAGGCTCTTGATGCCTCTTTTAAGAAGATGATCCGGCGGCTGCATGTTAACGACTTCGGCCGATCCCGGCCAGCCGATCGGTCCGGCGCCGCGGATGGCGAGAATGGTTTTTTCGTCGATGCTGAGATCTGGATCGTTGATGCGTTTGTGATAATCCTCGGAGCCGTCGAAGACCACCGCCCTGCCCTCGAACACACCTTCGTGGCCTGGCTCCTGCAGGTAGCGGCTGCGGAACTCCTCGGAGACAACGCTCATCTTCATGATGGCGAAGTCGAACAGATTGCCCTTCAGCACCAGGAAGCCGGCACGCTCCTTCAGCGGCTCTGCAAAAGGGCGGATGACCTCGCGGTCGGTCGCTTCTCTGTCCTTCAAATTCTCCGCCATCGTCCTGCCCGTCACCGTCGGACAGCTGCCATCCAGCTTGCCGGCCTGCAGCAGCTCCCACATGATGGCCGGAACGCCGCCGGCACGATGGAAGCGCTCGCCGAGATAGGCACCCGCCGGCTGCACATTGGCAAGCAGCGGAATGTCGAAGCCATGCACCTGCCAATCATCGGGATAAAGCTCGACGCCGGCGTGTTTGGCCATGGCGGCCAGATGCGGCTGCGCATTGGTCGAACCGCCGATAGCGGAATTGACCTTGATAGCATTGAGGAAGGCCTCGCGCGTCAGCACGTCAGAAGGCTTGATATCGGCAAGAACCAGTTCGACCGCCCGCCGTCCGGTGCGGTAGGCCATCTGCCCGCGCTCGCGATAGGCGCCGGGAATGGCGGCACAGCCGGTCAGCGACATGCCGAGCGCTTCGGCCATGGCATTCATCGTCGAAGCCGTTCCCATGGTGTTGCAATGACCGATCGAGGGCGCCGAGGCGAGCGACGCCTCCATGAATTCTTCCTCGTCGATCTCGCCAGCCGCGAGCTTGCGGCGCGAGCGCCAGATCACGGTGCCAGAGCCGGCAAGCTCGCCCTCATGCCAGCCATCGAGCATCGGGCCGCCGGAGAGAACGATCGCCGGGATATTGACGGTCGAGGCCGCCATCAGCGCCGACGGCGTGGTCTTGTCGCAGCCGGTCGTCAGCACGACGCCGTCGAGCGGATAGCCATAGAGCACTTCCACCAGGCCGAGATAGGCAAGATTGCGGTCGAGCGCCGCCGTCGGGCGCTTGCAGTTTTCGAAGATCGGATGCGTCGGAAACTCGATCGGAATGCCGCCGGCATCGCGAATACCGTCGCGCACGCGCTTGGCGAGATCGAGGTGATGGCGATTGCAGGGCGTGAGATCGCTACCGCTCTGGGCGATGCCGATGATCGGCTTGCCGGACCGCAGCTCTTCCGGGGTAATGCCGTAGTTCATGAAGCGCTCGAGATACAGCGCCGTCATATCGATATGATCCGGATTGTCGAACCAGTCCTGCGAACGCAGACGACGCTTGGATGCACCCTTGTCGCTCATCTCTTCCTCACGCCTTTCCTTGGGCATTCTTGTCTTCCAGATGCTGCAGCAGGCCGCTGTGATCCTGCTCGCCGCCGCCATTCTCCACGAATTCGGCAAACTCGGCCCGAACGACCTCGGTCAACGGCAGATGAAGTGACAGGTTCTGCGCCGCCGCCAGCACCGTATCGAGATCCTTCAATTGGTTGCGGGCGGTTCCGCCCGGCTCGAAATTGCGCTCGATCATGCGCTGGCCATGCAGCTCCAGAATCCGGCTTTCGGCAAAGCCGCCGCGAATGGCGTCACGAAACGCTTCGCGCGAGCCCCCGCCGGCCTCGACCAGTAGCATCGCTTCCGCGACGGCACCGATAGTCACCGCAACGATCTGCTGATTGCCGAGTTTTGCGAGCTGGCCTGTCCCGCTTGGGCCGACGCGGGTTACGCGCCCGAGAGGCGCCATGATATCGCGCACACTGTCGATGACGCCGGCATCGCCGCCCGCCATGATTGCGAGCGTTCCGGCAGCCGCGCCGACCACGCCGCCGGAGACCGGCGCATCGATATGACGGATGCCGCGCTCGGCGAGTTTGAAGGCATGTTCGCGGGCAACAGCCGGCGATATCGAGCTGTTGTCGATAACAACCGTTCCAGACTCCAGCACATCGGCCACGCCGCTGCCGAACAGGACTTCACCGACGGCGCCGCCATTGGTGAGCATGGTGAAAACCACCTCGGCTCCCCGCGCCGCCTCCACCGCGGTATCCGCAACGGTCGCGCCATCGGCGGCCAGAGGTTCCGCCTTGCTCCGGTCGCGGTTCCAGACCGTCACGGCAAAACCGGCGGCCAGCAGCCGCCGTGCCATCGGCGCTCCCATCAATCCCGTACCGAGAAAAGCGATCTTCCTGCCGCTCATAGCCTATCCTCCGAATGGAACGCGCGGGCCTCGCATCTGCATGCTATCGCTCTTTCGGCCCTTGCGCCAACGGGCCACTCCTCACGCCCGATGTACGTCAATCAAATCGTCCAAGAGCTTGATAAACCTATGGTGCCAGCATGCAAAGGAAATCGGCATGCTTGCGGCAGATTCTTCAAAGGCCGAATAAGGAAAAGGCGGGACCTTTCGGTCCCGCCCATGGCCTGTCGAGCACTGGAGTACTGTCGGCACGGCCCCTATTCGGCGGCGATCGGGAGTACCTCCGCCGAATGTTCGTTGTCGTTGTGCGGGTGCTGCTTCAGCGGACGGTTGCCCGTGACGCGGCGGATCAGCACGTAGAACACCGGCGTCATGAAGATGCCGAAGAAGGTGACGCCGATCATGCCCGAGAACACCGCGATACCCATGGCGGCGCGCATCTCGGCACCAGCGCCGGTCGAGGTGACCAGCGGCACGACACCCATGATGAAGGCCATGGAAGTCATCAGGATCGGACGCAGACGCAGGCGGCTGGCCTCTATCGCTGCCTGAACCGGCGTGCGGCCTTCGAACTCCAGCTCGCGAGCGAATTCCACGATCAGGATCGCGTTCTTCGCCGACAAGCCCACCAACACCACCAGACCAATCTGGGTGAAGATGTTGTTGTCCCCACCCATGAGCCAAACGCCGGTCAGCGCTGCCAATACACCCATCGGCACGATCATGACGATGGCGAGCGGCAAGGTCAGGCTCTCATATTGGGCGGCCAGCACCAGGAAGACCAGCAGCAGCGCCAGCGGGAAGACGACGATGCTGGAATTGCCAGCCAGAATCTGCTGGTAGGTCAAATCCGTCCACTCGAAGTCTATGCCGGCGGGCAACGTCTCATGCAGAATCTTCTCGATCGCCGCTTGTGCCTGACCCGACGAGAAGCCGGGCGCCGGGCCGCCATTGATGTCGGCGGCAAGGAAGCCGTTATAGCGGTTCGTACGCTCTGGACCGGTGGTGGCATCGACCTTCAGCAGAGCCGAAAGCGGGATCATCTGACCCGATGCCGAACGAACCTTCAACTGGCCGATATCTTCCGGCTGGGCGCGGAACTTGGCATCGGCCTGCACGCGGACGCTGTAGGTGCGGCCGAAGGCGTTGAAGTCGTTCACATAGAGCGAACCGAGATAGATCTGCAGCGTCTGGAAGACGTCGGTGACGGAGACCCCGAGTTGCTCGGCCTTGGCGCGGTCGAGATCGGCGAAAAGCTGCGGCACGTTGATCTGGAAGCTCGAGAAGATGCCGGCGAGTTCCGGTGTCTGGTAGGCCTTGGCGATCACTGCCTTGGCCGCCTGGTCGAGCGTCTGGTTGCCGAGGCCGGCGCGATCCTCGATCTGCAGCTTGAAGCCGCCTGTCGTGCCGAGACCGTTGACTGGCGGCGGCGGGAACATGGCGATGAAGGCATCCTGGATGGCACCGAACTTGTGGTTTAGCGCCATGGCAATCGCCCCGCCCGAAAGGTCGGGCGTCTTGCGCTCATCAAAGTCCTTCAGCGTGACGAAAACGATACCGGCATTCGAGGAATTGGTGAAGCCGTTAATCGACAGGCCCGGGAAGGCGATCGCATTGGCGACGCCCGGCTGCTTCAGCGCGATATCAGTCATGCGCTTAATCACGTCTTCCGTGCGGTCGAGGCTTGCGGCATCCGGCAACTGTGCGAAGCCGATCAGATACTGCTTGTCCTGTGACGGCACGAAACCGCCTGGAACCGTTGTGAACAGGCTATAGGTCGCTCCCACCAGCGCGAGATAGATCACCATTACGATGCTCTTGCGCGACAGCAGGCCGCCGACGCCCTTGCCGTAGTATTTCGAACCGGCTCCGAACGCCCGGTTGAAACCACGGAAGAACCAGCCGAAGACCGCGTCCATGACCCGCGTCAACCGATCCTTCGGCGCATGATGACCCTTCAGGAGCAGGGATGCCAGTGCCGGAGACAGGGTAAGCGAGTTGAAGGCCGAGATGACGGTCGAGATGGCGATCGTCAGCGCGAATTGGCGGTAGAACTGGCCGGACAGGCCGGAGATGAAGGCGAGCGGCACGAAGACCGCGACGAGCACCAGCGCGATCGCGATGATCGGACCGGAGACTTCCTTCATGGCCTTGTAGGTGGCGTCGCGCGGACTGAGCCCGTTCTCGATATTGCGTTCGACGTTTTCCACGACCACGATCGCGTCGTCCACGACGATACCGATCGCCAGCACCAGGCCGAACAGACTGAGTGCATTGATCGAGAATCCGAAGACGTACATCACCGCAAAGGTGCCGATGATCGACACCGGAACGGCGATCAGCGGGATGATCGAGGCGCGCCATGTCTGCAGGAACAGGATGACGACGAGGACGACTAGCGCGATGGCTTCGAGCAGCGTGTCGATCACCTTCTCGATCGAGGCGCGGACGAATTTTGTCGTATCGTAGACGATATCGTACTTGACGCCCGCCGGCATGGCCTTCTGCAGCTCGTTCATGGTCGAGCGCACATTGTTCGCGATCTCGATCGCATTCGAACCGGGTGCCTGGAGAACCGCAACGGCGACGGCCGGCTTGCCGTCGAGCAGCGAACGCAGCGTATAGTCTTCCGCACCCAGTTCGACGCGAGCGACGTCGCGAAGGCGAGTGATCTCGCTATTGGCCCCCGTCTTGACAATGATGTTGCCGAACTCCTCGGGTGTGCGCAGGCGGCCCTGAGCATTGACGTTGAGCTGCATATCCACGCCCGGCCGGCTGGGCGAGGCACCGATGATGCCGGCCGCAGCCTGGACGTTCTGCGAGCTGATCGCATTGCTGATGTCGCTGGCGGCAAGATTGTGCTCGGCCGCCTTCTGCGGATCGATCCAGACGCGCATGGAATAGTCGCCGGCGCCGAAGACCTGCACCTGCCCGACGCCTTCGATGCGGGCGAGCCGATCCTTGACGTTCAGGGTTGCGTAGTTTCGCAGATAGGTGATGTCGTGGTCGGCCCCGTCCGAGACGAGGTTGACGACCATGATGAAGTCGGGCGAGCTCTTGACGGTCGTGATGCCGAGGGCACGCACTTCGGTGGGCAGGCGTGGCTCAGCCTGCGAAACCCGGTTTTGCACGAGCTGCTGCGCCTTGTCGGGATCGGTACCGAGCTTGAAGGTTACCGTCACGTTGAGAACGCCGTCGGACGTTGCCTGGCTGGACATGTAGAGCATGCCCTCGACACCGTTGATCTGCTCTTCGAGCGGCGTCGCCACCGTTTCCGCAATAACGGTCGGGTTGGCGCCAGGATAGGTGGCGCGCACGACAATCGACGGCGGCACGACCTCCGGATATTCGGAGATCGGCAGCGCCCTGAGGCCGATCAGGCCGGCGACCACGATGAGGACCGAAAGAACACCGGCAAAGACCGGGCGGTCGACAAAGAATCTGGAGATGTTCATATCAAAGCCCTCTACGGGGTGAAAGCGGATGCAAAATCCCTGCCCGGCGAGCTAGGAGCCGCCGGCGGATCATGTGAATTCGGATGTCGGCCTTCTCCCCACGGGCAGAAGGCAAAGTCTTACTGAGCGGTCGCGACCTTCTCTGCCAACTGCGGTGCGACGACCGCACCGGGACGGATGCGCTGCAGCCCGTTGACAACGACCTTTTCGCCGACTTTCAGGCCGTCCTCGATCACGCGCTCGCCATCGGCCAGCGAACCGAGTTGGACCTGCCGGTAATTGACCTTGTTGTCGCCATCAACCACGAAGACGAACTTCTTGTCCTGGTCGGTGCCGACTGCGCGGTCGCTGATGACGAGCTTGGTCTCGGCCTTCGGTTGGCCCATGCGGACCCGCACGAACTGGCCGGGGATGAGGCGGCCACCGGGATTGTCGAACACGGCGCGAACGCTGACGGTGCCGCTTGCCGCGTCGACTTCGTTGTCGATCAGTTGCAGTTTGCCCTTGATGGGCGTGCCATTATCGCTTGCCGTGCCGATCTGTACCGGAATCTGCTCGACCGGCGGAACCGCGCCGCCGGTAGCCGGCAGTTCGGAGAGAGCCTGGGTCACGGTCTGCTCATTGGCGCTGAAGCTCGCATAGATCGGATCGACCGAAACGAGCGTCGTCAGCGCCGTGGAGGAGGCGCCGGCAGCAACAAGGTTGCCGACTGTAACGGCGATCTTGCCGACACGACCAGCGATCGGGGCACGGACCTGCGTATAGTCGAGATTTAACTGCGCCGTCTGCAAGGTTGCTTGCGCCGCCTTCAGATTGGCTTCCGCCGCAGCGTAATTGCTGGCGCGTGTGTCCATATCGCTCTGCGAGATCGTCTTGTTGTCGAAGAGCTTCTGGCCGCGATCGACCTCGACTTTGGTCAGATTAAGAGTGGCCTTCGCCGCGCCAACCTGCGCCTGTGCCTGAGCGACGGCCACCTCATAGGGAGCGGGATCGATCGTGACAAGCAGGTCGCCCTGCTTGACCAGGGCGCCTTCGCGGAAATGCACGGACTGGATTGCACCAGCCACGCGCGGCCGGATCTCGACGCGGTCAATGGCCTCGAGCCGGCCGGAAAACTCCTGCCAGGACGTGATGTCGCGCGGCTCGACGGCAGCAACCGTAACGGGGACAGCCGGCGGTGCCGCCTGGCTCGCCGCCTCGGTTGCCTGAGCGCCGCGCGGCAGCTCCAGATAGAAGGCCGCGCCTGCAACAGCCGCAGCAACACCCATGCCGGCGCCCCACAGGGCCCAGCTCTTACCGTTGGACTTCATGTTAGTCTCTCCTTTGGCCCCGTCTTGGGACACGGGACCGCAAATTCCTGTCGTCTCTATAAAATCAGGGGCCGAAGCACCGCGCATCCGCGTGACCATCGCTTCGGTCTCATGCCTTCGACGTCAGTCCAATCCCGCATTTAACCCTTGCGGACTGGATTTCTTAGTCGATCAAGCCTGCACGTCTTCGACAAAACCCTTGAAACAACAGCAGATATCCTGCTGCCACGAAGCCCTGTCCTTCGACTGCCCGCCGTAGAGAGTGGGCCAGCCTGTCCCGGCGGGGAGGACTTGCTGGCGAACACGGACGCCAGCCGCTTTCAGCCGACTGCCGTATTCCATGCTCTCGTCGCGGAGCGGGTCGTCCTCGGCCGTGAGCACCAATGCCGGCGCGAGGCCCGAAAGCCGCGAACAGTATCGAGGCGCTGCATAAGGGTGACAGACACCGCCCAGGAAACCCAGGTATCGGTTCCAACCCTCTGTCCAGCGCTCGCGCATGCCGCTTTCCTCCGCCTGGAGGAAAGATTTCGATCCCATGAATGGATCGAGTAAAGGCGAAATCAGCACCTGTCCGTCCAACGAACCGGGTATCTGATCGCGCGCCTTTAAAGCGACGCCCGCTGCAACATTGCCACCCGATTCCTCTCCGGCGACAAACAGCAGCGATTTTTTCGCTCCACCCAGCGCAAGCATGTTCCGCTTGTTGCTGAGGTAAGCGAGAAGCCCGTAGGCGCATTCCAGCACCTTCGGAAAAGCATTCTGATTGCAGCTCGTATAATCCGCCGCAACCACGATGGCCCCGGCCTCTGCGAGGCTTGCCGCCACCGGTCTGTTGGTCGCATGATCAGTATCGAGAAAGGCGCCGCCGTGCAGATAAAGCACGAGGGGTGCTGCCTTCTTCAAACCTTCACCGTTGTAGATCCGAGCTGCCACCGGCCCCGTAGGCACGTTTTCCAGCACAACATCTTTCCACGGCGCACTCATCGACCCAAATCCCTGTCTGTTTCAGCGAATATGACCCAATCCAAAAGCCGTTTGACGTGCTTTGCAACCATATTCCCGATTATGCGGTTCAGCGCCCCCCGTGCCGCATTGCAACAACTTACGAAACAACATATTGTTATTCCGCTCTGAGAATAAGTAGCCTATATTCGATCAGACTATTCACAATTACAAACAATCGACCTCTTTTCATCAAGGTCGAGGGACATCATGGAATGGACCAGTTATCAGCAATGCGGGCATTCGCGCGCGTGGTGGAGACGGGTAACTTTACCCGCGCCGCAGCAGCCCTCTCCATGCCGAAGGCGACGGTGACGACGCTCATCCAGTCGCTGGAAGCGCATCTGCATGCCAAGCTCCTCAATCGCACCACCCGCCGCGTCATGGTGACGACGGATGGTGCCCTCTATTATGAGCGCGCCATTCAGATCCTCTCTGAAATCGAGGAACTGGACGGCAGCATCAGCAATTCGCAGAGCCTGCCGAGCGGCCGCCTGCGTGTCGAAATGGCCGGCGCCTTCGCCGAGAAGATCGTCATGCCGGCGCTTTGCGATTTCCATCAGCGCTATCCCGATATTCATATCGACCTCGGCGTTGGCGACCGGCTGGTCGACTATCTCGCCGAGAATGTCGACTGCGCGCTGCGCGCCGGCATGCCGAGCGACCAGTCGCTGATCGCCCGTCGCGTCGGCGAGATCCATCTCGTCACCTGCGCGGCTCCGCTCTATATCGAGAAGCACGGCATCCCCGAGCGGCCGGAAGAGCTGGAAACCAGTCACTACGCGGTCAGCTATTTCCGCGCGCAAACCGGCCGAACGATTCCTTTCCTGTTCGAACACGGCAACGAGTCGCTGGAAATTACCCCGCGCTACATCCTCTCGGTCAATGACAGCCGCAGCTATCTGCAAGCAGCCATGACCGGCCTCGGCATCGCGCAAGTTCCAAGCTTCATGGCGCGGGATGCCCTTGCCAAAGGTGATCTCGTGCCCGTCCTCTCCAGTTGGACACGGCCGACGCTGCCCATGCATATCGTCTATCCACCCAACCGGCACCTGAGCAACAAGGTCCGCGTTTTCGTCGACTGGCTAGCGAAGCTGCTGGCAACCTCGCGGGTCGGCGAAGCTTGAAAAAGCAGACCACCTTCTTCCCTCTCGGAAGAAGGTGGCGCCAGTTGCGGACAATCAGTTCCAGGAAGCACCCGCCGGCTGACGAACCGTCGAGTTCAGCCGGTTCCAGACATTGTCGATCGCGATCGCAACAATGAGGGCAGAGAGTGCCTTCTCGTCGTAGTGCCGCGTGGCCTCGTTCCAGATCTCGTCGGTGACGGCGTCTGGCCGGTCGGCGAGCCGGGTGATGGCTTCCCCGAGCGCCAGAGCGGCGCGTTCGGCATCGGAAAAATAGGGCATCTCCCGCCAGGCGGAGACACCGACGATGCGTTCCACCGTCTCACCGGCTTTCTGCAGCTTGCGAAAGCCCATGTCGGTGCAGACGCTGCAGCCATTGATCTGGCTCACGCGCAGATGCACGAGGTCCATAGTATTTTCCGAGAGGCCGCGATCCTTAATCGAATTGCTGACAGCCAAAAGAGCCTGCAGGGTTTCGGGCAGGACAAGGGCGGGGTTCTTCATACGAGCTTGCATGTTTCTTTCCTCTTGTTGCGAGAGCCTGTTGCGGCTCATCTCCCGACGATGCACTTTCCTGCCGATCCGATGTCACACCGGCCGGATTTCGTTCGTCATGGGTTTGACGGAGCAGGATGAGGAGATGTGACCGATGGACGAAAAAAAATGGCAGGCGGAGAAATTCGAGGCGAACCGGCCGCATCTGCGCGCCGTCGCCTATCGCATGCTCGGCTCGCGCACGGAGGCGGAAGATGCGGTGCAGGAGACGTGGCTGCGCCTGATGAGGAGCGATACGTCCGACGTCGAAAATCTGAGCGGCTGGCTAACGACGGTGACGGCCCGCATCTGCCTCGATTTGCTGCGGTCGCGCAAATCCCGCCGCGAGGAGCCACTGACCATCCATGTTCCCGAGCCCATGGTGGTGCATGAGGCCGGCAATGGCACCGACCCGGAACAGGACGCTCTGCTGGCGGACTCCATCGGCCTCGCTCTGCTGGTGGTCCTGGAAAAGCTCAATCCGGCCGAACGGCTTGCTTTTGTCTTGCACGATATGTTCGACGTGTCCTTCGACGATATCGCTCCGATTCTGGGACGCACTACGGTCGCGACGCGCCAGCTCGCGAGCCGTGCCCGCCGCCGCGTGCAGGACACGCCATCGACGACGGAGGCCGATCTCACCCGCCAGCGCCACGTCGTTGACGCCTTTTTCACCGCCTCGCGTGACGGCGACCTGCAGGCACTGCTCGCCGTCCTCGATCCCGAAGCCGTCTTCCGGCCGGATGCGGTTGCGGCCAGTATGGGATCTGCCGGCGAAATCCGCGGGCGCGCCGACGTTGCCAAGACCTTCCAGGGCCGCGCACGGGGAGCCCGGCTGGCGGTCATCAACGGCGCAGTCGGTGCCATCGTTGTTATCGGCGGGCAGCTGCGTATCGCCCTTCGCTGCACCCTCAATGCAGATGGCATGATTACTATCATCGACGCGATGGCCGATCCGGAAGAACTGCGCAAGCTGGAGATCGTTTTGATCGAGCCGTAGAGTATTTCCGCTGTTCTCCGGAACGCGAAAACGCTCTATCTTATCTTCTTATTTCCCCGCGCATTCCGGACGGAAAACCGCCGCGCACTTTCCTGGAAATGCGCTAAGATCTATCGCATCCGCGTCGGGCTCGTGCCGGTCATCCGGCGGAACATGGCGATGAAGGCCGATGCGTTGCTGTAGCCCAGCTGCGTTGCGATCCGGTGTACAGGCTCGCCGGCCTCGACCATCGACAGCGCGGCAACGAGCTTCAATCGCTGTCGCCACTCGTTGAAGGAAAGGCCTAGATCGTCCTGACACCGGCGCGACAGCGTACGTTCCGTCGTCCCCATTCTGCGTGCCCACTCCGCAAGAGAATGTCGGTCGCCGGGAGCGGACTGCAGGGCATTGAGCACCGGGCCGAGCAACGGATCGTCGGAAATCGGCAAATAGCTCTCGCAGCGCGGCGCCAGTCGGATCTGATCGACCAGAACCCGCGCGAGCCGCAGGTCCTCCGCCGTTTCCGGCATGGTGACATCGCGCGCCGCGAAATCCGCCAGGATCGCCTTCAGCAGCGGACTGATGCTGAGCGTAGAAGGCTTGGACGGCAGGTTCGCGCAAAGAGCGCGTTCGACATAGACGGTCGCGTAGCGCAGATCGTGCTGGATCGCGGCGCCGTGCATCGTCTCCGGCGGCAGCCAGATGGCGTAATGCGGCGGCGACAGATAGCGCACGCCCTCGATGTCGAAATCGGCAACGCCGGTAATCGCATAATTGAGCTCGCCCCAGGGCTGGCTCTTTTTGGGGAAAACCGTGCCCGCTCTGTAATTCTCGGTGCGGAAGGAAACCGGGTTCGGCGGATCGCCCTCGATGCGTGGAGGCCTGCTGGACATGTCCTCATTTCGCTACTGTTTGTCTTATTATCGCTATATACCAGAATTCGGACAGGCAGTACAAAGTCTTTGGGATGGCGAACCCTATTCGCCCTCCTTCGTTTCGCCCCAAGTCAGAAGACGACGAGAGACCATTCACATGAGCACCCAGCCGAACGCTTCCGCATCCATAATCAGTGCGGCCGGACTTGCGCCGCTGCTGACGGTGCTGATCTGGTCCGGCAATACCGTCGTCACCAAGGCATCCGCCGGCGTAATTTCGCCGGGCTCCATCTCCTTCTATCGCTGGCTGCTCGCCTTCGTCGTGCTCCTGCCCTTCGTTGGCCGCGCGGCATGGCGTAACCGCGCACTATTGCGTGAGCATTCGCTGAAACTCGCTATTCTCGGCGCGCTCGGCATGGTGATCTATCAGAGCCTCGCCTATGAGGCGGCCAAGACCACCTCCGCCGTCAACATGGGTGTCATGCTCGCCCTGATGCCGTTACTGTCGACGTTTTTCGCAAGCCTGCTGGCCTCTGAAAAATTGACCGCAGCAAGCATTGCAGGTGGCGCCATCTCTTTGATCGGGCTCATCTATCTGACCTCGCAAGGTAAGCCCATGCGGCTGGTCGATGGCGGCTTCCACATCGGCGACGGCCTGATGATCGTCGCTGTTCTCTCGAATGCGCTCTACGGTGTCATGCTAAGGCGCTGGGCAATGCCGCTTTCGATGTGGCAGCAGCTCTTCTGGCAGATCGGCTTTTCGACCCTTTTGCTGATCCCGATCTTCCTGATGGGCGATATCTCGCCGATTACGACGACAAATCTGCCGCTGATCCTCTATGCCGCGATCCCGACTTCGCTGGTCGCCCCTTTCTGCTGGATGATCGGCATCCACAAGCTTGGAGCCAGCCGCACCTCGCTGCTGATCAATCTTCTGCCGATCATCGTTGCGGCTCTGGCCTGGGCGCTTCTCGGAGAACAGCTGCATTTCTATCATGCGATCGGCGGCGCGCTCGCCCTCATCGGCGTCGTCCTTGGCTTACGCAAGGCTCCGGTGAAGGATGGGCCGGTCGATGAGGCAGGTTGGGAAGCGGAGGAAGCCTGATCGCCCGATCCGGGAGTCCTCTTTCCTTTCGCCTGCCCTTCGTTCTACCATGAACGAGTCCTGCGAAGCGAAAAGGAAGCGAGCGTGCGCATAGCCCTGGAACCGGTGTCCTCCAGAACGACGATCCAGGAGAGCGTCTATCAGCAGCTGCGAAACGCGCTGATGGCCGGCAATTTCGACCCCGGCCAGACGCTGACCATAGCCTCGCTCGCCGAAACCTTCGGAACCAGCAACATGCCGGTGCGCGAGGCTCTGCGCCGGCTGGCCGCTGAAAATGCCCTGGAGGTCGCGGCCAACGGCTCGGCCCGCATTCCGATCGTCACCCTCGGCCGCCTGGACGATCTCTGCCGCGCCCGCATCGCCGTCGAAGGCCTGGCCGCCGAACTGGGCATACCGAACCTCACCCCGACGGACATTGCAACGCTCGAGCGCATCGCCGGCGAGCAGCATGTGATCGGCCTCGGCGCCAACGTCTACGAGCTGATGGCCAAGAACCAGCAGTTCCACTTCACCATCTACCGCGCCTCCGGCTCCGAAGTGCTGCTGCAGCTCATCGAAACCTTGTGGCTGCGTTTCGGCCCCTACATGCGCATGCTCTCCGCCTCCGTGGAGCCTTTGATGCGCAGCGGCGAGCTCGACCCTGCCGGCGAGCATGTTGCCATCGTCAAGGCTCTGAAAGCCGGCGACTTCACCGCAGCCCGGGACGGCGTCGTCGCCGATATCAGGCGTACCCATGAAATCCTGCAGGATTATTGTCCGGCCACGCAGGACGAGCCGCGCAAGGGCTCGGCCCGCCGCTAAACCCAAAAAAGAAAGCGAGAAATTTGATTGAACCTTAAAGTATTTTGTGATCAAATGATCAAAATAGAGGTTTCAATCCCAACATCCAGAGCGAGATCCCCATGAGCTCCGCCGCTTCCGCATCGCAATTCGTCGGTCACAACAGCTTCCCGGTCGACGAGGTCCGCGCCATGTTCCCGGCCATCCAGAAGGCCGGCGATTTCGTCTTTCTCGACAATGCGGGCGGCGCACAGGTGCCCCAGACGGTGGTCGATGCGGTTGCCAACCACCTGATCGATTTCAACGTCCAGCGTATGGCGAAATACCAGCATAGCCAGGGCGTCGACCGCAATCTGGAAGAAGCGCGCGAAAGCGTCGCCATGCTTGTTAATGCCTATCGCCCGGAAGAAATCTCCTTCGGCCAGAACGCCACATCCTTCATTCGGCTTGTGAGCCTCGGCATTGCCAAGCTGCTCGGCAATCGCAACGAAATCGTCGTCACCGACATGGATCACGACGCCAACATCGCCACCTGGATGGCGCTGGAAGCCGATGGCGCCAAGATCGTCTGGTGGCGTATGCGCGAGGACGGCACGCTGCATGTGGAAGATCTGAAGCCGCTGCTCAACGACAAGACCCGCCTCGTCGCCTGCACCGTGACGGCCCATTCCATCGGCACGATCGTCGATGTCGCCGCCGTCTGCAAACTGGCCGCCGCCGCCGGCGCCGAAACCTTCCTCGATTGCGTCCACTACGGCCCGCATGGCCTGATCGACGTGCAGGCCTGGGGCTGCGACTACCTCGTCTGCTCCGGCTACAAGAATTTCTCGCCGCATATGGGCTTCCTGTGGGGCCGCTATGACGCGCTGGTCAAGCTTCCCACATTCAAGGAGGATTTCATTCCGGATGTACCGCCCTACAAGATCGAGGTCGGCACCTTCACCTATGAGAACGTCGCCGGAATGAATGCCGCGGTCAAATATCTGGAAGGTCTCGGCCGCCGTTTCCTGCGTGATGGCAACCATAGCCGCCGTGAGGCGCTCGCCGCCGCCATGGGCGCGATCCGCCGGTACGAACTGATGCTTTCGCGCGAGATGATCGCGGTGCTCAAGCGTCACGGCGCGGTGATCTACGGCATCTCCGACGAGAGCCGCCTTGAGCAGCGCGTTCCCACGATCTGCTTCAACATGCCAGGCATCACGCCACAGGAATTTGCCGACGAGATGGGCAAGCAACGCATTGGCCTGCGTGACGGCCACATGTTTGCGCCGCGCCTGATGAAGCGCCTTGGCCTTTCCATGGAAACAGGTGCCATCCGCGTGTCGTTGGTGCATTATAACAAGGTCGAAGAGATCGCTCGGTTCGACGCGGCCCTGACCGAGATCATGGCGCGGCGCAAGTAAGCCGTGCCTGTGAGCGGTGGCGGCGCCCGAACAACTCCGCCACCGCAATGCCTCCGTGCCGGTGCCAGATCGGCACGGAAGCTGCCCCGAAATTCGGGGCAGATTGCCCTGTGTCTTTTCGGCCTATCCCTCGTGGGGAGGGCCGCTGAAATATGAGGATGCCGATGAGCGATTTCCGCCGGAACTGTATGGAACAGAAGCTGCTCGTCGGCACGTTTGCGGCCATTCCGCATCCCGTCGCCATCGAAGTCACGGCAGCCTCCGGCGTCGATTTCCTCTGCATCGACTGGGAGCATTCGCAGATCAGCCGCGAGCGCATCGAGGATCTGATCCGCGCAGCCGACGTCCATCGCGTTCCCGCAATGGTTCGCGTACCCGGCCATGCGGCTGAAGATATCGCGGCCGTTCTGGATGCGGGTGCCGCAGGCGTTCTCGTGCCCCGCGTTTCGACGGCGGAGCAGGCCCGCGCCGCCGTCAAGGCCACGCGCTATCCCCCGCTCGGCGCGCGCGGCGTCGGTCCGGGTCGTGCGGCCGCTTATGGTTACCGCATTACGGATTACCTCGCCAAGGCCAACGCCGAACTCGTGCTTGCCATCCAGGTCGAAACGGCCGAGGGGCTTGCCAATATCGCCGAGATCGCGGCCGTCGATGGCATCGACCTGATCTTCATCGGCCCCGGCGATCTCTCCGTCTCGATCGATGCTATGGGTCCCGCGGGCAAGGACAGGCTCGACGCGGCGATCAACACAATCACAAAGACCGCCCTGTCTGCCGACCGAACGGTCGGCATCTTCCGCCCTTCGGCGGACGATATCGGCGCATGGTCGGAAGCCGGCATAAGCTTCTTCATGCTGGCAAGCGACACGATGTTTCTCGGTGCAAGCCTGGCTGCCGGCGTCGATGCCGCAAGAGCGGGAAAACATGGCGGAGCGAAGAAATAAAGCTGATTTTTATCAGAGAGTTACCGCATGGAAGGGCAACGGAAAACCGAGCAGGAAGGTAGACTTTTTAAGCTTAAAATTTGTCCTTGAAATGCAGTTGTTTTTGGATAACCATTCGAAATTGAGGGGTTGCTCAAGTGAAAGCTGCCGCAGCCGTTTGAACCCTTCAATACCGAATTCCCAGGGGAAATTCCTTGTCTCTTCTACCGCAGCATAACCTGCCGAACGCGATATCAGGCCGCGATGCCCTCGAAGGCATTCGCGCTCAGATCCGCGACATGCGCACCGACAACATCGCCGTCCTGGCCAAACGCGCCCGCGAACTTGGCGGCGTCATTCCGCTCTGGTTCGGCGAAGGCGATATCGTGACGCCGGAGTTCATCCGCGATGCTGCTAAGAAGACGCTCGACGACGGCGCCACCTTCTACGTTCCGAATATGCGGGGGCTCGCGACGCTGAACGAAGCCCTGTCGGACTATCAGACGCACTGGCACGGCCGCCCCATCCCGATCGAGCGCACCACGGTCGCGCCCGGTGGCATGCAGGCGCTCTATATGGCGCTCGAACTGCTCGTCGATGTCGGCACCAACGTCGTCTATGTCGCGCCGCAATGGCCGAACATCCACAACGCCATCCACCTGATCGGCGGCGAGCCCCGCGCCGTGTCGCTCGATTTCGACACCGACTGGCGCCTCGACCTCGACAAGCTTTTTGCCCGTTGCGATGCCCGCACCCGCGCTATCTTCCTCTCGACGCCTTCCAATCCGACTGGCTGGACAGCCTCACGCGAAGAAATGCAGGCGCTCTTGGATTTCGGCCGCCGCACCGGCATCTGGATCATCTCCGACGAGGTCTATGCCCGCCTCTATTTCGACGGCGAGATTGCCCCTTCGATCCTCCAGGTGGCCGAGGATGGCGATCGTGTGATCGCGATCAACAGCTTTTCCAAGGCCTGGGCGATGACCGGCTGGCGCGTCGGCTGGCTGACGCACCCGTCTGCCATTGCCGACCAGCTCGGCGCCATGACGCAATATATCAACAGCGGCACCTCGGCCATGGTTCAGGCCGGTGCCGCCGCCGCTCTGCGTGAAGGCGAGCCGCTGGTTTCAGAAATCCGCGCACGCATCAAGGCCGGCCTCGATCTGGCCTATGAGAAGCTGCCGAAGATACCGGGCATGATCCTGCCGGAGAAGCCGCGCGGCGGCATGTACGCCTTCTTCGCGCTACAGGGCGAACCGGATGCGACGGCGCTCTGCGAGCGCATCCTCGAAACGGCCCGCGTCGGCCTGGCGCCTGGATATCACTTCGGCGATGCGTCCCGAGCCTTCCTGCGCATGTGCACCTTCCGCGAAACCGAGCAGATGCGCATCGCGCTCGATCGCATGGTCAACGCGATGACATGATACGGCCGCCCGTGCGGGCGGACGGGGAATACCGCGGGTGAGAGGAAAAGCCCGCAGCCATAACCAGAGGGAGACCAAGAAAATGCCCATTACTCGTCGCAGTCTGCTGGTCCTTGTGACCGCCGTTGGCCTGGCCGGCGGAAGCCACTTTGCCTATGCCGCCGATGTCTTGAATGTCGGCTCGTATCCGAACAACCCGCCCTTCGAATACAAGACCGCAAATGGCGGCTTCGAAGGCTTCGAGGTCGATATCGTCAACGAAGCGGCCAAGCGCGCCGGCATGACGACCAACATCGCCGACTACGGCTTCCAGGCCCTATTCGCGGCAACCAGCTCGAAGCGCATCGACGTGGCGATCTCGTCCATCACGATCACACCGGAACGACTGAAGTCGCAGTCCTTCACGCAGCCTTATTACGACTCCGACATGGGTGTCGCCACCAAGGAAGGCAGCTCGATCAAGACGCTCGCCGATCTCAAGGGCAAGACCGTCGGCGTCCTCTCCGGCTCGACGGGTGAGAAATGGGTCAACGATAACAGGGCCGCACAAGGCTTTGCCGACGTCAAGGGCTACAATTCGCAGCAGGATATGTTCCTCGATCTCGGCGCCGGCCGCATCGACGCCGTCGTCAGCGACATCCCCGGCATGCAGTATCTCTTCGTCAAGACCAAGGGCTTCGCCATCAAGGATCGCATCAAGACCGGAGAGCAGTACGGCCTGATGATGACCAAGGATTCGCCGCTCGTCGCCAAGATCAACGATGCCATCACTGCGATGAAGAAGGACGGCACGCTCGAAAAGATCCACGAGAAGTGGTTCGGCGGCAAGGCACCGGCAGGCTCCTCCACCGTCACCGAATTGCCAATCCCCAAGGCGTGATCAAAAGATCATCCTCGATATGACTTTACGCCGGCCACCACGGCCGGCGTAAATGTAAGCAAATCTCATCTTCGTCCTGCACACGGGAGCGCCAATGTCTTTCGTCGATACCTTCCTCAATTCCGACGTCATGATCTCGGCTTTCCCGCAGCTCCTGCGCGGGCTTTGGATGACTATCGCGCTCGGCGTGGTCAGCATCCTGATCGGCGTGACCAGCGGCCTCGTCGTTAGTCTGATTCGCCTCTATGCCCCGAAGCCGCTGCAGCTTCTGATGATCGCCTATATCGACATCATGCGCGCCATGCCCATGCTGGTCGTGCTGATCCTGATCTATTACGCGCTGCCCTTCGTCGGCATCAGCTTTTCGGCCTGGTGGTCGGCGATCCTCGGCTTCTCGATCGTGCTTGCCGCCTATTCGGCCGAAGTCTTTCGCTCGGGCATCGAAAGCGTGCCGCGCGGCCAGTTCGAGGCCGCCGCAGCCCTCGGCATTCCGTTCCTGATTACGCTCTATAAGGTCGTTCTGCCGCAGGCGGTCCGCATCGTCATTCCGCCGACGACGAGCAACTGCGTGTCGATGTTCAAGGATACGTCGCTCGCCTCGACCGTGGCGCTGCCCGAACTGCTGAAAGAGGGACAGAATGCTCAGGGTTTCTACGCCAACCCCTCGCCGCTCATCATGGCCGCGCTGATCTACATCATCCTGCTCTGGCCGATGGTGCGCCTCGTCAGCGTGCTCGAGAAGAAGTTCAAGAACGAGCGCGCCAGATAGGTCCTCGTTGAAGCCTGTCGTTACCGCAAAACCGCTATACACTTTTGCGCGACATGCTTTACATCAATCGAAATCGCTGCCTGAAAGATGGTTGCTCACCGATGACTTCACCGCGCCGATATCCCGCCACAGCTCGCTGACGATGGCGGGATCGACATCCGCCATCATGTCGCGTAGCCAGCCTTCATGGGCCGCAGCCATGGCGCTGAACGACGTCTCACCCTTCTCCGTCAGCTTCGCGACCGTCACCCGCCTGTCCCCGTCGGGCGTCACGCGCAGCACGAGGCCGTCCGCTTCCAGCCGTTCGACAAGCCCGGTGACATTGCCGTTGGTGACCATGGTGCGCTTCGACAGCTCTCCGAGCCGCAATCCCTCGCGTTCGCGATAGAGCTGCGCCATCAGGTCGAATTGCGGCAGGGTTGCGCCGAACTCATTGCGCAGCCGACGGCGGATTTCCTGCGAGATCAGCTTGGTTGTCGACAGCATACGCAGCCAGAGCCGCAATTCGAGCTTTTTGCCTTCCTGCGCTCCCTGAACAATGATCTCCAGATCAACGGTTGCACTCTCGGACTCTGTCATGACGTCGCCTCGGCCTATCGTTCCGCATCATCAATCTAAGCGATCTAGGGAACGATATTTGAAATGTCAAAGGTTCGAGCGTCAAGTCATGTGACCGTCACTTGGCCAGCATTTTCCCCAACATGAAACCGGAACCGGCACCCGTCCCCGCGCCCGGCCATGTCGAGGCACCGCACATATAGAGCGATGCCACCGGCGTCTTGTATCGCGAATAGCCTGCAACGGGGCGGAACAGGAAATTCTGGTCGAGATGATGGCTGCCCGAAAGGTTGTCGCCGCCGACAAGATTCGGATTCTCGCGTTCGAGATCGACCGGCGAAAAGACCGAGCGGCCCAGTATCTTGCCACGCAAGCCCGGCGCATAGCGCTCGACGATGTCGAGGACGCGCTCAGCATAGGCATCCTTGATCTCGTCCCAGCCCGCGCCGCTGATCTGGCCGGCGGCATCGCCATGGAATTCCGCCGGCAGAACACGCACCTGTATCCAGAGCACATGCTGGCCGGCCGGCGCGCGCGACGGATCGATCGCCGTCGGCTGCCCGACCACCAAGGCAGGCTCGACCGGCAGCAGGCCGCCCATCGCCTCGGCATAGACACGCGACATCATCTCGAGATCGGGCGCGATATGCACATAGGCGAAATTCTGCAGTGCCTTGCCCGCCGTCCAGTCCGGAAGGCTCGACAGCGCCAGATGGATCATCATCGTGCCGGGTCCGGCGCGAAAGCGCTTGACCTTGCCGTCGAACTCCCGGCGCGCCGGGTCCTGATCCAGGAGCTTGCCGAACAGGATCTGCGGGTGGACATTGGCGATGACGGCGCGCTTTGCTTCATAGCGGCGGCCATCGGCAAGGACCACGCCCGTCGCCTTGCCGCCCGCCGTGACGATCTTGTCGACGCGCGTGCCGAGCATCAGCTCGCCGCCCTTGCTTTTCAGCACGGCCGCCATCGAGTTGATGATGATATCGGCCCCACCCTTGCCGATCACCATGCCGAAGGCCTGATTGGCCATGGATTCGAGATAGGGAAACAGCGCACCGCCGGCGACATCGGGGGCAAAATCGAGATGCAGCCCCCAGGCGGCCATCATCGTCTTGAGCTTGGTGTTCTGAAAGCGGGCATCAAGAAAATCGCGAGGCGAGGCAAAGAGCATGCACGCCGTGTCGTAGACCCAGCCCATCCCCTTCTCCCGCCAGGCTTTCCAGACGACCTTGACGGCGGCCATGGAAGGCATAGGCGAGCCGAGCAGACCGAAGATATGCGGGGCATCCGCACCGAACTGCGAGAGCATATGACGCCAGGCAGCGGCATCCTGCGGGGAGATATCGGCGATCGCGCCGGCGGTCTTTTCCAGATCGGTGCTGACGCCGAGATAGGTGTTGTCACGGAAGACGCTGGCGAAGCAATCCGCAGCCGGCACGAAGCCCAGCCCCTCGGCCTGCAGCTCGTTCTTATACTGCGCAAAAAAGGCCGAGCCGGCGAACATGGAGAGGTTCATCGCGCAGAGATCGTGCCGAAAACCGGGCAGCGTCACCTCACGGGTTTTAACTGCACCGCCAGGCTCCGCATTGCCCTCGATGACGGCGACTTTCCAGCCCTTGGCGGCCAAATGCACCGCCGCCGCCAGGCCATTGTGACCGGCTCCCACTATGATCGCATCATAGCTCATCGCTTGCCCCTCTTTCGTCGGTTATTATTATTGTCACATGCATACATCTTGAGCTTTAAGCTTCAAGCACCTATTGGCACGAATAGCCGCAGAGAAGCGCAACCCAAAATGGATTCCTACCAAATTTCATTGAGATTATTTCTTTATTTTCAGCCATTTACGCGCGCCCTGTTATCACTGGAAGACGTACCCATTTTGCCCTTCGGGAGTATGTCAGAATGCTTGCAATATCATATATTGTGACATAGGCTCCCTTCATTCCGCCGCCGCGCGGAGCCGGTGCCAGGAGGAAAGGCACCCCGCGCCTGGCGATACCGACTTCATGCCTGATCCTGAACAAAAGACCCGCAAAAAGGCTCTTTGCATGGGATCACGCGACAACAAGGGGAACTCAAAAATATGACCGCTACCACACTCGCCAGCCTCGCCTCGGCCCTGCTTTCGGGCTCCGTCAAGGTCGTCGATCTAACCGCGCCGCTCGGCCCGGATACGCCGGTGCTCTACCTGCCGCCACAGTTCGGCAAGAACACGCCCAACGTCAAGGTCCATACGATCTCCGAATATAACCAGGATGGCCCGTTCTGGGCCTGGAACTGGCTGGAACTCGGCGAGCACACCGGCACGCATTTCGATGCGCCCTGCCATTGGATCACCGGCAAGGACAACCCGAACAACACGACCGACACCATCCCGCCGCAAAACTTCGTGGCGCCGGTCAATGTCATCGACCGCTCGAAGGAAGCCGCGGCAAATCCCGACTATCTGCTGACGGTCGACAGCATCAAGGAATGGGAAGCCCAGCACGGCGCGATCGAGCCCGGCAGCTGGGTGCTGCTACGCACCGACTGGTACAAGCGCAACGGCTCGACCGAAACCTTCCTGAATGCCGATGAGAACGGCCCGCATTCTCCCGGCCCGACGGCCGAGGCGATCGAATATCTGCTCACCAAGGGCATCATCGGCTGGGGTTCGGAAACGATCGGCACAGATGCCGGTTCCGCCGGCGGCATGAACCCACCTTTCCCGGCGCACAACCTCATGCACAAGGCCAATCGCTATGGCCTAGCGAGCCTCTCGAACCTCGATCAGCTTCCGGCCAAGGGCGCCGTCCTGATCGCCGCTCCGCTGAAGTTCGTCAAGGGCACCGGTTCGCCGGTTCGCGCACTGGCATTGATTGCATGACAGGCTGTAGAGGCAGGAGCCTGAGGGCGGGCTCCTCCTTTCCGTTCATCTTGCCAATGAGGGGCGGCAGCAATGGGCGATCATGACTACATCATCGTCGGCAGCGGCATAAATGCGCTTGTCGCCGCCGCGATGCTCGGCAAAAAGGGTCACAAGGTGCTCGTTCTCGAGCGCAACGACCGCATAGGCGGTTGTCTTCGCACCGAGGAGATCACCGAGCCTGACTTCATTCACGACGTCATGGCGACGACCATGGTGCTGTTCCTCACCTCGCCGGCCTATGGCGCCATCGGCAAGGATCTGGAAGCGCGGGGCCTGGAGTTCGCCCATGCCGACCTTCCGACAGGCGTGCTGCGGCCCGACGGTTCGCATGTGATCTTCTCCAAGGACCGGCGGCGAAATATCGCTACCTTCGACGAACTGTCGCTCGGCGACGGGCAGACCTTCTCGCGTGAGATGGAAGCGCTTGCCGCCGAGGCGCCATTCCTGTTTTCCCTGCTCGGCGGCGCGCTATGGTCGAGCTCGACCCTGAAGACCGTTGCAAAGCAGGGCTGGAACCGCGGGTTGCGCAAGCTTGCGGCCTGGTTTGGCGACGCCCTGACGCCGGCGCGCGGCTATCTCGAAACCAGTTACAGATCCGAGGATATTCACGCTCTGTGGGCGCCCTGGGTGCTTCATTGCGGCCTCGGCCCCGAAAGCGCCTATTCCGCCGAAATGCTGAAGGTGATCGGCTTTGCGCTGGAGCTGGGCGGCGCGCCGATCGTCAAGGGCGGTGCCGACAAACTGCTGACGGCCTTCGAACGACTGATTTCCGACAATGGCGGTGAAATTCGTGTGAATGCCGATGTCGCGGCCATCATTCCAGACCACAATCGCAGTGCCGATGGCGTGCGTCTTGCAAATGGCGAAACGTTGAAGGCGAAGGCCGGGGTAATCTGCTCGACAACCCCCAACCAGCTTTACGAACGGCTGATGAAGGATTGGCCGGATCCGCTGCCGCCGGAGGTCAAATCGGGCGTTGCCAGCTATCGCTATGGCAAGGGCGACATGCAGATACACTACGCGCTTTCCGAGCCGCCGCGCTGGAAAGCCAATGCCGAACTCGGGAAGGTGGCGCTGCTGCACCTGACACCCGGCCTCGACGGCGTATCGCGCGCCGCCAACGAATGCGAACGCGGGCTGTTGCCAGCCGAGCCCACCGTCTGCGTCGGCCAGCCCGTCGCGCTCGATCCCAGCCGCGCGCCGGACGGAAAATCGATCCTCTGGCTGCAGTTGCCAGAAGCGCCGCGCCATATCAAGGGCGATGCCGCAGGCCAAATCGCAACGCCGGAGGATGGCCGCTGGACGGAAGATGTGCGCGAGCTCTACGCCGACCGTATCGAAGCGCTGCTTGCGAGCCACATCGAGAATTTTGCGAGCATAAGGCTCGCACGTCGCGCCTATTCGCCGGGTGATCTCGAAGCGATGAACATGAACCTCGTCGGCGGCGACCCTTACGGCGGCTATTGCGGCCTCGACCAGTTTTTCATCTGGCGTCCATTCAAGTCATCTGTTAACCACCGCACCCACATATCGGGCCTCTACCACATCGGCGCTTCGGCGCATCCCGGTCCAGGCCTTGGTGGGGGCTCCGGCTTCCTGCTCGCATCGTCGCTGAAGTAAAACGTTTCCGGAGGAGTATCGTCGATGGAGGAACGGTTTTCAGGCACCGTTTTGAGGCGCAAGCGGGATGAGAACGCAAAGCGCCCGACCATGGGCGAAATCGGCCTCAATCACTTCGCGCCCTATCTCATGAACCGGCTGATGGCGCGCTGGAACGCCAATCTTTCTGAAGAGCTGCGCGAATACGATATGACGACCGCCAAAATGCGTGCGCTCGCCGTCCTCAGCGTCTCCTCCAGCGTCACCATCAACGAGCTCTCCGTCTTTGCCGTCACCGAGCAATCGACGATGAGCCGCACCTTGGACTCTCTCGAACAGCAGGGCTATATCCGTCGCCAGCCCCGAGCCGAAGACATGCGCATCCGCGATGTCTCGATCACCGAGGAAGGCCGTGCGGCCTTCGAAAAGGTCTGGCCGACCATGTACGACTTGTTCCTGCAGATGTTCGACGGTGTCGATGAAGCCGAATATCGCACCTTCATCTCGACCCTGCATAAAGTGCTGCACAACATCCGCAAGCACGAGATTTGAGCCGGCCCAAACGGCACTCCTCTCGATCGAATTATCGCCTGTTCGGAATGAGCGACGTCGCCAGTGCGGCGATCGCGGCAACGATCGCGAACACGTAAAAATTCCATTCCGGGCCGACATTGAGGCTGGCGATGTATCCGCCCATCAGCGGGCTGGATAGCGCGCCGATGCGCGAAAAGCTCAACGCCCAGCCGGTGCCGGCCGCTCGCACGAAAGGCTGCAGGTAAGCGGCAAGATAGCCGGTGAGGATCAGCGATGCCGAGACCGTACCGAAACCGGCAATGGCGACGACCGTATAGTTCAGCCAGATGGGACCCTTGAAGGCGAGAAGCGCGATGCCGACGGCGCCTAGCAGATAGGACAGCGTCACGGTCAGCCGCACGCCGAAACGATCCGCCCACTGACCGAGCACGATGCCGCCAATCGCCGAGGTGAAGCTGAAGACCGCCAGAAACAGCAGGCTGTCGCCCAGATCATAGCCACTCTTGCGCATGATCTGCGGTAGCCACTGGGCCAGCCCGTAGACGAGGAGCAACCCCATGAACAGCGCGATCCAGAAGCAGGCGGTGGCGAAGGCGTTTCTCGGCAAAAAGATCTCACCCAACACTGCGCGCCAGCCGAGGCCGGTTTCCCTGGGCGCGCTTCCCGCAGGAACGGAAACGCCAAGCCGGGCAGCAAGCCGCTTCGCATTCTCGCTGCGCCCCTTCGCGACGAGGAAATCAAGCGACTCGGGCAGCAACGACGCCATGATGGGCACGAACAGCACAGGCAGCGCGCCGACGAGGACGACGGGCCGCCATCCATAGTCCGGCAGCAGCCATCTGCCGACGAGCGCGGCGGCGAACAGGCCGAGCGAATAGCCGGAATACATGATGCCATAATTGAGATTCTTCTTCGCGGTCGGCGAATATTCGATGGTCAGTGCCGCAGCCAGAGGAATGATGCCGCCGAGGCCGAGACCGGCGGCAAAACGACTGACGCCGAACCATGTCGGGGTCGGAGACCATGCGGTGATAGCCGTGCAGACGGCAAACAGCGAGAGGCAGGCAAGAAACATCGGCTTGCGGCCATAAAGCTCGCTGAGCGTTCCGACGACGATGCCGCCGACAAGCATGCCGAAGACGGTGTAGCTGCCCAACGCGCCGAGCTGAAGCGGCGTGAGGTGCCAGACATTGTCCGTGGACAGCGCCGGCAGAATGGCGCCGAGAACGCCGACATCATAGCCCTCTGCAAAGATCGCCAGCCAGCAGATGAGCACGACGACAAGGCTTTTGGCATGCGAGATCTCTACGCCGCGAGGACTCGAAAGGTCCTTCGCAGCGCCATTTCGAAGAGTGTCCATGCGACTGTTCCCTTTTGGAATTATCGGTCTTGGCCGATATTATTTGCGTCCGGAGTGAGCGCGGGTTGATTCTTGCGCCGTCCGTCGACTTGACCGTGTCACAGCGTCCCGACCGTCTTCAGCGCGCCGTCGAGCGCCGTGCCGTTTTCGTCCAGAAGTGCGGCCTGGCGCAGCCGCTTCATCCAGGCGGCTCCATCCTCGCGATCGCGAAGAAGCGGCAAGGCGGACATGACACGATTGAACTTGGAAAGCCCGCGCGCATGCGTATCGGAATAGCCTTTGACGAGGCGGCGGTTGCCGAGCACCTCGACGGCGAGATCGTAATTCACCGTCAGCAGATTGCATGCCGCTGTCAGCCAGGCCTCGCGATGCTCCACCTCGCGTGCGTGCCGCAGCGTGCCGCGACGGATGCGGCGCAGTGCCGAGACCATGTAGAGGCCGAGGAACCAGAACAGTGTGCCGGTCTGAACGCGCCTTCCCTTGTTGATGAAGCGGTCGAGCCGGGCAAACAGGCGCGGCCGGTTTTCGATCCAAAGCCCCATGCCTTTCGGCATCGTACCGCAGACCTCATCCATGCGCGGATGCATGTACTCGGTCATGTAGACGATCTGGTCGTCCTTGGCGCCGACCTCCTTGCGCACCCGCTCGAAGCGCGAGCCGCGAACCTTAAGATCGGCAACGCGAATGACATCGTCGTAAGCCATCGCCACCGCGACGTATTTCGCCGCCTGCACGGTGAAGGCGAAATCCTTGCTGGCGGCGCCGGCCTTGCGATCAAGCGCATGGAGTGCCGCGACACGGCTCAGATATTCGTCGGCATAGGCCGGGTCCTGATAGTCGGTCAGCTTTTTAACACCGGCAAACAGCAGCAGCCAGGCAACTTCCGGAAATTCGGCACGAATACGATTGACCAGCCGGTCAAGTGCCGGATGACCGGCCGTGTCAGGCAGCGCGTCGAAATGCTTCGGCGGCGTTGCTGAAACCGCATCGCGCGGCTTTTCCTTGACCCTATCGAAGGCGGCATTGAAGGCCTTGAGACTTGGCTCGATGCCCTTGCCGCCGGCGCGGATCATTGCCTCGAAAGCCTGCTTGCCGAACGGCAGCGCACCGGAGCCGGCCAGAGCGCCGAACATGGAGGCCGAAATCACGCTGCCGTTCCTGACGGCCATCGTTTCCATATCGAAAGCGATGGTGCGCTTGGCGGCGAAATCCGTGGCATCGACCACCACCTCGGCATTGCCGATGCCATCACCGGGCTTTTCCTTTTCCGCAACCGCAAAGGAGCGGTGCGTCGATGCGATCAGCAAGGTCTTGTCCGGCGTGACGAGACCGCGCAGCACCGAGCGGCCAGCCTCCATCAACTCGGCGGCCATGACGACATCGACATCGCCAGGCGTCGGCATCAGCGAAAAGATCGGCTCGTGCCCGTCGCGAGCCGGCAGCATCTCGATATAGTAGATCGTCGCGCCCGTTCGCTGGGCAACACCAGGCACGGACGTCGTCTGCGCCATCCAGCCCTCAGCCTCGGCAAGACCGACGATCCAGTCGGCGAGCACGCCGCCGCCCTGCCCGCCCATGGCGAGGATGGCAAGCGACAGCGGCTTATCCGTGGAAAGTCTGCTGGTACCGAGATCACTCATGCTCACATGCTCGTTCATATCGCCCTCTCAATCTGAAAAGACGATGCGGCCGGCGCGGCGACGCGCCTGCAACCAGCCGATAATACTGGAGCGCATGCGGGCGACGAAGCGATCCCAACCCGTCGGATTGTGGATGATGTCGGCACGATAGAAGGAGGGACAGAGCACCGCCGCCTCGGAAACCTCGCCGCAATTGCCGCAGCCGACGCAATTATTGTCGATCGCCGCCACCGGATCATCTTTCAGCGGATCATCCGTATGTTTGACGGAGAGCGAGGGACAGCCGGAAAGACGGATGCAGGCGTGATCGCCGGTGCAGACGTCCTCGTCCACGCCGAAGCGCTCCTTGACCATGCGCTTGCCGTCCTTGACGGCCTTGGCGAATTGCGGCTTCACGCGGCGCTGCTTGTTGAGCATACACTCCGAGGAGGCGACGATGATCTTCGGCCCCGGTTCCTTCGAGGTCAAAGCCTCGCGCAGCGTATCGCGCATCTTGGCGACATCATAGGTGCGGTCAATCTGGCGTACCCAGGTCGCACCGATCCCCTTGACGGCATTGACGATGGAATTGTTGGTCTTGCGGCGCGGGTTCAGCGCACGCGAGGACGGTATGTCCTGCCCGCCGGTCGCCGCCGAATAATAGTTGTCGACGACGAGGATGACGCCATCCTGCTTGTTGAAGACGGCATTGCCGACTGACGTCGCAAGGCCGTTGTGCCAGAAGCCACCGTCGCCCATGACCGAGATCACGCGCTTGTCGGCCGCGACATTGAAAGCAGACGCTGCCGCCGGCCCAAGCCCATAACCCATCGTCGTGCTGCCGATATTGAAAGGCGGCAGGATAGAGAAGAGGTGACAGCCGATATCGCCGGAGATGTGATGCTGGCCGAGTTCGCTCTCGACCATCTTCATGGCGGCGAAGATCGGCCGCTCCGGACAGCCGATGCAGAAGCCGGGCGGCCGCGGCGGCACCACTTCGGCCAACGCCTTGATCTTCGGATCGTTGAGGACCGGCGTCGGGTCCGGCAGCGGCGGCTGGTTGCCGAGCAATACGCGTTGATGGATTTCCAGGAAATTCTTGATGCCCTTCATCAGCACGGGTGCTGTATATTCGCCACCCATCGGCAGGACGTCCTTGCCCGCGACCTTGGTCTGGATATCGCGGCGGCGCAGGATGGTATTCAGGGACTGCTCGATATATTCCGGCGCCCCCTCCTCCACCATCAGTACCGCCTTCTTGTTGGCGCAGAATTCGGCGATCTGGTCATCAACAAGCGGATAGGCGACGTTGAGGACGTAAAGCGGTACGGCGGAGTTGCCGTAGACATCAGCAAGCCCGAGTTGCTGCAGCGCGCGCAGCACGCCGTTATACATGCCGCCAAGCAGGATGATGCCGACATCGCCTTCCGAGGGGCCGAAATACTCGTTGAGCTGACGCCTCTTGATGAAATCGACGGCAGCAGGCCAGCGCTTCTCCAGCTTCTCCTTCTCGTGCATGAAGGAGGCCGGCGGCAGCACGATGCGGTTGACGTCGCGAACCGGATTTTCAAGCGCCTGCTTCAGCGTATAGGCCGGCCTCTTGTTGTCCTTGGCGACGAACTGGCCATGCACATGACAGCTGCGGATACCCACCTGCAGCATGACGGGCGTGTTCGATACTTCCGAAAGCTCGAACCCTTCTTCGACCGCCTGCACGATCGAGGGCAGGTTCGGGCGCGGATTGAGCAGCCACATCTGCGATTTCATTGCATAGGCATGGCTGCGCTCCTGCATGATGGAAGAGCCCTCGCCATAATCCTCGCCGATGATGATGAGCGCGCCGCCCGTCACCCCGCCCGAAGACAGATTGGACAGCGCATCCGAGGCGACATTGGTGCCGGCCGTCGATTTCCAGGTGACGGCGCCGCGCACCGGATACATGACGGAGGCAGACAGCATGGCGGCCGCAGCCGCCTCCGAGGCCGACGTCTCGAAGTGAACCCCCAGATCCTGCATCACGTCCTTGGCGTCGGCCAGCACGTCCATGAGATGTGAGATCGGCGAGCCCTGATAGCCGCCGACATAGGAAACACCGGACTGCAGAAGTGCCTTGGTGATCGCGAGAATACCCTCGCCGCGGAAGATATCACCTTCCCCGAGCTTCAGATCCTCGACCTCGCGCGCAAACGATCGCTCGGCCATGACGTTACCCCTTTACCCTTGTGGGCTTGTTTTAAATCATTTGCAAAATCATATTTTGAACTTCCTTGAACTGTCAACGAACAAATATGAGATGCAGCTGAATGGATTGCCGATCCACGGTGGTGCCAGCGCATCCGTTTTCCGAGATCAGAAGCTTCGAACGGCAGCCAGCAACATAGATATATGCACACGCATGGAATTTAGGCGCAAAATAGATGCCGGATTCTTTGAAAGCACCAGAGAAAGCGCTTGCCGCTCTGAAAGACGTATTTTAAGATTAAAACATTCCGACAATAAATCGCCAGCGGCAGTCGGGCGTCATGCTTTTCTGTCGCTTAACAGGGGAACGGAGTGACCATGACAACGCTTACTCGGCGCGAGGCCCTGAGCCTCGGCGCAGCAGCATTCATTACTGGGATTTTAGCCGGCAGAACGCCTGTGGAAGCAGGAGAAGCCGGCACGCTGACCATCGCATTCAACGTCAACCTGCCATCCTTCGACCCGACGACCGGCCCGTCTGCCGTCAACCCGACGATCCAGGCGATCTACCGCTCGATCTTCGACCAGTATATCGGCCAGGGACCGGATCTGAAATTCCAGCCCGGCCTGCTGACCGCCTGGGGCTGGAACGATGACAAGACCAAGGTCTGGATGGATGTTCGCGAAGGCGTGACCTGGCACGACGGCTCCAAGTTCACGCCTGATGATGTCGTCTGGTCGCTGGAGCGCGCCGCCAAGCAGGACACCGGCAACCCGATCCAGTTCATCTGGTCGACGGCCAATAATTACAAGGTGGAAGGCAACCGCATCACCGGCGATGTCGTCCGTTTCGAGCCGACTTATTTCAAATGGATGGCATTCCTCACCGGCTATATCCTGCCGAAGGACTATTACACCAAGGTGGGCGCGCAGGGCTTCGAGAAGAAGCCGATCGGCACTGGCCCCTATATGGTGGATGCCTATGAGGGCAACTCCTATCTGCGCCTGAAGGCAAACCCCAACTATTTCGGCGGCAAGCCTGCCTTCGATACCGTCATCTTCAAGTTCGTGCCGGATACGACGAGCCGCGTCGCGGAAATCGAATCCGGCTCATCCGACGTGACGCTGGAAATCCCCTATGAGGATTTCGACCGGTTGAAGAAAAAATCCGGCCTGGCCGGCGTCGCCACCCCGATCTCCGACATCGGCATGATCTTCATCAGCAACGTCGATCCGATGCTCGACAAGAATGTCCGCCTGGCCGCCAACATGGCGATCGACAAGGACGCGATCATCAAGCGGCTCCTGCGCGGCTACGGCAATCCGCTTTCGACACTGGAAGCGCCGGAATACGAAGCCTACGACGCCTCCGTCAAAATCCCTTACGATCCGGAACAGGCGAAGAAGCTTCTGGCCGCCAGCGGCTATTCGCCTGAAAAGCCAGTCAAATTCGGCATCAAGACGACCCGAGGCTTCAAGCCGAAGGACTATGAGATGATCCAGGCGATCGTCGGCATGTGGCGCAAGGTCGGCATCCAGGCTGAAATCGAAGTCTACGAGATCGCCAAGCACTACGAGTTGCGCGCCGCTCATCAGCTCGGCCCGGCCGCCTTTTATAACTGGGGCAACGCCATCGGCGATCCGACGACCTCGACCGGCTTTGCCATGTTCGGCCCCTCGCCGCACTCGGCCTGGAAGACCAAGGATGTCGATGACATGCTGGGACCGCTCTGGGTGGAAAAGGACGAGACGAAACGCATTGCCGGGTGGAAAGCGGCGATCAAATACATTGCCGAACAGGGCTATGTGATCCCGCTGCTGCAATATGCCCAGCCGATCGTCTACAAATCGAGCTTGAAGGTCACGCCGAACGTCTCCGGCGCCCTGCAGCCGACGCTCGTGTCGAAGGCTTGATGCGTCGGGCTTTGATTATGTGGCTACCCCTCTCCCCGTCCTGAGCTTGTCGAAGGAGCGGGGAGAGGGGACGACCTCTACATCCTCGTCTGAGACGGTAGTCGGAAGGAAGGCTATGGGTGCGTCTATCCCCTTCTCCTCGCCAAAGCGGGGAGAAGGTGCCAGCCCTTCGACACGCGCTCAGGAGGGCGGATGAGGGGCATAGGACTTGTTATCGCCATAGCCGTGCGATCGGAACTCATAACGCATGATAGCAGTCTCCATTCTCAACCGGCTGATCATGGCCGCAATCACACTCTTCGGAGTAGCGGTGATCGTCTTCGTCCTGCTGCGCGTCGTGCCGGGCGATCCGATCGCGATGATGATCTCGCCGGGTGCAAGCCCAGCTGATATCGCAGCACTCCGCGCCCATTATGGCCTCGATGCCAGTCTGACCACGCAATTCTGGCTGTGGCTGAAAGCAGTTCTGACGGGTGATTTCGGGACATCGATCTCTCTGAAACGCGATGTGCTGTCCCTGCTCGGCGAGCGTCTCCCCGCAACGCTGGAACTGGCCTTCGCAGCATTGGCGCTGGCGGTTCTTCTCGGCGGCGCTGTCGCCATCGTCGGCACCCTTGCCCGCCGCACGATTTTCGAGCCCGTGATCGACAGCCTCAACGGCCTTTTCCTTGCCGTGCCGGATTTCGTCTGGGCTCTCGCGCTGGTTCTCGTCCTCGGGGTGCTCTTTCCGCTTTTCCCTCTTTCCGGCCGCATCGATCCGAGCATCGACGCACAGTTTGCGACCCCTTTCTATCTCCTCGAAAGCCTGGTGACGCTTCGCTTCAATATCTTCGCCGATATCTGCGCGCATATGGTCATGCCGGTCCTGGCGCTTGGCCTGCCGCTGGCTGCCATCATCGCCCGCGTGCTGAAAGCCGCACTCTCCGAGGCCATGGTGCAGGACTATATCCTGCTCGCCAAGCTGAAGGGCATGTCCGAGCTGCGGCTGGTGCTGCAGGAAGCGCTGCGCAATGCCGTCGGTCCGACCATCGCGTTGACCGGCGTGCAATTTACCTTCCTCATCGGCGGCACCGTCATCGTCGAGCGCATCTTCGCCTATCCCGGCATCGGCAATATGGCGATCGATGCCGTCATCAACCGCGACCTGCCGCTGATCCAGGGGCTGGTGTTGGTCTTCGGCGCTCTCTTCATTCTCGTCAATCTGGCGGTCGATCTTCTGGTCGCGGCCTTCAATCCGAGGCTCGCCCATGGCTGACGTCACCTCGCCCGCCATGCCGCGCTCGCCCTCCAGAATGGCGAAACGCATCCGGGCGCTGCTGTCCGAGCCGAAGGTGATCTTCGGCGGCGGCTTCATTCTCATCCTCCTCGTGCTCGCGATCTTTGCGCCTTACATCGCGCCGAAAGATCCGCTGGAGCAGGATCTGATGTCCGGCACCCTGCCGCCGGCATGGATCGAGGGCTCCGATCCCGGCTTCCTGCTGGGCACGGACGATCTCGGCCGCGACGTGCTCTCCCGCGCCATCTTCGGCACGCGCATCGCCCTCACGGTCGCCTTCGTCGCAGCCGGGCTTGCAGCGTTTATCGGCACGCTCCTCGGTCTTCTCGCCGGCTGGTATGGCGGATGGATCGACAAGATGATCTCCCGCCTTGTCGATATCTGGATGGCTTTCCCGCCCGTGCTGCTGTCGATCCTGCTGGTCGCCGTCTTCGGCTCCGGCGTACACTCGGTCATCGCCGCAATCGTCATCATCGATTGGACGCGCTTCTGTCGCGTCGTGCGCTCGGAAACGCAGGCGCAGGCGCGGATGGATTACGTGACCGCCGCCCACACGATCGGCTTTTCGCGGGCCAGAATTCTCTTCAGCGAAATCTTGCCCAATGTGACGCCTGTGCTCATAGCTCTCGTCAGCCTCGAAATGGGCATCGCCGTCATCGTCGAAGCCATCCTGTCCTTCGTCGGCCTGTCGGTCGCCTCCGATACGCCGACCTGGGGCGGGATGATCGCAGAGGGTCGACAGATGATCTATCAAGGCTGGTGGGTGCTGGTCGTGCCGCTGATCGCGCTCTTCGCAACGGTGCTTGCCTTCAATCAACTCGGTGACGGCCTGCGCCGCGCCCTCGATCCGGTGATGCGCCGATGATATCTCCGCTTCTCTCCATAACAGGCCTCAGCGCCATATCCGATCGCGACGGCGGCGCACCGATCCTGCGCGACGTTTCCCTCACCCTTGAACGTGGCGAAGTGCGGGGGCTTGTCGGCGAAAGTGGTGCCGGAAAATCCACCATTGCCAAGGCTCTGCTCGGCATACTGCCGCGCAGCGTCCGTATTACCAGCGGATCGATCCTGTTCGAAAGCCGCGATCTCCTCACCCTCTCCTCCAAGGAGTTGCGCGGCATCATGGGCAGCGATATCTCGCTGATTCCGCAGGATCCGCAAACCGCCCTCAATCCAGGACGCCGCATCGAGGCGCAGCTGACCGACGGCCTGCGGCTGAAACGGGGCATGTCATCAAGCGATGCTCGGCGGCGGGCGCTGAAGCTGCTGGAAGAAGTGCATATCCGCGATCCCGAGCGCGTGTTGCGCGCCTATCCGCATGAGCTGTCCGGCGGCATGCGCCAGCGCATCCTGATTGCCGCCGCCTTCGCACTCGAGCCGAAAATGGTTGTCGCCGACGAGCCGACCACGGCACTCGACGTCACCGTGCAAAAGCAGATCCTCAGGCTGATCCGCGGCCTGCAGGAAGCGCACGGCACCGCCGTGATCTTCGTCACGCATGATCTCGGCGTCGTCGCCCAGATTTGCGACAGCGTGACCCTGCTCTACGCCGGCAAGGTCATCGAAGAGGGGCGCACGAGCGAGGTGCTTGGTCACCCGCAGCATATCTACACGAAATCGCTTGTTGCTGCCGGCCCGCGTTACGACAGGCCGGATGCCGGCCTGACGCCGGTTCCGCAGGCAGTCTTCGATCAACTACGCCGCGAAATCGGCATTTCGGAGGGCGGCCGATGAGCGTTTCCGATAATCTCCTCTCGGCCAGAGGCATCGAAGTCACCTATGGCGCCAAGCCGCATCTTTTCGGACCGCCAGGCCAAGGCATTAAAGTCCTGCATGGCGTCGACATCGATATCCGCCGCGGTGAAACCATCGGCATCGTCGGTGAGAGCGGCTCGGGCAAGACGACGCTTGGCCGCGCCCTATTGCGGCTGATCGACGTAAATGCGGGCACCATCCATTTCGACGGCAGGGACATCACCAGCCTGCCGAATGCAAACATGCGACCCTTGCGTCGCCGCATGCAGATGATCTTCCAGGACCCGATGGCGTCGCTCAATCCGCGCCATACCATCCGCCGCATCCTCGTCGAGCCGTTGCTGCTCCACAAACTTGCTTCTGATCGGAAAGACGCAGAGAAACGTGTCGCAGAAATCCTCGAGCGGGTGACGCTGCCGCAGGCCTGCCTCGATCGCAACCCACATGAACTCTCGGGCGGCCAGCGCCAGCGTATCGGCATCGCCCGGGCTGCCCTGCTGAAGCCGGATTTCGTGCTTGCCGACGAGATCGTTTCCGGCCTCGACGTGTCGACCCAGGCGCAGGTGCTTAATCTCTTGAAAGAGCTTTCGCGCGATCTCGGCCTCTCCATGGCCTTCATCAGCCACGATCTCTCGGTCATCCGCGCCGTCTGCGACCGCGTCTACGTCCTGCGTCACGGCCGCGTCGAAGAGGAAGGCGATTGCGAGCGCGTCTTCACCGCACCCGCCTCTGCCTATACGCGCATGCTGCTGGACGCCATTCCTCTGCCTGAGATCGACCCGAACTGGCTCGGGCGCGATACGGGACAAGAGGATGCCGCCTAACCCGGCGTTTCAGCTATTTGAGGCGGAAGCGTTGTATCTTGCCCGATTCCGTCTTCGGCAGAGCTTCGACGAAAACGATGGAGCGCGGATATTTATAGGGTGCAATCACGGCCTTCACGTGGTCCTGCAACGCCTTGACCAGCAGGTCCGATCCGGTGACGCCAGCAGCCAGCACCACATGCGCCTGCACGATATGGCCCCGCTCTTCGTCCGGCTTGCCGATGACGGCGCATTCCAGCACGTCGGCATGGGAGAGAAGGGCTGCTTCCACTTCCGGCCCGGCAATATTGTAGCCGGCCGAAAGGATGATGTCGTCGGAACGGGCGGCGAAATGGAAATAGCCATCCTCGTCCTGAATGAAACTGTCGCCCGTCAGGTTCCAGCCATCGCGGACATAATCGGCCTGCCTGTGATCGGCGAGATAGCGGCAGCCGATCGGTCCGCGAACCACGAGCTTGCCGATCGTCCCGCTGGGAACCTCGTTCATCTCGTCATCGACGACGCGGGCCTCATAACCCGTGAGCGGCTTGCCGGTGCAATTCGGCCTGGCATCAGAAAGACGATTGGAGATGAAGATATGCAGCATCTCGGTCGAGCCGATGCCGTCGAGGATCGGCTTGCCGGTCTTGCGTGTCCATTCTTCGAAGATCGGCCCGGGCAGCGTCTCGCCAGCTGAAACCGCGATGCGAAGCGAGGAAAGATCCGCCCCCTCCTCCATCGCCGCCAGCATGGCGCGATAGGCCGTCGGCGCGGTGAAGCTGATGGTCGCACCATATTCCTGGATGATCTCGACCATGTTCTTCGGCGAGGCGTTTTCGAGCAGCGCCGTCGATGCGCCGAAGCGCAAGGGGAAGATGACCAGACCGCCAAGCCCGAAGGTGAAAGCAATCGGCGGCGAGCCGATGAAGACATCATCCGGCGTCACCTGCAGCACTTCCTTGGCATAGGCGTCGGCGATAATCAGGATATCCCGATGGAAATGCATCGTCGCCTTCGGCACACCCGTCGAGCCCGATGTGAAGCCGAGGAGCGCCACGTCGTCACGACCGGTTTTGACCGCCTCAAAACGAACGGACTTGTTGAGCGCAATGCGGTCGAGCTCGGCATCGTGGTTGGCGGTGCCATCGAAGCCGACGACCTGCTTCAGGAAGCGGCTGTCCTTGGCTGCGGTAACGAGTTCCTCCAGCAGCCTTGTATCGCAGAGCGCAAACGAGATTTCCGCCTTGTCTATAACCTTGGAGAGTTCGCCTGCCCGCAGCATGGGCATGGTGTTGACGGCAACGGCGCCGACCTTCGTCACCGCCAGCCAGCAGGCGATCATGGCAGGGTTGTTGCCGGAGCGGATGAGAACGCGGTTGCCGGGCTTGAGGCCGAAATTCTCGACAAGCGCATGCGCGATGCGATTGGTCCAGTCCGCCAGCTCCTTGTAAGTGCGGCGGCGGCCATTGCCGATCAGCGCTACATTATCGCCAAAACCCTTTTCCACCATCCGGTCGCTGAGTTCGAAACCCGCATTCAGCCATTCCGGATAGTCGAAACCCTCCATCCGCAGCTCAGGCCATTCGTCGAAAGGCGGCAGATTGTCTCGCGTGAATGTATCGGTGTGACCGGTCGGTCCCAGCATTGCCTTGCTCCCGCATTCTTCTCGATCAAATCGCCACGATCGCCGCTTTCCCCTGCAGCCTGTGTAGCGTGCTAAAAAAGATCGCACTGAAGATTGAATTGTTCAAGCAAGAAATTTTAAGCCTAAAATATTTTTGACTTCCATTTGATTCCAAAGAGCTATTTTCGATTCTCGGGTTATTTTAGCTCTGATTGGGTAACTGCGCCGGACATGAAAAGCCTTGACGTATGGCCGCGACGAGATATTTTAAACTTAAATGATTTTGAGGCCCGCTCTGGCCGAACGAGGAGGGAAAAGCGATGCGCATCGTCTGTATCGGCGGCGGCCCCGCAGGGCTCTACTTCGCGCTTCTGATGAAGAAGCTCCATCCGGAACATTCCATCCGCGTCGTCGAGCGCAACCGCCCCTATGACACCTTCGGCTGGGGCGTGGTCTTCTCCGATGCGACCATGGTTTCGATGCGCGAATGGGACCCCGAAAGTGCTGCCGAAATCGAGGACGCCTTCAACCATTGGGACGATATCGAAGTCTTATTCAAGGGTACCCGTCAGCGCACCTCGGGCCACGGCTTCGTCGGCATCGGCCGCAAAAAGCTTCTGAACATCCTGCAGAAACGCTGTGAGGCGCTGGACGTGGAATTGATCTTCGAGACAGACGTCAATTCCGATCTCGACTACCCGGACGCGGATCTGGTTATCGGCTCGGACGGTCTCAATTCAAGGATACGCAATCATTACCCGGAGGTTTTTCAGCCGGACATGATCACCCGGCCGAACCGCTACATCTGGCTCGGCACCAACAAGCTTTTCGACGCCTTCACCTTCGACTTCCGCCGCACCGATCATGGCTGGTTCCAGGCGCATATCTACAAGTTCGACGACAAGACCTCGACCTTTATCGTCGAGACGACCGAAGAGGCCTATCTCGCCCACGGACTCGACAAGATGGACCAGGACGGCTCCATCGCCTTCTGTGAAAACCTGTTCTCCGAAGTGCTGGAAGGCGCTTCGCTGATGACCAATGCCCGCCATATCCGTGGTTCGGCCTGGCTGAACTTCAACCGCCTGATCTGCGGCAAGTGGAGCCATTTCAACGGCAATTCCCATGTCGTGCTGATGGGCGACGCCGCCCATACCGCGCATTTCGCCATCGGCTCCGGCACCAAGCTTGCCATCGATGACGCCATCGAGTTGGCCCGCCAGTTCCAGACCCACGGGCACGAGAAGGACAAGATACCGGCCGTCCTTGAAACCTATGAGGAAATCCGCCGAGTCGACGTCGCCCGCATCCAGAATGCCGCCCGCAATGCGATGGAATGGTTCGAAGTTGTCGGTCGCCGCTATGCCGATACGCTCGAGCCGCCGCAATTCATGTATTCGATGCTGACCCGCTCGCAGCGCATCAGCCACGAAAATCTGAGGCTGCGCGACAAGACCTGGCTCGAAGGTTATGAGCGCTGGTTCGCCGAGAAATCCGGCCTCGCCGTCGGCAACGACCGCTGCCTGCCGCCGATGTTCACGCCCTATCACCTCCGCGACGTCCAGCTCGTCAACCGCATCGTGGTCTCACCCATGGCCATGTATTCGGCCACGGATGGCGTGATGAACGACTTCCACATCATCCATCTCGGCTCACGCGCGCTCGGCGGCGCCGGCCTGATCTTCGCTGAGATGACCTGCGTCACGCCGGATGCGCGCATCACGCCCGGCTGCCTCGGCCTCTGGAATGAAGAACAGGCTGCGCAGTGGAAACGGCTCGTCGACTTCGTTCATACGAGCAGTGCCGCCAAGGTCGGCATCCAGCTCGGTCATGCCGGACGTAAGGGCGCGACGAAGCTCGCCTGGGAAGGCATCGACCAGCCGCTGGCCGAAGGCGAGTGGCCGCTGATCTCGGCATCATCAGTTCCCTACCTCAGGAATAGCCAGGTGCCGAAGGCCATGGATCGCGCCGATATGGACCGCGTCAAGGCCGACTTCATCCGTTCGACGGAACTGGCGGTCGAGACCGGCGCTGACTGGTTGGAACTCCATTGTGCCCACGGTTATCTGCTGTCGAGCTTCCTGTCGCCGCTGACCAATCTGCGCGACGACGAGTATGGTGGCAGCCATGAAAACCGCGCCCGCTACCCCCTTGAAATCTTCCATGCGATCCGCGCCATCTGGCCGGCAGACAAGCCGATCTCGATCCGCTTGTCCTGCCATGACTGGACCGATGGCGGCAACACGCCGGAAGATGCGGCGATCTTCGCGCGCATGTTCAAGGAAGCCGGTGCTGACCTGATCGACTGCTCTTCGGGCCAGGTTTCGAAACAGGAAAAGCCGGTCTACGGCCGCCTGTTCCAGACGCCCTTCTCCGACAAGATCCGCAACGAAATCGGCATCCCGACGATCGCCGTCGGCGCAATCTCGGAAGCTGACCATGCCAATTCGATCATCGCCGCCGGCCGAGCCGATCTCTGCGCCGTCGCCCGTCCGCATCTGGCGGACCCGGCCTGGTCGCTGCATGAAGCCGCCAAGATCGGCCTGACTTCCATTCCCTGGCCGAAGCAATATCTTTCCGGCAAGACTCAGTATGAAACCAACCTCGCCCGCGCGGCCACGGCAGCAACGGCGAAATGAGGATAAGATGACGACTTCAGGCAAACTCGCCGGCCGTCACGCCCTCGTCACCGGCGCCGGCAGCGGCATCGGCACCGCGATCGCCAGGGCGCTTGCCGCCGATGGCGCACGCGTCAGCCTTTCCGGTCGCCGTAGGGAGCCGCTGGAAGCAGTTGCCGCCGAAATCGGCGCCGACGCTTTCGTCGTCGATGGCTTCGATGTCACCAGCCCCGAAGCTGTTGCCCGAGGCCTTACCAAGTCGCGTGAGAAGTTCGGCCCGGTCGATATCCTCGTCAACAATGCCGGCGAGGCGCCGAGCGCACCTTTCGAGAAGACGAGCCTCGAGGCCTGGAACCATGTCCTGTCGGTCGACCTGACGGGTGTTTTCGTGGTGACGCAGGCAACCCTTCCCGACTTAAAGGCTCGCGGTCCCGGCGCACGCATCATCAACATCGCCTCGACTGCCGGCCTGAAGGGTTACGGCTACGTCTCGGCTTACGTCGCCGCCAAGCATGGTGTGGTCGGCCTCACCCGCTCGCTGGCGCTGGAGCTGGCGAAAACCGGCATCACGGTCAATGCCGTCTGCCCCGGCTTTACCGATACGCCAATCATCCAGCGCTCGATCGAGACCATCGTCGCCAAGACCGGGCGCACGGCGGAGCAAGCGCTTGGCGAATTCACGAAGTCCAATCCGCAGGGGCGACTGATCAAGCCGGAAGAAGTCGCCGATACCGTTCTCTGGCTGGCATCGCCGGCGGCAGCATCGATCAATGGACAGGCAATCGCGGTTGCCGGTGGGGAGATTTGAGGAATGAGCGATCGGGATATGACGATGAAGGGACACCTGAAGCCCTTTAAGGATTATAAGCCTGAGCACTTCCTCTGGGATGTCAGCGAAGACGGTCGCGTCGCCACTATCCGCCTGAACCGCCCCGAGCGTAAGAACCCGCTGACCTTTGACAGCTATGCCGAGCTGCGCGATCTCCTCCGCGATCTCGCCTATGCGTCGGATATCCGCGCCATCGTGCTGACGGGCGCCGGCGGCAATTTCTCCTCCGGCGGCGACGTCTTCGAGATCATCGAGCCGCTGACCCGCATGGCGATGCCCGAGCTCCTGGCCTTCACGCGCATGACCGGCGACCTCGTCAAGGCGATGCGCAAGTGCCCCCAGCCGATCATCACGGCGGTCGACGGCATCTGCGCAGGCGCCGGCGCCATCCTCGTTATGGCCTCCGATCTGAGGCTCGCGACGCCCGAGGCCAAGACGGCCTTCCTCTTCACCCGCGTTGGCCTCGCCGGCGCCGATATGGGCGCCTGCGGCATCCTGCCCCGCATCATCGGCCAGGGCCGCGCCGCCGAACTCCTCTTCACCGGCCGATCGATGACGGCAGCGGAGGGACAGGCTTGGGGCTTCTATAACGGCCTGCACGCGAGTTCCGATCTGGAGCAGGAAGCAGTCAAGCTCGCCCGCTCGCTGGCCGACGGCCCATGGTTCGCCCATGGCATGACCAAGACCATGCTGAACCAGGAATGGGCGATGGGCATCGAGGAGATGATCGAATCCGAGGCGCAGGCGCAAGCGATCTGCATGGCGACGCAGGATTTCCGCCGCGCCTTCGAAGCTTTCGCCGCCAAGCGCCGGCCGGAATTCCAGGGAGACTGAGGGATGTCCACGGCAAGCAGCCTCCCCGGCCCGACACGCGATCATCTGGATTGGCCCTTCTTTGAGGAGCGTCATCACCGTTTCGCCGCCGAGGTCGATGCCTTCGCAAAGTCCGGCGTCATGGCTTCGATCGATCACACCGATGTCGATGGCGCATGTCGGAATCTGGTCAAGGCGCTTGGCGACGCCGGGCTTCTGACCGCAGCAACCGGTTCGTCAGATAGCGAACCACTGATCGATTCTCGCATGGTGTGCCTCGCCCGTGAAACGCTCGCCTGGCATGACGGCCTTGCCGATTTCGCCTTTGCCATGCAGGGGCTCGGCACCGGCGCCATCGGCTTGTCCGGCTCGCCCGAATTGCGCTCGGCCGTTCTACCCAAGGTGCGCTCGGGTGACTGGCTTGCCGCCTTCGCACTGTCGGAAAAAGATGCCGGCTCCGATGTCGCCGCGATGAGCTGCGCCGCCCGTCTCGATGGAGATCACTATGTTCTCGACGGCGAAAAGACCTGGATTTCCAATGGCGGTATTGCCGATGTCTACACCGTCTTTGCGCGCACCGGTGAAGCGCCGGGAACCCGTGGCATCTCGGCCTTCGTCGTCTTTGCCGACGATCCCGGCTTCTCGATTGCCGAGCGCATCGAGGTCATCGCGCCGCATCCGCTGGCGACGATCCGTTTCGACAATTGCCGTATTCCGGCCTCGCGCCGCCTCGGCGCGCCGGGCGAAGGCTTCAAGATTGCCATGCGCACGCTCGATATCTTCCGCGCCTCGGTCGCCGCCGCCAGCCTCGGCTTCGCCCGCCGCGCGCTCGATGAATCGCTTGCCCATGCGCGCTCACGCCCGATGTTCGGCGCCGCCCTTGCCGACCTTCAGTTGACGCAGGCCGCCCTCGGCGATATGGCGACCGGCATCGACGCGGCGGCATTGCTCACCTATCGGGCGGCCTGGCGTCGCGACGTGCAGCGCTTGCCGACGACACGCGAGGCGGCCATGGCCAAGATGACGGCGACGGAAACCGCGCAAAGCGTCATCGACCGCGCCGTCCAGCTCTTTGGCGGGCGCGGCGTGAAATCGGGCGAGATAACGGAAAAACTCTATCGGGAGATCCGCGCGCTTCGCATCTATGAAGGTGCGACCGAAGTTCAAAAACTCATCGTCGCGCGCGAACTTCTGAAGACCAATTAATGGGAGATATGCACATGAGCCGCGAGATTTTCGACTGGGCCGACCCGTTCCGGCTGACGGAGCAGCTGAGCGACGACGAACGCATGGTGCTTGATACCGCGCATTCCTACGCGCAGGAAAAGCTCGCGCCCCGCGTCCTCGAAGCCTTCCGCCACGAAAAGACCGATCCGGCCATCTTCCGCGAAATGGGTGAACTCGGCCTACTCGGCCCGACGATCTCCCCGGAATATGGCGGCGCTGGCCTAAGCTACGTCGCCTACGGCCTGATCGCCCGCGAAGTCGAACGCGTCGATAGCGGCTACCGCTCGATGATGAGCGTGCAGTCCTCGCTCGTCATGGTACCGATCGAGACCTTCGGCTCGGAAGCACAGAAGCAGAAATATCTGCCGAAGCTCGCAACCGGCGAATGGATCGGCTGCTTCGGCCTCACCGAACCGAACCACGGCTCCGATCCCGGCTCGATGGTCACCCGCGCGAAGAAGGTCGATGGCGGCTACAGCCTGACCGGCGCCAAGACCTGGATCTCGAATGCGCCGATCGCCGATGTCTTCGTCGTCTGGGCCAAGACCGAGGACGGCCTCATTCGCGGCTTCATCCTCGAGAAGGGCTGGAAGGGCCTCTCGGCCCCTGCCATCCACGGCAAGGTGGGCCTGCGCGCCTCCATAACGGGCGAAGTCGTGATGGACAATGTCTTCGTGCCGGAAGAAAACCTAATGCCGAACGTATCCGGCCTCAAGGGTCCCTTCACCTGCCTCAACTCCGCACGCTTCGGCATTGCCTGGGGTGCGCTCGGCGCCGCCGAGGATTGCTACGCCAAGGCACGTCAATATGTGCTTGACCGCAAGCAGTTCGGCCGTCCCCTCGCCGCCAACCAGCTGATCCAGAAGAAGCTTGCCGACATGGTGACGGAGATCACGCTCGGCCTGCAGGGTTGCCTGCGTCTCGGACGCATGAAGGAAGAGGGCCATCCGCCTGTCGAACTCACCTCCATCCTCAAGCGCAACAGCTGCGGCAAGGCGCTGGATATCGCCCGCGCTGCCCGCGACATGCTTGGCGGCAACGGCATCTCGGATGAGTTCGGCATCGCGCGCCATCTCGTCAACCTCGAAGTGGTCAACACCTATGAGGGCACGCACGACATCCACGCCCTCATTCTCGGCCGCGCCATCACCGGCATCGCCGCCTTTTCGAACTGAGGCCCGCCTTGGCGTTCAAAACCACCAGACCTCTACGTTTCGGAGATTGCGATCCCTCTGGGATCGCTTATTTCCCGTCGTATCTGAACATTCTCGTCGGGGTGCTGGAAGACTATTTCGCCTCGATCGGCTTTTCCTGGCGAAGGCTCATTGATAACAGCCGCATCGGTGTCCCCACCGTCCGGCTCGACCTGACCTTCGTGAAGCCGGGCCTGCAGGGCGATGACCTCGAGTTCGTGCTTTCAGTCCACGGCATCGGCCGGTCCTCGCTCGATCTGCAGCATCAGGTCTCGGCAAACGGCCATGTCCTGTGGACGGCCAAACACCGTGTCGTCGCCACCTCGCTCGATACGCATACATCCATTGAATGGCCGGATGATCTCCGCGCCGCGCTGACCTCTCATCTGGAGACGACCGATGCACACCATCCTGCAACCTGAAGGCTGGGCCAAGCCGATCGGCTATGCCAATGGCGTAGCGGCGACGGGCCGCACGGTGTTCGTTGGCGGTCAGATCGGCTGGAATGCCGCCTGCGAGTTCGAAAGCGACGATTTCGTCGAGCAGGTGCGCCAGACGCTGAAGAATGTCGTCGCCATCCTTGCCGAAGGTGGCGCCGAGCCGAAGCACATCACCTCGATGACCTGGTATTTCACCGACAAGCAGGAATATCTCGGCAATCTGAAGGGTCTCGGCCAGGCCTATCGCGAGATCATCGGCCGGCACTTCCCGGCCATGGCCGCGGTGCAGGTCGTCGCCCTCGTCGAGGATCGTGCGAAGATCGAGATCCAGGCGACGGCCGTCATCCCGGAATAACATCGCACAGGCGGTCAAGATCATGTCGGCATTGCGCTTTTCAGACACTATTTCGGCGGTGCTGACCGATGGTGTCCTCGTCGTCACCATAGACAACGCGCCGGTCAACGCATTGTCCGCCGATGTCCGGGCCGGCCTGATGGCCGCGTTCGATCATGCCGAGAAAGATGGCACAGTCGTCGGCATAGTACTGACCGGCGCGGGCAACAGCTTCATCGGTGGTGCCGACATCAAGGAATTCGGCAAGCCGCCGGTCGAGCCGCATCTACCTGATGTTATCTCCCGCATCGAAGCCTTTGCCAAACCGGTTGTCGCCACGATCAATGGTGTCGCGCTCGGCGGCGGCCTGGAAGTGGCGCTTGCCTGCCATCGCCGCCTCGCCGCACCGGCCGCGAAGCTCGGCCTGCCGGAAGTCAAACTGGGCATCGTGCCCGGCGCCGGCGGCACGCAGCGCCTGCCGCGGCTCATAGGCGTCGCCGCCGCCATCGACATGATCGCCAATGGCCGCATCGTTTCGGCTGCCGAAGCCCTCAAGCTCGGCATTGTTGACGAGATAGCCAAAAGTGAGCTGGTCACAGAGGCCAGCACCGCCATCGCTTCCCCCATGCGCCGCACCGGATTGCTGGCAGCTCCCGCAGAAGCCGCCGAAGCCATCGACAAGGCGGCGGCAGACGCGTTGCGCAAGGCACGCGGCCAGCACGCACCGGCCGAGGCCGTCCGCCTCGTACGACTCGCGGCAACCGCCCCTCTATCGGATGGACTGGCCGAGGAACGCCGCACCTTCATCGCGCTTCGCGACAGCGAAGAGGCCGCGGCATTGCGCCACGTCTTCTTCGCGGAACGCGCCGCCGGCAAGGTCGAGGGACTAGAGGCCGCAGCCCCACGCAAGATCGAAACCGTCGGCATCGTCGGCACCGGACTGATGGGATCAGGCATCGCTGTCTCGGCCCTCAATGGCGGCTACCGCGTCGTCGGCGTCGAGCAGAGTGCCGAGGCCGCGGAAAAGGGACGCGCACGCATTATCGGCCTCCTCGACAAGGCCGTGCAATCCGGCCGCCTCGATGCGGCGGGCCGCGGGGACCGCGTCAGCCGGTTGACGGTAACAGCAGACATGCAGCAGCTGGCACAGGCCGACATCGTCATCGAAGCGGTGTTTGACGATCTCACCGTCAAGACCGAACTTTTCCAGCGCCTCGATACGATCGTTCGCCCTCAGACAATCCTTGCGACCAATACCAGCTATCTCGATCCCGATACGATTGCCGCTGCCACCAGGCTGCCAAGGCGCATCGTCGGGCTGCACTTCTTCTCGCCGGCCCACATCATGCGGCTACTGGAAGTGGTGAATTGCAAGGAGACCGCGCCCGACGTGCTGGCGACGGCCCTTGCCCTTGCAAAGCGGCTCGGCAAGCTGCCTGTCGTCTCGGGTGTTACCGAAGGCTTCATCGGTAACCGCATCTTTTCCGCCTATCGCCGCGAAGCCGAATACATGGTCGAGGATGGCGCCTCGCCGCAGGAGATCGATGCCGCTCTGGAAGCCTACGGCTTTCCGATGGGGCCTTTTGCCGTCTTCGACATGGCGGGTCTGGAAATCGCCTGGGCGCGCCGCAAGCGGCAGGCCGCAACCCGTAATCCGGCGGAGCGCTACGTCGTCATCGCCGACCGGCTCTGCGAAGCCGGCCGCTTCGGCCAGAAGACCGGCCTCGGCTGGTATGCCTATCCCGATGGCAAGCGCACCGTCGATCCGGTGGTGACTGACATCATCGAAATCGCCCGCGCCGAAAAGAACATCACGCCGAAGCATTTTCCGGCAGATGATATCGTCTCTCGCCTCCTGCAGGCCATGACGAGCGAAGGCGAGGCATTGCTCTCAGAAGGCATCGCCGCCCGCGCGAGCGATATCGACCTCGTCATGATCAATGGCTACGGCTTTCCCCCCAGCAGGGGCGGCCCGATGTTTGCCGCCGGTCGCCGCTGAAAACAAGGCACGCAGACGGTCAGGCCGCCGAAGACAGCAGCGTGAACAGTTCCTGCGGCCGCTTGACGCCACGAAGCGCGTAACGGCCGACGGAAACGAGGTCGTTGCTCTGCTGGCCCGATAGCGCCTCGATGAAATTCGACGACATCAGGATGTTGCGGTCAGCAGACCGGCACATCGAGGCGATGCGGCTGACTTCGTTGACGGCCGGGCCGATGACAGTGAAGTCCAGCCGGTCCATGCTGCCGATATTCCCGTAGAAGACATCGCCGATATGCAGGCCGAGATAGACGTCGGTAACAGGCCGGCCCTCGATCTGCCGCTGTGAATTGAGGTCGCGCAGCCGCTGGCGCAGCAGCGATTCCGCCATCAGCGCGGCAGCACAGGCATCGGCCGAATTTCTCGCCTTGAAGATCGCTAGCGTCCCGTCGCCGATAAGCTTCAGCACGTTGCCGCCCGCCTCGTGGATCGACGAGATGACCGCATCGGCATAGGCGTTCAGCATCGGGATGATTTCATCCGGTTCCGCCGTATCCGAGATGCGCGTGTAGTTGGCGAGATCGGAAAACCAGAGGGCGGCCGAAATCCGCTCCGTCTTGCCTCGGGTGATCTTGCCTTCGAGCACATGCCGGGCAGCATCCTCACCGAGATAGACCTCGGCGATAGTGCGGGCGATGCGGCTCATGCCGGTGCATTTGATCGCCAAGGCCAGCGCCGGCGTCAGCTTGCGCAGCACGCGCAGATCTTCCTCCGGAAAGCCGACCTCATGTGCGGTGGCGAAGTTGGAATAGAAGCAATCCATCTCGCCGATCGTGCCGCCCTCTTCGAAACGGTGGATCATGGCGATGTAGTCGGTGTGCCCATCGGCCAGCAGCGTATCGAGCCCGTAGAAATCCGTTGGCTCACCGAAGCCGATGCGCCGGCGCACCTCGTCCCCGCCCGTCGTCAACATGTGATAGAAAGCGGAACGCTGCCAGTTTTCGGAAGCGATCCCCTGATGCGACGGACCATATTCGAACTCGCGTTCGATCACCTGATTGCCGTCCCAACGGAAGGCGCGGCCTTCATAGACCGGGTGTAGCGTATCCATCAGCGCCATGGCGCGATCGAGGTTCAGGCCATGCAGACGGCACTGCTCGCAGAAACCGGCCAGGATGTCGGCCTCCGCCATACCCTTGAGGCCAGCCTGCATGAGCCAGCTGGCAATTTCGCCAATGTCCTTCGCGTCCATGGATATCTCCCGACCCTCTGAAGGAATCGCTTTAGTACGAAAATCTAAGGCTTGGAATGCTGTACAACGCAAAATAGCCCTGATGTACGCAACAGATCGCCGCTTCTGTGGCACAGAAGCGGCGATTTGACACGTTCGAGGGATGATCGCGAGCCTCAGGCCTTTGCGTGCGGCTTCAGCAGATCCTCCAGACCGATACGCCGGAAGAGTTCTGCCCGAACCCGGTCGGCAACACCGTTGACGATCTCGGCACCATCCTCTGAAGGATCTATATGGGTACGGAAGGGCCGTGTGCCAAACGGCATGTCGACGACCTCGACGATTGCGGTCGCGACCGAAGCGGCATCGGCATCGGCCGGCTCCAGAGAGGCCAGCCCCTTCAGCGCCTGGTCGGGAACGCCGGCATAGGGACCGTTGTCATATTCCGCGGCACGAGCCTTGTCGGCCGGCGAGCCGGAATGGGCAAAGTGGTTGGTGCCCTTGGTGAAGGCACCGGGCACGATGATCACGGTCTCGATGCCCCAGCGTGTCAGTTCGGACGCATAGGAGACGGCAAGCGAGTCCATGGCGGCCTTGGCTGCGAAGTAAGGCGAGAGATAAGGCGGCGTGCCGCCACGCGTGCTGGACGAGGAGACCCACACCACCAGACCCTTCCCTTCCTTGCGCATATAAGGCAGCACGGCGCGATTGACGCGCTGGGTGCTGAGCACGTTGATGTCGTAGAGTTCAGCGAACTGCTCCGGCGTAAAGGCTTCTGCCGGGCCGAAGGACATATGGCCGGCATTGTGAATGATGGTGTCAATATGGCCCTGCTCGGCGATGACGGCAGCAATGCCGGCTTCCACCGAAGCGTCCGATGCGACATCGAGCTCGACGGTTCTGAGATCGACGCCATTGTCCTTGGCGAATGCCGCTGCCGCCGCGACCTGCGCGACATTGCGTCCTTGCGTTTCGCGGATGCCCGCATAGACCGTATGGCCTGCCTTGGCGAGAGCGCGTGCCGTCAGAGCGCCGAAGCCGCTCGATGCGCCTGTGATGACGATGACTTGCTTGCTCATGATCCTGTTCCTTTATTGGGTTGGCTGTCGTTGACGATCGATAGGGATGGAAAGGTGGCGGCAGGCGTGATCCCGCCGCCTCGTTGGCTCAGATCATGCCGCCATTGGCGCGCAGCGTCTGACCGTTGATCCAGCCGCCATCGGGGCCGACAAGGAAGGAGACGGCAGCGGCGATATCCTGCGGTGTGCCCAGGCGTTCCAGCGGGTTCATCTTGGCCATGCGGTCGATGAGTTCATCGCTCTTGCCGTTCAGGAAGAGATCCGTGGCCGTCGGGCCGGGAGCGACCGCATTGACCGTGATCGAGCGGCCGCGCAGTTCCTTCGCCATGATGCCGGTCAACGCCTCGACACCGGCCTTCGTTGCGGCATAGACGCCGTAGGTTTCCAGCTTGAGGCCAACGATGCTGGTCGAGAAGTTGACGATACGGCCGCCATCGCGCAGCCGCTTGCCGGCTTCGCGCAGCGTATTGAAGGTGCCCTTGAGGTTGATGGCGATATGGCGATCGAAATGCGCGTCGTCGGCATCGGCGATCTTGGCAAGCTGCATGATGCCGGCATTGTTGACGAGGACATCGACACCGCCAAAGGCTGCCTCGGCCGCATCGAACATGCGGCGCACGGCTTCGACATCGGAAACATCGGCTTTCGCGGTCAGCGCCTTGCCACCCTTTTCCTCGATCTTCCGGGCCAGTTCCTCGGCGGCGGCCTCGCTGCCGGAGTAGTTGATGACGACGGTGAAGCTATCCTCGGCCAGACGCTCGGCGATCGCGGCGCCGATGCCGCGGGATGCGCCGGTGACGATCGCTACCTTATTGGAATTGCTGCTCATTTTCCTCATCCTTCATTACTTTGCGCCGCAGCGCGTTTCGATGAGGAGAAGATGCCCCTTTTCATGTGGCGGATAATCAGCCATTAATCGGCATCACTATCCGAAACTTGCGAACAAATAATATGGACAGATTCGATGCCATGCGCGTGTTTTGCCGGGTCGTCGAGCGGCGCAGCTTCACGCTGGCGGCCGAAGATACCGGCTTGCCACGTTCGACGGTGACGGATGCCATCAAGCAGCTTGAGTCTCGGCTTGGCGTGCGCCTGCTGCAGCGCACGACGCGGCATGTCAGCCCGACCCTCGATGGCGAAGCCTATTATCAGCGCTGCCTTCGCATCCTCTCCGATATCGAGGATGCCGAAGGCGCCTTTGCTGGCGCAAAGCCGAAGGGGGTGCTGCGTGTCGATGTGCATGGAACGCTCGCCCGGCACTTCGTCCTGCCGAACCTGCCCTCCTTCCTCGAAACCTATCCCGATATCGAACTGCAAATTACCGAAGGCGACCGGTTCGTCGATCTGATCCGCGAGGGGATCGACTGCGTGCTGCGCGTCGGCACGCTGCAGGATAGCGACATGATCGGCCGCCGCGTCGCGATGCTGGAAGAGGTCACGCTTGCGGCGCCGGCCTATGTCGAGCGTTTGGGGATGCCGGCCCATCCGGATAGACTTGATGGCCACCGCATGATCGGCTTCCGCTCGTCGGCGACGGGTGGGTTATTACCGCTGGAATTCCAGATCGACGGCGCTATGCGCGAAATCACCCTGCCGGCGACCATTTCCGTCAACGCGGCCGAGAGCTATTTCGCCGCCGCCAAGCTCGGCCTCGGGCTAATCCAGGTCCCGCGCTATCACGCCGAGGAAGCATTGCGATCGGGCGAGCTGCTGCATGTCCTTCAGGGCTATCCGCCGACGCGAACGCCCGTCTCCATGCTCTATCCGCGCAGCCGCCAGCTTTCGCCGCGGGTTCGGGTGTTCATAGATTGGCTCGCCAAGGTTTTCGCCGAACGGGACAGCGCCGAAACCGAGACCGGATGAATATTCCGCGAAAGCGATCAAATAAATGAAATCGGCTCTTTGATTGCGCGGTGAGCACGCCTACGTCGTAGTGCATTAGCTTACGGGCGATGCCGTTTCGATGTCATGACAGCCCAGCGATTTTCGAGAGAGAGCCGATGACCGAACAGAAGCAATTGAAGCTCGGGGCCTTCATGCGTCCCGTCAGCCTGCATACCGGCGCCTGGCGTTATCCCGGCGCCTATCCGGACGCAAACTTCAATTTCCAGCATATCAAGAGCTTCGCCCAGGAGCTGGAAAAGGCGAAATTCGACGCCTTCTTCATGGCCGATCACCTGGCGGTTCTCAACATGCCTATCGAGGCGCTGAAGCGCAGCCACACCGTCACCTCATTCGAACCGTTCACCCTGCTTTCGGCACTCGCCGCCGTCACCGACAGGATCGGCCTCGTCGCCACCGCCTCCACGACTTTCGACCTGCCCTATCACATCGCCCGGCGTTTCGCCTCACTCGATCACATCAGCGGCGGACGCGCCGGCTGGAATATCGTCACCACCTCCAATCCCGATGCCGCCCTGAACTTCGGCCTTGAAGAGCATATGGAACATGGCGAGCGCTACCATCGCGCCCGCGAATTCTATGATGTCGTCACCGGCCTCTGGGACAGCTTCGCCGACGATGCCTTTCTCCACGACGCCGAAAGCGGCATCTTCTTCGATCCGGAGCGGATGCATGTACTTGGGCACAAGGGCGAGGAACTGAGCGTTCGCGGCCCGCTCAACATCGCACGCCCACCACAGGGCTGGCCCGTCATCGTGCAGGCCGGACAATCCGACGCCGGTCGCCAGCTCGCCGCCGCAACGGCGGAGGCGGTCTTCGCAGCTCCCCGCAATCTCGCCGACGGCAAGTCGATCTTCGCCGATATCAAGGGACGGATGAAGGCGATCGGCCGCGACCCGGATCACCTGAAGATCCTGCCCGCCGCCTTCATCGTCGTCGGCGACACGGTCGAGGAAGCGAAGGCGAAACGAGCAAAGCTCGATAGCCTCGTTCATTACGATAGCGCCATCGCATCCCTGTCGATCGCGCTCGGTCACGACGCCTCCAAATTCGATCCGGACGGGCCGCTGCCGGAAACGCCGGAGACCAACGCCAGCAAGAGCGGCCGCGAGCGAGTCATCGCCCTTGCCGAAGCCGAAAAACTCACTGTGCGCCAGCTTGCCCAGCGCCTTGGCGGCTATGCCGGCCTCGCCTTTGTCGGTTCGCCGCAGAGCATAGCTGACGAGATGGAGCAATGGCTGCACGAGGAAGGTTCGGATGGTTTCAACGTCGTCTTCCCCTTCCTGCCGCAGGGCCTGCTTGACGTGACCACCCGCGTCGTTCCAGAGCTGCAGCGTCGCGGCATCTTCCGCCGCGACTACGAAGGCACGACATTGCGCGAACACCTCGGCCTGCCGCGCCCGGAAAACCGCTTCTTCAAGGCAACGGCTGCGGCAGCGCAGTGAAAGACCCCCAGCATTAAGAGACTGACATGAGCCACATCACGCCGATCGATTACGAAACCGCTTCCGACGCCGTGCGCGCCGAACATGACCGCGAAATACAGCTGCGTGGCCGTATGACCAACATGAAGCGGACACTGCTGCATTCGCCGGTGGCGCATCGCATCTATGCCGAATGGTTTCCCCTGCGCGAAGAGCTGCGCCCGGCTCTGGACGATCGCGCCGTCTGGCTGCTTTGCCATGCCATCGCGATCGAATGCCGCTCGATTATCCCCGTCGGTTTCTTTCGGCGGGCGCTGATCAATGCCGGCCTGACGCCGGAAACGATTATACCGACGGAGGACGAAGTCCTGCTGATCGAATTCGGCAAGGCGATCGTCGGGGATTCCAACGCGATTCCTGAAGACGTCTGGGCACGGCTAAAAGCCCGCTACGACGAGCCGACGCTTGCCAATCTCGTGGCTTTCGCGGGGATCATGATCGCGACGGCGATCTACAACAATGCCGTGAAGGTGGATATCGACCCTGAGCTTGGGCCTTATCTTGAGGGATTTGAGTTTCCTTCGAAATAGTGAAAGGCCCCTCACCCCAGCCCTCTCCCCGTTATGACAGGGAGAGGGAACGATCTCACCTAGCCCTTCGCCCCCACACCCAGGAATGAACGCGTACCCTCGCCCAACTCAGCGCGAGAAAGGAAACAGTGACGGTGCTGCCATCACCTTCTCCCCGTCAAGACGGGGAGAAGGTGCCCGACAGGGCGGATGAGGGGCTTTTGCGATTTACCCCGAAATGACAGTCGAAAACCGCGGATTGCCGCGGATCGTGTTGCTCACGGTGCAGATTTCATCTTCGGCGGCGTGTGCGATGGCGTTGCGCACCTCATCGCCGAAATCGCCCTTGATGATGAAGGCAATGTTGAATTTCTCGACGCGGGAGACGCCCTCGGTGGCCTTTTCGCCCGTCACGACGGCGGTGACTTCTGTGAGCTTGTCGAGCACGCCAAGGCTGCTCGCCGCCATGCGGGCACTTAAGACCAGGCAAGCCGAGAGCGAGGAATAGAGCAGGTCGAGCGGGTTGAAACCGGGCTGCGACGGCGAGGTGATGATATCGATCTCGCCACCCGTCACTGAGGTCACATGCGGAAAGCCGGTGCGGCCGACCGTAGCGGTTGCGCCTGTCTGCCTCGTCTTCACTTTCAGTTCGGCCATATCGAAAATCCTTGAAATAAAAGCGGGAAACCCTTTTCCTCTACATAGGGATTCATCGCGCAGGACACAATTGCAGTTCCCACCCCTTGCGTCTTCAAACCAGTTAAGCCACCAAATGGTTACAGGCTCTTAGAGCAATTCCAGGAAAAGTGCGCAGCGGTTTTCCGTCCGGAATTGCGTACAAACGCTCTAGCAGACAGGCAGCTCAACATGACCGTTTCCGATCCCCGCGCCTTCCTGACCTCGCTATTCGATGCCGCTGTTCGCGCCGCCGATCCGCTGACCGGCATCCGGGCGCATCTGCCGAAAAAGCCGAAGGGCCGGACGATCGTCATCGGTGCCGGCAAGGGTTCGGCTCAGATGGCGGCCGCGCTGGAACAATGCTGGGATGGTCCGCTGGAAGGCCTGGTGGTGACGCGATACGGCTTTTCCGCCCCCTGCCGCCAGATCGAGATCATCGAAGCCGCCCATCCGGTGCCCGATGAAGCTGGCCTCATCGCCTCCCGTCGATTGCTGAAACTCGTCGAGGGCCTGACAGAAGATGATCTGGTGATCGCCCTGATATCAGGCGGAGGCTCGGCTCTGCTGCCCTCGCCGGCCGGCGTGTTGAGCCTCGCCGACGAGATCGCCGTCAACAAGGCGCTGCTCGCCTCCGGCGCACCGATCTCGGCGATGAATGTTATTCGCAAGCATCTGTCGACCATCAAGGGCGGCCGGCTCGCGGCAGCAGCCCACCCCGCCAAGGTCGTTTCCCTCGTCGTTTCGGATATCCCCGGCGACGATCCAGCCTTGGTGGCGTCCGGCCCGACCGTACCCGGCGTCGGCACGCGCGCAGAAGCGCTTGATCTCATCCGCCTCTACCGCATCGAACTGCCTGCGACCGTTCTCGCCCATATCGAGAAAGCGGAAGCCGATGCCCCGCGCCCGGACGATCCGCGTTTTGCCGGCAATGAAGTGCATCTCATCGCATCCGCCGGCGTCTCTCTCGAAGCTGCGGCCGAGGTTGCACGAGCGGCCGGCATTGAAGTGGCTATCCTCTCCGATGCTATCGAAGGAGAAGCCCGCGAGGCCGCCCATGTGCACGCCGCCATCGCCCGCGAAGTGCTTCATCGCAACCGCCCCTTCGCCAAGCCGATCGTGCTGCTTTCCGGTGGCGAAACGACGGTGACGCTGAAGGGCAAAGGCAAGGGTGGCCGAAACTCGGAATTCCTTCTGTCGCTGGCGATCGACATAGACGGCCATGCCGGCATTCACGCGATGGCAGCCGACACTGATGGCATCGACGGCAGCGAGGACAATGCCGGCGCCTTTGCCGATGCCGGCACGGTGGCGCGGCTACGCGAGGCGGGTTTGGTGCCAGCCGAGATGCTCGCAAACAATGATGCCTGGACGGTTTTCAACGCGATCGGCGATCTCTTCGTCCCTGGCCCGACGGGAACGAACGTCAACGACTTCCGCGCAATCTTGATCGCATAGCGACCGGAACCGGTGGCCTAGACGATGGCGGAGCAATCGTCGCAGCGCCAATAGGCGGCTGCAGTCGACGCCCACCGGAGGAAATGCCGGCTGCAATGGTCGCATTCGATTTCGACCACATGCGTCCTTTCGCCGACGATGAACGGCCTGGTCTTACTCCTGCGCTCGCTCTTCCATTGCTCGAGCTTCGTCACGGCCATGATTACCCTCCACGCAATACTCGCCTCGACAAGCAACAACCTAAAATAGGCTCAACTAATAAAAGAAATATTGCAAGTGCGAAGCATACTTCCGCAGGGTCGGAAGACCGAATTTATCCGCAGTAGTGCAGGGAAGACATAGTGAGCCGGATTCCGACCCATGCCGGCATCGCTCAATTAAAAAAATTGTGACAACGGATATCGCCATTTTCGCGCGTGACACCATGTCATCCGTGGGCGATTTTTCACCAAGATAATAATGGAGGCATATTCATCATGCACCAATTCCGCCAACGGGCGATTTCGTCGGTAACCCTTGTCACATTCGCTCTCTTTTCCGTCACGGCCAGAGCCGCCGCGCCGCCACCGGTCGAAGCGGAACATGGCATGGTGGTCACGGCTCAGCATCTCGCCACCGATGTCGGCGTCGAAGTGCTGAAGAATGGCGGCAATGCCGTCGATGCCGCCGTTGCGGTCGGCTATGCACTGGCTGTGGTCTATCCGACCGCCGGCAATATCGGCGGCGGCGGCTTCATGACCATCCGCATGCGCGACGGCAAGACGGACTTCCTGGATTTCCGCGAGCGCGCCCCGCTGGCGGCCACCAAGGGCATGTATCTCGACGACAAGGGCAATATCGTCAAAGGCGCGAGCACGGACGGCTATCTCGCCGTCGGCGTTCCTGGCTCTGTCATGGGTTTCGAGACCGCCCGCGAGAAATACGGCACGAAATCCCGCCAGGATCTGATGGCACCGGCCATTCGCTACGCCAAGGAAGGCTTCACGCTGAACCAGGCCGATGCCGCCGAACTGAACGAGGGCAAGGCGTGGCTGTCGCGCGATCCGGCCACCGCGGCGATCTTCACCAAGTCGGACGGAAAACCCTTCGCGACGGGCGACAAGTTGATACAGCCGGATCTCGCCAACGCCCTATCGGGCATTTCCGATCAGGGGCCTGACGGCTTCTACAAGGGGCCGGTCGCCAACGCCATCGTCAAGGCAAGCCAGGACAAGGGCGGCATTCTCGCAAACCAGGATTTCGAGCAGTATAAGGTTCGCGAACTCGATCCCGTGAAATGCAACTATCGCGGCTATGAGATCATTTCCTCGCCACCGCCCTCCTCCGGCGGCGTCATCATCTGCGAAATCCTCAACGTGCTGGAAGGCTATCCGCTCTCCTATACTGGTTACGCCTCTGCCGACACGGTCCACTATATGGTCGAAGCCATGCGCTACGCCTATGTCGACCGCAACTCGGCGCTTGGCGACCCCGATTTCGTCGACAATCCCGTCAGCAAGCTGCTGGACAAGGCCTATGCCCAGAAGATCCGCGACAGCATCTCGCCCTACAAGGCTGGCGTTTCCAAGGATCTGATGCCGAAGGGTCTCGGCGAAAGCCATGAGACGACTCATTATTCGATCATCGACAATGACGGCAATGCCGTCGCCGTCACCTATACGCTGAACGGCTCCTTCGGCGCCGGCGTCGTCGCGCCGGGCACCGGCATACTCCTGAACAACGAGATGGACGACTTCACCTCCAAGCCCGGCGTGCCCAATCTTTACGGCCTGGTGCAGGGTGAAGCCAATGCCATCCAGCCGAAGAAGACACCGCTGTCATCCATGAGCCCGACGATCATCGCCAAGGATGGCAAGCCCTTCATGGTGATCGGCAGCCCCGGCGGCTCGCGCATCATCACCATCACGCTCGAGGCGATCATCAACGTCATTGATTTCGGCATGAACATTCAGGAAGCGATCGACGCCCCGCGCATCCATCATCAATGGCTGCCGGACAAGGTCTATATGGAGCCGCGTGCGCTCTCGCCCGATACGATCAAGCTTTTGACCGGCATGGGCTACACGGTTCAGGTCGACAATAGCTGGCCGATCTGGGGTCAGGCAGCCGGCATCCTCGTCGGTGGCAAGAGTCTCGGCGACATCGCCAAGGGCGGTGGTGCCCGCTACAACGGCGCCATAGACAGCCGCGCCGGCTCGGGGCTTGCCGAAGGCTACTGATCCTTCGACACCTGCTGAAAACGACGACTCGGACCGGTGCTACCACCAATTGGCACCGGTCTTTTTGCCTATGGCAGCCAGCCAAACGAGCACATTATCTTACGCGAAAAAACCAAGCGTGAGCATTTCGGCGCGATATCGCGCCTCTTCATTCACCTCACGTTCATTTGATGCCGTTTGCCCCTGCATGTGCGTCATTTTTTTCATCCCATCAATAGGATTTGCGATTTCTGATATAGCAATCGCGCGCAAGCAGGAGTATACAAACCGCCGTTCAAATAGGCCTTCGCGCCATGACCAGACTTGCGGTTCTGTCTTAGGACCCCTCCGCACCATCGAGAGCGATTCCCGACAATGTCGGATCAGATATTCCAGGCCGCCCCCACCCGGCGGGCCGCACCGAATTTTCGTGTAGTAGCACTTATCGTAGCAAGTGCGATGTTCATGGAACAGCTCGACGCGACCGTGCTCGCAACAGCCCTTCCGACCATGGCAAGAGACTTCGGCGTCAGCGCGCCGGCCATGAGTATCTCGCTGACATCCTACCTCCTCAGCCTCGCAATCTTCATTCCCGCCAGCGGCGCCATTGCCGATCGTTTCGGGTCGCGCACCGTCTTCCGCTCCGCGATTGCGGTTTTCGTTGTCGGCTCGCTTCTCTGCGCGCAGGCGCCGAACCTGTTCTTCCTCGTCCTAGCACGGCTTTTACAAGGTCTTGGCGGCGCCATGATGTTGCCGATCGGTCGTCTTGTGCTGATGCGCAGCGTCGCCCGCAAAGACATGGTCAACGCCATGTCCTGGCTGCTGATCCCCGCACTCGTCGGGCCTATCCTCGGCCCTCCGGTCGGCGGCATGTTCGTCACCTATCTCGATTGGCGCTGGATCTTCTACATCAACGTGCCGATCGGCATTGTCGGCTTCATCCTCGTAAGCATGTTCATCGAAGAGGTAAAAGGCCCGCGCACCGGCCGCTTCGACCTCTCGGGCTTCATCCTCTCGGGCATTTCGCTGGGATCGCTGCTCTTCGGCTTTGAAATGTCGAGCCGCGAGGGCGAAGGTTATCTCGCCGTCTTCCTGATCTCCATCGGCCTGCTCTTCGGCATCGCGTATCTGCGCCATGCCCGCAAGCATCCCTCGCCGATCATGGATTTCTCTTTGATGAAGGTGCCGACCTTCCGCACCTCGGTCATCGCCGGCTCGCTGACGCGCATCAGCCAGGGTGCCCACCCCTTCCTGATCCCGCTGATGCTGCAGCTCGGTTTCGGCCTCTCGGCTGCCGCCGCCGGCCAGATCGCCATTGCGACCGCGCTCGGCTCCATGGTCATGAAGCCGCTGCAGGTCCGCATCCTTCGGACGCTCGGTTTCCGCACGGCGTTGATCGTCTTCGGCCTGATCGGCACGCTCGGCTACGGCATGTGCGCCCTTTTCAAGCCGGATTGGCCGCTGCCCGTCATCTTCGTGATCCTGTTCTTCTGCGGCTTCTTCATGTCGTTCCAGTTCACGGCCTACAACACGATCGCCTATGACGAGATCGAGCGCGACCGCATGAGCATTGCGACGAGCTTCTACTCGACCTTCCAGCAGCTGATGCTGTCCCTCGGCATCTGCGTCGCGGCGCTTGCCCTGCATGGCTCGATGCAACTCCGCGGAGAGAGCAAGGCCGAAATGGTCGATTTCTCCGTTGCCTTCATCGTCGTGACAGCCATCGCGCTGCTCGCAGTGATCTGGAACGCCAGCTTCTCGCGCACCGCCGGCTCGGAAATCAGCGGCCACCGCCGCAAATCGCCGGAAGACAGCCTCGGCGAGCATTGATTGCTCGCCGCTCGCCGATCCAGGCAATAGCAGCTTTTGTGAACAGTGCCTCCACGGACGGCGCATTGCATTGAACAATGCCCATGACCTAAATAGCGACCAGAACGAAATGACAGTCTGGAGCATCCCATGGTCGCTGGCATCCATCACATCACGCTGATCACCCGCAAGGTCCAGGCGAATGTCGATTTCTACGTCGGCTTTCTCGGCCTGCGCCTCGTCAAGCGCACCGGCGGCTTCGAGGACGCCACACAGCTTCATCTGATCTATGGCGACGCCACAGGCTCGCCCGGCTCGCTGGTTACCTTTCTCGTGTGGGAGGACGGTTCGCCCGGCCGCGCCGGCGTCGGCCAGATCGGCGAAATCTCGCTTGCCATCGATCCCGCAAGCATCGGCTTCTGGCTGACACGCGCCCTGAGCGCCGGCCTCAAGCCGGAAGGTCCCTCCGAAGAATTCGGTGAACCTGTCCTGCGGCTGAAGGACCCCGACGGCGTCATCGTCAAGCTCGTGGGCGCGAATGCCCTGCAGGCGACAGCTCCGTGGACGAGCGATACCATTTCGCAGGAACACGCGATCCGGCGTATCCGCGGCGCAACGCTGTTCAGCGAAACGCCCGAGGAGACGCAGGCCATGCTGGTCGATCATTTCGACTACCGGCGGCTTGCCACCAGCGGCGCGATCAGCCGTCTCGTCTCGGAGCCGGGCGATATCCTCGATATCCGCGATGCTCGCGGCTTCTGGGCAAGCGCCCCGGGCACGGGCACGGTCGACCACGTTGCCTTTCGCGCCACGGACGACGGCGAATTACAATCGGTCCGCACAGCACTGCAGGCGATCAATTCCGGGCCGACGGCGATGCATGACCGCAAGTATTTCCGCTCGCTCTACGTCCGCGAGCCCGGCCGCATCCTGTTCGAACTTGCGACGGACGCACCGGGCATGCTGATCGACGAGGACGAGGCAACGCTTGGCACGCGCCTCTTTGCACCCGGCGACAGTCCGAAGCTCTTGGCTGAGCTGAACGTGATCCTGCCGCAGTTCTCCATGCCCGGCGAGCCGCGCGTCATCTATCGCGATCTGCCCTTCATCCATCGCTTCTTCACGCCTGAGCAGCCGAACGGCAATGTCTTCATTCTGCTGCACGGCTCAGGCGCCAACGAAACGACGATGCTGCCGCTTGGCCACGCGATCGACCCCGACGCAACGCTGCTTTCGGTACGCGGCCGCGCGCTCGAGGAAGGTGCGCCACGCTGGTTCCGTCGCAATGGGCCGATGACGTTCGATCAGGCCGACATCGCCAGCGAGGCGGAAGCCTTTGCCGCTTTCATCGATGGCGCGATCCATGCCTACGGGCTCGACCCGGACCGCATCGTTTATATCGGCTATTCGAACGGCGCCAACCTGCTGAACGCCATGCTGTCGCTCCACCCGCACCTCATCCGCCGCGCGGTGCTGCTGCGCTCGATGGCCGTGCTCGAAAATCCGCCGGTGGCTGATATGTCCAATGCCGAGGTGCTGGTGGTCGCGGGCGAAAAGGATTTGTACGGGCCATACGCTCAACCTCTCGCCGAACGCCTGCGTGGTGGCGGCGCAAAGGTCAAACTTGCAACCGTTCCCGGCGGTCACGAGTTTGACGATGCCGATGCACCGGTCATTCAGGCATGGTTGAAGCGCTCGAGTTGAGCGCTTCAACTGTATCGGCTTGCATAACCAAAGCGCATCCACTGTACGCCGCCAATTCGTCGCAACCTTTCACGGACGGGCGCCTTGCAACATCCGCTAAGGTTACTTCGACAGCTGCGATACAAAGAAATCGAGAACACCCCGTTGAGCCGCCGTCGCTTGCGCACCCGGCTTCAGAAAGAAATCGTGCGCACCGCCTTTGTGGAGATCAAGGCTGACAGACCCACCCAAATCTTGGGCCATCTGGCGCAACTTTTGTGCGGTCGAGACGGGAAAAGTGCGGTCGGCATCGCCCCAAACGATGAACAGTGGCGGCAAGGAGCTTACTTGCTTCGAATAGCCCTCCGGGAATGCACCATCGACAAGCACGAGCGCGCTGATGTCGGTGGTATCAGCCGAAGCGGCAGCAGCGGTTTGCGCTCCAAGCGATATGCCGAGCACGCCGACCCGACGGGCATGGTACGGTTGGCTATTGAGATGGGAAATCACCTTGTGAACCGTCGCGATCCAGTCTGGTCGACGCGTCGCATAATAGGCGATACGGGCGCTGGCGCTGCCCGCACGGACAATAGCCTGCTCATCGACGGGTGAAAGCAGGTGAACAAGATAAGCGTCGATACCAGCTGCATTGAAGCTGCGCCCAAGGTCATCATAGGCGGGCGATGCAAAACCTTTGCTGCCGCTCAGAATGATGACGGCCGGACGTGACCTATCTGACGTACTGGCAAAACCTTCGATCAGAACATTGACGCCAGCTGCCGCAACGGTGAATTGCTCCCTCCCGCCGGCCCGGGCGTTTCCATAGTCAAGGAATGACAGAAGCATCAGGACGACAGTAAAAGTCACTCGCATCGATCGATTCCCTGGCAGAATTGCGCAGATATTGCACAGCTTCTGCCAAGGAATAAAGCGGCCGATCCGGGTTTCAGATCAACCCTTGAACGTATATTCCGCGATCGATTCCGGCTTCATCTCGATCGAGAAGCCCGGCAGGCCCGGCGGCATGTAGGCTGCGTCGCGGATGATGCAGGGGTCGATGAAATGCTCGTGCAGGTGATCGACATATTCGATGACGCGGCCATCCTTGGTGCCGGATACGGCGATATAGTCGATCATCGACAGGTGCTGCACATATTCGCAAAGACCGACACCGCCGGCATGCGGCCAGACCGGCAACCCATACTTGGCGGCGATCAGCAGCACCGCCAGCACTTCGTTGAGGCCACCCATGCGGCAGGAATCGATCTGCACGATGTCGATCGCGCCCTCGGCGATGAACTGCTTGAACATGATGCGGTTCTGGCACATCTCGCCGGTCGCAACCTTCACCGGGCCGATGGCCTGACGGATCTTGCGATGTCCGGCGACATCATCCGGGCTGGTTGGCTCTTCGATGAAGAAGGGTTTGGCGAAGGCGAGCTTCTTCACCCAGTCGATCGCCTGATTGACTTCCCAGACCTGGTTGGCATCGATCATCAGGTAGCGGTCGGGGCCGATGACCTCGCGGGCAATCGTCAGGCGACGGATATCGTCTTCGAGATCGCGGCCGACCTTCATCTTCACATGGTTGAAGCCGGCGTCGATCGCCTCCTGGCACAGGCGGCGCAGCTTGGCGTCATCATAGCCGAGCCAGCCGGCCGAGGTCGTGTAGCAGGCATAGCCCTCGCGCTCGAGCGTGGCGATACGATCAGCCTTGCCGGTCTCCGCCTTCTTGAGGATGGCAACCGCCTCTTCGCGGGTGAGAACGTCAGTCAGGTAGCGATAGTCGACGATATCGGCGATCTGCTCCGCATCCATCTCCGCAACCAGCCGCCAGACCGGCTTGCCGGCTTCCTTGGCCAGCAGATCCCAGACGGCATTGACGACGGCGCCCGTCGCCAGATGCATCGCGCCCTTTTCCGGACCGATCCAGCGCAGTTGGCTGTCGCTGGTCAGATGCCGCCAGTATTTGCCGGGATTTTCCAGAACGGTCGCGAGTTCCGTGCCGACCACCAGATGCCGCATCGCTTCGATCGCCATGCAGCAGATGTCGTTGCCGCGGCCGATGGTGAAGGTCAGGCCATGGCCGGCAAGGCCGGGCTTGTCGGTATCGAGAATGACGTAGGCCGCCGAATAATCCGGATCGGGATTCATCGCATCCGAACCGTCGAGGCTCTGCGATGTGGGGAAGCGCAAATCGAAAACGCGAAGATTGGTGATGCGCGTCATTGGAAAACTCCTTCTAGATCCATCGGCGACCTCGCGACCTCTTCAGCCAAGGTCGAACTCCTCCCAGAGCGCCGCATTATGCTCGCCAACGTGCGGGGCCGCACGCTCGAATTTCGGCCGCTGTCCATCGATGCGGATGGGCGAACGGGTGGTCTGCAGGCTGATGCCATCATCGCGCCCGACCGTCTGCAGCATGTCGAGAACGCGGAAGCCTTCGCTGCCCAGAAGCTCCGGCCAGTTCAGCACCTTAGCGCACCAGATGTCGGCTGGCTCGAGGATCGCGAGCCAGTCGTCGACATTGCGGGTGGAAATGCGAGCGGCGATCAGCGCCTTGATCTCGTCGCGCGCGGTAAACCAGCTCTTCGGATCGTCGCGATAAGGCGCCAGCTCCTCCATGCCAAGCAGATCGGCCAACTTCGAAATCGGCGTCATGGCGATGGCGAGATAGCCGTCGGCGGCGGGATAGACGCCATAGGGCGCGGAAAGATAGGCGTGGGCGCTGCGGACATGGGAGCGCTCGGGCAGCCTGTTGCCGCTGTTCATGTGCACGCTCAACACTTCGACCTGCAGATCGACCAGCGCCTCGAGCAGACTGGTTTCCACCAAACCGCCCTCGCCGGTCACGCCGCGCCGCACCAACGCTGCAAGAATTCCCTGCGCCGCCGCAGCACCCGCCAGCATATCGCCGATGGCAAGACCGAAGGGCACAGGTCCCTGCCCCTCGTCGCCGTTCAGCCACATGACGCCGGAGCGCGACTGCGCCAGAAGGTCCTGACCCGGCCGCGAAACCCACGGCCCCTCCCCGCCGTAGCCGCTGATCGAGCAGTAGACGAGGCGCGGATTGAGCTTGCGCGCGGCTTCATAATCCAGGCCCAGCCGCTCGATCACGCCGGGTCGAAAGTTTTGTACCAGGACATCGGCCCTTGAGATGAGCTTGCGCAGCGCGCTCATATCGCGTTCGTTCTTCAGATCGATCGCCAGGCTCTCCTTGGAGCGGTTGATCGCATGGAAGATGGTGGAATCGCCACTCTCGTCATCGCTGAGATAGAGCCCGCGCGAGAGATCGCCGCCGCCCGGCCGTTCGATCTTGATGACCCTGGCGCCGAGATCCATCAGCCGCAGCGTGCAATAAGGACCGGACAGGAACTGGCTCATGTCGACGACGACAAGCCCGGCCAGCGGCAAGTCCTTCTTCAGCGCCATCGATACTCCCACTCCCTGCCTTCACCCCGGCCAAAAGCACCTCTCCGCCTCGAGGATCATCCTCGTCATCGGTTTCCGCACCAGCCTCACTCTTCTTATGTAAATAGTATTTTCACATATGGATGATTTTTGCAAACGAAAAGAGGGAGGATAATGGAAGCTCCGCCCGCCCATCTCAGCAGGCAATGCATTATGGTTCCACACAATGAGAATTGCTGAAAGGAAGGAGAGAGGAAATGGCGACGGTCAAATTGCTCGATGATGCAGAAGCGGAGGCGATCCCGGCGGTCAAGGCGGTGTTCGACGACATTCGCGCGGTGAGAAAATCCGATTTCGTCAACAATTTCTGGCGCGGCCTCGCCAACGATCCCGCATTGCTCAAACGCACCTGGGAAGGCCTGAAAGCGGTCATGGTGAGAGAAGGCGCACTTGATCCGCTCGTACGCGAAATGATCTACATAGCCGTCTCCTCGGCCAATGGCTGCACCTATTGCGTCCATTCGCACACGGCGGCCGCCAGGGCGAAGGGCATGACTGACGCCCAGCATGGGGAGCTGCTGGCGGTTATCGGACTGGCCGGACAGACCAATCACCTCGTGACGGCGATGCAGATTCCCGTCGATCCCGAATTCGACGTAGGCAATCGATAAAATGCCAAAAGGCCCGCTGGTGCGTGCCAGCGGGCCTTCCATAAACAATCTTCGCTATTAGCGATCCGACGTTTCCGCCGCCTGGGTATCTGCCGCAATGGCAGCGACGTTGACGCCATTGTTCACGGCCAGGAGCCTTTTGCGGACCAGAACGCCCATCACGCGGGCGGCCGTCGAAAAGGTCATCGTGTCAAGCGGACCCTCGCCCTCCCATGGCTTGGTCAGCCGCTCGGTCACGGCCGAAACGATGTTATTGGGCACGATATCAGTGCATTCGCGCATGGTTTCGAACACGACGCTGATGGGGTGAATACGTCCCTCGAACGTCACGATCGGTTCGGTTACTTCGCTGTCCCATTCCTCGAAGGCGTAGAGCGCCTCGCGGAAGAGCTGCTGCAGGGTGATGGGGGCATGACCCTCATGAAGGGGCGGCAAGGCATTCGACATGTCTGTCTCCTTTCAATTGGAAGTCCGGCGCATATATGAAAGTCGATGGTCTCTCCTCCGAGACCCAAGCGCTGCTTCTTCAGTTTGGCGCGCCCGAAAACGGGGGGTATGGCGCGGCAAACCATCTTGTGACCGGCGCAACGCGGGACGCACACGAAATGTTCCCACCGGTCATGTAACTTGATCAAGTCTATAGATTAATCTCGACTTGAAAAGCCTCTTTGCAAATTTTCTGTAATTCTCTTTATTTTTGAATGACTTCGCGTAGAGTGAAATGACAGCGCATCTGTGGAAGACATGCGAATCTCCCTCCAGCTCCGAAAGGACGACCATGTGCGGCGACCATGAACACGAGCATCAGGACGGCCACGATCCCGGCCACCAACACGTCGATTGGCGCGAGCATGGCATCAAGATCATCCCGGGCAATGCCCTCGACCCGAATACGGCTCAGACCCCCGGCATGAACCGCGCAACCGCGATCAACCATGCCCGCGCCGGCGCTGAAAAGATCTGGGCGGGAACCGTGACCATCCACGCCAATGCCAAGACCGGCGCTCACCACCACGGCGATCTCGAAAGCATCATCTATGTCGTCAAAGGCAAGGCGCGGATGCGCTGGGGCGACAACCTGGAATTCGTCGCCGAAGCCGGCCCCGGCGACTTCATCTTCGTACCACCCTATGTGCCGCATCAGGAGATCAATGCCAGCCGCGACGAGACGCTGGAATGCGTGCTTGTCCGCTCCGGCCAGGAGCCGGTTGTCGTCAATCTCGACATCGAACCGGTTGAAAAGCCGGAAGAGGTTCTCTGGAAAGATCCGATTCACCGCTAATCTGTCTATTTTTTATGCAGATGCCTATTTTGCCACATAAATAATCTACTGTATTTATAGAAAATTAGTTTGCTCTTTTGCGCTGCACTGAAAAGAGTTTTTCAGAACCGCAGTGCACAACGCATGATCCTGCTTCGCGGATAGAGCGCACGTCTGAGATGATCCCACGGTCAACGAGAGAACGATCTCGACCATCTGGAACAGGATTTCCCATGACTGAAAAGCTTTCTAAAGGTTTCGACGCGCTGCGCCTTTCCCGCCGCGCCGGCCTTGCCGCCATCCTTGCCTCCGCTGTCGCCGTATTCGGCTTGACGGCAACCGCCACGCCATCTTTCGCCGCAGACAAGACGATCAAGGTCGGCATCATGAGCGGCGAGGACGAGGATGTCTGGCGCGTCGTAGTTGCTGAAGCCGCCAAGAAGGGCCTGACGGTCGAGCCGGTCGTCTTCAACGACTATACCCAGCCGAACGAAGCTCTGGAGCGCGGCGAAATCGACGCCAATGCCTTCCAGCACAAGCCCTACCTCGACAACCAGATCAAGCAGCACGGCTACCACATCGTCGTTGCCGGCTATACGGGTATCTGGCCGATCGGCCTCTACACGAAGAAATACAAGACCGTGGCCGAGCTTCCCAAGGGCGCTGCCATCGGCGTGCCGAACGACCCTTCCAACGAGGGCCGCGCGCTTCTCGTTCTGCAGCATGAAGGCATCATCAAGCTCAAGGATGGCACCGGCATCCTCGCCACGGTCGCCGATATCGCGGAAAACCCGAAGAACGTCGACATCAAGGAACTGGATGCCGGCATCGTCGGCCGCTCGATCGACGATCTCGATGCAGCCGTCGTCAACACCGACTGGGCGCTGAAAGCGGGGCTCTCGGTGCAAGACCGCATCGCGCAGGAACAGACCGAAGGCAACCCGTACCGCAACTTCATCGCCGTCAAGCAGGGCAGCGAGAACGAAGCCTGGGTCAAGACGCTGGTTGCCTCCTACCAGAACGATACCGTCAAGGCGGAATTCGACAAAGTCTACAAGGGGACTGGCCAGAGCGCCTATTGATATCAGGACGGCGCGGGGGACAGCGCTGAACGGCGGGCGGTCGGGGCATCTTGCCCGGGCCGCCTTCGGCGTTTTTCCATGAAGGATGCGACCACGTTGGCTGAGAAGTTCGTGGAGAGTGCGCACCCCTCTCTGTCGCTTTCGCGACATCTCCGCCAAGGGGGAGATCGTGGGGAGTATGCCGCCCGCGCCGCAAAACAAATCAGCGAAGCATCCGCGTATGCAATCTGTGCCTCCTGGTGATGGCTTGCCAAACATTACCAATCTCCCCCTGTGGGGGAGATGTCCCGAAAGGGATAGAGGGGGGTATAATGGCCTCAGCAAACTCAAAGGCCGCTTTTACAAAAAGAGACAGAGAATGAATTCTTTCACCCCTGCCACATCAATCGACGGACAGGCGCCTCCTGAGCGATCGACGGGCGACGAGATCGTCCGCCTGATCAATGTCCGCCGCAGGTTTGGCGCGACGCCGGCCCTGGACGGCATATCGCTGACTGCACGACGCGGCGAGATCGTTGGCATCATCGGCCGCAGCGGCGCCGGCAAATCGACGCTGATCCGCTGCCTGAACGGGCTGGAACGTGCCGATAGCGGCGAGATCCACATCGAGGGCCGCGATATCGCCCGCCTTTCGGAAAAGGAGCTGCAGCCGCTGCGCCGCCGCATCGGCATGGTCTTTCAGCATTTCAATCTGCTGTCCTCGAGGACCGTCGAGGAAAACATAGCGCTTCCACTGAAGATAGAAGGCGTCTCCAAGCAGGAACGATTGCAGCGCGCTCGCGAACTGCTCGAACTTGTCGGCCTCGCCGACAAGGCAAAAGCCTATCCATCGGCGCTTTCAGGCGGTCAGAAGCAGCGCGTCGGCATTGCCCGCGCCCTCGCCGCCCGGCCTGCCATTCTCCTTTCGGACGAAGCGACATCGGCGCTCGACCCGGAAACCACCCGATCCATCCTGGCACTGTTGAAGGACATCAACCGCAAGCTCGGCCTGACGATCCTGCTCATCACCCATGAGATGGAAGTGATCCGCTCGATCGCCGATCGTGTCGCGGTCATCGACGCCGGCCGGATCGTCGAAGAAGGTTCGGTATGGACGGTGTTCGCCAATCCGCAAACGGAGATCGCAGCAAGCCTGCTCAGCGGCGCCCGCCCGCAGCTTCCCGAGCATATCGCCGCCCGCCTTTCACCAACATCAGGAACTGAAGCCATCCTCAGTGTCGATCTAGCCGGCCCTGCCGCGCAAGGCGCGCTTTTTGCCGAGCTTTCGGCCGCCCTTCCCCGCTCCTTCCGGCTGGTTCACGGTGGCATCGACCATATCCAGAACCAGCCCGTCGCCCGTTTCTTCGTGGCGGTGCCGACGCACAATGCGACCTTGCCGACGCAGGTCAGTGACTTTTTGAAAGCCCGTTCCGCCCGGGTGGAGGTTCTAGGCTATGACAACTGACGTAATCCTCGGCCTGCTTTGGCGCTCCTTCTGGCAAACGATCTGGATGACGGGTGCATCCGGCCTTCTTTCCCTCATCGTCGGCCTGCCGCTTGGCCTCGCGCTCGTCGTCACCGGCCGCGGCGGCATTGCCGAACAGGGTGCGATCAACCGCGTTCTCGGCATATTGGTCGATGGCTTCCGCGCCGTGCCTTTCATCATCCTGCTGATCGCCTTGATTCCGCTGACGCGCCTGATCGTCGGCACGGCGCTCGGCACGACGGCCGCAATCGTGCCGCTGACCATCGCCGCCATTCCCTATTACGCGCGTGTCGCGGAAGTCTCGCTGCGCGACGTCGATCGCGGCCTGATCGATGCGGTGCGCGCCATGGGCGGCAATCGCTGGACCATCATCCGTGAGGTACTGATACCCGAAGCCATGCCCGGCATCGTCGCCGGCTTCACCGTAACCATGGTGACGCTGATCGGCGCTTCCGCCATGGCCGGCACGATCGGCGGCGGCGGCCTTGGCGACCTTGCCATCCGCTATGGCTACCAACGCTACGAGACGAGCATCATGATCGCCGTCGTCATCATCCTGATCATTCTGGTCTGGGGTATGCAGTGGCTGGGCGATCGCCTGGCCACCCGGCTTGATCGCCGCTAGTTCCACCAAAACAAACTCATTCCCGGCGCCGGGGAGACATGGCGCCGGGCATGGAGAACAATGATCAATTGCGCGTAACCGGCTTCGAGCGCATGCGCGACACCGTTTCTCGCTCGGCACGCTTGCAGCGCATTGGCGGCAGGCCGCGATCCATCAGATCCATATCCTCCAGCACCATTTCACCCATCTTCTTGAAGGCGCTGTCGAGTGCGCCGGCGCGATGCGCCGAACGCAAGAAACCCTTGAGCTTGCGTACCGGATGATCCCTGCCGAGCGGCTCCTCGGGATAGACATCGCTCGCCGCCACGATATGGCCGGAGGCGACCGCCGCCATCAGCGCATCGAAATCGACGACATCGGCGCGACTGAGCAGAATGAAAGCCGCACCCTTGCGCATCTTTGCAAAGGCCTCAGCGCCGAGAAAGCCCTTGTTCTCGCTGGTGACCGACGCGACCACGAACACGAAATCACTGCCGGACAAGACTTCGTCCAGCCCAGTGGGCTGCACGCCATGCTCCCTGAGGATCGATGGCGGCATCCAGGGATCGAACACCTTGATGTTGGAGCGGAAGCCGGAAAGCACACGGTTCAACGCCTTGCCGAGATCACCGAAGCCGACAATGCCGATATCGCTACCTGAAATCAGCCGCGCGCTGGCATTGCCGTCACCGCCCCAAAGCTCCCTGCCCTCGCGAAAGTCCAAATCGGCATCGGCGATCCCACGCGCCAGGCTCAGGGCAAATCCAAGACCGATCTCGGCGACCGGCTCGGCAAAGACGAGGCCCGTAGTGACGACGTGGATGCCGCGCTCGAAAAGAACCTCATAGGGCATGTTGTTGATGAGATTGCTCTCGACATTCAGGATGCAGCGCAGCTGCGGCATACGGTCGAGTGTCTCCTTCGACAGGGGCGGCTGGCCGATGATGTAGCGCGCCTCCCCGAGCACCTCGTCGCCCAGTCCGGCAATATTCTCCGGGTCCGCCTCGACGATGCGGTATTTCGAATGAAGCAGCGACAGTGCGTCCTCGGCAAAGATAAGCTCGAGCGAGCGCGGCTCCGGTGCGCTGATCGCCAAGGGTCTGTTGTCGGTCGTCATTTCTGTTTCTCCCTCTATCGGGACGCGATCCAATATCATCCGATGGATGAGATCAATCAGGCCTCATCCTCTTCCCCCGGCATTCCGACGGAGAAGGCGCAGATGCGCGAGAGATAGGTGAGCGGCAGACCCGTCTCTGCATGCCAGGCATTGAACTGATCCTGTATCAACCGGAGATCTTTCTTGGTGGGCTTATTTTCCGAGATAGGGAGGCCGGCAAGCCGTAGACAGACGAGAACGTCATGGCTCATGACGAAGCTATCGCGGCCGATCGCCCGCAGGAGATATTGCCCGGTCATGCCGCCTAGCCGGTTCGCCCGCTTGTCCAGAACGGCAAGCAAGCCGATCTGATCCACAAGCGGCCAATCGGCAAAGAAACGGCCGGCGCTACCATGCTCGTCAGCAATCGCGCGGATGAACTGCGCGTTGGCCCGTACCGACATGATCTTGGCACCATTGCGGATGACCCGTGGGTCCGAGGTCAGATCATGCCAGTAATCATCTGACGCCAGATTGAGAAAGGCGGGATCGAAACCAGAGAATGCCGCTTCGAAACCAGCCCATTTCGAATCGATCACATTACGCACGAAGCCCGCGTAGAAGATGTAGCGCGTCATCTCCGACAAGATTCGATCATCGGACAGAGCACGCAGGGTCTCATGGTTCGGTGCCTTGGGCATCAGCGCCCTAAGCCCGTCGGCGCCTCCCTTACGCTTCTCGGCCCGCTCCTTGATTTCGGCAAAACTTCCCATCAGCCTCTCCCGTCGGCCACGCTGTGCGACAAGTCTTTTATGATCTCATTGCTCCATGCAAGTAATCTCCGCGCAATGATTTTCTGTGAAAAACATGCCATCGAAAGTTTTGACTCGAAAATTGATTACGCCGGCGCTCGAATTGTTTTCCCGACAATTGAAACAGTTCCGAACTGCTCCAGATATCGTCTTGAAATTAACTTGAGATTCCGCACACCGTAGCGTTAATTTCGGCGGCGTCGGATCGGAGCCTTCTGCCATGAATAATAAAGACTGGAATTATCCCATCATGGTCATCTGCAAGCGCACCGGAAAAGTCTATACGGTCGCGAACACGAAAGAAGCGCTGGACATGCTGCTGAACGCATGGCCTGTCGCGGAGGGCAAGGCTTTCATGATGGCTCTGCAGGTTTGCGCCGACGTCGAAAGAGGTCAGGGACAACCGCTCGAGGCCCGTAACAGCTTCGTCGCCGCGGCGTCGGAGGCTGGCGTCCCCCTCGAGATGCCGGTGGTCCAGTAGGATATGCTGTCCTGTTCCGAGACGGGCTGCGCACCGTTTTCGCAGGCTTGGCACTCATTGCAGTCTTTCTCCTGTTGATTGCCATATAGCCTCACAGGCTGCCCGCGCTGTTTGGCGCAGCGCCGCTCCCGCAGAGTGGTGAGGACCGATTTTCCGGAAATTGCGAAACTTTTTGCCTTGGCAGGAGTTTCAGCCGCAATGTCGGAGCATCATCAAAAATGAACATGACCTTTAGTGCCGGCGCAAGTCGTTGGCCTGAGCCCGTATTTCTGCGTATCGGATATGGCATCCCCGAAGCAATCCGAAGCCCGAAAGAAGCCCACAATCACCTCGTTTTCCGCTGGCCGGCCGTCAGAGGCGAAAAATACGATTCGGCCCGAAGCCTCTGCCTCGAAGCCGAGACTGATCCCTTCCTTTGCGAATACGCCAGGAAGGTGTTCATCGAGGCGTGTATCGAGGCCAGTGTACTCGACTAGATCGCCCTTGCGATACTGAACCTGCTGTCGACTCCTGTTGAAGTACGCCAAACTTCCGTGCTCGCACGCGCCTTCATTGCGGGCGTCCATTCAGGAGAGCTGGGAGCGACGTCATTGTCATGAAACTCGGTCGGCATAGGGCCGTCGAAGCCATCGCACTTGCGCGTCCGCAGCTCTCCCAAGACGCATCCAGTTTTGCGGGAAATGTGTAATAGTTCGCCTTAAAGCAACTATTGCGGGAATTTACGGCCCGAATTTGCTCATCAAGCGGAAGGAAGCGAAACAAGCTTCAATGACATCGGTCGGATAGCGTTCGATCCGGAACGCTTCTTGCAGTGTTACCGAAGCATGAACGTTTCGGAGGTAATGCGTTTTGAAACGAAACACTTTACGACCATTTCCAGCTGTCACGCTTGTCATGGGAGAGAACGGCGGAACCCGTCGCGTCAATTCGGTGCACCAGGTTGCAGAGCTGCTGCTCGAACATTGGCCGGTGGAAAATGGTGAAGATTATGTCGCGGCAGTGCGGATTTGCCTCGAAGCGATGCTTGGCGCCGTCCCGCCGGAGGCCGTGAGAGAAGCCTTGATCAAGGCCGCAAAGGAAGCAGGCATCTCCGTAATGCAGTGAAATTCCCCTCCCTTCCCGCCACAGGCGGGATCTCTCTGACATTATTCACTTTTTATGAACGAGTGCCGGCGATCTTGCCAACAGAGGTAGGCGATTCGCCCTGCCGACGACGGAGAGAATATGTCGCTTTTACCATTCCCGGCCGACAGGCGTACCAGTGATGTCAGGCGGTGTGCCACAGCCCTTCAGCAGCTACATGGCGAGGCGGCAAATCGCTTCTGGCGTTCGGAAATGGCAATCTTTGCCAACGCCTTGCGCGAACAGGGAATGGAAGACGACGAAATCTCGCGGCAAGCCGGCCTCTTCATGCATGCGGTCCAGATGGAATTGCAGCTTGCCTATGCCGAAGAGGAACTGAACGCCTCGGCTTGATGGTGTTAGAGCATTTCCGCTTTTCTTCGAATCGCGAAACGCTCTATCCTTTTGTTTTCCATAAGTTCCCGACAGAAAACCGCTACGCAGTTTTCCTGGATTTGCCCTATTTCGGCAATCTGCAAAATGCGATGGACTTGTCGCCGCTGGTCGGTGACTTGATCTGCACGGTCCATTCTCCGCCGGGGAAATGAAGCCCCTTTGACGAAACCACACCGGTGATCTGCGCGCAGGCCTTTCTGGCATCCGCGCTCGGCAGATCTATTGTCGCCATGACGGCGTATCTCCGGCTGGAAACCTGACACGGCGCGGTAAACAAGCCGGTATTGTCAATCATCTTGCAGACCCGGAACGCATTGCTCACGGCATCGTCTGCAGCCATTGCGGAATTGGCGATCACCAGCATGGTGGCCGCCGCCAAAAACAGTCTCATTGAAAATCCCGATCCCCTATGGCGATACGGTGCCAGAGCGTGTTTCGTCTTGCAAGACATGTTGCATGGATTTCCATTGGCTGTTTGAAAATACAACGCAATTGACGGCAACTTGTTCGCCGGTGACCTGGAGCAGGCCGACGCCACCGGGCTGGCATTACGCCGATGCCTATCGTTCTCTTCATCGTCCCATTAAGCGAAAAGCGCTCAATTCGCAGCTTCCCATTAACGTCTTCGATATTAGAACATGGCATATTAGTAAAAATACAGATCAGGGAGCCAACGCAATGACGGCATTCTCACCCGAAGGCCGAGTGGCCACTCGAAAGCGAACGCTTCTCGGCGCGAAAATCATATTTAACGGCGGCCATTCGGTCTTCGATTGCATCGTCCGAAACCTGTCCGATACCGGCGCCATGATCCAGCTCGAAAACCCGCTCGCGGCGCCGAACGCCTTCAATCTGCAACTTTCTGACGACAGGCTACTGGCCTGCGCCGTGCGTTGGCGCAAGATCAACAGCATGGGTGTCGAGTTTGTGTGAGGGCCATCCTTTGCCGACCAACGCCCGTGGTCGCCTTGCAAAACATGGATACCGGAAGAGCGACCAGTCAAACCTGCTCGATATGGGCCTGCTCGATATGGAATTGTCGGTGATATCCCGGATCGTAGTCACCGCCCTGTCGATCAGCTTCACCCGGAACAAATAAGCCGCACCGTGCATTCCCAACCATACGGCGCTGCCGAATTGGTCTGTGAAGGAGACGGCTATGAACCAAGACACTATCGATCGGCTTGATACAATCAGCCAACAGCTTCGTGATCGAGCTCTTGCTCTATCCCAGTCGCAATCCCAGGAAGGCCAAGACCATGCCCTCATGATGTCGGCACTGGCAACCTTGGCAGCGGCAGTACGGACCCTGGATGACGACGTAGCCCGTCTCGACGGCCCCAAGGGGATTGGCGCGGCGGGTTCCTGAATTCAGCCTTCTCAATTGTCTGAAACGGCCGACCTTCCGCGCTCCCCGCGGACCAATGCGCCATGCAGATCGCTAAGAGCTTCTGATGTGCAGCGTCTTTCGGGAGATGAAGACGAAAGGCGTGAAAATCAACGGAAATCGTGCGCAACAAGGCACAACGGAAAATACTCTCTGTTGTCCGCCACCAGTAACCGGAATATCCGGGATTAACCGGGAATACGCGGGATTGAGTGACAAAGCCTAGAAAAACAAGGGCTTTCGCCGTATGTGACTGAAAATGGAGGGAAGTAAGATTTGACAGCGCGCGGCGGCGAAGGCGCGACGACTGCAGCTCCAGAGCGCGGATCAGGGCAAATTTGAAACTTGCCCTCAAATTGGCTTTGAGACGGCCTTTTAGATCTTCAAGTAATTGAAAATCCTTACGCTCGCCTTCGCGCGGGATGCGCGAACAAGGCCTGCAATTATGCTCGGCAGCGCCAAAAGAGCCAATTTGAGGTTTGCCCAACGGGGAAGACCTTGGGTAAACCTCGCAACTGGCCCAGGAAATAGGCTTTTCAGCAAACAAATTTGAAATGTACGGTTTGCCCGGCGACTGATTGCCGCTTGCCGAGAAGCACAGGATTTCGAGATGTCCTTTTCCACGCCGCACTTACACGAACGGGTAAAAGGTCGTTTCGTTATGTCAATCAACGATGTTTCTTTCGTCCGGGAACTGTTTAGTGGATGCCAAATCGAGGCGGTGGAATTAGCCTATTCCGTGTCGAGAGGTTCGAGTACAACTGCGCGAGAGCTAATCATAACGCGGCCCAATGTGTGACATAGCCAGCTAGCATTCTAACACGCCAAGGAAGGAAATGTTGGTGCTCAATCCCGAGGATCGTCTCTTGATTTCTAGCATGGTGGGAATCGTCAGCACTGCCATACAAAAAGATCCCGAGACGGACCCGGGCCTAAAAAGGCGATTTCTACAACGGCTAGCAGAGACAAGTCATCATGCAGCAAGCGCCAATGACTTGCTATCTATGGCCAGCCTGAGCAACACGATACATGAACTCACGGACGACGAGTCATTTGCAGCTGCAAGAAGAGTCTTGGTCTGGGTGGAGCACTTTGTGTCGGACGAGGGAAAGAATTCCATGCCGCCCGGCCTTACGGCACCTGGGCACTATACGGCTGGAGATCTGCTGCGCATCATACGGAAACGCGTTCTTGAGAAATACACGATACATCAAGGTGATGGTTCTGTCAGAACCTTACCTGCGGAAAAAAATGGGCCGTTCTACTACGCGGTTGAGGAAGGGCGCCTCACCGTTGCTAGTCGCCCCGCAGGCGCGGCGATTGAGGGATCTATCGCGAATGCCCGAGCTGCCCTGTTGGAGCAGGGCGAACGGCTCATTGCTGACCTGCGGGGTTCCAATAGCCAACCATATCTGAGAGCGACACTTGAGGCAGTACAAACAAAGCTCACTAAAGAAAACGACATCGTGCAACTTGGCCTTCTGAATATCTCCCTCGAGGCGGCGATTTCTGGAGCTACTGATGAACTCAATCCTGTCCTGGCGAACGTCTTACAGGCGCATGCCGTAGGTGTTCGACATTATCTCGCCCAGTTCCCTGAGTGGCTAGATTTTAGCGATACGGCCGCTGCAGTGGAGCTGACAAACGACGATGTCGATCGTCTTGTAAATGCCGCGCAAGAACTCGCTGATGCGCTGGAAAAGGAAGAGCTGGTAGACGAGGCGGTCCCCCGATCATTGAGGTTCGTTTCCGAATTGCACCACCACCCGCGCAAGCAGTTAAAGCGCGCGGGACTATTCATTCTTCGTACGATCGAGAATGCGACAGTGGCTGCCTTTCGCTCGGCATTTGATTTCGTATCGACAGCGGCGAGCACGGCTAAGAATAAAGCTGCGGTAATGGTTGGTACTGTCTTCGCGGGCGCAATTGCCTTGGTAATTATACACAATAGTGCGGCGTTTGTTGCAGCGTCAGACGCCGCTTGGCTGAAGCCTGCCGCTGAGGCATTGCTACGTGGAGAGCAGTGGGCGAAAAGGCCCCCTTGGAAAGACTAAGCCCCGACGAAGGAGAAATTTCGGTGGCCCGAGTAAATTACGATACCTTGGCGGGTGCTTTACGTGTTGCGTCCGTTGGTAAAGAGCCCAGTGCCTTCGCGGTGGCGGTCCTGACATACCACGCTGCTTTGGAGGTTGAGCTAGATGTTCTTTTGGTCGACCAGCTTCCGAGGCCGGAAAAAATTCTAACGGGAAGAGGTCCGCTCAACTTTGCGCAGAAAGCGGCGGTGATAAATGCGGCGTGGAGAGGCGATCCAGAAGGCGGAGACGTTTTGGAACGGGTGCTCGTCGCATTTAACGAACTGCGAAATGCGGTAGCCCACAACGACAAAAAGCAGGTGAAGGCTTGCTACGATGCGTTGGTGAAGAGCTACAAAGCGATCGATCCAGACGTCACGGCGGAGCCTCCGTTGCTTTATATCGCGCTTGGTATTTGTGGCTTCATGGGAGACGAAGATGCCACAGAACGGCTCATGAAGCTGTTCGACAAGGTGGACGATGCAACAAACAAGCTCGCCAAAGTATTCGGGTCTGACCACTCCTAAAATTCCGGAAGTCCGTGTCAAAATTCCGGAAAGTCGCGTCCGGCTACACTCTCAAACCTATCCTGGAAATAGGATAAGTATCTGATTTTATTTGGAAAATGGTAGCGGAGGAGGGATTTGAACCCCCGACACAAGGATTATGATTCCTCTGCTCTGACCTACTGAGCTACTCCGCCATGCCACACTTGATGTTGAACATCAAATGCAAAGGTCAAACGAACCGTCGCTCGAAAGCGCTAGCCCGTCGGTTGAGCGGCTTATAAGGTGCGGTTCGGCTTGGTGTCAAGCGGATGATTTGGAAAAATCAGTGCTTTCTCCTGGCGCCGATGCCGTCTGCCCTCAAGCAGCGACCGAGCTTGCCAGCAGCGCCTTTAGGGAGGCTTCCGCCATCGGCTCGCGTTCCGAGCGCTCGATGAAGCCGCCGCCGTAGACGCGGGCGTCGTCGCCGGGTGCCGAATAGAGCGCGCAGGCCTGGCCAGGCGCGACGCCGGCCTCGCCGACCGTGAGATCGACATAGATGCCGCTGGCGTCGGCATGCAGCACGGCCGGAGACGGCGCGCGGGTGGAGCGCACCTTGGCGAAGCAGGCAAAGCCCTCGCCGCAAGCCGCCTGCGCGAGCGGCGCGTCGCCGAGCCAGTTCACATCGCGCAGATAGACGCGGTGCGTTTCCAGCGCCTCCTTCGGCCCGACGATGACGCGGCGCGAGCGGGCGTCGAGATAGACGACGTAGAGCGGCTCGCCGGTCGCAACACCTATGCCGCGGCGCTGGCCGATCGTATAATGCAGGATGCCTTCGTGTTGGCCGAGCACGCGGCCGTCGAGATGAACGATCTCGCCGGCAAGCGCCGCGTTCGGCTTCAGCTTGGCGATCACGTCGGAATATTTGCCTTGCGGCACGAAACAGATGTCCTGGCTGTCGGCCTTCTTGGCGACGACGAGCCCCATCTCTTCGGCAAGCGCGCGGGTCTCGGCCTTCGGCATGCCGCCGAGCGGAAAGCGCAGATAGTCGATCTGCTCCTGCGTCGTCGCAAAGAGGAAATAGCTCTGGTCGCGATCGGCATCGGCCGGGCGATAGAGCGCGCGGCGGCCGGGATTGTCTGCGGTCGGGTTCGGCCGAGAGCGGATATAGTGGCCGGTTGCCAGCGCATCCGCGCCGAGTTCCTTGGCGGTCAACAGAAGGTCGGCGAATTTGACGGTCTGGTTGCAGGCAACGCAGGGGATCGGCGTTTCGCCGGCGACATAGCTTTCGGCGAAGGGATTGATCACCGTTTCGCGGAAACGCTTTTCGTAATCAAGCACATAATGCGGGATGCCGAGCGTCTCGCAGACGCGGCGCGCATCGTCGATATCCTGGCCGGCGCAGCACGAGCCGGCGCGATGCACGGCCGCGCCATGGTCATAGAGCTGCAGCGTAATGCCGAGCACATCATAGCCCTGCCGCTTCAAAATGCCGGCGACGACCGAGCTGTCGACACCGCCCGACATGGCGACGACGACGCGGGTATCTTCCGGCCTCTTGTCAAAATCCAGTGTATTCACGGTCGTTGCCGCCAGTCTTGAACGATCTTCGATGCTGCCGAACGGGATGACTTTTCTTCGAGAAGTCGTCCGCTCTCGTTATTTGATTTCGCATGATCTGATCCAAAAACCGCTGCACACTTTTCGGGATCATGCGTCTCGCCGCCGGATGCCATGCAAAAACGGCGAATTTTCATCATACGGGGCCATCACCGCTCTTTGCGGTCAGCCTCAATTGTCGACGGATATAGAAAGGATTGCCACCCCATGCAAGGGGTGGGCGAAATCGCGAATCACCCCTTGGCCTTCAAATGGCGAATGAGATTGCCGCTTCGCCGCAAAACGGTTACCGCCGACCCGATGGCGATGATCCAGAGCGCGATCGTCAAAACCCAGCTGCTGCCACCCCAGAAAGCCTCGATAATGGAGAGGAGCGCGGCAGCCGTGGCGACCGCCATGCGATGCTGCTTGGCCATCGGGCCGCCGAAATCGCTCGGGTTGCCGGTGGCGCGTCCGAGTTCGCGGACATAGGCGGTCAGCACGGCAAAGGCGGCGGCCGCCCAGCCAAGCCCGGGCATTGCGATGCCATAGCCGACGCCGGCAAAAATGAGGATATCTGCAATGCGATCCGGGAATTCGTTCCAGAACGGCCCGTCGGCCTCGCCCTTCCCGCCCTCCACCGCCACCATGCCATCAAGCAGGTTGCAGAGCAGGCGGAGCTGGCAGAACAAAGCCGCAAGGATCAGCAAGGCCACCCGTATGCCGACACCGCCAGCAACACCGGAAAGCCAGAAGGATGCTCCCGCCAGCGCCGCCATAGCCATGCTTGCCTGCGATATCTGGTTCGGCGTCACCGAAAGCGCGGTCATACGCCGCGCCAGCGTCTGCGCCCATCGCGTGTTGCGGCTCGCCAGCGGTCGCCTATCGCCGGTTTCCTTGCCGGTCATGCTCGCTCACCTCTCATCATTTCGCCGCCTTCCGCCCGATATCGAATAATTGTAGATCGCCGCGTAACTGGAGGAGACCAGCAGCGGCAGCGCAATCGTCTTCAGAATCTCCGGCGTGCCGCTCAGCGCATGGATGACGACCAGGACGGTTGCCGAGCCCAGGCAGGCGATCAGCGGCGGCGCCCATAGGCCGGTAAGGCCGCTGAACCGTCGCGACAGAGCCTCGACCACCGATTTCAGAAATAGCGTCAGGCAGCCCGAAAGCACGCCCTGCACGAAGCCTGATATCAAGGGGCGCGGCATCGGGTGCAAGCGATTGGCGAAGACGGCCCAGCCGCCCATGGCAAGGAAGGCGAAAAGCACATGCACGATGCTGCTGCCGGCAAGCGCTTTCAGCTTTCCGCTCATGACAGCGACCACCAGAAGCGCACGAGATGGAAGAAGATCGGCGCGGAGAAAACGACCGAGTCCAGCCGGTCGATCAGCCCGCCATGACCCTCGATCAGATGGCCCCAATCCTTGACGCCGCGATCTCGCTTGATCGCCGACATCACGAGCCCGCCGAAGAAGCCCATGATCGTGATGACGAAGGCGAGAAGCCCGGCCTGCAGCGGCGTGAACGGCGTCACCCACCAGAGGGCGGCTCCGATCAAAGAGGCGCTGACGACGCCACCGACGAAGCCTTCGACCGTCTTCGATGGAGACAGGCGCGGCGCGATCTTCGTTTTCCCGAAGAGCTTGCCCCAAACATATTGCAGGACGTCGCTGAGCTGCACGACGATCACCAGAAAGGCGATCAGCAGCACGTTGCGGCCTTCATAGCCGGGAATATGCAAGGTGAGCAGCGCCGGCACATGCGACGCGCAGAAGACGCAGATCATCAAAGCCCATTGCACCTCGGCGATGCGCACCAGAAACCGTTCGGTATCGCCGCGCAGAACCGCGATGATCGGCATGAAGAGGAAGGCGTAAACGGGAATGAAAATCGAATAGATACCGTATTGCTCGGCCCAGAGCAGGTAATATTGCACCGGCAGCGCGACGAAGAAGGCCGCGGCGACCGCCCAATGATCAGCCCGCTTCGTATTGATCAGCGTCACGAACTCCCGCAGCGCCGCAAAGGAGCAGAAGGCAAAGAGCAGGATGACGCCGACGCGCCCGGCAATGAAGGCGATGCCGATCAGCACCACCATCACCCACCAGGCCTTGATGCGCGCATTCAGGTTTTCGATGGCGGCATTCGATCCATCAGGCGACAGGCGCTGCTGCAGCACGTAGCCGATGATCGAGGCAACGATCAGGACGCCGAAAATGCCGAGGACGAGGTGGATCAGATCGGCGCTGGCTGCTCCCATGCTCAGTCTCCTGCCCGCCTGGGCGCAAGGGCCAACAGCGCCGCCTCGGCTCGCGCCAGGAAAGCCGCCTTCTCCTCGGTCTCGCCGATATGCAGTGCCTCGCCGAAGGTGACCGTGCAGATCAGCGGAATGGGCACGAATTCACCCTTGGGCATGACGCGGTTGAGGTTGTCGATCCAGACGGGAACGAGGTCGATATCCGGGCGCGCCTGGGCAAGGTGAAAAAGCCCGCTCTTGAAAGGCTGCAGCGGCTGTTCGGTGAGATTGCGGGTGCCTTCCGGGAACAGGATCAACGAAGAACCTGCATCGAGCGCCTGCGCCATCTGCGTGACCGGATCCTCCTTGCGCGCCTCGCGATCCCGCTCGATCAGCACGGCATTGAAAACATCCCGGCCGATGAAGCTGTTCAGTGGCGATTTCAGCCAATAGTCGGCGCCAGCCACCGGCCGGACACGCCGGCGCAAACGCGGCGGCAGGACGGTCCAGATCAGGATGAAGTCGCCATGGCTGGAATGGTTGGCGAAATAGACGCAACGGCGGGTGCGCATGCCGCTTTCGGGCCAGATCGCCCTGACTGCGGTTATAGCCCGTGCAAAAAGAACGATCGCCACCGAGACCGGCTTTGCCAGCCATTCGATCGGCGTACCCATCCCTTCCCCGAGAATGTTCTTCCGCAAAGCCTCCATATCACAAGAGATAGGCGCGTTTCGTCGCCCCCGATAGTCTGCGGACCGAGCTTATCCACAACCCTCACAACCATGAAGAAAGCCCGACGCAACTCATGTCGCGCCGGGCTTTCGGATTGGCTCTTGGGAGGAGCAAACTCTGTGACTGCCACCCTTCAAGGGGCGGGCAGGCTCAGTCGACGTTGAACACCAGCGGCTTGGCCTGACGGATCGCCTGATGCGCCGTCAGCTTGGCAAGCACGTCATCGCTGATCGGGCCATCGACATAGAGAAGTGCGATGGCATCGCCGCCCTGCTTATCGCGGCCGAGCTGGAAGTTCGCGATGTTGACGCCAGCGGAGCCGAGCGTCGTGCCGATGAAGCCGATCATGCCGGGAACGTCGGTATTGGCGATATAGACCATGTGGTTGCCGACATCGGCATCGAGGTTGATGCCCTTGATCTGGATGAAACGCGGCTTGCCGTCCGAGAAGACGGTGCCGGCGACCGAGCGCGTCATGCTGTCGGTGGTGACGGTCAGCTTGATGTAGCCGTCATAGACGCCGGTCTTGTCGCGCTTGACTTCGGCAAGCACGATGCCCTTTTCCTTGATCATGATCGGGGCCGAAACCATGTTGACGTCGGCAACCTGATTGCGGATTAGGCCGGCGAGCAGCGCGCTCGTCAGAGCCTTCGTGTTCATGCCAGCGGTCACGCCATCATAAAGGATCTCGATTTCCTTGATCGGCTCTTCCGTCACCTGGCCGACGAAGGCACCGAGAACATCGGCAAGCTTGATGAACGGCTTCAGGATCGGCGCTTCTTCAGCAGTGATCGAGGGCATGTTGATGGCGTTCGAGACGGCACCCTTGACGAGGTAATCAGCCATCTGCTCGGCGACCTGCAGAGCGACGTTCTCTTGCGCTTCGGTCGTGGAGGCGCCGAGATGCGGCGTGCAGACGACGTTCGGCAGGCCGAAGAGCGGGCTTTCCTTAGCGGGCTCGACTTCGAAGACGTCGAAGGCGGCGCCAGCGACATGACCGGATTTGATGGCGGCAGCAAGGGCTGCCTCATCGACCAGTCCGCCGCGGGCGCAGTTGATGATGCGCACTCCCTGCTTCATCTTGGCGATCGCAGAGGCGTCGATGATGTTGCGGGTCTTGTCGGTCAGCGGCACGTGCAGCGTGATGAAGTCGGCGCCGGCGAAGAGCTCATCGAGCTCGACCTTGGTGACACCCATTTCCTCCGCGCGCTCCTTCGAGAGGAACGGGTCGTAGGCCAGCACATGCATCTTCAGGCCGAGGGCGCGGGCGATCACGATGGAGCCGATGTTGCCGGCGCCGATGATGCCGAGCGTCTTACCGGTGATTTCGACACCCATAAACTTCGACTTTTCCCACTTGCCGGCCTGGGTGGAGCTATCGGCGGCGGGAAGCTGGCGGGCTACGGCAAACATCAGCGCAATCGCGTGTTCGGCCGTAGTGATCGAATTGCCGAACGGCGTGTTCATGACAATGATACCGCGGCGCGAGGCGGCCGGAATATCGACATTGTCGACGCCGATGCCAGCGCGGCCCACGACCTTTAGGTTCTTGGCCGCTTCGATGATCTTTTCCGTCACCTTGGTGGCGGAACGGATGGCAAGACCATCATATCGGCCGATGATTTCGAACAGCTTGTCCTTGTCCTTACCGAGCTGCGGCTGGAAATCGACTTCGACGCCGCGATCGCGGAAGATCTGGACGGCGGTTTCCGACAATTCGTCGGATACGAGAACGCGAGGTGCCATGGTGGGCCTCCTGAAAAAGGTCAGTTAAGACGAGCAATTCCACGAAAATGCGAAACGGTCTTCCGGTCGGAATTGCGTGAAAACAACGAGAATTTCGGGATGCTGGGCTCCGCCTATCGTGGCGGAGCCATGAACGCTTCAAACCTCAGGCAGCAGCCTGGGAGAGCGTCGCCTTCTGCGTTTCGAACGCCCAGGCGAGCCAGGGCATCAGCCTCTGCATGTCGGAAGCTTCGATCGTCGCACCTGCCCAGATGCGCAGGCCCGAGGGTGCGTCGCGATAATGGCCGACATCGTAAGCGACGCCTTCCTTTTCGAGGAGTGCGACCAGACCCTTGGCGAAATTCGCCTGGCCATCGGCATCGAGAGCGACGACATCCTTGTCGACGATCTTCAGGCAGACGGAGGTGTTGGATTCCGTCTCTGCCTTGACGGCAAGATTGGCGATCCAGTCGTTTGCGGCAACGAAGTCGCGGATGACCTTGGCGTTGGCATCGGCCCGGCCGATCAGCGCCTTCAGGCCGCCGAGATCCTTCGCCCAGAGGAGGGCGTCGATATAGTCCTCGACGCAGAGCATCGAAGGCGTGTTGATCGTCTCGCCGGTGAAGATGCCTTCGATGAGCTTGCCGCCGCTGGTCATGCGGAAGATCTTCGGCAGCGGCCAGGCCGGCTGATAGGTGGTCAAACGCTCGACGGCGCGCGGCGACAGGATGATGACGCCATGTGCGCCCTCGCCGCCCAGAACCTTCTGCCAGGAGAAGGTGACGACGTCGAGCTTGGCAAAATCGAGGTTCTGAGCAAATGCAGCCGAGGTGGCGTCACAGATCGTCAGGCCCTTGCGGTCGGCCGGGATGAAATCGCCGTTCGGAACGCGGACACCCGAGGTCGTGCCGTTCCAGGTGAAAACCACGTCGCGGTCGAAATCCACAGCGGAAAGATCCGGCAGCTCGCCGTAGCCGGCTTCAAGCTTGCGGACGTCCTTGAGCTTCAGCTGCTTGACGACGTCAGTCACCCAACCGGCGCCGAAGCTTTCCCAGGCGACCATGTCAACGCCACGTTCGCCGAGCAGCGACCAAAGCGCCATTTCAACGGCGCCAGTGTCGGAAGCCGGCACGATGCCGATGCGGTAATCCGCCGGCACTTCCAGAATTTCGCGGGTAAGATCGATGGCCTGCTTCAGCTTTGCCTTGCCGACCTTCGCGCGGTGCGAGCGGCCAAGAGCCGCGTCGGAAAGAGCGTTAAGCGTCCAACCGGGACGCTTCGAGCATGGACCAGAAGAGAAATGGGTATTATTCGGACGGATGTCCGGCTTGGCGAGCTTAGTCATGATGCTATCCTCTCAGATAGAAAGCCCTTCGTTGGGGAAGGGTGTCCCGCCGCCGGATATATTGGAAGCCTCCGAAGAGCGCAATAGCAAAAATTGCGGCTGGTCCTTCATCACGAATTCGTGCGGAAATTTTGATGGGATGCAAGGCACGCGCAATGGAACTAGGCCAAAATTAGCCTCACAAAAGCTGGTTTCTGTGCCGATGCGTAAACATATAAGGCTCGGCGCCTGCTGATTTGCGCTGATGGAAATGATAAGTGTGCTCGATGTCTTTAATTGCACTAGCCGAAACCTCTTTCACACCTGCACAGACCATGCAGGTCTATCTCATCAATATCGACCGCGCAGTGGAACGGCTCGCGGAAATTCAGCGGCAAAGTGATGAGCTCGGCTTCCGATTCGAGCGCGTCGACGGCGTCGACGGCGCTCTCATTCCGCGCGATCAATGGATCGACGTGGATCACGATCGCTTCCAGCGCCGGCACGGCCGCACCATTCTGCCCGGTGAGTATGGCTGCTACCGCAGCCACCTGTTGGCGCTGCAGCGGTTTCTGACAAGCGGCGACCAGATGGCCATCATCATCGAGGACGATGTTGCTCTGGACACCGAGTTCCTCGCCCGCGCCATAGCGGCGAAGGAAGCCGCACCCGCTGCCGGCCTGATCAAACTCGTCAATCACCGCTGGAATGGCTTCCGCGCCCTGACGCGCAGTACGAAGGGTGACATTGTCGGTCGCTGCCTGTTCGGCCCGCAGGGCTCGACGGCTTGCTATCTCGTCACGCGTGAAACCGCAGAAAAGATCGTACGATCGCTGGCGGTCATGTCGCTGCCTTGGGATGTCGCCGTAGAGCGCGGCTGGGACATGCAAATATCCATTGTCAGCACGCGCACGAATATTGCCGGTTTCAGCCGGCTGCAGAGAACAACCATGATCGGCTGGCGCCGCGATTACCGCGCTGCGAAGTCGTCTGCGCTGCGACGCATACCCGCCCACATCTTCCGAACCCTGGATTTCTTTCGGCGCATCGCCTACGTGCTGACGACGCCGTAGGCGTCAAGCCTTACCAGGTGCTGATCCGCAGGCCGACACGAATTTCGTGACGCGACAACGCGCCGTCGCGGCCCGTGGTGCCGCCGGCGCTGGCCGACGAATCGCCGAACATGTCGCCGCCGGCGATATGGGAGAAGCGATAGCCGAGATCGACCTTGATATTCGGCGCAACCTCATAGGCGACACCGGCCATCAAGGCATAAGTCATGCGCCAGTCGCTGTCGCCAGGATACCGAGCACTGACCGACGCAGCGCCACCGCAACCCGATGCCCCGTCGAGACAGGAGCCAATGGCATTGACGCTGCTCCAGGAAACCCGCGTGGCGCCAAGACCGGCGCCGACATAGGGCGTGAAACCCGCAAGCGTTCCGAGATCGACATAGCCGTTGACCATCAAGCTGCCGGCCCTGAAGGAAGAATGTGCCTTCGTTGAGCATCCCGTGCCGCTGGCCCCACCGGAACAAGATGAAGCGCTCGAAATGCGGCCATTGAAATCGCCGCTAAAGAAATCGCCGGTGACGTCGGCGCGAAACAGATCGTTGAATTGATAGCCGACGCCGAGGCCGCCGGAAAAATCACCGCCGAAGCGAGTCGAATCAAAGCTGTTCGAGCTGTAATCGCTGCTGGCGGGATCATAGGCGCGAAACCTCGTATCCGTACGGCTGGCGTTGACCGCATAGCCGACATCGCCGCGCACATACCATCCTTTGGCATCCTTGACGCTGACCTCCGGCATCTTGATTTCCGGCAGTGTCGCATCGGCCGCAAAGGCAATACCCGCCGATGCGCTCGCCATCGCTGCGGCCAGCGCCAAAGCGTCAAAACGGATCATTACCCCTCGCCTTCCATCCTCGGGCTGACGCCCGCGCGTCGAACCGGCTGGCCTGCGCTTCCTTGCAATATCCCTCAAAAGAGAGTCCCAGGCCGGAAAGCCGCCATTTTCATTTCATTAACCATAGGGAATTCATGGTTAACGAAGCTTTAAGGTGGCGGAGAATTACTTAACGGGATGGGAAAAAGAAAAAGCCGCCCGGAAGAAACCGGGCGGCTTTCTAATACTCCGGAATGGATATTGCTTACTTGTAGACAGGCTGCTGGACCGGGATATCGGCCGGCGGCATATAGCTTGCGGTCTGGCAGCCGCCAAAGGTGTAGCGGGCACCGATGCGGGCTTCATGCAGGTTCAGGCCCTTGTCGTAGCCTGGACCACCGTTCTCATTGTAGCCGAACATGTCGCCGCCCTGGACGTGGCGATAACGATAGCCGACGTCAGCCTTGAGATTGCAGCTCAGGTCGATGGACGTACCGGCCATCAGCGCATAGGTGAAGCGCCAGCTGCCGCGGCCATTATGAGTGACCGTTCCGTCGCACGAGTCCGGGTTCGCATCAGAGCAGGACGTGTTCTTCAGATTGCTCCATTTGACATAGGTGCCGCCGAGACCGCCACCGACATAGGGGGTGAAGATGCCGTAGGTGCCAAGATCGACATAGGCGTTGGCAAGCAGGCTATAGGCCGTCAGGGAAGCGAGATCGCGCGAGGTCGCCGCAGTCGGCGTAAAGCCCGGACCGCAGGCACCGCAATCGCCCTTCGTGGAACCCTTGAAGTCTGACTTGAAGAGATAGTCGAGCGTCAAGTCCGTGCGCAGATAATTGTTGATCTGGTAACCGACACCGCCGCCAAGCGTCACATTGCCATCGAGCTTGGCGCTGTTGAAATCGACGAGGCTGGAATTGGAACCCTGGAAGTAGTTGGCGCCGCGCAGGTTCGTGAAGGCATAGCCGACATCGCCGCGCAGATACCAACCGCTGGATTGGGCGACAGTCACTTCCGGCGCCGGCTGAACCGGTTCCGGTGTATAAAGATCAGCAGAAAAGGCCGACGTGCCGACAAGCAAAGTGGCAAGTGCCCCTATCAGGGTTTTCATCATGGCTTTGGCTCCAAATTTCTTGCCCTTGGCGCAGCAGATGCTTGCCAATTGAAAAGACATGGCAGGGATAATGATGAAAAGGAGTTAAAACCTGATTAACTACGAATATTTACCCTGTTTATTCAGCAATTATACTTTATTTTATATATTAGAGAATGTTGATTCTTAAATAAAGAGAAAGGGATACGACCACCCGCCTCCTTTATTTCCTCATAAGAACGCTGTGTCGGGGCATAAACCGAAGTCCGGCTCTCTAAACCAATTGGCAAGAATCGAACCATTACAGTGCTTCGGCCGGGAGATAACTCAGGAGGAAGTCGTTGACTTACCGTCGAAAAATATTGGCCGGCCTGGGCTTTGCTCTTATCTTCCTGAGCTCCGCCGCCCTGGCAGGCGCGATGCCGGTCAAGCCGGTAGCGGCCGCGGCCACTGCGTGGAACAAGGGGCGCGAGACAGGCTTACCGATCCCGCGCTACGTTTCGCTCCGAGCCCATAAGGCTCGCATGCGCGTCGGGCCGTCGACGATCTATGCCACGAAGTGGATCTATACGAAGCCGGGTCTTCCCTTGGAAATCATCGACGAATACGGCCATTGGCGACAGGTCCGCGATGATACCGGAGTGACTGGCTGGATGCACAGCGCCCTCCTCTCCGGAACACGTACGGCCGTAATCGCCCCCTGGCTGACGAAGAATGCCATGCTGCGCACCGATCCGAATCTCGCCGCCAGGCTAATCGCAGAATTGCAACCACGCGTACTGGTTTCGCTACAATCCTGCACCGGAATGTGGTGTCGTGTTTCGGTCAGGGAGCACTCCGCCAGAGGCTATGTCAGGCAGGACAAGCTCTGGGGCGCCTATCCCGGGGAAATGTTCCAGTAGGCTGACCATCATTCCTAAACTGAAAATACTATGGCCGCCTCGATGAGGCGGCCATAGTATTATTCCGGAATTACTTCTTGCGTTCGCTCAGGCAGCCGAACGCACGCTCGAAATCACGTCGATCAATCCGCCGACGATACGCTCGATCTGACCGCGATCATCGCCTTCCGCCATGACGCGGATTAAGGGCTCCGTGCCGGACGGACGGATGACCAGGCGACCGTTACGGGAAAGCTCGCTTTCCGCATCGGCAATTGCCTGGCGCACCTGAATATCCTCCAGCGGCTTGCCGCCGGAAATGCGGACATTGCGCAGCAACTGAGGTACCGGTTCGAAACGACGACAGACTTCGCTGACCGGCTTTCCCGTGCGCTTCACCGCGGCAAGGATCTGCAGAGCCGCCACGAGGCCGTCCCCCGTCGTGCCATAGTCGGACAGCACGATATGGCCGGACTGCTCACCGCCGACATTGTAATTATGCTGGCGCATATGCTCGACGACATAGCGGTCACCGACGGCCGTGCGCGCAAGCGACATGCCACGATCGTCGAGGAAGCGTTCCAGGCCAAGATTGGACATGACGGTTGCAACAATACCATTGCCGCGCAGCGTCTGGCTCTCGGCCCAGCTTTCGGCAATGACAGCCATCAGCTGATCGCCGTCGATGATCGTGCCGGTTTCATCGACGATGATGACACGGTCGGCATCGCCATCCAGTGCAATGCCGATATCAGCCCGCACTTCGTCCACCTTCTTCTGCAGGGCGACGGGACTGGTGGAGCCGCAATTCAGATTGATATTCGTGCCGTTCGGCTCATTGCCGATGGTCACGACATCGGCGCCAAGCTCCCAAAGGGCGGCCGGAGCGACCTTGTAGGCGGCACCATTGGCGCAGTCGATGGCGATCCGCAGCCCCTGCAGCGTCACGTCGCGCGGCAGTGTGCGTTTGGCATGTTCGATGTAGCGGTCATGCACACCATCGATACGCTTGGCACGGCCGATATCTTCCGACCTGGCAAGATGTTCCGACATGTCCTTGTCGAGCATGTCCTCGATCTTCATTTCCAGATCGTCGGAGAGCTTGTAACCATCCGGGCCGAAAAGCTTGATACCATTGTCCTGATAGGGATTGTGCGAGGCCGAAATCATGACGCCGATATCGGCGCGCAGCGAGCGCGTGAGCATGGCCACCGCCGGTGTCGGGATCGGGCCGAGAACGAAAGCATCGACGCCGGCCGCGGTAAAACCCGCCACCATGGCATTTTCCAGCATATAGCCGGACAGGCGCGTGTCCTTGCCGATAACGACGCGGTGACGATGACTGCCTCGATGGAAGATCGTGCCGGCAGCGATACCCACGCGCATGGCAAGATCCGGCGTCATCGGATAGATATTGGATTGACCGCGGATTCCGTCAGTTCCGAAATAACGACGTTTCATATGCACTCCTGTCGTTGCCGCATCCTCATCAGGACTGCAGCGGCATCGATATCGCCGCCCCAAAGCAAGCGACACTGCAAACATCGATGCTTGTGGCTCATGCCACAGATTGTAAAACTCGGCACTTAAATTACCGAGAACGCCTATTACAACGCGTTACCATTAATAAGCACTAAAAAACTGCACCAGGTCGAGACCGACAATAGTCCAATTCACAGCCTACTGCGTCCGCATTACTTTGCCCGACCCGGCGGTTGCCATAGGCGCCGATCAGCATCAGAAGCGTTACCTCCTTCTGTCGTCCCTTAAACAAAAGGCCAGCCACCTGAGACAGGTGGCTGGCCTCTAACCGAGGTTTGAACGCCTCGCGCTTAGCGCGGCTGCGGTTCGAAACCGCCTTCAGGTTCATCGCCCTTGGCACCGAGCGAATCGTCCCGCTTCGTGCCGGTCTTCGGCACGGCGGAGCCACGGCTCGGAGGCGTATCGTCGCCAAGATCGCGTGCAGGCTTCTCGCCACGAAGGAGGGCCTTGATCTCGTCGCCTGTCAGCGTCTCGTATTCGAGCAAGCCTTCGGCGATCGCCACGAAGCCATCGTGATGTTCCGTAAGGATATCCTTCGCCTGCTTGTAAGCCTGGTCGATCAGACGGCGGACTTCATTGTCGATCGTCTGGGCCGTCGCTTCGGACACGTTCTTCGACTGAGAAACCGAGTGGCCAAGGAACACTTCCTGTTGGTTCTCGCCATAGGCTACCTGACCAAGCTGGTCGGAGAAGCCCCATTGCGTGACCATGGCGCGGGCAAGCTTGGTGGCCTGCTCGATATCCGAAGATGCGCCCGAGGTGATGTTTTCCTTGCCAAAAGTCAGTTCTTCCGCAACGCGGCCGCCCATCATGATGCAGAGGCGCGACACCATCCACGTATAGCTCATGGAGTAACGGTCACCTTCCGGCAACTGCATGACCATGCCGAGCGCACGGCCGCGTGGAATGATCGTCGCCTTGTGCAGCGGATCGGCGACAGCAACCTTGAGTGCCGTTATCGCGTGGCCAGCCTCGTGATAGGCGGTGAGCTTCTTTTCCGCTTCGGTCATGGCCGAAGAACGGCGCTCGGCGCCCATCATGATCTTGTCCTTGGCGTCTTCGAATTCCTGCATCGTCACCAGGCGCTTGTTGCGGCGGGCGGCCATGAGGGCAGCTTCGTTGACGAGGTTCATGAGGTCGGCACCGGAGAAGCCGGGCGTGCCGCGCGCAAGCGTCTTGAGGTCGACGTTCGGAGCCAGCGGCACATTGCGGGCATGAACCTTGAGGATGCGCTCGCGGCCGACGATATCCGGGTTCGGAACCACGACCTGACGGTCGAAACGACCCGGACGCAGCAGCGCGGGATCAAGGACGTCGGGACGGTTGGTCGCGGCGATCAGGATGATGCCTTCATTGGCCTCGAAGCCGTCCATTTCAACGAGCAGCTGGTTGAGGGTCTGCTCGCGCTCGTCGTTACCACCGCCGAGACCGGCGCCACGATGGCGGCCGACGGCGTCGATTTCATCGATGAAGATGATGCAGGGCGCATTCTTCTTGGCTTGCTCGAACATGTCACGGACGCGGCTTGCACCGACACCGACGAACATTTCGACGAAATCGGAACCGGAAATGGTGAAGAACGGCACATTGGCTTCGCCGGCGATAGCGCGGGCGAGCAGCGTCTTACCGGTACCGGGAGGTCCGACAAGCAGGACGCCGCGCGGGATACGACCGCCGAGACGCTGGAACTTCTGCGGATCGCGCAGGAACTCTACGATCTCTTCCAAGTCCTGCTTGGCTTCGTCGACACCGGCGACATCATCGAAAGTGACGCGGCCATGCGCCTCCGTCAAAAGCTTTGCCTTCGACTTGCCGAAGCCCATGGCGCCGCGCGAGCCGCCCTGCATCTGACGCATGAAGAACAGCCAGACACCGAGGATCAGGAGCATCGGCAGCAGCGTGCCGAGATAGCTCAGGAAGCTCGAAGAGCCATCCGATTCCGGACGGGCGACGATGTTGACGTTCTTGGTCTGCAGGCGTTCAAGCAGGCTGTCATCGATGACCGGAGCGTAGGTCTGGAAGGGCGTGCCGTTTTCGACATAGCTGCCGACAACGCGGTTGCCCGTGACGGTCACGTCACGAACACGGCCGGAATCAACTTCCCGAAGGAACTGCGAATACGGTATTTCCCTGGAGCCTGTTTGTGCCGGCGCGTTCTGAAACATGCTGAACAGGGCAATCAACAGCAGAGCTATGATTGCCCACAGAGCGAAATTACGAAAATTAGGGTTCATCGAACTCCCCAGCACTGAAACTTCCGCCGCTTAAGCGACGGCATTACTTGATCCCTAACATAGGGTTGCGCCAAGCCCTTGCCAAGGCAAACCGCATCGCCGCATGTTTTTTCCGTCTATAGGGCCGAAAGCGGCAGCCGCCTATAGGCTTCACGTCCAAAAGCGACTGATAGGTGATCGGCGAATGTGAGATCGAATCGTGTCAAAAAGCGGTCGAAGGGCGCAAGATGGGGCAGAAGCCCAACCTTTGCCGTCTCTGCGCCATCCTGCGCCACAATCAGTGGCATCGCTGCCCGAGCACGCTGCACTACACCTTTTGGCAGAACCTTCGGAAAAACCGTCGCATTTTCCGCTCCATAGGCGCCGATGCAGACCGCCGTCGATCCGGAATTCTCTATTTCAAAGCGGCCATCCCAATTGCCTCTCTCGCCAGGAAAGACGGAAATTGGAGCGATGTTGCGGTTTTCCCGCATAAGGTAGAGCGCGTCGCGGCGCAGGTCGAAGACCACCCCTCCGGCCGTGCGCCGGCCCGGATTAGCCCCGTTCACAAATTCGAGAACGCGTTCCATCTGCGCGCGGCCCGGTGCATAGGGTCTGCCCCCGAAGACTGCGGCTAAATAAGACAGGGCATAGGAAACGACCGCCTCATCCGCCGAGAGAGCGGATCGATCGATGACGCAGAGCGCATGCGCGTGGATTGCGACATGCTCGTCCAACCATGCGGCCGCTCGCCTGGAAAGCGCGGCCCGATCGGCGCCACCATCTGCCAGCGGTTCGGTCGCCGCCTCCCCCGTAAGGTCCATGCGGGTGCGTACCCGCTCGTATTTCATGTCTTCGTTGCTCGGGTCGTCGAACCAGGAAACGCCGTACCCCTTGAGAAAGGCCCTGATATCCTCCCGCCGGCAAGCGAGAAACGGCCTGATAATCCAGATGCGCCGATCGAACAAAACCGCATCGGCAATGCCTGTGCCATAACCGCCCTGCCCGCGGCGTGCGCTGCGCATGACCATCGTCTCACGCTGATCGCCAAGCGTATGGGCTGTTACGATCACATCGGCCGAAATGTCGGAGGCCAGGTCCGCAAGCAGCGCGTAGCGCGCCTCGCGCGCCGCGGCCATGATGCCGGTCTTGGGCTTCTCCCCCTCCCAGCGGCGGACAAAATGGGAAATCCCGCGCGAGGCGCAGAATGCGGCGACTTGCCGCGCTTCGTCCGCTGCTGCAGCGCGCAATCCATGATCGATGGTTGCTGCGGTAAGGGTAAGACCTTCGTGAGGATGAGATTTCAGCCGCTCGGCAAGGGCAATCAGAAGCCCGGTAGAATCACTGCCGCCCGAAACGGCGACGAGAATATGAGCAGGCTTCGCTAGAGAGTGCAGAAATTCGCTTGTTGCGGCTTCAGGCGTAATGGCTGTGGCGCCGCCGGTCACAGCATCAACGGACATGGCAATCAGCAGGCAAGCCGCTTCTCTTCGCTGGCAACCTTGCCAGTCACAGCCTTGGAGGCCTTCGGATAACGCTTGCCCACCTCGCGAAGCGTGGCGCAGGCCGTATCCTTATTGTCGAGTGCCGCAAGCGACATCCCGAGCTTCAGGAGCATTTCGGGCGCCTTTTCTGACGTGCTATATTTCTGATGCGCATTCAGGAAGGTCTTGGCGGCCTCGTTGTACTTACCCTGCGAATAGAGCGCTTCGCCGAGCCAGAAATTCGCATCCGCAGCCCGCGAGCTGCTCGGATAGCTGTCGAGATACTGGCGGAACTCCTGTTCGGCGACACCATAGTCGCCGGACAGGACGTGCCCATAGGCAGCCTTGTATTGGTCGTTCTCGCTGCCGAGCGAAGCCGTCTGCGAGCCGGAGCTAGAGCCCGCGCTCGGCGGCGCACCCGAACCATTGTTGGCCCCCGTCATGGAGGAGCCAATCTGGTCGCCGCCCTGATCGAACTGAATCGAGCCGAGTTCGCTCGGTGGCTTGCCTGCGCTGTTGTTGCGCGGCGCAGCGGCGCTGCCATTCTGCGAATTACTGATGACGCCGGCAACATCATCCTGCTGACCACCGCCGCTCTGCGCGGGCACATCGGCCTCGCTCTTCTTCATCGTGCCCCCGGCAGCCGGCGCGGCGGCACCGCCGCCGCGCTTTTCAAGCTGCTGGAAGCGGAATTCGTTGTCTTCCTGCGCCTTGCGGATCGTCTCCTGCATCTGAAGCAGCTGATAGCTCATTTCCTCGACGCGGCCGTTCAGCTGGCGCATCTGGTCTTCGAGCTGCTGCAGGCGGACTTCGGCATCGCTGTTTTGAACGTTGATGACCGGCGCCTGGCCGTATTGTGCTTGTCTTTGAGGATTGCCGGAAGTCGATTGCGCGGAAGCCTCGCGGCCTCCGAGATGGATTCCAAACAACGACAAGGCAGAAGCATCGCGCTCGCTACCCACAACGGCAGCGAGACAAAGCATGCTCGCCACGACAAGTTTTCTCATATGGATCTTCCTGTCCTACTGATTCTTCGGGCCTGAGGGCTCGAACAGGAGATTTTTACAATTGCTCTCAAAAAGCAACGGAGTTCGGCCAAAGTGTGGTCAAAAAAGTAAAGGCGGCCAGAAGGCCGCCTTTTGTATTTCGATTGGTCTTTCGACTATCAGGAGCCGGCGCCGTTGAGCACGGTGACAGCGCGGCGGTTCTGCGACCAGCAGGACTCGTTGTCGCAGGTAGCGACCGGGCGTTCCTTGCCGTAGGAAATCGTCTTCATGCGGTTCGCCGGAACGCCGCGCGAAGCGAGGTAGCTTTTCGCTGCTGCTGCGCGGCGCGCGCCGAGAGCGAGGTTATATTCGCGAGTGCCGGTCTCGTCGGCATGACCTTCGACCGTGATGGAATAGTTCGGATAGCGAGCAAGCCACTGAGCCTGACGATCGAGCGTCTGCGCTGCCTCGGAGCTGATGGAGGAACTGTCAACAACGAAGAAAACGCGGTCGCCGACATTGACCGTGAAGTCCTGCGGCGAGCCCGGAGTAGCATTGCCGGCACCGTTCAGGCCAAGACCGTTGGCATCGTTCGGCAGACCCTTCTTGGAAGCGCAGCCAGCCAGAGAAAGGCCGACGAAAAGCGCGATCATGATCGGGTTGCGTGCGAGGTTCTGCATGTGGCCAACGGCCTGGATTGCGGTACGGCTCATGGCCGGTCTCTCCTATAAGTCTCTATCAGGGTTGCCAGACTGTAACCGGGTTCGGTTAATCCGATTCCAACAAGTATGGTTAATGATGTCCTAAAATTGTCGCCAACCGGTCCAGTCACAGGACTTTGCGGCGATAAAGTGGCGAGCCCCACATTACTCGAGGAGCGGCGACCATGCGGGGTCCGAAGCGAAGCCCGGCGTCGGGATCTTCTGCTCGTTATAGCCGGTCAGGTCGATCGAATAAATTTGCGGTCCGCTCGCACCGGACGGGGCGCGGAAGAACATGATGACACGGCCGTTCGGCGCCCAGGTCGGTCCCTCGCTATAAGAGCCGGAGGTCAGGATCCGCTCGCCGGAACCGTCCGGCTTCATGACACCGATGGAGAAATTGCCGCCGGCACGCTTGGTGAAGGCGATCAGATCGCCGCGCGGCGACCAGACCGGCGTGGAATAGGAGCCGTTGCCGAACGAGATGCGACGCTGGTTCGAGCCGTCGGCATTCATGACATAGATCTGCGGCTGACCGCCGCGGTCGCTTTCGAAAGCAACCTGCGTGCCATCGGGCGAATAGGACGGCGAGGTGTCGATCGCGGCCGTCGAGGTCAGGCGCGTCGTGGTGCGCGAGCGCAGGTCCATCGTGTAGATGTTGGCGTTGCCTTCCTGCTGAAGGCTCATGATCACGCGCTGCCCGTCCGGCGAGAAGCGCGGCGAGAAGGTCATGCCGGGGAAATTGCCGACCAGCTCGCGCTGGCCGGTCTGCAGCTGCAGCAGATAGACGCGCGGCTGCTGGTTGGCGAAAGACATGTAGGTCACTTCCTGCCGGTTCGGCGAGAAGCGCGGCGTCAGCACGAGATCGCTGCCGTCGGTCAGCATGCGCACGTTGGCGCCGTCCTGGTCCATGATGCCGAGCTGCGTCTTGCGGGCCGTCTTCGGGCCGCTTTCGGCAACGAAGACGACACGGGTATCGAAATAACCCTTTTCGCCGGTGATCTTCTCGTAGATCGCGTCGGCAATGATGTGCGCGACACGACGCCAGTTATCCGGCTGGGCATAGAATTGCTGGCCGATCATCTGGCTGTTGCCGAACGTATCCCAGAGGCGGAACTCAGCGCGAAGGCGGCCGCCTTCCTGCGTCACGCGGCCGGTTACCAGCGCCTGCGCGTTGATCGACGTCCAGTCCGGGAAGCGCGGGGTCGAGTCCGGATTGGTGATCTTCTCGATGAAGGCCTGTTTGTTGATCGGAGCGAACAGTCCGGAACGCTGCAGGTCGGCGGAGATCACGCTCGAAATCTGCGGACCGAGCGTATCATTCGACAGAAGGTCGGTGATCGCGATCGGCATGGGCTGGACATTGCCCTTGTTGATGTTGAGCTCGACCACGGCATAGGCCGGAGTGGATGCCACAGCCATCAGGCCTGCTAGCACCACCAGGAGGCGGACGAAGGATTTTCTGATCATATGTATCAAGCCTTTCAGCATTAATTCGCCGGATCGCTGGCATTGAAGTTGACTACGACTTCTTTCCAGTCATCATATTGATCTATTGGCAAGTTCTTGAACGGGGCAGCCCGAAGCACAGCTCGCATCGCGCTTGCCGCCATGGCTTGTCGCGTTGCCTTGGGGCCGCCGGTCACGGTAACCTTCGGCTCGCCCACGATTTCTCCGCTTCGGCTTAGCTTGAGATGCAGCTGGACGTGGACATGTTTCGATCCCTCCATATCAGCAGGGATATTCCAATTCTTCGTGACGTCCTCGCGGATGTGGTCCCCCGTCGAGTTTCCAGGCTGCTGCTTAGCGCTTGCAGCCTGCACCGACACGGAACCAACCAACATCATCCCCAAGGCCACAATCAAGCTCATGCCGAGACGGGGACAGTGATTTGTCAAAAGCCGCACTCCCCGCATCACATTCCCAGATCCGCTGCACTGAAATTGACGACGACTTCCTGCCAGTCCTCATATTTGTCCGCCGGAAGAATCGTCATGAACTCTGATTGAGCGCGAAGGACCGCGCGTACAGCGGCGGATTGCATGGCACCTTGGGTCGAAGCCGGTCCACCGTTCGTCGTCGCTTCCGGCTGACCGACGATCTGCCCGGATTTATCGAGCTTGAAGTGCACCTTGATTCGCACGTCGCCGGCGCCTTCAAGACCAGGCGGGAGGTTCCAGTATTTCTGGATCAGATCACGCAGACCGTCCTGTTGGCTCTGGCTGAGCTTGCCGGCGCCAAGCGACTTCTTGCCGCCAAGCGAAGCGACCTGGGTATCGGCGCCTGCGGAAGCCTGCTGCGATGAGCGCTTCGCACCGCCCTTCGACGAGGTGTTGTTGAGAAGATCATTGATCTGATCGGCAAGACCATCGTCAAGGCCCTTGCTGGAGGCCTTAGGGGTCTGACGCTTCTTGTCAGCGTCCTTCTTGCCGTCGTCAGCCGATGTGGTCTTGCTCGTGCTTTGCGTCGTCGTCTTGTCCGTCGGCTTTGCGTCGGCAACCTTCACATCCGGCTTCGGCGTCGGCTTGACCTCCGGCTTCTGCTCGGCAGCCTTCGGCGGCGTCGGCTGCGGCTTCACATCCGGGACAGGGACGTTGTTTGGCAGCTGAATTTCGGCTTGTTCCGTCGGCTGCGGCGTCGGCGGGGTCGGCGTTGCATCGGCCTTCGGGGTCGGCGGCGTGGGATCCGGCTTCGGGGTCGGCGTCACGTCAGGTTTTTGCTGCGGAATGGCGGCCACTTCCTTGGGGGCGGCTTCCGTTTCCTTCTGCTCGATCGTCTTGACGTCGTTCGGCCTCGGATCGTCCTGCGGAACGGGCGCATCCACCTTCTTCGGCGCCAGGGCCGCAGTCTCGCTCTCCGGCCGTTGCGTCGGCACGACCGGGTTCTTGATATCCACCTTGTTCTCGCCGGTATTCTGGGCGTTGGCGACCTGGTCCTGCTTGGTCGTCGGCTTGCGCGCGGCGTGATCTGTGACCGGCGCCTTCTTCTCGCCCTGCTGCAGCTGATCCGCCGTCACGATATCGACATCCATCGCCGTGCTTTCCGGCGTCTCAAGCGGCGCCGGCGCACTCAGCGTCACCATGGCGCCGATCAGCACCAGGATGTGAATGACAGCAGAAGTGGCGAGACTGCGCTTCATGTCGGTTCGTCAGTGGTCCGTTATCTGCTGCGTAACCAGGCCGATATTCTTGTAACCGGCTTCCTGGATACGCGACATGACGTCGGCAATCACGCCGTAAGGCGCCTTGCCGTCGCCACGCACGAAAATGCGTTCGTTGTAGCCCGTGGTCGCGATCGCCTGCAGCTTCGCGGCGATTTCGGCGACGTCGATCTGCGTTTCCTGCATGAACACCTGGCCATCGGCCTTGATCGAGATTGTGATCGGCTGGGTCTGGGCGTTCAGTGCGCCGGCCTGCGTTTGCGGCAGGTCGATCGGCACGCCCGACGTCATCATCGGCGCCGCCACCATGAAGATGATAAGCAGCACGAGCATGACGTCAACCAGCGGCGTCACGTTAATATCGGCGATCGGGCCACCCCGGCCTCCGCCGCGACGACCGCCCCGGCGGCCACCGCCGCCACCCTTGCCTCCAACAGACATTGCCATATGAATTACTCCGGTTCTGTCCGCGACTTACTGCGCTGCCTGACGCGGCTGCAGCTTCTCATCGATCTGGCGCGAAAGGATGGCGGAGAATTCATCCGCGAAACCTTCCATGCGACCCGAGAGCTTGCCGGCATCGGCCGAGAACTTGTTGTAGGCGATAACCGCGGGAATAGCGGCAACCAGACCGATGGCAGTTGCGAGCAGCGCTTCGGCGATACCCGGCGCAACGACTGCAAGGTTGGTCGACTTCGAACCGGCGATCGCCTGGAACGAGGTCATGATACCGACGACGGTACCGAAGAGACCGATGAACGGGCCGGCGGAACCGATGGTGGCAAGCGATCCGAGACGGGCGATCAGATGCTCCGATTCGCGCGCCAGCGTCACGTCCATGGCGCGGTCGATACGCATCTGCAGGCCGATCGGCGAACGGGCGCCGCGCTCGAAGGATTTCTTCCATTCGCGCATGGCCGCGACGAAGATGGCGCTCAAGCCTGTGTTGTTGCGCTCCGAAAGCGTGCGGTAGAGTTCTTCGAGCGACTGGCCGGACCAGAAGACTTGTTCGAAGTGATCGAACTGCCGGCGTGCCCGCGCGTAGCTCAGATATTTGTCGATGACGATCGCCCAGGTCCATACGGACGCTGCCAGCAGGCCGATCATGACGAGCTTGACCACCAGGCCCGCCTGCATGAAGAGCGACCAGAGGGTGATGTCTGGTGTGGTGGCCGCTGCCAATGCTACTTGTTCCATTGATCCAAAATCCCCGAATCCAAACGCCCGGCGCTAGACCGGGCGGCTAAAAGTGATCTCACAAGAATTGTTTGGCAGCCGCCGCTGAACGCCCTGGTCAAGCCTTCCAAGCTTACAACTGCCTTCTTGCCGTCAAATTTGGTCAAAGGAAGGCGTGCACCGCACAAACTCCGACATAACCAGTAAGACACTATTATGGTTAAAAGAATGTTAGCGTCGAAACATGAAGGATTTAACGGCGGCGAAGGTTATTCTAGCTCCAGGGAAGAACTGACCGGACGAAACCGGCGGCAAACGCAGACAAATCTTGCGCGGCGAATTCCTTCACATAAAACTCAAGTTATTGCAAGCTGCCTGTTGTCAGTCACCGTCACCTTGGACGCAATCGTTTCAGCGCGAACAAGCCAAACTTGAGTTCAGCCAGCACGTTCCGACGCGGCGAGCATCTGCGCGGCGAGCTTTTCCGGCAGCCGACGCGGGCGCCCCTTGGCATTGATGACGGCGATGATGACCTTGGCTGCGATCAGCAATGTATCGTCGCGCCGGATCTCCTGGGACAATACCATCTTGGCACCACCAGCCTTTTCGGTGACGGTGCGGATCGTCAGCACGTCATCCATGCGAGCCGGTCCCTTGAAGTCTATCTCCATGCGGTGAACGACGAAAACCAGCCCTTCTTCATCAGCATTCAAGAGTTCGCGCTGCTCCACGCCGAGACAACGCAGGTAATCGGTGCGCCCGCGCTCGAGGAAATGCAGGTAGCGCGCGTGATAGACGAGGCCGGAAAAATCCGTATCCTCATAGTAGACTCGCTGCACCAGCCGGTGGCTTCCGGCTTCCAGTTCCCCAGCTATCAGAAAGGGGCTGTTCATCGTTGCCGCATCTCCTTGAATGTCCGGCACCTCTTTGGCCGAAGTTCTGCCATCAAGCAAGCTTTGAACAATTGTCATAAACTCCGACTATCCGGAATGGTGCCGGCTAGCGGATCGGCGCAGAAGGAAAAATCTCATGAAAATAGCGGTTATGGGCGGCGACGGATTCATCGGTTGGCCAACCTCGCTACATCTCTCCGACGCTGGTCATGAGGTCCATATCCTCGATAATCTCTCCCGCCGATGGATCGATACGGAACTCGGCGTCCAGTCGCTGACACCGATGGATTCAATTCAGGAACGCACCCGCATCTGGCACGCCGAAACCGGCCGCCGCATCCATTTCAACCTCATCGATCTCGCCAAGGACTATGAGCTCCTGAAGAAGTGGCTGGCCGAGCATCGCCCCGATGCCATCGTGCATTTCGCCGAGCAGCGCGCCGCCCCCTATTCGATGAAGAGCGACCGTCACAAGAACTACACGGTCAACAACAACGTCAACGCCACGCACAACCTTCTGAACGCGCTGGTAGATCTCAATCTCGATGCGCATCTCGTGCATCTCGGCACCATGGGCGTCTACGGCTATTCGACGATCGGCGCAGCGATTCCAGAGGGCTACCTGCCCGTTGGCATCGATACGACGGACGGCCGTACCGTCAGCCAGGAAATCCTCTACCCCGCCAATCCCGGCTCGATCTACCACATGACGAAATGCCTCGATCAGCTGCTCTTCCAGTTCTACGCCAAGAATGACGGGTTGAGGATCACCGACCTGCATCAGGGCATCGTCTGGGGCACGCATACGGAGCAGACACGAAGACACGAACAATTGATCAACCGGTTCGACTACGACGGCGATTACGGCACGGTGCTCAACCGCTTCCTCATCCAGGCGGCGATCGGCTATCCCTTGACCGTGCATGGCACCGGTGGCCAGACCCGCGCCTTCATCCATATCCAGGATTCCGTGCGCTGCATCGAGCTGGCCCTGAAGAACCCACCAGTGCGCGGCGCCCGCGTCGAAATCTTCAACCAGATGACGGAAACGCATCGCGTGCGCGATCTTGCCGATATGATCGCCAAGATGAGCGGCGCGGAAGTCGTCCGCCTGCCCAACCCGCGCAAGGAAGCCCCGGAGAACGAACTGATCGTCAAGAACGACAAGTTCCTCGATCTCGGCCTGGCACCGATTACGCTGCAGGCGGGCCTCCTCGGTGAAATCGTCGATGTCGCCAAGAAATATGCCTATCGCGTCGATCGCTCGCGCGTTCCGGCCGTCTCCGCCTGGACCAAGGATCTCGCCGCGACGGTCAATCACGATCCCGAGGGCAAGAGGTTGAAATCCGTGTCATGATGCCGGGAAGCGAAATGCTGCAGGGGTTGCGTGCGCAAACACGGCCCCGCGCCAGGCAGGCATTCGTGACGCTCGTCACGAATGCCGATTATGCCATGGGGGCGCTGGCGCTGGCGCGCTCGATCGCTCTTAGCGGCACCAAGGCCGATATCGTCGTGCTGCATACGGAAGGGGTCGGCGAAAACGACCTTGCCCCATTGACGGCACTCGACTGCCGGCTGGTCGAAGTCGAGCACCTTCCCTTGTCGGATGCCTTCAACGAGCGGCATGCGCGCGGCAACCTTCATGCCGCCGCTCCCTTTGCCAAGGGCCGCAAGCCCTCCTTCCACACACCGCTCGACAATTTCTGCAAGCTCCGGCTTTGGCAGCTGATCGAATACGACACCTGCGTCTTCATCGATGCGGATGCGTTGGTGCTGCGCAATGTCGACCGGCTGTTCGACTATCCGGAATTTTCAGCGGCACCGAACGTCTACGAGAGCCTTTCCGATTTCCACCGGCTGAATTCCGGTGTCTTTGTCGCCAAGCCGTCGCTTGCGACTTTTCAGCACATGCTGGAGCGGCTCGACCGCCCCGACGTCTTCTGGCGCCGCACCGATCAGACCTTCCTCGAGGCTTTTTTCCCGGATTGGCACGGACTGCCCGTATTCATGAACATGCTGCAATATATCTGGTTCAGCATGCCCGAGCTCTGGAACTGGAACAGTGTCTCAATCCTGCACTATCAGTATGAAAAGCCCTGGGAGGAAAACCATCCCAAGGCCGAGCAGCTGAGGCCGCTGATCGAGCTATGGCATAGCTTCCATGCCGGCCGGAATATGCCCGATATCGCCACGCTCGCAAATCCGCGAGCCGCGGCATGAAAGTCCTCATATCAGGCGGAACGGGCCTTGTCGGTCGATACATCGCCGAGGAGCTGTTATCGGCCGGGTACAAGGTTGCAATCGGCGGGCGCAACCCACCTTCATCAGGCCTCTTCCCGCTGCCTACCTCCTTCGTGCCCCTGAGCCTCGACCCGGCGGAAAACCAAAGCAGCGCCTTCGACGACGCCTATTTCTTCGTGCACACGGCCTTCAGCCATGTCGCCGGCAAATATCGCGGCGGCGAAGGCGAAGATCCGGACGGTTTTCGCCGCCTCAATCTCGACGGCACGGTCAAGCTGTTCGAGACTGCGAGAAAGGCCGGCATACGGCGTTGCATCTTTCTCTCCTCCCGCGCCGTCTATGGCGATGGGGGTGCTGGAGAGGCGTTGACCGAGGCGACCAAACCAACGCCGACCACGCTCTATGGCGAGGTGAAGCGCGACGCGGAGCACGCACTGTTTTCCTTGTCAGTGCCCGGCTTTGCGACCGTGAGCCTGAGAGCGACGGGCGTCTATGGTGACCTGCGGCCCAATAAATGGGACGAGCTGTTCGACGACTATCTGAACGGCAGGCCGGTTCCGTCCCGCGCCGGAGCGGAAGTTCACGGCCGCGACCTCGGCCGGGCAGTTCGTCTTCTGCTGGAAACGGACACGGGCCGCATCGACCGCGAGGTTTTCAACCTTTCGGATATTCTGACGGATACGCACGAGATCCTCGGACATCTTCAAAAGGCGACACACTGTCCCCATGCCCTGCCCGCACCTGCGCCGCACGGGGCTGTCAACGCCATGGATACGGCAAAGATCCAGGCCCTGGGATGGCAAGGCCGCGGAAAAGCATTGCTGCAGCGGACCATTGAAACGCTGGCAAAGGCGATGTCATCACAGGCCGGCGTCAACGCATCAATTTCGCCTCGTCCCAACCGAGCGCCGCCAATTCCTTGCCCCTGAAGCGCGCATCGTCGGAAACGACGAACTCATCCAGCTGCGGCGGCGCGACGCTTGTTCCGGCCAACATGGCATGCACCTGACCACGGTGATGCGTCTGATGCTGGAACAGATGGTTCAGCACATCGTCCGCCCTCTCGCGCTGGACGCGGCCGCTGCGTTGGATATCGATGATCCCCACGGCCGTCTCCGGCGTCACGTTTTCGCAGAAGGCCACCAGGCGGCGATCGACATCCGCCTGTTCCCGGCTCAATTCATCCAGCCGGTCATAGGGCTCTTCGACATCGAAGGCCTTCAGTCCCAGAGTGCCGCCTTCCAGCGCATCGACATAGAACCAGTCGACCGTCAGGATATGATTGAGGGTCGCCTTGATCGACGGAAAGAAGCTGACCCGCTGTGCCTCGAATTCGCCAGGCTTGAGCGCCGCACAGGCCTGATAGAGCCTGACATTCGCCAACGCGTTGTTATAGGCAAGCTTGCGAAAGCTGCGAACCGGATCAAAAGCGGCCATCAAATCCCCCTACGCCTTATCGAGATCACCGTCCCGCCAGACGAGATGGCGCGAGGTTGCCGGCAGATTCTCGATTTCCTCGGCGATGAAATAGGGCGGGATATCGAGCGCAACCAGCGCTTCCCGCGTCGCCCGCACCCATTTGAACTCCAGATCGTTGTCGCCATCCTGGACGCGATGCACGATCCCATCGGGATCGAAAGGAAAGTCGGCTGGAATATCCATCAGGTAGTAGAGGCCGAGTTCATGCCAATCCATCTCCTCGTAATGGAAGAAATTCTCGACCGACCAGAGCAGGCGACCGATCGTAACATCGACACCAATCTCCTCCATCATCTCCCGCCGCAGGGTCTCTTCGGAGGTCTCGCCGATCTCCGCCCGACCGCCGGGAAAGGTCCAGAAATTCTCATGCACGGCGCGATGCACGAGCACATATCCATTCCGAAATCCAAGGCCTGCAACACGCATCTGGAATCGCGAATTACCCGCATTCAATCTGATGAGCTTGCGTTTCGACATGATCCCCTATCCTACATCGATCACGACGATCTCGGGCGGCACACCGAAGCGCACCGGCGCAATGGAGCAGCCGAGACCGCCGGAAACGATGATATGGCGCTCTTCCTCCACCATATGGCCGTAGACATATCTGTCACCATAGCGCGAGGGCGAATAGGGCGACCAGCCGAAAATCCTGACCTGCCCACCATGGGTGTGCCCCGACAGGGTGAGCGACACCCGTGACGGCACGGCGGGAAAGATATCGGGCTCATGGGCGAGAAGGATGACCGGCGCGTCGTCGCGGACCTGTGCCAGCGTGCCGCCGAGATCGTCGAGCCCCCTCGTGAAGGGACGCTTCCATCGCATGCTCCGACGCAAGGCGAGTTGATCCTCGACACCCGCGAGCCAGAACCCCTGCCCGTCCTTTTCCAGACGCGCCGCGCGGTTGGAATAGACCTCGATGCCGACGGCCGACAACGCCCGATGGCTGAAGGTCGGTCCGTGGCCGGTTCTTTGTGCCGCGGAATCATGCCACCAGTCGTGATTGCCGATGATGGCGTGGACGCCGAGCGGCGCCTTCAGCTTCGCCAGCTCCGCCGCCCAGATGCGATGATCGACGCGGGCAGTAATCAGATCCGTCCCCGAGGTATAATCGCCGAGCAGAATGATGATATCGCCGCCAAGCTCGTTGGCGCGGGCGCAGATCGAAGCAATACGCTCGCGGTTCATCCACGGCTCGCAGGCATGGAAGTCGGCAAGCGCGACAATCTTGAGCTTGAGCCCCGGCGCCCATCCCGGCGGGTTCAACGCATAGCGGGTGACATTCAGACGAACGACCGGCTCATATCCGAGGGCATATCCCCCGAGAGCCATCAAACCGAAAACGCTGCCGCCGAAAAGCTTCAAAAAGGCACGACGGCCGAGCATTCAATCTTCCTCCCGGAACAACCCGAACTGCGCGGCCTCCAGATCCTTGGGCGGCTGCATGCCGAGATGTTTCCAGGCAATCGCGGTCAAAACACGGCCGCGCGGTGTGCGTTGGATGAAGCCCTGTTGGATCATATAGGGCTCGATAATGTCTTCGATCGCGTCCCGCGGCTCGGAAAGGCCGGCGGCAATGGTTTCGATGCCGACAGGCCCGCCACCGAAATTGACTGCAATCATATTCAGATAGCGCTTGTCGAGCTGGTCGAAGCCAACATTGTCGACGAGAAGGCGCGTCAGCGCCTCGTCGGCAACCTCTCGCGTCACGGCTTCCGCCTTCGCGACTTCGGCGAAATCGCGCACGCGGCGCAGCAGGCGGCCGGCAATGCGTGGCGTACCGCGGGCGCGGCGCGCAATTTCGCGCGCGCCCTCGTCGGTCATGCCGAGGCCCATCAGCCTCGCGCCGCGACGGACGATCAGTTCCAGCTCTTCGACCGTATAGAAACTTAAGCGAACCGGGATGCCGAAACGATCGCGCAGCGGCGTCGTCAGCAGGCCGAGGCGGGTCGTGGCGGCAACCAGCGTGAACTTGGCGAGATCGATCTTCACCGAACGGGCGGCAGGGCCTTCGCCGATGATGAGATCGAGCTGGAAATCCTCCATCGCCGGATAGAGGATTTCCTCGACGGCCGGGTTGAGGCGGTGAATTTCGTCGATGAAGAGCACGTCGCGCTCTTCGAGATTGGTCAGCAGCGCCGCAAGATCGCCCGCCTTGGCGATGACGGGACCAGACGTGGAGCGGAAATTAACGCCGAGCTCCTTCGCCATGATCTGCGCCAGCGTCGTCTTGCCGAGGCCGGGCGGGCCGACAAACAGCACATGATCCAGCGCCTCGCCGCGTCCCTTGGCCGCCTCGATGAAGATCTTCAGGTTGGCGCGCGCCTCCGCCTGGCCGGTAAATTCGTCCAGCGATTGCGGCCTGAGCGTCACATCGATGTCTTCGCCCCGCTTTTCCGGCGATATCAGACGTGCGGCTTCACTCATGTCAGAGGTTCCATTCCCGGTATGCGTTTTGCGGCTCCCACGCCAAAGGCGCTATCATATCCGCCGCATCAAAAATACTCTGTGACGAAGGAACATCGAAGCTCGATCTCTCGACTTTGCGACAATAGTAAGGATTGCGGAAGGTGCAAAGCCTCACCGCGAGAGTTCCTTCAAGCCCAGACGGATCAGCTTGGCGCTGTCGGCGCCCTCACCGGCCGCCTTCATCGCGGCGGCAACGGCATTGGCGGCCTGATCGCGGGAATAGCCGAGATTGGTAAGCGCCGAAACGGCATCGGCAACCGGCGCTGCGGCAACGCCTTCGCCGAGCTCCTGCTTGAGCCCGATATTGGCCGCATCACCGGCAAAGGCCGGCGCCTTGTTCTTGAGTTCCGTCACGATGCGCATGGCCACCTTCGGGCCGACACCCGGCGCCCGCGAAACGGCGGCGCGATCCTGCAAGGCGATCGCGTTGGCAAGCTCGGCCGGCGTCAGCGTCGACAGCAGCGCCAGCGCCACCTTCGCGCCCACACCCTGAACCGTCTGAACGATATTGAACCACTCACGTTCCAACGCCGTCATGAAGCCGAAGAGCCGGATCTGATCTTCACGGACATAGGTCTCGATGAAGAGAATGCAGGCCTCGCCGACGGAGCCGAGCTTCGACAGCGTCCGCGCCGAGCAATAAGCGACGTAGCAGACGCCATGCACATCCACGAGCACATAGTCTTCGCCGATCTCTTCGATTGTGCCTTTCAGCTTGCCGATCATGGATGAGGTCCGTCAGGGATGGGTTTCGGGAGAGATGAGGTCGAGCGAAGGAAAGTAGGAGCGATAGCCCTTCGGATCGCGCGTCAATATGGAATAGCCACGCACAGCGGCGTGCGCGCCGATCAGAAAATCCGGAAGAATGCGCTCTCTCCCACCACCAGCCTGGCGATAAACCCTGAAAGCCGCCGCTGCGGCGAAAGCCGCAGACCAAGGCAGGCTTTCACGGCGGAATTCGCTTCGCGGCAGCAGCTCGTCCACCTGATCCATGCTGCCATAACGCACCGAGAATTCCGCATAGATGATGGGGTTGATAACGACTGCTCCTCGCTTGAAAGCGGAGAACACCTGCCCGCTGGACCAATCGTGCCAAGCTGACCCGGATATCGCCAGATCAACCAGCACATTCGTGTCGACGATGGTGACCATGATTACCGGTCACGCGTCATCGACATCAGCGCTTCGGCGTCGATATCCTGATCGCCGGTGCCTTCCAGGCGTTTGAGCGTGGCCATGAACCGATCGAGCCGCTGCCGATCCTCGATGTCCCGCTTGCCGTTCTTGGGCGAAACCATCAGCTTTCCATCCTCGATGGAAAATATGACCTCGCTGTTGAGCTCTATGCCAGCCAACTCGCGCAGATCGCGGGGGATGGTCACTTGCCCTTTGGATGTCACGCGCATTCTTACTCTCCAAACTTGAAGTAAGAATTATCATTACCACAAGAACAAGTCAAGAACAAACTATCCGGCCAGTGCTGCTTGACGCAACCGGCTGGCGCCGCGGTTATGGGCATGGCATATGGCGATGGCGAGCGCGTCGGCGGCGTCACTGCCCTTGAACTCGACCTTGGGCATCAGGATCTTCAGCATCATGTGGATCTGCTGCTTTTCGCCGTGGCCGACGCCGATGACAGCCTTCTTGACCGCATTCGGCGCATATTCCGACACCGGCAGGCCGGCGCGTGCCGGAACCAGCATGACAACGCCACGCGCCTGTCCGAGCTTCAGGGTTGCCACCGCATCCTTGTTGACGAAGGTCTGCTCGACGGCAGCCTCATCGGGCTGATAGCTGTGTACGACCTCGGCAAGCCCGTCATGTAGCTGGCAGAGACGGGATGCGAGATCCATGTCGCCATCCGACGTCACGGTTCCCGATGCGACGAAACGCAGGGAGTTGCCAAGCGTATCGATGATACCCCAACCGGTGCGGCGCAGGCCCGGATCGATGCCGATGATGCGAATCGTATTCTGCATAAGCCAACCTATCTTTCAGGCCTGACATGTGCCAGCAAAATGTGAACAAAACAAAAACAAGACACAGAATGGATCGCTGGAGGCGCGCTGAAAACGTCGTGACGAAATTGCGGCGGTAGGGTTTGGAATAGGCGCGCAGCGCTCCTACATGTGGGAGCAACCCTCCCTTCAACCACGCAGGTTTCTTGCCATGGTTCCCTTTTCCATCCTTGACCTTTCGCCCGTTGCCGAAGGCAGCACCATCCGCCAGTCCTTCGACAGTTCGAAGCGCATGGCACAGAAAGCGGAAGAGCTTGGCTACAACAGGTTCTGGCTTGCCGAACATCACGGCATGCCGGGCGTTGCCAGTGCAGCGACATCGGTCGTCATCGGCCATATCGGCGCCGCAACCTCGCGCATCCGCATTGGATCGGGTGGCGTCATGCTGCCGAACCATTCGCCGCTTGTCATTGCCGAGCAGTTCGGCACGCTGGAAGCCTTGTTTCCCGGCCGCGTCGATCTCGGCCTCGGCCGCGCGCCCGGCACGGACATGCGCACCGCGCAGGCCCTACGCCGCAATATCGAAGCCGGCGCGCAAAACTTTCCGCAGGATATCGTCGAGCTACAGCATCTCTTCAGCCCCGCCGACGAGGGTCAGATCATCCTCGCAGTTCCGGGCCATGGCGCCAATGTGCCGATCTGGTTGCTCGGCTCCAGCCTCTACAGCGCCCATCTCGCCGCCATGCTAGGCCTGCCCTATGCCTTCGCTTCGCATTTCGCGCCGGAAGCTTTGATGGATGCGATTGCCATCTACCGCGAACGCTTCACGCCTTCGGCCACACTCGATAAGCCCCATGTCATGGTCGGCGTCATGGGAGCGGTCGCGGAGACAGATGAAGAGGCGCAATATCACTTCACCTCGGCACAGCAGCAATTCGTCAATCTCCGCCGCAACGTGCGCGGCGCCTTCCCTCGCCCGCGCAGCGACATGGACGATTTCTGGACGCCGATGGAAAAGTTGAATGTGGAAAATACGCTGCGCTACGCCGTGGTCGGCTCGCCGGCGACGGCGGAGGCGAAGCTTTCGCAATTCATCAAGGATACCGAGGCCGATGAAGTCATCATTTCCATGCCGATCCACGATATCGAGGCACGACTGAAGTCGGTGGAACTTTTCGCGACGCTTCCAAGCTTCAAGAAAGTCTCCTGATTTTCAAGAGCGGGCAGTCTATGCGGTGAGCCGATCAGGTATATGCGGCTCACCGAACGGCCGAGGAGCTCATGCCACCAGCCTCGTGTTCCAGTGACGCCGGATGAGCATGTCGAGCGACAGCTTGCCGGCGCCAGCCACGATGAGGGCGAACATGCCGCCCGCGATCGCCAAATCCTTTTCGAAATGTAGCAATTCGTTATGGCTGGCGAAGTTGGTGTGAAAGAGCAGCGCTGTCAGCACGCAGAACAGGCCGAGGCCAAACGCCGCCAGGCGTGTCATCAGCCCGAATGCAATAGCAAGGCCGGCGCCAAGCTGCAGCACGATGGTGGCAATCGCAATGGGGGCGGAGACACCGAGCCGGGCCATCGCCTCCAATGCAGTGCCGAGATTGCTGGCAAGTTCGATACCCTCCTCCAGGAAGAGCAGCGACAGCAGCACGCGACCGAACAGCAGTGCCATGTCGGCCATATTCACAAGAACAATGCTTTCCTCTTCGAATTCCATGGCTTGTCTCCTTCCCGTCGATATCCGCGCAGTTTCCGATCCTGCCCGGCGGCATCCCACGACTTGGTCGCGTGGAATGCCGCCGACTCCGTAGAGGCTGCGGACTAGTTGGTTCCCTTGGCGGTGATCGCCTTGGTGAGATCTTCAAGCTCTTCGCATCCCGCCGGGCAAAGCTTGGTCAGCGTCGCAAGCTGCTCGCGGGCCTTGGGCATATCGCCGGTCTCGACATAGAGTTCGCCGAGATATTCATGCGCGCCCTTGTGATCCGGCTGCAGTTCGAGCGCCTTGGTGTAGTAGGTCAGCGACGTCTTGAAATCGCCGGTCTTGCGCAGGGTGAAGCCCATCAGATTGTAGACATCGGCCTGCTGGTGTTCCTCGGCGATGTCCCGAAGTTCCGCGAGCGCGCCGGCATAATCCTTCGCGTCGATCTTGGCGCGCACCGAAGTGAGATCAGGCGCATCGGTCGACTCCATATTGTCGACGGCGAAGGCAAGGCCTGCCGTGGCAGCAGGGAGGATGGCAACGGCGCAAAGGCCGGCGATCCCGAAAATGGCATGTCTAAACATAGTATTTGCTCCTGTTTTTGGCCGCTCAGGCCTGGATGGTGGGGGTGAAGCCGTAGGCATTGCCGTCCTTGACGAAGGTGCCAGAGCCAGGAAATGGGAAATGCGAGCCGCAGATCCTGATCTTGTCGGCAATGACGCGATCGATAAGCCTGCGGCGGGTGACGACAGCCATCGGGCCGTCCTGGTCGTAGGCGCCTTCCCATTCGGGATGGGGTGCCAGCAGCGCCGGCACATACATGATGTCGGCCGAAACCATCAGCTGCTCGCTGCCGCCATCGATGAGAAAGACGGAATGACCGGGCGTATGACCGTAAGCGGCCAACATGTGCACGCCAGGCGCCACTTCGGCATTATCCTCGACCAGCTTCCAGTTCTTCCATGTCGGGAAGACGGAAGCGATGCGCCGGCCGGCTTCCTTGCGGCCCTCCGCCAGCTTGTCGACACGGCCAGGGTCGGTCCACCAATTGTATTCGGCCGCGTTGACGATCAGCTCGGCATTCGGAAAGACCGCCGCATTCGTTCCCTTTTCCATCAGGCCCCAGACGTGGTCCGGATGGAAATGCGAAATCATGATCGTATCGATCTTCTTGTAGTCGATGCCGGCGGCCGCCATGTTGGCCGGCAGATGCGTGGCATTGGTCTGCCATTGCCCGACACCCGAGCCGGCATCCATCATGATCTTCCGCCCGCCGATGTCGAGAACGACGACGGTCAGCGGAATGGGCATGAAATCCGTCGTCAGGCCGGCCTTGGAGAGCGCTTCCTTGGTGTCTTCAACGGAAGCATTCTTGATGAAGGCCGGATCGTGCGGCTTGCGCCAGATGCCGTCATAAATGGCCGTAACCTCGATCGAACCGACCTTGTACTTGTAGAAGCCGACCGTCGGCTCCAGCGGCGTTGCAGCAAAGGCTTGCGGGATGAATTCGAGCTTCGACGACAGCCCGAAGGCTGCCGCAGCTGCGGCCGTGCCGAGAACGGCGCGGCGGGTCATATCAAACATCGCAATATCTCCTCAGGGTTATGGCTTTCGAGCCAAGCAGGGGACGCTTCAGATCGCGGCCGTCCACTGAGGAAGAAGATCGATGGTGAAGGACCCTTATTCCCCCCACGCTAAGAATTCTTACAAGCCATTGAGATATATGAAGTTATTTTTATGCAGACCCATCGACCCGACGTGGCGGCAGGCGTCCGCATTCGGTATCTCAGATTTTTTTGCATCCGATCGGGAATAAAACCCACGCGAGCGCGATCTAGCATCTCAGGTAACATTGCAAGCACCGTATGCGAGGCTTACAGTCGGCATCGGCGTTTTGCGGGGATCATGATGACAGACGCCCGATTTATGACTTCGATAACGCTTGGCGACGAGTTCCCGATCTGGAGCTGGCGCCCGCCGCAAGACACCGCGATTGGCAAGCTGGGGTGGCTTCTAGGCCGCCTGCGCGCTTTCCTTGCGGGACCGAAAACGATCAAACACACCGTCCTTACGGCGATGGCAGAACCATCGTCGCATGCCGCTCCTTCGCAGCGCGCGATCTCATCCCCCGATGAGACCATGCGACGCTTCCAGCGCACGATCATCCCGCATCTGGACGCCGCGTATAATTTCGCGCGCTTTCTCAGCCGCGATGCCGATGCTGCCCAGGATATCGTGCAGGAGGCATATCTGCGTGCCTATCGCGGCTTTGGCGGCTTTCGCGATGGCGATGCCCGCGCCTGGACCTTCACCATCGTCCGCAACTGCTATCATGCCTGGCTGCAGGAGGGCCGGCGCAAGACCCGTTACGAGCAGCCGATGACCGACGAAAGGGATTCGGACGAAGGCTCGCCTTCCACCGATCCCGCTTCTGAAGACGACACACCGGAAGCAGCCTTCATCCGCAAGTCGGAAACACAGCGGGTGCGCGAGGTCATCAACCAGCTGCCCGATGCCATGCGCGAAGTCCTGGTCCTGCGCGAACTCGAGGATCTCTCCTACAAGGAAATCGCCGAGATCATCGACGCGCCGATCGGCACTGTCATGTCACGCCTTGCCCGCGCCCGCCGTGATTTCGGCGAGATCTGGCGCAGCCTCGAAGGACGGGAGGCGACACGATGAGTGGCGGAGAGCACAATGAACACCGCGAATGGAACGATCTGCTGCACGGCTTCATCGATGGCGAGCTGGATGCAGCCAATGCGGCCCGCTTCGAGGCGCACTTGGCCACTTGCCGGGAATGCGCTGGCGAGATGGAGAACGCGCTGATGGTCAAGCGCCTGTCCGCGCGCGAAGGCGTGAAATGGCAAGCACCGGAAGCCGTCCATGCCCGCGTACAATCAGCGCTTTCGCTCGAACAGGCAATGATGACGCGCGCCACCGTGGCAACCCGGCATGCTGAAAACCCATGGCAGCGCGCTTGGCGATTGGTGCGCGAATGGAGCTTCGTACCGTCGCTTGCCGTCCTTGCCGCAAGCCTCATGCTGGTGCTGAACGTGCCGCAGCAGAGCCAGACGATTGAGGATCAGCTTCTTGCCAGTCATGTCCGCTCAATGCTCGCCGACCATCTGACCGATGTGCTGACCTCGGACCAGCATACCGTCAAGCCATGGTTCAACGGCAAGATTGATTTCTCGCCGCCCGTGGTCGATCTGGCGATACAGGGTTTCCCCTTGGTCGGCGGCAGGGTGGATTATCTTGATGGCCGGGTGGTGGCGGCGCTGGTCTATCGCCGGCACGGGCATGTCATCAATCTCTTCATCTGGCCGGGCACATCCGGAACCCACGGCAATGCTGAGAAAGATGGCTACAATTTCGTCGAATGGCATGCGGACGGGCTGGTCTTCTGGGCCGTTTCCGACGTCGCCGCACCGGATCTTTCCGCCTTCCGCGACGATTTCACCCGCGCGGCAAACCCATAACGCAGAAAGCCGACCGCATCTCTGCGGCCGGCTTTCTTGAATAATTGCAAAGGATCAGGCCGAGAGCTTGGCCAGCACTTCTTCGGAGACTTCGAAGTTCGAATAGACATTCTGAACATCGTCATCGTCTTCAAGGCTCTCGATGAGCTTTATCAGCGACTGAGCCTTTTCTTCGTCGACCGGCACGTTGTTCTGCGCACGCCAAATCGCCTTGACGGTTTCGGCTTCGCCAAGCGTCGCTTCGAGCGCCTTGGCGACTTCGCCGAGGGATTCGAAAGCGCAGATGATCCAATGACCTTCCTCATCGCTTTCGACATCGTCTGCACCGGCTTCGATCGCCGCTTCCATGACCTTGTCGGCATCGCCAACAGTCGGCTTGTAGGTGATTTCGCCGACGTGATCGAAAGAGAAGGACACCGAACCGGTTTCACCGAGCGCACCGCCGGCCTTGGTGAAGATCGAGCGGACGTTGGACGCCGTGCGGTTGCGGTTGTCGGTCAGCGCTTCGACGATGATCGCCGTGCCGCCCGGGCCATAACCCTCATAGCGGATCGCGTCGTAATTCTCGGTGTCGGCGCCGGACGCCTTCTTGATGGCGCGATCGATATTGTCCTTCGGCATCGACTGGGCCTTGGCGTTCTGAATCGCCAGACGCAGGCTCGCGTTCATCGTCGGGTCGGGCAGGCCCGATTTGGCAGCGACGGTGATTTCGCGCGCCAGCTTCGAGAACATTTTCGAACGCACGGAGTCCTGTCGACCCTTGCGGTGCATGATGTTTTTAAACTGTGAATGGCCAGCCATGGCACCCCTGTTCACGTCTTTTGTTGGGAATGGCTGCCTTATAAGAGCGAAGCGGCCCTCATTCAAGTAAAAAGCCGGATAATGGGGATGGAGTACGCCGCATATCAGGATGATCGTAGAGACCGTCCTGACGATCAAAGCCCCTTGAGCACATAGATCAGCGGTTTGCGCGGCAAGGTCTTCAGCGACACCGTGACACTGGGCGTCGGCGCATAGGCGACGTCGAAATCGGGGCCGAACAGGGCGAGAAACTGATCGACCGGCGGCCCCCACCGATGCATGGGCAGGATCAGAGACGAACGCAGCCGCTTGACCACGCGGCTCATGCTGTCGGCTCCCATGGTCAGACCGCCGTCCACCGGCACCATCACGACATCGAGCCTGCCGATCTCGGCATATTGCTGGTCGGTGAGCTCGAAATGCAGGTGTCCGAGATGGCCGATACAGAGGCCTGCCACCTCGAAGATGAAGATCGAATTGCCATTGGGCTCGATGCCGCCGCCCCAGGAGCGAATGTCGGTGACGACATTGCGGATCAGCGTATCGCCGACGGTCATGCGGATCTTTGCCGGCTCGCCGGGCGTATCGCTCCAGCCATGCAACACATATTTGATCGCCGGATCGGGTGTCAGCGTATAGTGGCTCGGATGCGCTTTGTTCATCGTCACGACTTCGGGCGTATAGGGCGGCGGATAGGCGCCGCTATAATCCGTGGCGATGGAAACGCCGCCAGGCGTCTCGATGAAGAGCGTCGCGTGACCGAGGAAGGTGATCTTCACGTCGCCGCTATTGGGGCCATTGCCAGGGTCATTGGCAAGCGTCGGACCGGGAGGAGAAAAGCTGGCGAATGTCGCCTTTGGCAGAGATTGCGCAATCGCCTGGCATTGGCTGGGCTGCGGGCGCATAGGCTTTTGCTGGGCATTTGCCGTGCTCCAGCAGAAGATCAGCGATAGGAAAAACACGGCAAAGACAGGAAATCGCTGTAACATGCCATCCCCTCAAGCCCGATAGTGGCGGAAGGATGCGGCATGACCCGAAACAGGTCCAGCGACAATCAGGCACGATTGCTCACAATCGCGTCATCATATGGTGATGCTGAATTATCAGGCAGCGGTCAGCGCCAGAAGTCCGGAATGGTTTCCGCAAGGCGCGGTCCGAGCCGTAGCGGTGCGATCTTTTCGGCTAGGCCCGTCGCGTCGGAAATCTCGACGCCGACGCCGCAGATGGTGGCAGGCCCCGAAGCCGCCTCGAAACGCCCCTTCGGCATCTTCGAGATAAAGCGGTTCAATGGCTCCTCCTTCTCCATGCCGAGCGAGGAATCATAATCGCCGCACATGCCGGCATCCGACATATAGGCCGTGCCGCCGTTCAGGATCTGCGCGTCGGCGGTCGGCACATGCGTATGCGTGCCGACGACAAAGCTCGCGCGGCCATCGACGAAATGACCGAAGCACTGCTTTTCGCTCGTCGCTTCCGCATGAAAATCGAAGACGATCGCATCGGCTTGTTCCTTCAGCGGGCAGGCATCGAGGATGGCCTCTGCCGACTTGAAGGGATCGTCCAGCTCCGGATGCATGAAGACGCGGCCCATGATGTTGGCCACGAGAACGCGGGCGCCGTTGCGTGCATAATAGAGGCCGGAGCCGCGGCCGGGCGTGCCGGCGGGATAGTTGGCCGGGCGCAGGAACTGGTCGTGGCGCTCGCAGAAAACGACGGCTTCTTTCTGGTCCCATACATGGTTGCCCGTCGTCACGACGTCTGCGCCGGCATTGATCGTTTCGAGGAAGATGTCCTCGGTGATGCCGAAGCCGCCAGCGGCATTCTCGCCGTTGACGATGACGAAATCGAGCTTCAGGTCGGATACCAACCCCGGCAGGCGTTCCCACACTGCGGTTCGTCCCGTCTTGCCGACCATGTCACCCAAAAAAAGCAGCCGCATTCGCTATCCAATCACTTCCGAAACGAAATTGAGTCCGCTCTCGGTCAAAATCGCGTCAAGACGGACATCATGCGGCTCAGCGGGTACTGATGGCACTTCTTGGCAATCGAATGCAATGCCGATCAGCCGCGGATTCAAGCCTTTTTGATGCAGCCGCTCGATCGCGCGGTCGTAGTGCCCGGCGCCGTAGCCGATGCGATGGCCACTTCTATCGAAGGCCGAAAGCGGCACGAGCATGATATCGGGATCGAGCACTGCCGCATCGGGCCCCGGGCCAGAAGTCCCAAATCCGACTGGAACCAATGGCGCCCCCGCGACGAGTTCCCGGAAGACGATCGTGCTGCGATCGAGGATGATGGGCACGCAAAGTCTTGCACCCCGCTCCCGCAGCCGCGCCATCAACGGCCTTATATCCACTTCGGAGCGGATCGGCAGGAAGCCGGAGACGATGTCTCCCTGCCTGATATCGATGGTATCGCCGCCATGTGTGGCCATGGCGAGGCCCTTTTCGATGCGGTCTACCGCCGGAATGGCATCGCGCGCCGCCAGGCATTCATTGCGATATCGGGCTTTCAGCTCTTTGGGGGTCATCTGCTCTTCGCGAAATTTATAAGATCACGAAAACATAATGAGCCGGCAGCCCATTGCAAAGCGCGAAAGCGACATATGATCGTCGCAGAAAGGAGCCGGCTCCATCAGCCTTTGCGGATGATCGACAATTTTCCGTTGCCATCCACATGAGCGCGAACGTTTTCATAATTATGCAGCGTCGTGTAATTGGTCTCGACCGGATGCGAATGCGTCGCGGTGATGACCACCACATCGGCACCGGCCGCCTCGCCCGCCTTGACGCCGGCCATGACGTCTTCAAACACCAGGCATTCCGATGGGCTGAGACCAAGGCGCTGCGCGCCGAGGATATAACCCTGCGGATCGGGCTTGCCGACCTTCACGTCCTCGGCCGTAACGATGAAGCGCGGCACGGGGATCCCGGCAGCATCCAGCCGCGCCAACGCCAGCCGATAGGGCGACGAGGTAACGATCGCCCAGCGCTCCGGCGGCAGGGAAGCCAGGAAATCGACAGCGCCCGGCAGTGCGACGACACCCTCGACATCGGCAATCTCAGCCTCGGTGATCTTCAGCGCCTCCGCGACCGGATCGACGCCAGGCAGATTCAACTGGCCAATCGTATCGACACCGCGCTTGCCGTGCATGGTCGGCATGAACTTCTCGACATCAAGACCTTGAGCGCGCGCCCAGTTACCCCAGACACGTTCGGCGGCGGCGATCGAATTGATGATCGTGCCATCCATGTCGAACAGGAAACCGGAATAGGTCTTGGTGAAGGCGGAAGACGATGCAGCGGACAAGGAAGAACCTTTCTGGATAGACGGTGATCAGCCGCAAAACGCGGCCTCACGATGCGAGCCCTCCCCCGACTAGCGGCAGCCGCGGCAAGAAGCAAACGAATGCTGAGTTTGACTGCGGGGAAAAGACATTGCGCCGATGGCAAGGGCGAGTGACGCGCGGCAGCAACGTGCCGCGCGTCACCTGCTATTATTCGCCGAGGCGGCTCTTCAGACCATTGATGATGTGGTTCGCCAACGCCTCATAGTCGTCGTCGAAATGATGGCCGCCATCCATGGCAATGACTTCGGCTCCCGTGCCCTTCAACAGCGGGCATGCGACATCCTCGTCGTCGTCCTTGCCATAAACGCATTGCACCATCTTCGGATTGATCGACTTGAGGTCATTGACGGGGTTGCCGCCCTTGCCCTCGCTCGAAGCGCCGAGCCAGCCCATGACCGAAATCACGTAGTCGACCTTCTGTGACAGCGACAGCAACGACATCTGCACGATCTTGTCTTTTTCAGACTGCGGCAGGCGATTGTAGCTCGCCGGCAGCACATCTGCGCCGAAGGAATAGCCAACCAGCACCACATGCTTGACCTTGAAGCGCTTGGTGTAGAAGTCGATGATCCGGCCAAGGTCGTTCGCAGTCTGCTGCGGGTCCTTCTCGGTCCAGAAATAATGCAGGGTATCGACGCCCACGACAGGAATGCCCTGGTCCTGCAGATAGCTGCCGACTTCCTTATCGATGTCGCGCCAGCCGCCGTCGCCCGAATAGACGATCGCAAGCGTATCCTCGGTCGGCGTCGTCTCCATGACGTCGACGGGCAGCCCAAGCGGCGACTTGGAGCTGTCGATCGCCTTCATCAGATCGGCGAGCGATGCCTCAAGCGTCGCATAGGTGTCGGCATTATCCGAATCCGTGGTCTGAACTTCGGGATGGTCCTTCTGGATCTCCTCGACATGGTCGCGTCCGTCCTTCGGCGCATTGGCCGTGAAGGTCACCAGGATCGGGTTCGGCAAGGCACCTTCCTGCAGACCGAAGGACACCATGTCGCCATCGGTCTTCTTCTCGGCCGGCGTGCAGAGTTCCTGCTTCAGGCCGATACCGGCGGTCGGATCGACAGCCAGCGTGCCCGCGACCGTCGCATCCGGGGTCTGGGCGGCGATCGTCAGCGCCATGGCACCGCCGGCGCCGACACCGGCGATGATAGGCAATTGATAGGTGCTGTCGGCAAAGGAGCGCTGCACCTGCTGGCTGAGCGATTCCAGATCCGAAACGATATAGATGCAGCCGTCATTCTGGCTGACGTCGTATTTGTTGAGCGAAGCCAGCAAGGACGGATAATCGATGCCGATCACCAGCGAACCGTTGGCGACCAGCTTGTCGGCAACTGCTCTTTCCTTGTCACCCCAGCCGGCGAGATCGGAAATCAGCACGACTTCGTTCGAAACCTTGCCCTGCGGGCGCATGATATGCGGCGCCGGGATCATGCCCAGATCATATTTGGCGTCGTCGGCTTCCGCCCGTGCCGGACCCGACACCAGCAGGCCCATCGACACCATGCATGCGAAAGCCAATGACATTGCGTATTTCAAGATCATTTCCTCACGACCCCCTTAAGTCCGCCCCCGATGAGGAATGTGGCATCCATCAACGCGATCATTGGACTTACACCTCCCGAAACAGCCAGGTAGCGCGGCTGCCATTCGGGATGGAACTTGGATTTGAAGGCACGAAGCCCTTTGAAGTTATAGAAACGCTCGCCATGCTCGAAGACAGTCCCCCCGACCCTGTCCCAAACCGGCGCCGATTCCCGTCTCGACATGCCCGATAGCGGCGCCATGCCGAGATTGAAACGCTGAAAGCCCTGGCCCTTGAGGTATTCGAGGATCTGCACGAACAGGAAATCCATCGAACCCTTCGGGGCATCGGGCGAAAAACGCATCAGGTCGACGGACCCCTCCTCCTTGGTCTCCGTCATCAGGATATTCGCAAAAGCGACGATATTACCATCCTTTTTCAACACGCCGATCGGCTGCGAGCACACGTAGTCCGGATCGAACGCGCCAAGCGAGAAGCTCTTTTCCTTGGCATTGTGATCGGCAAGCCACGTGTCGGACACATGGGCAAGCTGATCCATGACTTCAGGTATATCTTGAGGTTCGATAACGGCAAATTCTAGTCCATCGCGAACCGCGCGGCTGGCCGTCTGTCTAAGGTTGGCCCATTTACCGCCCTTGAGCTCGAAATTGGCAAGATTGACCACAGCGAGCTCGCCGAGCTTGTAGGCACGCAGGCCGGCATCGGCACAATAGGACAGAAGTGCGGGCGAGATCTGGTAGAACACCGAGCGGCAACCCGCCGCGCGTGCAGCCTCGACGAAACGCCAGATCAGATCCGGCAGCGCCTGACGCGGGCCGACGGGGTCGAACAACGCGATCCACGAGCGGCCCTGCTTGCCGTACATGATGAAGGCATCGCCCTTTTCCGAGAACATGATGTTCTTGTCGCCCATGCGCACCAGATTGGCGTCGGCCACGCCTTGCTTGCGGACGATTTCGACGGCGCGGGTCACCGCATCGTCGGTGACGGGCTCCAGGCGTTTCGTCGCCGGGCGCAGAAGGCTGAAGATTGCGATCGCCGAGGATAGGATGGAAATGCCGAGGGCCGCGCGAAGCCCGCGCGGCGCCTCGTCGGCGAATTCGAATTGCCACCAGAGCTGATTGCTGTATCCGACATCGCGATAGACGAAGAACAGCACCACGATCGCGCCGATGCAGACGACGGCAATGGCCGTCAGCCATCCGGCCGTCAGCGTCTGATTGAGCAGCGAGGCCGGTCGCTTGAACAGGCGGCGGCTGACGACAAGGCTGAAGACGAAGAAGGCCAGCAGTCCCGCCTCGACGATGGCGATGGCCTTCAGCAGCGACAGGAACAGGGCAAGCAGCGCCGAAAAACTCGATACCCACCAGGCGCCATCGAGGCGCTGGCTGAGACCACGCGCAGCTACGATGATCGCCAGCCCGAGAAGGCTGGAGAGAAAATGTGCACTTTCGACCAGCGATAGCGGCAGATAGTCGGACAGCACGATCAGGTTTTGATCCGGCGTCGGCGTGACGCTCGAGAAGACCAGCATCATGCCGAGCAATAGCGCAAAGGCCGAAAGCAGCTGCGGCATGACACGGGCGCCGATGCGGCGCATGCTGGAAGCCACCGGATGATCGACGAAACGACGCAGCTCCGCCACCGAGATCGCGGCGATCGCGATGACGAGCGGGATGACGTTGTAGATGACGCGATAGAGGACCAGAGAGCTCAGAACGGCGTCTTCGTTCACCGAACTGCCGAGCCAAGCGATGATGATCGTCTCGAAGACGCCGAAGCCGGCTGGAACGTGGCTGAGCACACCGAGGCCGACAGCGATGGCATAGATGGCGAAGAAGCCCGGCCATCCGATCGAGGTTTCCGGCAGCAGTACATAGAGCACGGAGGCCGAGGCTGCGATATCGAATGCGGTGACGAGGAACTGTCGCGACCAAGTGCGCGAATCCGGCAACCGAACTTCGACCGGCCCGATGCGCACCTCGCGGCCGTTGCGGCCGGCATAGACGACGAAAGCGAGCGCCGCGAGAATGACGATGGCGATCAGCCGCAGCCACAAGCCATCGACGCCGATCAGCGGGCCGATCTCGTCGGCGATGACCAGAAGCGCGATAGCGCCGACGGCGGCCAGGCCGAGACCGAAGGCGAGCGTGACGAAAGCGATGACGCGGGTGATGTCGTCGGGCGACAGTCCGAGCCGGGTATAGGCGCGGTAGCGGATGGCACCGGCGCTGAGCGCGCCAAAGCCGGCCGTGTTGCCGACTGCATAGGCGCTGAAGGAGGTCAGCGCCACATGGGGAAACGGCAGCCGCTTGCCGATATATTCGAGTGCATTCTGGTCATAGAAGATCAGGGAAGCGAAGCTCAGGCCGGTAAACAGCAGCGCAAGCAGCACCGAGGAGATCTTCGTCGTCGTCAAGGCGTGCACGACGTCGTCATAACGCACTTCTGTGGTCAGGTCGTAGATCGCGTAAGCAGCGATGCAGAAGACGGCGACGGTGAGAAGAGCGACGATCAGCGCCCGGTAGCGGTTCAACAGACCGACGATACCGCCACGCTCTTCCAATTCCTCATCGGCATTTTCCAGATCGATTGGGCTCGACATACTCTACCTGTTTATAGTGATCTTCGCCGGTTCCGACTGTTCGGATATTCAGTAACATCGACGACGCGTCTTCGAGTTGCCGTATACACTTCTTTCGACAAGCCCGTTGTGACGCGCGCTCCCATCATTCTGAATTTTGGCAATTTTGGCGCAGGCCCCGTCCTGCCAGCAATGAATCTGTTATTATTTAAAGGATTTTGTCATTCACCCGGCTTTTGAGCTTATCCACACACAAAAGTGATCTTCCCATCCCATCCCGAAGGCAGCCTGTATCAGGAATTCGCCAACTGGTCATCTGTCCAGTCATTCCTTCATGCGAACACATCTTCGCGGCCGAGCAGCCGGCATGAATCACAATTCTTCGGGCAAACTCAGCCAGCCAGTTTTCGAAGGCCGAAGCTCAGCTTCGCTCCCGATTGTCGGAAACGTACTACAACGTGAGATAGATATCCATATTGCGCCGTCAACCTGTCCTCTTGATAAGATCGCGCTGAACCAGTCGAGATAGGTAGAACGAGCAGCTGGTCGACAAGCAAACGGATTGGCCCGGCGCCAAAATCAGCGCCGGGCCTCAAGCTGAAAGCCAATGCAGGGGGAAGGGTTTGATGACTCCCGATGCGTCTTTGCCGGAACTCAGCGATCCGGCGCCTCCGCCGGCTCGCCCCGCATCTCGCTCAGGAAGAATCCTTCGCGCAGATTGATCCCGTATTCGACGAAGGCCTTCATGCAGCAGAGCATCTGCGTCCAGCCCTCGCAGTTCAGATAGGTGCCGCGGCGGCCCGCCTCGTCTTCGCGCCAGCCGGTTTCCTCGATGATGACGAGCGTGCCGCCATCGTCCAGGGCATCGAATGTCATCTCGACCTTCGTCCTATAGCGGATGCCATCCTCACCGGTGCCGCCTTCCCAGCAAAAGACGATCCGCTTGTTGGCTTCCACCTCATTCACCTCGACAGGGGCATTCTTCCACCAGATGACCGTCGTTCCCGCCACAAGCGGGGCGCTGGCGCCGCCGACTGTCGTGAAATAGCTCGAAAGCTTCTTCGGATTGACGACCGCATCGAAGACTTCACCGACCTGGCGGCCGATCCGTCCTGAAATCCGAACATTCAATGTCATGGCATCTCCTCCGTTGTCCGTTTGTGGCTATCGCTCCATTGCGAGCGGCCTCATTATGTTATAAAAATATAACATGTCAAACGAATCGGATAGCGACCTGATTTTCAAGGCCCTTGCTCATCGTCGCCGGCGCGAAATCCTCGACATGCTCAAGAGCGCACCGCGTACGACGGGCATGCTCTGCGAGGCATTCACGGATATGGACCGCTGCACCGTGATGCAGCATCTGAAAGTGCTGGAGGAAGCCGATCTCGTGATCGCCAAAAAGGAAGGGCGCGAGCGCTGGAATCATCTGAACAGCCTGCCGATCAAACAGATCCATGATCGCTGGATCAGCGCCTATGCCGGCCACGCCCTCTCCATCCTCGATCAGTTGAAAAAAGATCTGGAGGATTAACAGGAAAGGGATGACTGCGGCCGGCGGAGGCCGGATTTAGGCTGTGCCAGTTCGGCTCAACAATCGCTTCAGCCGGTCGTTCGTCCCGTCCTCGTCGAGCGGCGTATAGACCACCAGCTTCATGTCGGCACGATCCATGACGGCAAGCGCGGTATATTCGAATGTCATCAACCCGCCTTCCAGATGGCGCAGACGCTTGTGACCGGTCAGCGGCCGCAGCACATCCTGCCTCGGCCACCACGCGCGAAATTCGGGGCTCGCCTGCGTCAATGTGGCGATCAGCCGCTCGAAATCGGGATCGCCGGCGTAACGGGCGCTGTCGGCGCGAAACATCGCCAGCGAATTCGCCGCAACGATCTCCCAATCGACAAGAAGCTGTCGATGAGCAGGGTCGGTAAACACCCGATGGACGCTGTTACGCGCATCGCCCTGCAGCAGGGCGTAATCGCCGAAAAGTGCGACCGCTGCCGCATTCCATGCCAGCACATCCCAACGCCGGCCGAGAACATAGGCCGGTTGGCCCGTAAGGCTCGCAAGCATGCGCCGCAGAGCGTCTGGTACATCCTCAGGACCGCGCGAAGGAGCTTCCGCAGACGGCCGATCACTCAGCGTGAAGAGATGCCGCCGCTCGGCCGGATCGAGGCGTAGCGCGTCGGCCAGCGCCGATAGAACCTCCGCGGAGGGGCGGACATCCCGGCCCTGTTCCAGCCATGTGTACCAGGTGGTGCCGACACCGGCGAGAAGCGCCACTTCCTCGCGCCTGAGCCCCGGCGTGCGCCGCCGAAACCCTTCCGGAAGCCCGACGCCTGCGGGCGTCAGTTTTTCCCGGCGGGAGCGCAGAAAGGCGCCGAACTCGCGACGCCTGGCTTCGAGAATGGACTGGCTCTGATTGATGGTCATGGCTTATCATAGCAGGATCAATACTAGGATAAAGTCAGAACTGTTTGCCGCGCCTGCAAGCTGCCAAATATCGTGATGCAGATAACAAGAAGGCAGTAGCTATGGATATGAGCGGCAAGACGGTCCTGATTACAGGCTCGACGGATGGTGTCGGGCGCCGGGTCGCGGAGCGACTGGCAGCAGCAGGTGCGACGGTGTTCATTCACGGCCGCAACAAGGCCCGCGCCGAAGAGCTGGTCTCCCGCATCCGGGACAAAGGCGGCAAAACGACCTTCCATCTTGCCGACCTTTCTTCGCTGGATGAGGTCCGCACTCTGGCCGACGCCATCGAGCATGATTACGACCACCTCGACGTCCTGATCAACAATGCCGGCATCGGCACCAATGGCGGCGGCGGGCGACAGGTGAGCCAAGACGGATACGAGCTGCGCTTTGCCGTGAATTATCTCGCCGGCTTCCTACTGACGCGCCGCCTGCTGCCCCTGTTGAAGGCAAGCACTCTCGCCCGCATCGTCAACGTGTCTTCGGCTGGACAGCAGGCAATCGACTTCTCCGACGTCATGCTGACACGCGGCTATAGCGGTGTGCGCGCCTATTGCCAGAGCAAGCTGGCGCAGATCATGTTCACCTTCGATCTCGCAGAGGAGCTTGCCGGCTCCGGCGTCACTGCCAGTTGCCTGCACCCGGCAACCTATATGGATACGACCATGGTGCGCCAGGCAGGCGTCACCCCCATAAGCTCCGTCGAGCAAGGTGCCGATGCCATCCTCAATCTGGCGGCCGGCACCGCCCTGGAAGGGCACACCGGCCTCTATTACGACGGGCTGCGCCCATCACGCGCTGCCGCCCAGGCCTATGACGCAACCGCGCGACAGCGTCTGCGAATACTCAGCCAGAGCCTTGCCGGCCTCGGCTGAACCATACCCCTGACCACTTCCCCTACCCCAGAAAGGAGACACCCATGTCGTCTCAGCATGTCGTTATTATCGGCGGCTCCTCCGGCATCGGCCTTGCGACCGCCGCCCATCTTCTCGAAAAAGGATACCGGGTCACGATCACAGGTCGCGACGCTGCGAAGCTCCAGGCTGCCACGCAAAGCCTGAACGGCGAGCTTACCCCCGTCGCCATGGATGCCGCCGACTTCACGGGCCTTACCGAAGCCTTCCAGGCAATCGGCCCGCTCGACCATCTCGTCCTGGCCTTGGGCGGCGGCAATGGCGCCGGTCCCTTTGCCACCGTCGACCTCGCCGATGTCAGGAAAGGCTTCGAGCAGAAGACCATGGCACATTTCGCCTGTGCCCAGGCTTGCCTTCCCCATCTTTCGAAGCAGGGCAGCATCACCTTCGTCTCCGCCGTCTCGGCACAGGCGGCCATGCCGGGAACCGCCGGGCTTGGAGCCATCAATGCCGCCATTGCCGCATTGGCACCGATCCTCGCCGTCGAACTCAAGCCCATCCGAGTGAACTGCGTTTCGCCCGGTGTCGTCGACACCCCCTGGTGGGATTTCCTAAGCGAAGAGCAGAAAGAGCCGACCTTCGCCAACTTCGCAGCACGCACGCCGGTCGGCCGCGTCGGCGACCCACGGGAGATCGCCGAAGCCATCGCTTTTCTGATCGGCAACGGCTTCACCAGCGGTCATACGCTGATCTGCGATGGCGGCATCCGCCTCGGTCAATGATCTCCGGAGGCTTTGCGCTTTTCTTCAGATCGCGAAAACGCGCCATCGCCGGCCGGCGGGAGCGATGGCACCCTCAACTATTGCGGACATCCGCCTGAAGCTGCGTGAGGATCTCGATCAGCCTGGGAGCCATTTCACGGATTTCGACCAGATGGATCGAGCTCAGCGTTTGAAGAACCTCTTCGGATTTCTCCGTCAATTGCAGCGTCTGGCGGCGTTTGTCCGTCGGATCGGGGTGGCGGGTGACATAGCCGCCATCGATCAGCCGTCCCACAAGCTCCGTCGCCGTATGAGGAGCAATCAGCAGCTTTTCCGCCAGCATACCGATCGTCATCGCCTCTCCGGCGCCGTTACCCTTGATGGCCAGCAGCGCCTGATGCTGCTGTGGCGGCAGGCCCGCCTCCTGCGCGGCCGAGGTGCTGAAATCCATGAATTTGCGCAGCGTGTAGCGCAAGGTCGCCAGCGCCTCGTAATCCGCCTGAGAAAGGGTTTTGTTTAAACGTCGCACCATCAAATAATCCTCATTGCCGCGGTTCGCGGTCCTAAAGCAAGTCGCGCAAAATCTTCAGCGGTTTTGCGGCAACACCGTGCTCCAGATCAAGGAACTATAGTGCCGAAAACGAATCTTGCAGATCGCGATGCGCTTCAGTTGATTTATATCGCATTACGATATATTTGCCATCTCGAAGCGGGGAGCGGCTGAAGGACGGCCGCGCGCGCTTAGCACAGAAGGCCTCCCATGCAGGACATACCCACCTCACAAAGTCACAGCCACGATTTCTCCGGCGGGGCCTCCCGCAAGGACAATGGCGATTTCACCACGGACAAACGCGTCCTGGTGCTGATTGCCATGGCGCTCGTCGTCGGCACCGGCGGCGCATTCGCCGCCTGGGTGCTCATCAATCTCATCGCGCTCGTCAGCAATGCCGTCTGGCTGTTCAAGATCAGCACCGAGCCGCTATCCTTCGCCATGGTGGCGCGCTCTCCCTGGATGGTCGCCGCTCCCATTCTCGGCGGTCTCGTCATCGGCCTGATGGCGCGTTACGGCTCTGAGAAAATTCGCGGCCACGGCATTCCCGAAGCCATCGAGGCGATCCTGATCGGCGGCAGCCGCATGTCGCCGAAGGTGGCGGTGCTGAAGCCCCTGTCGTCGGCGATCTCGATCGGCTCCGGCGGCCCCTTCGGTGCGGAAGGTCCGATCATCATGACGGGCGGCGCCATCGGTTCGCTCTTTGCGCAGTTCTTTCATATGAGTGCCGCCGAGAGAAAGACCCTGCTCGTTGCCGGCGCTGCGGCTGGCATGACGGCGGTGTTCGGCACGCCGATCGCGGCCGTCATGCTTGCCGTTGAATTGCTGCTCTTCGAATGGAAGCCGCGCAGCTTCATTCCGGTCGCGGTCGCAGCCTGCGTTTCCGCCGTCTGGCGTCCGTTCCTGATCGGCAGCGGCGCGCTCTTCCCTGCGCACTTCGATATGTCGCTCTCCTGGTGGGGCATCGTGCTCGCCGCCGGCCTTGGCATTGTCTCCGGCCTGCAATCCGGCCTGCTGACGACGCTGCTCTACAAGATCGAGGATGCCTTCGAGAAGCTGCCGATCCACTGGATGTGGTGGCCGGCACTCGGCGGCCTTATCGTCGGGCTTGGCGGCCTGATCGAGCCGCGCGCGCTGGGCGTCGGCTACGACATCATCGCCGATCTCCTGCATAGCCGCATCGCCGTCGGGGCCGTTCTGGCAATCCTGTTGGTCAAGGCGGGCATCTGGCTGGTGGCACTGTCCTCGGGCACATCAGGCGGCGTCCTGGCGCCGCTGCTGATCCTCGGCGGCGCACTCGGCTGGCTTGTAGGCCTTGTTTTGCCTGGCGATCCTGGCTTCTGGGCGATGCTCGGCATGGCGGCGATGATGGGGGGAACGATGCGTGCTCCGCTGACGGGTACCTTCTTCGCCGTCGAGCTGACCGGAGATACGAGCGCGCTGGTGCCCCTGCTTACGGCCACGGTCGCGGCCTATGCCGTCACCGTACTACTGTTGAAACGATCAATCCTGACGGAAAAGATCGCCCGTCGCGGCCAGCACATCACCCGCGAATACGGCATAGATCTGTTCGAGCTGACGCGTGCCCGCGACATCATGATCGCCAAGGTGGACACGCTGCCCGCATCCATGCGCCTGTCGGAAGCGCTGGCCCAGATGACGGAGCGGCCGGATGCGCATCGTTTCTATCCCGTCGTCGGAGAGAATGACCGCCTCGTCGGCATGATCTCGCGCGCCGACGCCCTGCGCTGGCAGAGCGAACCGGAGCTCATGGATCAGTCGCTCTATGATGTGATCTCGGATACGTCGCTCCCGGTCGCCCATGCGGAGGATACGGTCGGCCGCGTCGCCGACATCATGATCCATGCCGATACGGGACGTGTTCCCGTCGTCGAGCCGCAGACCGGCCGCCTCGTGGGTCTTATCGCCCGCAAGGATCTGCTGCGGCTGCGCAGCGCGACCAACCGCGCCGAACTCGAACGCGGTGCTTACCTGCGATAGAAAAGTTAAGGGGAGGAGGAGTGGCGTCAGCGCGGCGGAAGAACTGCGCGGCGCCTTCCTTGGCCATCGGCTGGGAAGATTTAAGAGCGATCCACGACGACCGATGGATGTTTACGATCCTGGGTGCCTACAAACGTAGGTGGGCACCGTGTGTCCAGGCCCACGGGCCTGGTCAGGGACAGCTCCCTTTGGATCGAGTATGGCCCCAGGGATTGTGGTTCCTGTCGGGAAGCGCAGACCGCCTGAACTATATAAAGAGGTTTCGGGTCTTGTACCAGAGGTCGGCGACCGGCATCCGCAGAAATAAACTCAAGCCTGCTCGACGCCCGGCCGCTCCAGAAGCTTTTCGGTGATTCCGTGAATACGCGTCGTCACCTCATCGATGACGCTTGCCAGCGTCTCCTCGGCCCGCGCATTGGCCGCCACGGTCGTATCGCGGTTGCTGGTGAGAGTTTCCAGTTCGGCTTCCAGCGAAGACACGCGCCGCGTCAATTCGCTCACCTCGTCCATGATCATGATGCCGGCCATGACAGTCACCCGCAGATCGCCGATTTCGCCGAACTGACTCTTCAAATGCATGACATAACGGTCGAAGCGATTGGCAAGATCCGTCAGATGGTCTTCCTGGCCCTCTTCGCAGGCCATCCGATATGCTTTGCCGTCGATCGTTACCGTTACTTGTGCCATTCGACTTTCCGATCATTGCCGCGCTGCGACGGCTGCCTCCCGAGGGATCAGCGGTCCAGCACGGCTCTTATGGTTTCCATCGCCGTGACAAGCCGGCGCGACACTTCACGATTGACCTCCTCGAGCCGGTTCGCACGGAACTCAGCCTGATCCAATTCCTGGGCAAGGCGGGACCGATCGGCGTGAACCCTGCGGACCTCGCCTTCTATATCGCTCTGCGCCCGTTCCCGCTCGAACCGTCCATCAACCGCGCTTTCCAAAGTCGAAAGCGCCTGGCGCAATTGGGCGAGCGCCGCGTCCACCGTTTTGCCTGAAGGTGTCATACCCTTCGCATCTCCGCGCAAGGCCCGAATCAAAACATCCGGCCACTTGTCTGATTTCGCAACAATATTCAACTCGGCAACAGCACGTCAATAAAGGCTGTCATGTGGCAGCCCCCCTATTCTGTGGATGAATGCCACCTTTGCCGTCTACACAGGCCTTGTCGCATGATTGTCGTCTTTTGTAAAAGTGAACGGGCAAATGTCAAAAAATTGCCCCAAGAGGGTCGGATTGGGTCCTCGATTTATTGACTTGCTCGCCCCAACTGCTATGTCTCGACCGCCTGAGGCGACGTTGAAAATGGCGTTCGGAAGAGCGCCTCCCCTTCACCCGCCTTTCAACCGATGGCCCTCCGTCCCAGGCGTGTGGCCATCCCCCCGAACCCGGAACACTGCGGAAAAACCCATGAACTCTCGCGAACAACACGACCGGATGGCGAATGCGATCCGTTTCCTTGCCATGGATGCTGTCGAGAAGGCCAATTCCGGTCACCCCGGTTTGCCGATGGGGATGGCTGATGTCGCCACCGTTCTCTTTAGCAAATATCTGCGCTTCGACCCGAAGAACCCGCTTTGGCCGGACCGTGACCGTTTCGTCCTGTCGGCCGGCCACGGCTCGATGCTGCTTTACTCGGTCCTCTATCTGACCGGCTATCCGGACATGACGGTTGAAGAGCTCCAGCGCTTCCGCCAGCTCGGCTCCAAGACCGCAGGCCATCCGGAATATGGTCACGCCACCGGCATCGAAACCACCACCGGTCCGCTCGGCCAGGGCATTGCCAATGCCGTCGGCATGGCGATCGCCGAGCGCAAGCTGCGCGAAGAATTCGGCGCCGAGCTGCAGGATCACTACACCTACGCCATGTGCGGCGACGGCTGCCTGATGGAAGGCATCAGCCATGAGGCGATCGCGCTTGCCGGCCACCTCAAGCTCAACAAGCTGATCCTGTTCTGGGACAACAACTCCATCACCATCGACGGCGCCGTCTCGCTGTCGGATTCGACCGACCAGATCATGCGCTTCAAGGCCGTTCACTGGAACACGATCGAAGTCGACGGTCACGACCAGGCCGCTATCAGCGCTGCCATCGAAGCCGCTCACAAGTCCGACCGCCCGACGCTCATCGCCTGCAAGACGATCATCGGCTTCGGCGCTCCGAACAAGCAGGGCACGCACAAGGTCCACGGCTCGCCGCTTGGCGCCGAGGAAATTGCCGCGACCCGCGTTGCGCTGAACTGGCCTTACGAACCCTTCGTCATCCCGAACGACGTCCTCGGTGAATGGCGTGCTGCCGGCGAACGCTCCATCGGCACTCGCGAAGCCTGGGAAGGCCGCCTCGCCGCAACCGACGCTGCCAAGAAGGCCGAGTTCACCCGCCGCTTCGATCACAAGCTGCCTGCCGGATTCGACGCCGCCATCAGCGAGTACAAGAAGAAGCTCGCCGAAACCAAGCCGACGGTCGCAACCCGCAAGGCATCGGAAGATGCGCTCGAAGTCATCAACGGCTTCATCCCGGAAACGCTGGGCGGTTCCGCCGACCTGACGCCGTCGAACAACACCAAGACCAGCCAGATGAAGTCGATCACCCCGACCGATTTCTCCGGCCGCTACATGCACTGGGGCATCCGCGAACACGGCATGGCCGCTGCCATGAACGGCATCGCGCTCCATGGCGGTCTCATCCCCTATAGCGGCGGCTTCCTGATCTTCTCGGATTATTGCCGTCCGCCACTGCGCCTCGCCGCTCTGATGGGCATCCGCGCCATCCACGTCCTGACGCATGATTCCATCGGCGTCGGCGAAGACGGCCCGACCCACCAGCCGGTCGAGCAGGTCGCAAGCCTGCGCGCCATCCCGAACTTCCAGCTCTTCCGCCCGGCGGACGCCACGGAAACGGCCGAATGCTGGCAGATCGCCATCAAGACGACCAACCGTCCGTCCGGCCTTGCTTTGACCCGTCAGAACCTGCTGGCCGCTCGTACCGAGTACAGCGAGAAGAACCTCTGCGAACTCGGCGCCTACACGCTGGCCGGCAATGCCGATGCCAAGGTGACGATCTTCGCTTCGGGCTCCGAAGTCGAACTCGCCGTTGCCGCCCGCACCGTTCTCGAAGGCAAGGGCATCTCCACGCGCGTCGTTTCCGTTCCCTGCACCGAGCTCTTCTTCGAGCAGCCGGACGCCTACCGCAAGGAAGTCATCGGCAACTCGCCGGTCAAGGTTGCTGTCGAAGCCGGCGTTCGCGAGGGCTGGGATGCCTTCATCGGACCGGAAGGCGCCTTCATCGGCATGAAGGGCTTCGGCGCTTCCGCTCCGTACAAGGATGTCTACAAGCACTTCGGCATCACCACGGAAGCCGTTGTCGCCGCCGCTGAGGCAAAGCTTTCCTGAGGGCGCTGACAAGCGCTCTCAAATCCAATAGATAAACACCCTGAATGAAAGGGAGTGACATTCATGACTGTAAAAGTAGCCATCAACGGCTTTGGCCGTATCGGCCGTAACGTCCTGCGCGCAATCGTCGAGTCCGGCCGCACCGACATCGAAGTCGTTGCCATCAACGACCTCGGCCCGGTCGAGACCAATGCCCACCTGTTGCGTTACGATTCCATCCACGGCAAGTTCCCCGCCGAAGTGAAGGTCGAAGGCGACACGATCATCGTTGGCGGCGGCAAGCCGATCAAGGTCACGGCGATCAAGGACCCGGCAACCCTGCCGCACCGCGATCTCGGCGTAGACATCGCGATGGAATGCACTGGCATCTTTACTGCCCGCGACAAGGCCGCCGCTCACCTGACGGCCGGTGCAAAGCGCGTCATCGTTTCGGCTCCTGCCGACGGCGCCGATCTGACTGTCGTTTTCGGCGTCAACCACGACCAGCTCACCAAGGAGCACCTGGTCATCTCCAACGCGTCCTGCACTACAAACTGCCTGGTGCCGGTCGTGAAGGTTCTCGACGACGCCGTCGGCATCGACCACGGTTTCATGACGACCATCCACTCCTACACTGGCGACCAGCCGACGCTCGACACCATGCACAAGGACCTGTACCGCGCCCGCGCCGCAGCCCTGTCCATGATCCCAACCTCGACGGGCGCCGCTAAGGCCGTTGGTCTCGTGCTGCCGCACCTGAAGGGCAAGCTCGATGGCACGTCGATCCGCGTTCCCACGCCGAACGTCTCGGTTGTCGACTTCAAGTTCGTGTCCAAGAAGGCAACGACGGTCGGCGAAATCAACGAAGCCATCAAGGCTGCTTCGAACGGCAAGCTGAAGGGCATCCTCGGCTACACCGACGAGCCGCTGGTTTCCCGCGACTTCAACCATGACAGCCACTCGTCGATCTTCGCGACCGACCAGACCAAGGTCATGGAAGGCAACTTCGTGCGCGTCCTGTCCTGGTACGACAACGAGTGGGGCTTCTCCAGCCGCATGTCGGACACGGCCGTTGCCTTCGCAAAGCTGATCTGATCATGGCCTTCCGCCCGCTCCTTCCGACGACAGTCCGCTGGCGTCCCATGGAAGGAGACGGGCTGGAGCACCTCACGATCGCTCCTATCGACAATGCCGGCGCTGCGGTCATCCGCGCCGCCGGCATTATCATTGGTGGCCGCGGCGGCACGCCCTACGGCGTCTCCTACCGCATCGACTGCGCCGCCGATTGGGCCGTTCTTTCCTTCTCCGTCGAAACCACCGATGGCCGGCGCCTGGCGCTGATTTCGGACGGCAAGGGACATTGGCGCACCGAGCATGGCGTGACGCTGCCGCAATTCGACGGCTGCATCGATATCGACCTCTACGGTTCGCCCTTCACCAACAGCCTGCCGATCCGCCGGCTGGAGTTGACGCCCGAAAGCGGGACCGCCAAGCTTTCAATGCTCTATATCCCGTTCGACACCTTCGAACCGGTGCGCGACGGTCAGCACTATACCTGCATCATGCCGGAGAAACTTTATCGATACGCGGCCGAAGACAGGGATTTCACCGTCGATCTTCCGGTCGACGAGGATGGGCTGGTAATCGATTATCCGATCTATTTCAGGCGCGTCGCCGTCTGAGCGGCCGGCAAGGCACGCTCGCGCATCCTCTTAAAAACATTTCGATTTTTTCACCTCTCTGCCCTGCTATGGTCCAGATTTACCAGTAAATTTCGAAGCTGGACGTCTCCCAGGGCATTCCGGGCCGCTTTGCCGTTCTGGCAAGGCGCATCACACCATGACGATGCAGTCGTCGGAAAGAGTTTCGATCCATGAACTCTCCTCCGAACGATTTCCGTGTTTGCCAATTTGCCAGGCACGGCAACATGATGGAAACTGGGGAGACCTCCGGCATTCCGGGCTTTTGGCCCCAGCAGCGGCGCACGGAAAAAGGGGAAGAAAAGGTGGAGGCATTTTACGTCATCGTGCTGATCAGCACGGTTCTTATTCTTATTGCAGCTTTCTCCAGCCTCCTTGCTTTCCGCTTCGGCGCACCCCTGCTGCTGCTCTTCCTCATGATCGGACTTGCCGCCGGCACCGACGGGCTCGGCATCGAATTCTCCAACAATTATCTTGCCTATATTCTCGGCTCGCTGGCGCTTGCCATCATCCTGTTTGATTCCGGCTATGGCACGCCGATCCAGGCCTTCAAGCTTGCTGCGGCGCCCGCGCTGACCATAGCCTCCGTCGGCGTTATCGTAACGGCCGCATTGTTCGGCCTCGCCGCCACCTGGCTGCTCGGCTTCACCTGGCTGCAGGGCCTGCTGCTCGGCTCCATCGTCGCCTCGACGGATGCGGCCGCCGTCTTCTTCCTGCTGCGCATCGGCGGCATCAATATCCGTGACAAGGTGCGCTCGACGCTGGAAGTCGAATCCGGCACCAACGACCCGATGGCGATCTTCCTGACCCTCGCTCTGGTCGAGCTATTGGCAAGCGGCGAAGGCTATGCCGGCATCAACCTCGCCATGCTCGCCACCTTTGTCCAGCAGATGGGACTGGGCGTCATTCTCGGCCTGCTTGGCGGCATGATGATCGTCCTCATCGTCAGCCGCCTGGAGACGGATCGCGGCCTGACGCCAATCTTCGTGCTGGCGCTGGCGCTCCTCGTATTCTCGTTTACCGGCGCCGTCGGCGGCAGCGGCTTCCTGGCCGTCTACGTTGCCGGCATCTACGCCGGCAATCGACGCCTGCCGGCATCCGCCTCGATCAAGCGCTTCCAGGACGGCATGACCTGGCTGGCACAGATCATCATGTTCCTCGTCCTCGGCCTGCTTGCGACCCCGTCCGAATTTCCAGCGATCGCGATCCCCGCCGTGGCGCTGGCGCTGTTCCTGATCTTCATCGCCCGTCCGATCGCAGTATGGCTCTGCCTGCTGCCCTTCGATTATACCCAGCGTGAGACCGGCTTCGTCGCCTGGGTCGGCCTGCGCGGCGCAGTCTCCATTCTTCTGGCGATCATGCCGATCCTCGGCGGCCTGCAGGCCGGCCAGACCTATTTCAACGTCGCCTTCATCGTCGTGCTGGTCTCTCTGCTCGTGCAAGGCTGGACCATCAAGCCGATGGCACGCCGGCTTGGCCTCATCGTTCCCCCGCGCATGGGAGCAATCGACAAGGTCGAGGTCGATCTGCCCGGCACCGTCAACCACGAGCTCCTCTCCTACCGTGTCGTCAAAGACAGCCCGGTCCTTCGCGGCGAACGCATCCCCCGCTGGGCGACGCCATCGCTTATCGTTCGCGACGGCAAATCCATGCGCTATCAATATGCCGGCCGCCTGCGCGAAAACGATATCGTCTATCTTTTCGTCTCGCCCAACTATTCGCGCCTGCTCGACCGCCTCTTCGCCAGCCGCGCGCCAGTCGATCCGGACGATGCCGAATTCTTCGGCGCGTTCTCGATTTCGCCGCTGCGCCCAGCCGCGGACCTCGATGCCGCTTATGGGCCGGGGCTCCTCAGCGAACAGGAGAAAGGTCTCACCATCGCCGAGCTCATGCGCCATCGCCTGGGTGGCAAGGCCGACTACGCCGACCGCGTTCGTCTGGGCGAGATCATCCTCATCGTTCGCGATCTCGACGAGAACGACCATATCCAATCTGTCGGCATGTCGCTGGAAGCGGTGGAGCCGCCCGTCATCATGCCGATCTTCATCAATCTCCATGACATTCTGAAGAGCATCCACGCCTATCTGCAGAAGCGCCGCGAGCGAGCGCATGAAGCTGTTTCAGACGATTCGACTGCAGGCAAAAACGACGTCTGAGCGCCTTGAGCAATTCCAGGAAAACTGCGCAGCGGTTTTCCATTTGGGATTGCGAAAAACCAAGAAGATAGAACCGTTCAACGATTCCATGAAACGCTGAACGGTTCTTGCGTCTCCGATCATCCGTAGTATGGTCGGCGCGCTTTTCGCCACCAACAATATTGGATCCTCCCATGGCAGCCTTCAAAACTCTCGATAATCTCACCGACATCACCGGCAAGCGCGTGCTCGTGCGCGTCGACCTCAACGTGCCGGTCAAGGATGGCAAGGTCACCGATGCGACCCGCATCGAGCGTGTCGCCCCGACGATTCTCGAGCTGTCCGAAAAGGGCGCCAAGGTCATCCTGCTTGCCCATTTCGGCCGCCCGAAGGATGGCCCCTCCCCGGACCTTTCCCTCGGCCTGATCGTGCCGACCGTCGAGGAAGTTCTCGATCATGCCGTTCTCTTCGCCTCCGATTGCATCGGCGCCCCGGCAGCCGACGCCGTTGCCAAGATGAACAATGGCGACATCCTGCTGCTTGAAAACACCCGCTTCCACAAGGAAGAGGAAAAGAACGACGCAGCCTTCACCAAGCAGCTCGCCGCCAACGGCGATATCTACGTCAACGATGCCTTCTCGGCTGCCCATCGCGCTCATTCCTCGACCGAGGGCCTCGCCCAGTTGCTGCCGGCCTATGCGGGCCGCACGATGCAGGCCGAGCTTGAAGCTTTGGAAAAAGGCCTCGGCAATCCGGTCCGTCCGGTTGTTGCCATCGTCGGCGGCGCCAAGGTCTCCACCAAGATCGATCTCTTGATGAACCTCGTGAAGAAGGTCGATGCGCTTGTCATCGGCGGCGGCATGGCCAATACATTTATCGCCGCCCGCGGCACCAATGTCGGCAAATCGCTCTGCGAGCATGATCTCGCCGATACCGCCAAGCAGATCATGATCGAAGCCGCCGCCTCCGGCTGCGCGATCGTGCTGCCGGAAGACGGCGTCGTCGCCCGCGAATTCAAGGCCGGTGCCGACAACGAAGTTGTCGCGATCGAAGCGATCCCCGCCGATGCCATGGTACTCGACGTCGGCCCCAAGTCAGTCGAGGCCGTCAAGAACTGGATCGGTCGTGCCACCACGCTGGTCTGGAACGGTCCGCTCGGCGCCTTCGAGATCACGCCTTTTGACGCCGCGACCGTTGCAGTCGCCAAATATGCCGCCGAATGCACCAAAGCCGGCAAGCTGACCTCGGTCGCCGGCGGCGGCGATACGGTTTCGGCGCTCAATCACGCCGGCGTTGCCGACGACTTCACCTATGTCTCGACGGCCGGCGGCGCCTTCCTCGAATGGATGGAAGGCAAGGTCCTGCCGGGCGTGGCCGTTCTGCAGGCCAGCAAGTAAATCAGCCAGCACTGCAAAAGAAAAAGAGCCTCGGTCGCGATCTGACCGGGGCTCTTTTGCTTTCCTGCAATAGCCAACCAAGCGTTCAGGACAGAGCAAGTCACATTTGCCACAATGACAAGAATAGGTTTGCTGTGATATCGGAAATGAGACCATGTCAAACAGATGTTACGAAAGCACGGCACTGGGTTGTCCCGCTAATAATAAAGGGGCCTAATAGAGGGGTTGCCATATGCTTGCCTGGCGCAGTTTTGTTGCCGTTCTTACTGTATTCTTAGTTGCTCAATCAGGCATAATTCACGCCCAACAGTTGCACGCAGCCGTTCCCGTCTTCTCTCCGACCGGACCGGACGCCGAAGCTTATGGTGAAAAACTCGGTTATCCCACAGGCCCGTCACTAAGCCCACCAATGGGCAAGCAGCAAAACATGATCGGCAACTTCAGCCATGCCGATCAGCTGGCCCCGACGCACACGATCGCTGCAGCCGAACATCCACTGCCGCTGCTGCGTGCGCCCTCCGAGATTTCGGTCAAGTTCACGTTCGGCACCGAAACCGCCTCCTTGTCGAAATATCTCGACACCAATCCCACCACGGGATTGCTGATTGCCCACAACGACACGATCCTGTTCGAACATTATCAATATGGCCGCACCGATCGCGACCGCCTTGTCTCGCAATCCATGGCGAAGACATTGACCGGCATGATGATCGGGATCGCTATTTCCGAAGGCGCCATTCATTCGATCGACGATACGGTTGAGACCTATGTGCCGGAGCTTAAAGGCACAGAGATGGGCAGCACGCCGATCCGCGCGTTGCTGCACATGGCCTCCGGCATTGCCTTCACCGAGAACTTCGGCAATCCCGACGACAACGTTCATCTCAGCAACTCATTGCTCGGTCCGGAAAAGCTTGACCCCATTACGGCCGTATCGCGGTTCAACAAGCGGGTCGCTCCTCCCGATACGGTCTGGCATTACAGCAATCTCGACACCGAAGGGCTGAGCCTCGTCCTGACCCACGCCACCCATATGAGCATGGCGGATTATCTCCAGACCCGCATATGGCAGCCGATGGGTGCGGAAGCCAGCGCGAACTGGCAGGTTGACAGAACAGGCCAGGAAGTCGGCTACTGCTGCTTCAGCGCAACGCTTCGCGACTATGCCCGCTTTGGCATGCTGCTCGCACATGACGGCGCCTTGAACGGCCGGCAGATCATCCCGCGCCAATGGCTGCTCGACGCGACGCAACCGGTCAAGCAAGGCTCGTTCCTCGCGGTCAATCACGAGACGAACCCCTGGGGCTATGGCTATCAGACCTGGCTGATGCCCGGTCCGCGCCGAACGTTTTTTCTGGATGGCCGAGCAGGCCAGCGCATCCTCGTCGATCCAACGACGCATCTGGTCCTCGTACACACTGCGGTACGTGCGAAGCCTGGCGATGCCGGCAGCGCCGAGCTGGTCGAACTCTGGTCCAGCGTGCTCAAGCAGTTCCAGAGCAATTGAAGCGATCGCCATGAAGGCCGCAAACTCGCAAGGCGGGGGGTAAAGGTCGTCGATAAACTTGTCAGGGGCACAAGTTCAAGCTTTCAGGCCTGGCCGAGCAACGGCTAAATCCTGGCAGTTCCATCAAAGCTGCCGGGAGCCGCCATGAACGCCGTCGCTTACGTCACCGTTGACGTCTTCACATCCGAACGCTTCGTCGGCAATCCCCTGGCTGTCATCCCTGATGCCCGCGGTCTCAGCAGCGACGCCATGCAGAAGATTGCAACTGAATTCTGCTATTCGGAAACAACCTTCGTGCTACCGCCTGAAAACCCCGATCACACCGCGCGGGTCCGCATCTTCACGCCCACGGCCGAAATCCCCTTTGCCGGTCATCCCAATGTCGGCACCGCTTTCGTTCTCGGCCAGCAGCAAGCGATCTTCGGAAAACCGACAGGCGACAGGCTGATCTTCAAAGAGGAAGCCGGGCTCGTGGAGGTCACTTTGTTGCGCGACGGTGGCGGCGTCTCCGGCGCAAGCATCCGCGCACCGGGCAGGCTTACGATCGGCGAGACCATTGCCGACGAGCTGATTGCCGCTTGCGTGCAGATCGATCCGCAATCGATCCGCCACGCAACCCATGCGCCAACCTTCGCATCCGTCGGCCTGCCTTTCGCCTTTGCGGAGCTGGACAGCCTCGAAACGCTCGGCAAGGCATGGCCGAATGCCGCCATTTTTGCCGAAGCGGCCGCGCGGCACAAAGAAGACAAGACCGGCTTCTCGCTCTTTCTCTACGTGCGCTCCCACGAAAACCCGTGGGCTATCCGCGCCCGCATGTTTGCCCCGCTCGACAATGTGACGGAAGACCCGGCGACCGGCAGCGCCTCTGCCGCGATCGGCGCCTATCTGACTTCCTTGCTGCCGGCACGGGATGCGGAAATAAAAATCACCATCGAGCAGGGCGTGGAGATGGGAAGACGCAGCGTCATCGGCGTTGATGCCAGGAAATCTGCCGGCACGGTAAATGAAGTCTTGCTGTCGGGCAGCTGCGTCTCGGTCATGCGCGGCGAGATCCTGCTCTAAGGGAGCGGCGTGCGATTGGCCAGGAGCCCGAATCCCGGCCTGAAATGCTCTAAAACGCCTCGTTGATCAGCAGCGCCACCGTCCAGATCGCAAAGGCGAAGATCGCGATCTTCCAGAAATCTGCCCTGCGCTTTAGGCCCGGCAGCCCCAAAGGCTTGATGATATGCACCGCCATGGCAAGCAGGAGCAGCAGCGCTATGGCTTTTGTCACGCTATTTTTCCCCCGTTTATGCAAGAGTGAGGGCAGCCGCGACCAAAAACCGCTGCACGGCTTTCGCGATCATGCTCTAATCGTCATAGGACGGACATTTTTCCGCGCCAACAGACTGTTTCTACAGGCCGATAGCGGCAATCCGGGACACAATCAATAGCGAAAACAGGCAGGGCGGGATCCTGTCTTATCGGCTCCTAAAAAATGGAGCCGCATGAAGGTGGGGAGCATGAAAAGAAATATATTGCCGGTACTCGCTCTGCTGTTCGGCACGCTATTCCTATTTACGGGCAACGGCCTGCACAGCCTGCTGCTGCCGGTGCGCGGCACGGCCGAAGGCTATGCGACGACAACGCTCGGCCTGCTCGGCACCACCTGGGCGACTGGTTTCGTGCTTGGCTGCCTGACGGCCCCGAAGCTGGTCAGGCGCATCGGCCATGTCCGCGCTTTCTCGGGCTTCATCTCGGTCATCGCCATCATCGCGCTTTTGACAGGCATAGTCGTCGATGCGACCTGGTGGGTGGTGCTGCGTGCCGTGACCGGCTTCTGCACCGCCGGCACCTCGATGATCATCGAGAGCTGGCTCAACGAACGCGCCACCAATGAAAGCCGCGGCGCGATCTTCTCTCTCTATATCGGCATCACCCTCATCGGCGCCGTCGCCGGCCAGATGATGGTGCCCTTCGCCGATATCCACACGCCCATCCTCTTCATGATGTGCGGCATCTGCTATTGTGTCGCCATGCTGCCGACCACGCTATCGACGGCCGCATCCCCGCAGCCACTGAAGGCGGTCAGTCTCGACCTGAAGGCACTCTACCGCAATTCGCCGGTCGCCTCGATCGGCATCCTGCTCGTCGGCATCGCCAATGGCGCATACGGCACGCTCGGGGCCGTCTTCGGTGCCAATGCGGGCCTTTCCGAAAGCGATATCGCGCTGATGATGAGCTTGACCATCTTTGCCGGCGCCGTCATGCAACTGCCGGCCGGTCGGCTATCCGATCGCATCGACCGCCGCTACGTGTTGGCCGGCATGGCCGCAATCGCGGCGATCGATGGCATTCTGCTCTTCCTTCTGAAGCCCGGCAGCCCCTTCTTCCTCATCGGCATGGTCGTCGTCTATGGCGCGGTCGCCAACACGCTCTATCCAATCGCCGTCGCCCATGCCAACGACTTCGCCGCGCCGGAGGATTTCGTCAAGGTGTCGGGCGGCCTGCTGCTGCTCTACGGCATCGGCACGATCATCGGCCCGACGCTGAGCGGCCCGGTCATGTCTTCCATCGGCCCCTACTCGCTGTTCTTCGTCACCGCCATCGCCCATGTGCTGATTACGTCCTATTCGATCTTCCGCAGCCGCCGCCGCGCGGCCAAGCCAGCGGGCGATCGCGATTCCTACACGACCATGCCCTCCGCCAATGCGCAGATGATCACGCCCGAGAGCATGGCGCTCGCGCGAAGCGAGACTTCAAAAAAGGACGATATAACTGTAAATTACGGCACCTGATCCCCTTGATAAGGGAAAGGAGGAGCCGAAATGAGCATTTTCGACGATGATCGTCCCAAGCAGCCGTCCGCCCACGAGATCGGCAGTGATCTGTCGCTGCTGTCGGTGGACGAGCTGAAAAGCCGCGTAGCATTGCTCCAGAGCGAGGTCGCCCGGCTGGAAGAGGAAATCGCCACCAAGGCCTCCGGCCGCAAGGCGGCGGATAGCCTTTTCCGCTTCTGAAGCTCTGCGTCGGGACGCGTGGCCGCAGCACAAAATCTGTGCGGTGCAGTCCAGTATTAAGGCATGCTCAACTGAATATTAAGCTTTACGACATATTACTATGACCATCCAGATTCGCTCTGGACTCAGACAGTTCCTCCACTTGGCGAATTGGTCTGATTTTTCTCCCTGTTTTACCTTGAGAGCCGCTTTTGCGGCTCTTCTTTTTTGTCCTGTATCACGGACCTCGCCGAAACTGTGGAGATTAACCCTTTCTTAAGAATCGCCTTGCGAATTTCAGTTAAAACAACCATCTTAAAGTCATAAAAGCGGATGCCGAAAGCTCTTATGGACTTGACCGGCTTTTCCTGAACAAAAGTGTTGCGTGAAGCAGGGATTTATTCGATGTCGGAACTTGGGTTGAACACGATCAGCTTTGCTGGCCACGCCGCATCATCGGCACAGTTCAGGGCACTCTATTCTGAAGGCATGTCGCTGGTCGAGGAAACCGCCGGCTATCTCGATGGCCAGGGCCGCGCTGCTTCCAAGGTTCTGCCGCGCATGGCCTCCGTACTCTACGCCGCAGAATCCATGCGGCTGACCACCCGCCTCATGCAGATGGCCTCTTGGCTGCTGCTGCAGCGCGCCGTCAACAACGGCGAAATGTCCCGCGATCAGGTCTTGGCCGAAAAGAACAAGGTCCGCCTCGACGGCTTCAACGTCGACCGCAACGCGCCGGGCTGGAACGATCTGCCGGAATCCTTCCGTGACCTCGTCGAGCGCTCGCTGCGCTTGCAGAATCGCGTCGCCATCCTCGACCGCGAGATCTACCGCCCGACGGAGGCCGCTATCGTTCCGGACAATCAGAACAGCGTCAAGGCGCAGCTGACCCTGCTGCAGACCGCATTCGGCGGCAGCTGAGCCTCAGACAATCCGCAATGAATTTAAACCGGCCGCGCCTGACGTGGCCGGTTTTGTTTTGGGCAATCATCTCATCATCCAGCCCTCGGAAAAGCCATGCGCAGAGTCAGGCCCTAAGTGGAAGCCGGGCGAAACTTGACGGATTCCGCGAAACGCCTGTAAAAAAGAGTGCCTGCCTCTCTTAAGGGATGGGCATGCCGATATCGAATATGCGTGGAGGACCCAATGCGCCGACTCACTTCTCACGAAAATCAAATCCGAAATTCTGAGAAGATGATGAACCATGCGCACATTGAATCTGGGCATCCTCGCCCATGTAGACGCGGGCAAGACTAGCCTTACGGAACGACTCCTTTTCGACACCGGCATAATCGACAAACTCGGCAGCGTCGATGCCGGTAGCACACAGACCGACAGTCTCGCACTCGAAAGACAACGCGGCATCACCATCGCTGCGGCGGTGGTTTCCTTCACCATCGGCGATGTCGTGGTGAACCTCATCGATACGCCCGGCCATCCGGACTTCATTGCCGAGATCGAACGGATTTTACAATTGCTCGATGCGGCTGTGGTTGTCGTATCGGCAGTCGAGGGCGTGCAGCCGCAGACCCGCGTGCTCGTTAAGGCATTGCGCCGCCTCGGCATACCCTTCCTGTTCTTTATCAATAAGATCGATCGCCTCGGCGCGCGTTACGATGAGGTTCTCGAAGATATTGCGTCCCAGCTGGCGGTTCGCCCCGTTGCGCTGTCGATCATCCGCGATGCCGGCAACAGGCTCGCCACGGTGGAAGCCGCCGATATCAAACGCGATCCCCATTTTTCGCGCCTCTGCGAAACACTTGCTGCGAATGACGAAGCATTGCTGGAAGACTATATTCTGGCTGCCGAGCGCCTGACACGGCAGAGGCTGGAACAAGCCCTTGTCGATCAGGTGGCGAAGTCTTTGATCCATCCGGCATTTGCCGGTGCGGCGACGCGGGGCCTTGGCATCCCCGCCCTGATCTCGGCGATCGAGACCCTGTTGCCCAGCCGGCAGCCCAACCCTGGTGGCCCGGTTTCCGGGACAATCTTCAAGATCGAGCGCGGATGGGGCGGCGAGAAGCTCGCCTATCTCCACCTGGCGTCGGGCACGATCGGCCTTCGCGACGATATCGAGACCCCGAACGGCCCGGCAAAGATCAGCAGCCTTCAGCTTTTCAGGGATGGGCGGGCGGGCAAGGTTACACAGATCCACGCAGGGCAGATCGCCAAGGTCGGCGGGCTCACCAATGCCCGTATCGGCGATTGGGTCGGCACCGAACGCCCATCCGGCACGCTTCGCCACTTCGCGCCGCCCACTCTGGAAACCCGCATCCGCTCGATGCACCCTTCGGAAAGCGCAGCGTTCTGGCTGGCTCTGACCCAACTCGCGGAGCAGGATCCGCTCATCAACCTGCGCACCAATGAGGAGACGGGCGACATATATGTCTCGCTCTACGGCGAAGTGCAGAAGGAGGTCATCCAGGCAACCCTTTCAACCGAGTTCGGCCTCGACATCGTCTTCGAAGAAAGCACTGTCATCCATGTAGAGAGGCTGGCTCAGACGGGAAGCGCGGTCGAACTGATATTCAAGGAGCCCAATCCGTTTCTCGCAACGGTCGGCTTGCGTGTCGAGCCGCGGTCGGAAGGCACCGGCAACAGCTTTACCCTGGAGGTGGATATCGGCCAGATGCCGGCAAGTTTCTATCGCGCGGTCGAGGAAGCAGTTTTCGAAACGCTCAAGGAAGGTCTCTTCGGCTGGCAGGTCATCGATTGCCATGTCGCCATGACGGCGGCGCGGCAGAGCTCGCCGGCGAGCACGGCGGTGGATTTCCGCAAGCTGACGCCGCTGGTACTCGCATCCGCGCTTTCGTCCGCACAGACGATCCTATGCGAGCCTATCGAGCATTTTCACATCGAGATACCGGCAACGGCTTTGGCCGGCGTGCACAGCTTGCTCGCCAAGGCCGGCGCATCGATGAGAAAAACGCAGATCGACGAAGGATTGGCCCGGCTGGAAGGCACAGTGGCATCATCGATGATCCAGACCATCCAAAGGCAATTGCCGGGATTGTCGGCTGGGGCGGGCGTTCTGGATCACGCCTTCGATCATCACGCGCCGCTATCGGGTCCACACGATGTGCGGGAGCGCGCAGCAGCAAATCCGTTCGACCGTGCCGATTACCTGCGACGCATGCGATGATCTGCCAAGTTACGCTTCGAACGCAAAAAAGCCCGGCGAAGCCGGGCTCTTTTCAAACAGCAAATCGCAATGCGATTAGATGCCGAGACCGCCGAAGCGCTTGTTGAACTTCGAAACGCGGCCGGCACGGTCCATCAGCTGCTGGTTGCCGCCGGTCCAAGCCGGATGGGACTTGGAGTCGATTTCGAGGTTCATGACAGCGCCTTCAGAACCCCAGGTCGAGCGGGTTTCATATTCGGTGCCGTCGGTCATGACTACCTTGATCGTGTGGTAGTCGGGATGAATGTTGGCCTTCATAACAATCTTCCTGTCATGCCAGGGTCCATTTGTCGCAAGCCATTGCGGCAACCGAACCGATTGAATAAATGAAGCCGCAGTCCGTTAAAGGCCACGGCTTCCAATTAAGATGGCGTGCCTATACATGAAGGCAGCGGCGATAACAAGGGGCGAAACGTCAAGTCCCTTGCTGATATGGGGATTGGAGACGACTTGTCAGAGACTGGCCAGGCTGAGGAAAAGAAAAACCGTTCAATCCGTCCTCTCGGACGACTGGCACCCTACCTCAGGCGATATCGGGGCATGGTGGCCGGTGCGATCATATCACTCGTCATCGCTGCCGTGACTTCGCTTGCTCTGCCGGTCGCCGTCCGTCGCATGATTGATCACGGCTTCGATCAGGCCGACCGCGCTCTGATCGACAGCTATTTCGTCGCGATCATGATCATGGCCCTGCTGCTCGCCGCTGCGAGCGCGCTGCGCTATTACTTCGTCATCTCCATCGGCGAGCGCATCGTCTCCGACATGCGCCGCGAGGTCTTCGACCACGTGACGCGGCTGTCGCCCTCCTTCTTCGATGTCAACCAGTCGGGCGAGATCGTTTCGCGGCTGACGGCCGACACGACTCAGATCAAGTCCGCGGTCGGCGCCACCGCGTCCGTCGCGCTGCGCAACCTCATCCTCTGTCTCGGCGCCGTGATCATGATGATCGTCACCAGCCCGAAGCTGTCGAGCATCGTGCTGATCGCGATCCCGATCATCGTGCTGCCGCTCGTCAGTTTTGGCCGTTCCGTGCGCAAGCGCTCGCGGGCCGCGCAGGAGACGCTGGCGCAAGCGTCAGCCTATGCCAACGAGACCATCGCGGCCAACCGCACTATTCAGGCCTATAATGGCGAAGATGCCGCCGCACAGCGCTATGGCAGTGCCGTCGAGGATGCCTATCAGGCAGCGCGCGCGGCAATCAGATCCCGCTCGCTGCTGACGGGCTTCGCAATCGCCATGGTCTTCGGCAGTATCGTCGCGGTTCTCTGGGTCGGCGCGCAGAATGTTCTTGCCGGTGCCATGTCGGCCGGCACGCTCGGCCAGTTTCTGCTCTATTCCGTCATCGCCGGCTCCTCGCTCGGCTCACTGTCCGAAGTATGGGGCGAGCTGTCCCAGGCTGCGGGTGCTGCCGACCGCCTGGGCGAGCTGCTTGCCGAAGTATCGCCGATCACCGCTCCCGCCAATCCCCTGCCCTTGCCGCAGCCGCCGCAGGGCCGCGTGGAATTCTCCGATGTCCACTTCTTCTACCCGTCGCGACCAAACAGATCGGCACTGCATGGCCTCTCCTTCTCGGTAAAGCCAGGCGAAACCGTCGCAATCGTCGGGGCGTCGGGCGCCGGCAAGAGTACGATCTTTTCGTTGCTGCTGCGCTTCTACGATCCGCAGAAGGGCCACGTCGCCTTGGATGGCGTCGATGCCCGCGACGTGATGCCGGACGCCTTGCGCGAGCGCATCGCCATCGTGCCTCAGGACACCACGATTTTTGCCGCCTCGATCCATGACAACATCGCCTTCGGCCGCCCCGGCGCCTCCCGTGACGAAGTGCGCGCCGCCGCGATGGCCGCGCAGGCGGACGAATTCATTTCGCGCCTGGAAGAAGGGTACGACACCCAGGTCGGCGAGCGTGGCGTCACCCTTTCCGGCGGCCAGCGCCAACGCATCGCCATTGCCCGCGCCATCCTGAAGAATGCGCCGATCCTCCTGCTCGACGAGGCAACATCGGCCCTCGATGCCGAGAGCGAGACCCTGGTGCAAAAGGCGTTGGAGGGCTTGATGGAGGCACGCACGACCCTCGTCATCGCTCATCGTTTGGCAACCGTGCTCAAGGCCGACCGCATTCTGGTGCTGGATCAGGGCCGCATTGTCGAGGAAGGCACGCATCAAACCCTGATCCGCCACGGCGGCATCTACGCCAAGCTTGCGCGTCTGCAGTTCGACGCCGGCATCGAGGAACATATGCTCATCGCGAAATAGCGATAACCGGGCAAGTCGTGCCGAATACAACCTTGTGGAAATAGTTTCAAAGTTGAGCTAGATTTTCAGCGTTATCCCGCGCTGACGCGATTCTAGGAGACGAGAACCATGTATAAATTTGAAGTCTACAAGGACAAGGCCGGCGAGTTTCGCTTCCGCTTCAAGGCCTCGAACGGCGAAACCATGTTCGGTTCGGAAGGCTATAAGGCGAAGGCCTCGGCCCTGCATGCCATCGAGTCGATCAAGGCTCACGTCGGCGGTGCCGTCATCGACGACCAGACCATCGCCACCGCATAATACTTCGCGTCACGTATTTGCTGCAAAGCCACTCACGGCCGGCTGCCCATCGGGCACGCCGGCCGTTTTGTCTTCTCGATAATAAATTTCAGAAAATACGATTACCTCTGTCGAAATCATCTCTGGCCAAGGCTCATTGTATCGAAGCGGCAGGACGTCGTTTCGCGGGCGGCGTTGCTCATTCTGGAATCAGGTCCACAATGATGCGTCGACCGGCCTCCAGCCAACACAGCGAGTGGGAGTAGCTCCATGCAATACGCTTTGATCATTCGAGAAGCACCCGAGGATTTCAAACGCCGTGAAGATCCCGCCTACAGGAACGGCTGGGTCGCTTACACCCAGGCCCTTGTGCAGGCCGGCATCATGACCGGCGGCGCCGGGCTGACCCCGCCCGAGACGGCAACCGTCATCCGCCGCCGCGGCGAAGACCATGATGTGCAGGACGGCCCCTTCCCCGAAGGCAAGGAACAGCTTGGCGGCTTCTATCTGATCGACGTGCCGGATCTCGATGCGGCGCTGGAATGGGCAGTGCGGGTTCCGATCTCGCAGCACGGCTCGGTCGAAGTCCGGCCGCGCCTGCAGATGTAAGCCTCGATGCTGTCCGATGCCGAACGCGCCACCGAACAGGTGGCGCGCCAATCCTACGGCAAGCTGATCGCCTTTCTCGCCACGCGCTCGCATGATGTGCCGGCGGCGGAAGACGCCTTGTCCGAGGCGATTGCGGCAGCGCTGCGCAGCTGGCCGGAGCGCGGTATTCCCGATAGCCCTGAAGCCTGGCTGCTCGTCGCCGCTCGGCGAAATCTGCTTCGCGGCGTCAGACATGAAGCCGTCAAAGCCGCAGGCCGCGCCAGGATAGCAATGGCGATGGAAGAGGCTGAAGAGCGCATGAATGCGGATCATTCGACCTTTCCGGACGAACGCCTGAAGCTGCTCTTTGCCTGCACCCATCCTGCCATCGACGTCTCTGTTCACGCGGCATTGATGCTGCAAACCGTGCTCGCCATCGACGCGGCGACGATAGCAAAGGCTTTCATCCTGTCACCGGAGGCGATGAGCCAGCGGCTTGTACGGGCAAAGATCAAAATTCGCGAAGCGCGCATTCCGTTCAGCGTGCCGGAGAAGCCAATGCTACCGGAGCGGCTGTCAGGCGTGCTCGCTGCCATCTACGCCGCCTATGGTCTCGGCTGGGAGGGGCTCGGAGAAAACGAAAAGCAAGGTTCTCTTGCGGACGAAGCCATCTGGCTCGGGCGTGCGCTGCATGCGACCCTGCCCGAGGAGCCGGAGGCAATAGGCCTGCTGTCGCTTATGCTCTATAGCCATTCCCGCCACGGCGCGCGCCGGAATGCGAGCGGAGACTATGTACCTCTCGACGAGCAGCAGACTGGCCTCTGGAATGCCGAAATGATCATCGAGGCCGACAGGCTGCTGCGAAAAGCCGGTGCATTCGGCCGCTTCGGGCCGTTCCAGTGCCAGGCCGCAATTCAATCCGTGCACGCCGAACGACGTCGTTCCGGCGCGACAGACTGGCCGGCGCTTGCCAAGCTTTACGAGGCGCTCCTGATGATGAAGCCGACGACCGGCGCGCGCATCAGCCACGCCGCTGTCATTGCCAAGGTAAAAGGCGCTGCTGCGGGGCTGGATCTCCTCAATGGGATGGCCGAACGTGATATCGCCAGCTACCAACCCTATTGGGCCGTTCGTGCGCATCTACTCGTCGAAGCCGGCAATACGGAGCAAGCGAGCAGCGCCTATCGTTCCGCGGTCGGATTGAGCAGCAGCGAGGCCGTGCGGCAATTTCTGCTCCGGCGCCTCGACTCCATTTCACCAGGGAATGGCTGACCGATTATTTTTCGGTCAGCTTCAGCTCGATACGGCGGTTGGTAGCGCGGGCGTCTGGCGTATCGCCGGGCGCGATCGGCTGGAATTCGCCGAAGCCGGCGGCAACGAGCCTGTCGGCAGGAACGCCCTGTGAGATCAGGAACTTGACGACGGCGATGGCGCGCGCGGACGAGAGTGCCCAGTTATCCGGATAACGGCCACTGCCTGAGAGCGGTACATTATCCGTATGACCGTCGACGCGCAGTACCCAATTGATCTCGGGCGGAATTTCCTTGGCGAGATCGATGAGAGCTGCCGCGAGCTTCGTCATCTCCGCCTGCCCTGCCGGATTGAGATCGGCAGCGCCGGACGGGAACAACACTTCGGACTGGAACACGAAGCGGTCACCGACGATGCGGATATTGTCACGGTCCGAGAGGATTTCACGCAAGCGGCCGAAGAAGTCGGAACGATAGCGGTTCAGCTCCTGCACGCGCTGCGCCAGCGCCACGTTCAGCCGGCGGCCGAGATCGGCGATCTTGACCTGAGACGACTGGTCCTTGGATTCCGATGCTTGCAGTGCGGCTTCGACGGCTGCGATCTGGCTGCGCAAGGCGGCAATCTGCTGATTGAGGAGTTCGACCTGGCTCAGCGCCCGCGCGCTCACCTGCTTCTGCTCGTCGAGTTCCTGCGAAAGCGAGCCGGCGCGCTGCTCTGCGGCCTGGCTGTTGCCGGAACCGGCAGCCAGCAGAGCCTGCAGCCGCGAGCGTTCGCTTTCCGCCGATGACAGCGATGCCTGCAGATTGGCGACGGCATCTTCCAGATCCTGCTTGCCGCTCTTTTCCAGCGCCAGCTGCTGCACGAGATCGTTGATGCGGCTGTTGAGACGATTGAGCACCTCGTCACGCCCGGAAATCTCACGGCTGAGGATGAACTGCCCGACGACGAATACCGTCAGCAGGAACATGATCGCCATGAGCAGCGTGGACAGCGCATCGACGAAGCCGGGCCAATAGTCGACGCTTCTCTGGTGCCGTCGGTTTCGGGCGAGCGCCATGGCTTACTTGCTCCCGGTCTTCTCGGTGTGGCTGATCCGGTCGGCGAGACGATCGAGCGTGCGCCGCATCGATTTGGCCTCCTCCTGCTGCGCCTCGATCCAGTCGCGCAGCATCTGCTGCTCGTTGCGCATGTTCTTGACCAGCCCCTGAATGCCTTCGGCAAGGTTCGCCATGGCCGTCACCGAGCGCTGGCCGCCGCCCTCGTCGGCAATCTTGCGCAGATAGTCCGACAATGCCCGCACGTCTTCCGAGGAGGCGCCCACCGTGCCTTCAATGACCGGGGCGATGTCGGAACCGACATCCGTCACCGAGGATAGCCAGTTTTCAAGCTCGGTATAGAAGCGATTCTGCGCACGGCCGGCCTGCAGATCGAGGAAGCCGAGGATCAGCGAGCCGGACAGACCGAGCAGCGAGGACGAGAAGGCCGTGCCCATACCGACCAGCGGCCCTGAGAGGCCTGATTTCAGGGCGCTCAGAATATCGCCGCTGTCACCGGTGCCGGCATCGAGGCCCTGGATGACGTCATTGATCGAGCCGATCGTGCCGATCAGGCCCCAGAAGGTGCCGAGCAGGCCGAGAAAGACGAGGAGGCCGATAAGATAGCGCGAGGTATCGCGCGATTCGTCGAGACGCGTGGCAATCGAGTCGAGGATCGAGCGCAGCGTCGCCGTGGAAAGCTGCATGGCACGGCGGTTGCCGAGCAGCGCCCGCATCGGCGCCAGCAGCCGCGGATTGCGGCCAACCTTGTCGGCATTGCCGACTGCGCGGAAATGATTGAACCAGCGAACCTCCGGCCTCAGCATCAGCACATGGTTGAAGACGAGCAGGATACCGACGACCAGAACACCGACGATCAGGCCATTGAGACCGGGATTGTGCAGGAAGGCGACCTGAGCCTGCCGAAAAAGGATCGCCACGATGAAGCCGACGATGACCAGGAAAAGAATCATCGTCCAGAAGAAGGCCATCGGACTTGAAAGCTTGTAGGCGTAATTTCCCGATACGTTGTCGGTCGATCCGAGATCCGACAGATTCACATTTTCCATCACACGCTCCGACACCGCATCTTCCGCAGGCGGAGACTAGAGCAACATTGTGCCGAATTGAAGAGACGGAAAGCACAAAACAGTCCGTTGGCAACAGACTGTTTTGTCATTCGAAAAAGCGAACGGAGGAATGGCTTACTTCGTCGGGATCGGTCGCTTAACCACTTCGGCGAGTGCCTTCTGGATATGCTCGTTGCCGCAGATGATCGAATTGGTGCCAAGCATGTCGGTGCCGCCGTGGAAATCGGAGACGAAACCGCCGGCTTCGCGGATCAGCAGAATGCCGGCTGCGATGTCCCAGGGAGACAGGCCCGTTTCCCAGAAGCCGTCGAAGCGGCCCGCAGCAACATAGGCAAGATCGAGCGATGCGGAGCCGAGCCGACGGACACCGGCAACCTCGCCCATGACATGGCGCAGCTCAATGAGGAACTTGCCGTGATTGCCGCGGCCGAGATGCGGAACGCCGCAGCCAATGACGCTGTCCGACAGCACGCGGCGCGAGGCAACGCGCAGGCGGCGATCGTTGAGGAATGCACCGCCGCCGCGTTCGGTCGTATAGAGTTCATCAGTCGCCGGATTGAAGATGACACCGGCAACGATCTCGTCGTTGCGCTCGAGCGCGATCGAGACGGAAAACAGCGGAATGCCGTGCAGGAAGTTGGTGGTGCCATCAAGCGGATCGACGATCCAGCGATGAGCGCCGTCCGTGCCCTTGACCTCTTCGCCTTCCTCACCGAGGAAACCGTAAGTCGGGCGTGCCTTCAACAGCTCGTCGCGGATGATCTTCTGCGCCTTTAGATCCGCCTGGCTGACGAAATCGCCGGGTCCCTTCACCGAAACCTGCAGGTTCTGCACTTCGCCGAAATCGCGGCTGAGCGACTTGCCTGCCTTGAGGGCAGCCTGAACCATGACATTGAGAAGAGCAGAACGGGCCATCGGGTTTCCTTGGGTAATGCAGAAAGCGCTGATCGGGCCTGAAAGCAGGCCCCGACGGAGCGGGAGCGTCAGCGGAAATAAAAGATTGGCGGCCTCAAGACCATAAAATCGGGGGAATTTCAAGTGGTGAGACTATGGCGCATACAAACTGGTGTCACATCAGGCCCGATAAGGCCGAATTCGACACCCCTTATTACTGCGCGCGCCGATACTTGTTGGCAGCGTCGATGGCCGCCTTCTGCTGATAGTCCTCGATGCCCTGATAGAAATCCTCAAGCTCGGGATCCTTCAGGCCGGCGCGACGGGAAATGACATACCAGGTGGCGGCAGCCACCGGATCCTGCTTCGTACCGATGGCATTGATATAAAGGTGCGCCAGCTTGTTTTGCGCGACGACATTGCCGCGATAGGCGGCAACCCGCATCCAGTTGAAGCCGTTTTCGAGATCCTGCGTGCCGCCGGTGCCGTTGATCAGCCAGATGCCCATGTCGAGCTGCGCGGTGTCGAAGCCGGCATTGGCGGCACGCGACAGCCACTCCCGCGCGCGAGCTTTCTTTTCCGGCGGCAGGTCGGGAAGGTTCAGATAGAGCTGCGACACGGCGTACTGCGCGTCGGCGATGCCCTGCGCGGCGGATTTCTCATAATAGGGAAGCGCCATCTGCAGGCCCTTAGGACCGGGATTTTCGGCCGTCAGCATCTGGGCTACGTTGAATTCCGCGGAAGGCTGCCCGGCTTCGGCCGCCTTCTTCATCCATTCATCGGCCTTCTTCTGGTCGCGGGGCACATCGCGCCCTTCCATCAGGATCAGCGCGTATTTGAACATCGAAGTCGGATCGCCGCCCTCGGCCGCCTTGCTGTACCAGAAGGCTGCATCCTTGGTGTCGCGCTTGACCCCCAGCCCTTGCGCCATCAGCTCGGCAATCAGGGTCTGCGCGGCCGGATCGCCAAGCTGCGCCCGCGGCAATGCCCTCTGAAAAGCGGTCAGGTAATAGCCGCGTTGGAAGGCGCCATAGGCATCGTCCACCTTGCCGGTGAAGGGCTTTTCCGGCGGCAAGTCAGGCAAGTTCGCCCCCATGCGCTCGAAAACGCCGACACCCTGGGACGGCTTGATGTCACTATCGGCTTTCGGCTCCGCGCCCGGCTGGATCTTTTCGGTCTTGAAGGTGCCGACATCGGCCCCCAGAGGCCGCGTCATCACATTGTCGCTGTGCTGCGGTGCATCCGGCACGGTTGTGTCATCATCGGGCTGTGCGTTGTCATCAGGCCGCGCGCCCTTGTCCGCCGGCTGCGAAACACCCGGCAACGACGTATCGCCATTGCCCGATTGCGCTGCAGCCAGCAATGGAAATGCCACAAACCCGGTTGCGAGCACGGCAAGGAAAGATCGATGGCGGAATCGAGGCGTTGACGACATGAATCGCTATCAATCCTCAAACCGTGGCGCTTTTTCGTCCAGAAGCGCATTCACTTCCGCAACGATCGAAGGGGCTGCCGCAGGATCGGCAAAGACCGCCTTATGCAACGCGACGAACTCGGCACCCGTCAGGGCCACGTCCAGCGCCGACTTCGGATCGGTGCCACCCATGACGATGCAGGGAATTTCGATCATCGAAGCCCACCATTCGCCGAGCGCCAGGTTTTTCGGATGCGCCTCCGGCTTGATATCGCCATCGAGCTTGCCGAAGAATATATAGTCTGGCCGCAGCTCGCCGACCTCCAGCGCGCTATGCCTGTCGGCTGCGCTGCCGCCGCCGACGATCAGCTTCGGCACGAATTTTTCCACGGCTTCGGTAAGCTCGGTGATATTGCCGGCAATATGCAACCCGTCGGCCTTGGCGCGGCCCGCCACGCGGCTGTCGCCGGCAATGAGCGCCGCTGCACCTGCGGCCTGAATAGCCGGCACCAGCTTTTCCGCATGTTTCTGGAAGGTAGCGTCATCGAGCCCATATTGCGGAAGGATCACCGAGGCGACGTCTCCGCCCCTCAAGGCATCGGCAACCGCCTTCGCCCGCTGCTCGATATCGGCAATGTCGGGAACGATGAGAACGAGGCGGCAACGATCTTCGGGCACGGTCATGCGAGCTTCCATGGTTTCGGCTTCCATCGTCAGCGATGGCGCACCGGTTCAATAGTCGTGAGTAAATCCGTTAGCTCTCTCTGACAAGGGGCAGCGGCGGAAACCGGCAGTTCGCAGCAGAGGACAGCGCCGCGCGAACCTTCGCAAGCGACCATTCTCACAATATATCATGCAGCGCACAATTAACTTGCCGCCCTTTGGCGTTTGACGTAGCTTTCCGCCATGTCGACCATGGACCCTTTCGCAGCCATCGCGGACCCGAACCGGCGTCATCTGCTGGAGGAATTGCGCCGCGCACCCAAGACGGTCAACGAACTGGCGCAGGGCCTGCCGATCAGCCGCCCGGCCGTCTCGCAGCATCTCAAGGCGCTGCTCGACAGCAACCTCGTTTCCGTCACCAACGAAGGCACGAAGCGCATCTACGCGGTCAACAGCCGCGGCTTTGACAAGCTGAATTTATGGCTGGATCAGTTCTGGTCCTGAAGACGTTATTTCAGGAAAATTGCGCCAACCTCTACTTTCGACGCTATGACGCTGGCGCATCCGTTTTGACGGAAATGCTCATCGATCCTGGCCGGAAAATTGCCTTGAGACCTTTCGATCCGCCTCTCTTGCCCCCAAGATCGATGGCTTTTTGAACTTTGGAAGCGTTGCCTCAGTGAACGGAGGAACGCAGACGCTGGATTTCGTCCTTGACACGCAGTTTCCTGCGTTTGATGTCGGCTATTTCCGTATCATTGCTAGAGGGAGATGACATTGCCAGATGCAGCGCCTCCTCGAGCGCGACATGTTTCTTTTCGAGCGATTCAAGATGAGCTTGAACAGTCATATGACCCTTCCTTCCTCTTTAAGGGCCCTGACCATCCATTCGCCAAGGCCCTAGGTGTCAACCCTCCCACTGTGCCATAATATCCGGCCGTTGTCGAAGGCGAAAACGTGGCCTATAGGCGGCAAATTCGTGATGAAGGATAACTTCCCGTTACCGTCATTTGGTGATAGGAGCTTGCGGGATTCAGGAGGCGGAACGAATACGATTCCGCGATATGCTGGGGAAATGAACATGGCCGATCAGGAACAGGCGGAAATCAGGCTGATCGTGGCGCGGCTGCGCCAGGAACACGAGGATTATGATGCCGCAATCAATGCCATGATCCAGACGGGCTGCGACGCCCTCCGTATCCAGCGCATGAAGAAGAAGAAGCTCGTCATCAAGGACAAGCTGACCAAGCTGGAAGATCAGATCATCCCCGATATCATAGCCTGAGGAGTACAAAGCAACGATGATGACCGAAAGACCGCCTGTCGCCATCATCATGGGAAGCCAGTCCGACTGGGAAACCATGAAGAATGCCGCGGACACCTTGGAAGCGCTGGAAATCACCTATGATGCGCGCATCATTTCCGCTCATCGTACGCCGGACAGGCTGGTGAACTTCGCCAAGGGCGCGAGGGACGAGGGCTTCAAGGTCATCATCGCCGGCGCCGGCGGCGCGGCACACCTGCCGGGCATGGCAGCGTCCATGACGCCGCTGCCGGTCTTCGGCGTGCCAGTGCAATCCCGCGCGCTCTCCGGGCAGGACAGTCTTCTCTCGATCGTGCAGATGCCAGCCGGCATTCCTGTCGGCACGCTCGCGATCGGCAAGGCCGGCGCGGTCAATGCCGCCCTTCTTGCCGCTGCCGTCCTCGCCCTCGGCGACGAAGAGATCGCCGACCGGCTCGACGAATGGCGAGCGCGCCAGAGCGCGGCGGTCGCCGAATATCCAATGGACGACCTATGAACGTGAAGACGATCGGCATTATCGGCGGCGGCCAGCTCGGCCGCATGCTGGCCATGGCGGCTGCACGCCTGAATTTCCGCACCATCATCCTCGAACCGCAGGCCGATTGCCCGGCCGCCCATGTCGCCAACGCGCAGATTGCCGCTGCCTATGACGATGCGGCCGCGCTTGCCGAACTGGCGAAGCGCTGCGATGTCGTGACCTATGAATTCGAAAACGTCCCCGTGACCGCCGCCGAGGATCTTGCCTTGCAGGTAACGGTCTATCCGCCGCCCAAGGCGCTGGAAATGGCGCAGGACCGGCTGACCGAAAAGAGCTTCATCAATGGCTGCGGCATTCCGACGGCCCGCTTCCATGCCGTCGACAGCCAGGCCGATCTCGAAAAGGCGCTTGCCGATTTCGGTGGGCAAGGCGTGCTGAAGACCCGCCGTCTCGGCTATGACGGCAAGGGACAGCGCGTCTATCGCTCCGTCGCCGACAGCGCCGAAGGCGGCTATGCAGCCTTGGGCAACGTGCCCCTTATTCTCGAAAGCTTCGTATCCTTCGAGCGCGAAATCTCGATCATCGCTGCTCGCGGAAGCGACGGAAAAGTCGCCTGCTACGATCCGGCGGAGAACGTCCATCGCAACGGCATTCTTCACACATCGACACTGCCGGCGAGCATTTCGGAAGAGACGGCCGCGGCTGCCCGCGAGGCTGCGGAGAAGATACTGACGGCGCTCGGCTATGTCGGTGTCATCGGCATCGAGTTCTTCGTACTGGCCGATGGCAGCCTGATTGCCAATGAAATGGCGCCGCGCGTCCACAATTCCGGTCACTGGACGGAGGCTGCCTGCGTCATCTCGCAATTCGAGCAGCATATCCGCGCCGTCGCCGGCCTGCCGCTCGGAAATCCTGATCGCCATTCGGACTGCGTCATGACGAATCTGATCGGCGACGACATCCTGGCGCTGCCGGAATGGCTGCGGCTTGACGACACGCTGGTGCATCTTTACGGCAAGACAGAAGCACGGCCGGGCCGCAAGATGGGCCATGTCACACAGCTTCTCCGCTAAGAGGAGCGGGAAAAAGCCCTGACATGGTTGACAGCGCACGGTCGACAGGGTATTTGCTCCCCACCCTAAAGAGCGCGCCCTGAGCGCGCTTTTGATTGTTAAAGACCCGGGCGAATGTGACATTCCCCCTCAGAGATCGCGGATCAGAAAAATGAAGATCAAGAATTCGCTCAAGTCGCTCAAGGCGCGCCACCGTGACAACCGTCTCGTCCGCCGCAAGGGCCGCATCTACATCATCAACAAGCTGAACCCGCGCTACAAGGCTCGTCAGGGCTGATATAGCGCGCGGCTCAGGTCCTATGGATCGGGCCTCAGTTTTAGTTGATCGCATCAAATTTGTTTTGATCTTCGACATTGGCGGGCTACTATGCCCGCCATGCGCGTTTTTGCTTTGACATATTTTGCCCTGCCGATTCTGCTTGCTCTGACTGCCTCTGCACCCCATGCGGCGCTGGCTGATGAACCGAACCCTGTGGAAAAGCAGAATCCCGGCGATTCCTCCGGCACCCTGTCGCCCAAGCAGCAGCTCGACAATCTGTTCACAGCGCTGAAGCGGCAACGCGATCCCGATCAGGCAAGCTTGATTGCGGACCAGATCAATGCCGAGCTCGGCGATTCCGGCAGCGCTACCATCAATCTCCTGATGCAATGGGCCGACAAGGCCATTCAGGACAAGCGCAATGGCGCTGCCATGGATTATCTGGATCAGGTGATCTCGCTGAAGCCCGACTATGTCGAAGGTTGGAACCGGCGCGCCACACTCAATTTTGCGATCGGCGACTATCGCAAGTCGATGGAAGACATCAATCAGGTCCTGCGCATCGAGCCGCGCCATTTCGGCGCGCTGGCCGGTTTGGCGGCGATCCTGAGCGAAGGCGGCAACGACGCACAGGCTCTCAGGGTCTGGGACCGCTTTCTGGAAGTCTACCCGGCGAATCGATCCGCCCAGGAAGAAGCGAATAAGCTTTCGGAAAAACTTGCCGGCAGCCGCACCTGATTTTATGCCGCAGTCTTCCCCGCGGAAATCGCATTCGAAGGGATGAAAAGCCGCAATATCGCGCTAGATTAGCGTCTTAAGATATTTAATCCGTGCCGCAATGATCGATTCTCTGTTCGCCGTCATCATTCTCCTTGTCGTTCTCGCCGCAGGTTTTTCCGCCTACAAGACTCATGCCATCGAACAGGCCTATCCCAATGTTGGCGAGCTTACCGACATCGGCGGCTATCGCCTCAACGCTGTGCATCTGCCGCACCCCACGACCGCGGATCTACCTGCGCTGGTTTTCATCCATGGTGCCAGCGGCAATCTGCGCGATCAGCTCGCAGCCTTCGCAGCGCCTTTAAGCGGCCGCGCCGAGATGCTGTTCGTCGATCGTCCCGGTCACGGCTATTCCGAACGTGGCTCTGCCGAAAACGCCCTGCCCTCCGGTCAGGCCGACGCCATTGCCCGGCTGATGGACAAGCGTGGCATCAAGAGCGCCATTATCATCGGCCACTCCTTTGGCGGCGCGATCGCCGCCGCCTTCGGCATGCGCCATCCCGACAAGACCAAGGGCCTGCTTTTCCTTGCTCCGGCGACTCACCCCTGGCCCGGTGGCGTCGACTGGTACTATACGCTCGCCGCCATGCCGGTCTTCGGCTGGCTCTTCACCCAGCTCTTCGTCATCCCGCTCGGCTTGCGCCGGGTCGAGACCGGCACGCTCAGCATCTTCCGCCCGAATGCGCGACCGGCCGACTATATCATGAAGACAGCACCTGAGCTGGTGCTGCGGCCGCAGACCTTCCGCAACAACGCAATCGATGTGGTCAATCTCTTTGCCTATGTCTCCGCCCATGCGCCGCGCTACAGCGAGATCAAGGCACCCACCGTCATCATCACCGGCGACAGCGACGAGGTCGTGCTGGAGGAATTGCATTCACGCGGGCTTGCGCGGGATATTGCAGACGCCGAGCTCGTCACCATCCGCAATCTCGGCCACAAGCCGGATTATGTGACGACGGATGTGGCGATCGCCGCCATGGAGCGGCTGGCAGGCCAGCCGCGTGACCTTTATGAGTTGGCTGCGCAGGCCGAAATCCGCATCGCCAGCCTGACGGGGGAAACTTCGCAGTCCGGCGCCATATCTCAGGCTGTCACGACATCGTAGTCAGGCACATCCTCGAAGACCCGGCTCTGCGGCACGGCCTCAATCGTCTGCCGCACCGCCTGCAGCATGATCGAAGCCAAGCGCTCCGTCGCCGGGCTTGCCACCGCCTCGGCACGATGCAGCACGAGATCGAGCTTCGGCAAAGCCGGCAGACCGGCCTCGCCCGACGTCAATTGCCGTACCTTTGGCGGTAGGCCGAGCGGCGTTCGCAGCGCCAGGCCGAGGCCAGCGGCCGTCGCCGCCCAAAGCCCTCCGAGGCTCGGGCTGACAAAAGATATCCGCCAGCCGATGCCAGCGCGATCGAGCGTTTTCGTGGCGATGTTGCGCAGCAGACATGGTGCCTCCAGCGAGGCAAGCGGCATGACCTCTCCGCCATCAGCGTGCCATTGCACCGCGCCATTCGCCGGACCGACCCAGCAGAGCGGCACTTCGGCGATACGGTCTGTATGTTCAGTGCGAAAACCGTCACTCCAGGCAAGCGCAAGATCGAGTTTGCCTGACGTCACCCGCTCCACAAGCTCCACATTGCGCACCACGCGCGCCTCGATACGCACCTTGGGATGCGCGCGGGCGAAGCGGCCCAATACTTCCGGCAGCAGCGTTTCGCCGAAATCCTCCTGCAAGCCGAGCCGCACCCAACCTTCCAGCTCGGTCCCATGCAGCGCCGTGGCCGCCTCGTCGTTCAGGTCCAGCAGCCGCCTGGCATAGCCAAGCATCGTTTCGCCGGCCTCCGTCAGTGCCAGCCCCCGCCCCGCCTTGCGGAAAATCGGCGTACCCGCCTGCTCCTCAAGCTTCTTCAGCTGGGCGCTGATGGCAGAAGTAGAACGCCCGAGCCTGTCGGCCGCCTTGGCATAGCTGCCAAGATCCATGCCGGTGACGAAGCTGCGCAGCACATCGAGATCGAAGATGACCTTTCGCATGGATAATAGTCCATATTTTTGGGATTATTTATCCTGAATTATCTGATTTTCAGGATGATTATCTGCTGGCATTCTATGATCGTCAAGAGACACGGAAACAGGAGCAATCCCATGCCATTCACCCGTATCACCCTTCTGCGCGGCAAGTCGCCGGAACATCTGAAGGCACTGTCCGATAATTTCCATCGCGCCCTGGTCGAAGCCTTCGAGGTGCCGCCGACCGATCGCTTCCAGTCCATTCATCAGCTGGAGTCGCATGAACTCATCTTCGATCGCACCTATTTCGCCAGCAAGCCGCGTTCGGACGATTACGTCTTCTTCGATGTAACGATCGGCAAGCCGCGCAGCACGGAGGTCAAGAAGGCCTTCTATCGCCGCGTTGCCGAGCTTCTTGCAGACGCCCCCGGTATCCGCCCCGAAGACATCATGATTACCATCACGACGGCAACGCGCGAAGATTGGTCCTTTGCCGACGGCCGCGCGCAGATGATCGAGCAGGTCTGAGAGCGATGCCGCAGACCACATCGACCCAAACGCCCGCCATTCATCGCGCCGGCACGAATATGCGGCCATCGCCCGAGGGCATCGCGACCGCCCCTTTCCTGGTGGAGTCGCTCTTGGAGAACGCCGAGAACGGCGGCCTCACAGCCATGCGCTGTGCCCTTGAGCCCGGCGTGATGACGCGCTGGCATAGGCATCCGCATGGACAGATTCTCTATGTTCTATCCGGTGTCGGACTTGCCGAACGCTTCGGCGGCCCGGCCGAGGAACTACGTGCCGGCGACTGCATCAGTTTCGCACCGAACGAGCGCCATCGGCACGGTGCTGCGCCGGAAAATGCCTTTTCCTATATCAGCATCCAGGCGGCGCAGGATGGAAGCGCCGTAACCTGGCTGGAGGAATGACCGATGATCGCTATGCAATATAATTTCTCCCTCCCCGCGGATTACGACATGGCAATCATCGATCGCCGCATCCGCGAAAAAGGCCCGCTGCTCGACAATCTCCCGGGCCTGAAGTTCAAGGCGTACCTGACGGCAAGAAAGGGCGACGCCGTCACAGGGAGCCGGCAGAATTTCTACTCCCCCTTCTACGTCTGGCAGCAGGAGGAGGGCTTGAGCGACTTCCTCTGCGGCCCCGGCTTCCTCGCCCTGACCGAGAATTTCGGCCGCCCTCAGATCAATACGTGGGTCGCCTGGCACGCGGAAACATCAGCCGACATTCGCCGCGCCGAATTCGCCACGCGCGAGGTGGTCGCAATCGATACCGAAACATCGCTTGCCGAACTCCGCGCAAAGGAGATCGAGGCAGCGGCGCAGGCAATTTCGAACAGCGAAGCGCTCGCCTCCGTTGTCGCCTTCGAGCCGACCCACTGGACGCTGGTGCGCTTCCGTCTACTGGCCGAGCCGCCGAAAGATCCGGCCCGATCCGGTCTGCAAACCTACAATGTCGGGCACCTCTCGCTGCCAGGCGTCGCCTGAAGTGTCACAGAGACAATCTCCTTGTTTTAAAGGACAGGCGGGCGCCTTATGGATGGAAGGTCTTTCTAAATCCAAAGAGTGATCCCCCAATGGTCGATATCGCAATGATCGAAGCCGCCCGCACTCGCCTCGGCGGCCGGGCGCGACGCACACCGCTGCTCTACTCGCCCTTTCTCGATGAGATCGCCGGGCGCCGCCTGTTCGTGAAGGCCGAATGCCTGCAGCATTCCGGCTCCTTCAAGTTTCGCGGCGGCTGGTCTGCGGTCTCGGCGCTGGAGCCGACCGTGCGCTCCAGAGGCGTCATCGCCTTTTCGTCCGGCAATCACGCGCAGGGCGTGGCATTAGCGGCAAAGCTGCACGGCGTCCCCTCAGTCATCATCATGCCGACGGACGCGCCGAAGCTGAAGATCGCCAATACCCGCGCCTTCGGCGCCGAAGTCGTGCTCTATGACCGCATCAAGGAAGATCGCGATGAGATTGGTGCCCGTATTTCCAACGAGCGGGGCCTGACGCTCATCAAGCCCTTCGATGAGCCGCAAGTCATCGCCGGCCAGGGAACGACCGGGCTGGAAATCGCCGAACAGGCGGCCGAAGAAGGCATTACGGCCGCAAGCGTCCTCGTCCCCTGCGGCGGCGGCGGCCTGACCTCGGGTATTGCTCTCGCGCTCGAATCCCGCGCTCCGGGTCTCAAGGCGCGCCCGTGCGAGCCGGAAAATTTCGACGACACCACCCGCTCGCTGGCCTCTGGCAAGATCGAGCGCAATGCCGCACTGCAAGGCTCGATCTGCGACGCCATCATCACGCCGCAGCCGGGCAACATTACCTTCCCGATCCTGAAGCGCCTCTGCGGCCCAGGCCTCGTCGTGACCGATGAGGAGGCACAAAAGGCCATGGCGCTCGCCTTCACCCGGCTGAAGATCGTCGTGGAGCCCGGCGGTGCCGTCGCGCTGGCGGCCGCACTCTTCCACGGCAAGGATATCGATGGCGATACCGTGATCGCCGTCACCTCAGGCGGCAATGTCGACAGGGAAGTTTTCGAGGCGGCACTGAGCCGGCAATAAAGCAATTCCAGGAAAAGTGTGACGCGGTTTTCCGTCCGGAATTGCGCGAAAACAGATGAGCGGAGTGGATTATCCGCTTCGCCTCAATTCACGGCGCGACGATAGAGCGCCAGCGACCCGGCAAGAGCCAAAAGCGCGCCGCCACAAGCGCGCTCGAGCCATTTTGCCCCTTCCGACTTCAAGACACGAACGGCCTGCGAGCCGAAGACCGCATAGCCGAACATGATCATGAAATCGAGCCCGGCGAAGATCGCGCCGAGCACGATATATTGCTGCATCTGCGGCGCCGAGGGATCGATGAACTGCGGCAGGAAGGCCGAGAAGAAGAGATAGCCCTTGGGATTGGTGACAGCCACCATGAAGCTCTTCAGGCCGATGGCAAAGGCTGTTCCCTTCGGCTGGCTCGCGCTCGCCTGCAGGGCACCGTCAATCGTTCCCTTCGACCGCAGCATCATGATGCCGAGAAAGGCAAGATAGGCCGCACCCACCCACTTCAGGGCCGAGAACCAGAACTCGGAGGTGGCCAACAGAGCGCCAAGACCGATGGCGACGGCGCTGATCAGAACCGCATCGGAAAGAACGGCACCGACCATGCCCGGCAAGGCGCGCCTGACGCCGAAGCGCGAGCCATTGGTGAGCGCCAGAAGCACGGTTGGCCCCGGCGTCGCGATGCCGATGAAGGAAACGGCGGCGAAGGCGAGCAACGTGGTGAGATGCATGGGGTCCCTCCTCTGGAAGGGAGGAAGGTTGCATGTGGGGCGGTGGTTAGCAAGGGGGCTTTCTTCCAGTCTGCCGCACCTCTGATACCCCCCTCTGTCGCGACAGCGACAGAGGGGCGCGCACTCTCCATCAGCTTGATCGGCGATAATTACACCACAGCCCCCGCGCTACCCCTCCAGCCCCGCATCCTTGGCCGCCAGCGCGCCAATCGCCGACCAATCCAGCTCTTCGCCGCCATGCGCCATCAGGTTGAGGAACCGATCCCGCAGCAGGCTCGCCAGCGGCAACGGTACGTTCAGCGCCTCGCCGGCAGCCAGCGCGAGCCGAATGTCCTTCTGGCCGAGCGGCGCGGTAAAGCCCGCCGGCTGGAACTTGCGGCCCGCGATCAACCCACCATAGGTCTTGTAGACAGGCGCGTTGAACAGTGTCGAGGTCAAGAGATCGAGATAGGCATGGCGGTCGACACCACCCTTCTCGACCAGCGCCATCGCCTCGCCAAGCGACTCGATCACCGAAGCAATAAGAAAATTGCCGCTGAGCTTGACGAGATTGGCGGACTTCGGCTCCTCCCCGAGCACGAAGGTTCGCTGACCGATGGCGTCGAAGAGCGGCATAACCAACCGGATGGCATCGGGCGCACCTGCCGCGGCAACAAAGAGCTTCGCCGCAACCGCAGCTTCCGGACGGCCAAAGACGGGTGCGGCAACGAAAAGCTGACCTGACGCGGCATGTTCCCGCGTCAACCTTTCGGACATGGCGACGCTGATCGTGCTTGCCGAGATATGAAGCGCACCCTTGCCGAGGCTGTCGAGAACGCCGCCATCGCCATGCACGACCGCCGACAGCGCATCGTCATGGGCGAGCATGGTGAAGACGGCCTCGCCGCCGCAAGCGTCCGCCACCGTTGCGGCAACCTTCGCGCCCTCGCCGGCCAAGGCTTCCGCCTTGTCACGCGAGCGATTGTAGACGGTCACTTCATGTCCTGCCTTGATGAGATTGACGGCCATGGCGCTGCCCATCTGGCCCAATCCGATAAATCCGACTTTCATTGGCATATCTCCTTCTCAATCCGCCTGCTTGGGGGATCGCAGGCGCTTCGCTTCAAGAAAAAACCCGCCGTCTTTCGACAGCGGGTTTCGGATATTTCAGGGTGCTGCCGCAGTCAGATGTCGGCAATCACACGCCAGACTGGCCGTCCGAACCGATATAGGCAATGCGCAGCATATTGGTGGCGCCCGGCGTACCGAGCGGAACGCCTGCCGAAATGATGATGCGATCGCCCGGCTTGCCGAAGCCTTCCTCGGCAACGATGCGGCAGGCATTGTTGACCATATCGTCAAGATCGGTCGCATCGTGCGTGACGACACAGTGCATGCCCCAGACGACGGACAGACGGCGCGCCGTCTGGATGATCGGCGACAGCGCCAGGATCGGAACCTGCGGACGCTCGCGCGAGGCGCGCAGACCGGTGGTGCCGGAAGAGGTGTAGCAGACGATGGCGGCAAGCTTCAGCGTCTCGGCGATCTGGCGGGCGGCGAGCGAAATCGCGTCGGCGCCAGTTGCCTCAGGCAAAGCGCGCTGAGCATAGATGATGCCCGGATAGTGCGGCTCGCGCTCGATCGTGCCGGCGATCGAGGCCATCATGGAAACGGCCTCAACCGGATAGTCGCCGGATGCGGATTCTGCGGAGAGCATGACGGCATCGGCGCCTTCGAAGACGGCGGTCGCGACGTCGGAGACTTCTGCGCGGGTCGGAACCGGCGCGGAGATCATCGATTCCAGCATCTGCGTGGCGACGACCACCGGCTTACCGGAACGGCGGCAGGCACGGATCAGCTGCTTCTGGATGCCGGGAACCGCTTCCAGCGGCATTTCCACGCCGAGGTCGCCACGGGCCACCATCAGCGCGTCGGAAAGCTCGATGATTTCCTCGATGCGCTCGACAGCCTGCGGCTTTTCGATCTTCGACATCAGGCCGACGCGGCCGTGCGAAATCTTGCGAACTTCCGTCAGGTCTTCCGGGCGCTGGATAAAGGAGAGCGCGACCCAGTCGACTTCGTTGGTGGCGAGAACGGCATCGAGGTCGACGCGATCCTTGTCGGTCAGCGCACCGACGCCGAGCAGCGTATCGGGCAGGCTGACACCCTTGCGGTCGGAAATCTTCGTGCCGGAAATGACTGTTGTGACGATGCTCTTGCCGTCGCACTTTTCGGCACGCAGCGCCAGCTTGCCATCATCGATCAGCAGGCGATGGCCAGGCTGAACCGATTCCAGGATCTCCGGATGCGGCAGGAAAACGCGCGTGTTGTCGCCGGGGATATCCTGATTGTCGAGCGTGAAAGTCTGGCCGGGCTTCAAATCGACCTTGGTTTCAGCAAACTTGCCGACACGCAGCTTGGGACCCTGCAAGTCGGCGAGAATGCCGATCGGACGACCACAGCGAGCTTCGACGGCGCGAATGCGCTGGATCAGCGTGCGCATCACGTCATGGCTGGCATGGCTCATATTGATGCGGAACAGGTCCGCCCCGGCCTCATGGAGCTTCTGGATCATTTCCTCCGAAGAGGAAGCGGGACCGAGCGTTGCGAGGATTTTGACTTTTCTGTTGCGTCTCATCAATTCTGGCTTTCTTGGCTGCCCGAGGGCTCGGAAAGCTGAACCATCCAGCTCGCCTGGCGCCCGGTGTCGTATTCCTTGAATCCCATCTTCTGATAGCCACGAGCGTAGCAGTCTTTGACACCTGGGATTTTGAATTCATTTTCCGCCACGCACATTTCGACGTCGCCCGTCCAGCGGCCGCCGCGGGCCGCATCTTCTGCGTAGAGGTAATAATAGCGGGATTGAAGCGGTCCCTCGATCAAAGTGGCGCAGGTATTGGCCGGAATCTGCCACCAGCCCTCCGTCACCCAGCCGTCCTTTCCGCGATAACCGACCGCCACACCGACGAGATTCTGCGTGCCGTTGCACGTTCGGAAATCGGCATGAGCCGCATTCGGCATGAAGAAGAACGGCGCTGCTGCAGCGAGGATGAGGAAGGCGATTCGGGCGAGCGGGCCTGACCGCTTAACGAAACGTGGCGCGACTTGGCTGGACACGGCTTCCAATTGGCTCCCGGTTATTCGTTGTTGCGTCTTCTTGCGCCGCCATCCCATGAATGTCAACGCAACTCTAATCGATTATATTTTCTTCACGGGATGCTGACGGCACCATGCGCCGTTCGTCATCCGATCGAAGTTGCGAACCTTGCACCTTCCATCCGCACATGCAATCAAACAAAGAGTTGAAAATTTCAATAACCGACAATCCGCATGATCGATTTCAGACCGTTTGAATTCATACCCGGCAATCGTGACAAAGGCATGGTCATTCTCGGCGACCACGCCATGCGGCACCTGCCCGCACGCTATGGCAGCTTAGGTCTGCCGGAGGCCGCGTTTTCCCGCCATATCGCCTATGACATCGGCATCGAAAGTCTCTGCCGCCATCTCTGCGCCCGGCTGGGCGTACCGGGCGTACTCGGCGGCTTCTCCCGCCTGCTGATCGACCCGAACCGCGGCGAAGACGACCCGACGCTCATCATGAAGATCTCGGACGGCGCGATCATACCGGGCAATCACCCGATCACGGATGAAGAATGGAACCGCCGTATCGAAGCCTTCCACCGGCCCTATCATAGGGCAGTCGACGAGACGATTTCCGCGGTCGCCGCGGCGACGGGCAAGGCACCGCTGATCTTCTCGATGCACTCCTTCACGCCGGCGTGGAAGGGTGTACCCCGCCCCTGGCACGCGAGCGTGCTCTGGGACAGCGACGAACGTGCCGTCGTGCCGCTTCTTGCAAAGCTCGGCGCCGATCCCGATCTGGTTATCGGAGACAACGAGCCCTATGACGGCGCCCTGCGCAACGACACGATGTTCCGCCATTGCATGATGAAGGGCATCCCGCACGCGCTGCTGGAGGTCCGGCAGGATCTGATCGGTGATGAGGCCGGCATTGTCGAATGGGCCGACCGGCTGGCACCGATCTTCGCCGAGATCAATGCCGATCCGGCGCTGCATGAATATAAGCGATATCCTTCGCGCACCGGCCCTTATGAGGCGTGAGCCGAAAAGCGAATTAAGGAGAAAGAGATGACCACGCTCACCCGGGAACAAGAGACCGAACTTGAAGCCGCCGCGTTCCGACGCCTCGTCGCGCATCTGCGCGAACGCAGCGACGTTCAGAACATCGACCTGATGAATCTCGCCGGCTTCTGTCGCAACTGCCTCTCCAACTGGTATCGCGAAGCGGCCGAAGAGGCTGGCCTGCCTGTCAGCAAGGACGAGTCCCGCGAAATGATCTACGGCATGCCCTACGAGGATTGGAAAAACCTGCATCAGAAAGAAGCCTCGCCTGTGCAAAAAGCCGCTTTCGAGCAGAACAAGCCGAAAGATTAACGCTCCCTTCACCAATTCGGCTTGACCTTGCGCGCCATTCGCGGCACGTCAACTGCCCGATCGAATTCGAAATACCGCGCAAGCCAGGAAGCGATGTGCCGTATCGGTGACTGGCCGATCTCATCTGCGACGGGCTGCAAGCGACCCCTTTAAGACCCTTTAGGAGAAGTGCATGGAAGAGAACAGCGTCGAGAACGTGGCCGCGGCGGAACTCCGTCAATTCATCGAGCGCATCGAGCGCCTCGAAGAAGAAAAGGCCGCGATTGGAAGCGACATCAAGGACGTCATGGGCGAAGCCAAGGGCCGTGGCTACGACACCAAGGCGATCCGCACCATCATCCGCCTTCGCAAGAAGGACGCGAACGAACGCCTGGAAGAAGAATCCATCCTGCAGACCTATATGGCCGCACTCGGCATGGAATAATCAAGGCTCTCATCGGCCTTGCGAGATGATCGGGAGCCGGCTTGCCGGCTCCTTTCTTTTTGAGCGCATGATCAGGCGAAAAGGCGAGCGATCAATTCGGCAGCACTGCCCTGCCAGAGTTCGCCCTTGCCGGTTCCCGACCAGAGAGACAGGAAATCCGGCGATCCCTTCGCCGTCGATGCGCCGCGCATGTCCCGGGTGAACTTGTTCTGCGCCGGAAAGGGAAGAATGGCGTCCGGCTTTCCATCCATCTCATCCATGAAACGGTTCTCGATGCCGCGTGCGAAGCGGCCCGAAAAGGCGCGCGTCGTCCGCGTATTACGGTCCGGCGTCTCAAGCAGCTTTTTGCGATAAGGCGCCGATGTCCCGGCTTCAGAGCAAGCAAGGAAAGCCGTGCCCATCTGGACGGCCTGTGCGCCGGCCTGAAGTGCCGCCCGGATATCGCCTGTGGTCATGATGCCGCCAGCCGCGATCAGCGGCACCCGAATGATACCGACACATTGATCAAGCAAATCGCGAAGGCCGATTTCCGGATCTGCCGCCCTGGCATCGAAAATGCCGCGATGACCGCCGGCTTCGAAGCCTTGCAGCACGACCGCATCCATGCCGCTCCCTTCCAGCGCCCTCGCCTCCTCGAGCGTCGTCGCCGTGCCGATCAGCGGAATGCCGGCCTTCTTCGCCTCTCGTACATGATCGGCTGGCAACAGGCCGAAGACGAAGCTGAGGCAGGCCGGCTTGAGGCGCAGAGCGGCCTCGAACTGCGTATCGAAATCCTCTTCATAGGGAGGAGCAAGCTGCGGCGAAGCCAGTTCCAATTCCTGGCGGTACCGCGCGGTCGCCTCCGCCGCTTGCTCAACCCGATCGGCGGCGACCTCCGGGATCGAATGCGGAATGAAGAGATTGATCGAAAACGGCTTGTCGGTTCGCTGCCGCACCTGAGCTGCAAAGGCTTCGATGGCCGCGGCGTTGTAATAGGCGCCGCCCATTGCGCCGAGCGCGCCTGCCGCCGATGTCGCCGCCACGAGTTCCGCCGACGAGGGGCCGCCGGCCATCGGCGCGACGATCAAGGGATGCTTCAGACCAAGCTGCTGAAAAAGATTGCTGTCCGTAGGGGCAGACATGTCCGTTTTCCTTTCAGGAAAGTCTGTTCAGGTCTTCATGCAACATAGGTGCCGCACGGCTGCTTCCCAAGCATAAGCTTGGGGAAATTTATACTTCCATCAGTTCCGTCTGAGCGCCGCGGTGCGGACCTCGATCGCCTTGACGACCGACACCATGTCTAGCCGGCCATTGCCGAGTTCGACGCTTTCCCCATAGAGAGCGCTGCAGAGATCGAGAACCGGCGACGCCATATTCGCGGCGCGGGCCGCCTCGGCAATCAGTTTCGTGCTGTTGAAGGCATCAGCCGTTGCCGCCTGCACTGAAAAATCCTGTGCGATAAGCTTCGGAATTTTCACGCGCGTCAGATCGCTGGCCATGGGACCGGAATCGATCGCAGCCTGGAACGTCTTGAGATCGAGCCCATTGCTCTCGGCAAAATGCGCCGCTTCGGCAAGCCCCGCCAGCATCGTGCAAAGATAGAGATTGACGGTCAGCTTCATCAATAGCGCATTGCCGACCGGGCCGCACAGGATCGTTTCGCGGCACATGGGCGCAAGCAACGGCCGCACCTCGGAAACCGCCTCCGGATCGCCGCCAAGCAAGGCCACAAGCTGCCCCATCTCGGCAGGCTTCCGCGAGCCAGAAACCGGGGCTTCCACATAGCGTCCACCGGCAGCGAGAATATCGGCGGCAAGCCCACGCGAATAGTCAGGTGGATTGGAGCCCATCGACACGACGATGTGGCCGGAGACCAGCTTGGCAAAGTCCGGTGTCCCGCGCCGAAGCACCTCGTCCAACACCATTTCGTTGACAAGCATGAGGATGACGATGCGGGCGCGCTCGAACACGTCCTCGACGCTTACCGCAACAGTCGCGCCTGCCTCGCGCAGCGGGTCGCCGGCGGCGGGCGAGCGGTTCCAGACCACGAGCCTCGTGCCGGCCTTCGCCAGATTGAGGGCCATCGGCTGGCCCATGACGCCGAGACCGACAAAGCCGATCTCCTCGCCCGGCGCGGCGCCGGGACGTTCGCTGACGTTGGTCATCATAACAACTCCGATAGTTCGGGTGACTATGCGATCTCTCGTGTCAGAGCCGGCGGGAGAGCTCACATGCCTCTCTCGCCGGATATCGGGTCATGGTCCGTTTAGAACAGGCGGTCCAGCCAATCATTCTTGTCCGGCGCACGGCCAAACTGGATGTCGGTCAGCGCGGCCTTCAAGCGAAGGGTCGTAGGACCAGCTTCACCATTACCGATGGTGAAGCCGTGTTTGTGGCCCTTCAGCTTGCCGATCGGCGTCACGACAGCTGCCGTGCCGCAAGCAAAGGCTTCGCTAAGGCGCCCGCTCTCGGCATCGGCCCGCCATTGCTCGATCGAATAGGGCTCTTCGCGAACGGTCAGGCCCATGTCGCGCCCGAGCTTGATCAGCGAGTCGCGGGTGATGCCCGGCAGGATCGTGCCCGTCAGCGGCGGTGTCTGGAGTGAGCCATCCTTGAAGACGAAGAAGATGTTCATGCCGCCAAGCTCTTCGATCCAGCGCTTTTCGACCGCATCGAGGAAGACGACCTGATCGCAACCTTCACGCTGGCCTTCGGCAAGCGCGGAAAGGCTTGCGGCATAATTGCCGCCGCACTTGGCAGCACCAGTGCCACCGGGAGCCGCACGCGTGTAGTTCTCGGAAAGCCAAAGCGTAACGGCCGACCCACCGCCCTTGAAGAAGGAAGCAACGGGAGAGGCGATGACACAGAAGACGTAATCGGTCGCAGGCCTCGTGCCGAGTGCGACTTCCGTACCGATCATGAATGGCCGCAGATAGAGCGATGAACCCTCGGCGGTCGGAATCCATTCGCGATCGATCTTGACCAGCTCGCGAACCGACTCGACGAACATATTCTCAGGCAGGGTTGGCATCGCCAGCCGCTCGGCCGAATTGTGGAAACGGCGCGCATTGGCGCTGGGGCGGAAAAGGGCCGCCCCGCCGTCGGGCAGATGATAGGCCTTCATGCCCTCGAAGATTTCCTGGGCATAGTGAAGCACGACAGTAGCCGGATCGAGAGCAAGCGCCTTGCGCGGCTCGATCTTGGGGCTGTGCCAACCGCGATCCTGCGAATAGCGGATCGTCACCATGTGGTCGGTGAAGATGCGGCCGAAGCCCGGGTTCTGCAGCAGCGCTTCCCGCTCGCTTGCCGTCGCGGGATTGGGGTTTTTCTGGATGTCGAAGGTTAATGTTTCGCCGTTGCTCATGGCTCCTCCAATGCTTCTTTTGTCACGGCTTTCGCCGCCCATCTCCCGAAGGATGGTGTAAATCAAATCGGGTGGTATTTGATTGCGTTTACGCCTGTTCTCACGCAAGTTTAAGAGCGATTTGCATAAAATTATGAGGCGAATCGCTATTTCTCGCCTGGAAGCCGACTATCGGTCTCATCGGGCTGCCATCAGAGCACTTTCGCAATGGCTTCGGCGGCCGCAGCGCCGGTTTCATAGGCGCCGTGCGCGGTAGAATAGCGCGCCCTCGAGCAGGCTTCTCCGGCAAAGAACAAGCGCCCGTCGCGGGGAGCGGCCAGGACGCCGCGGAGATCGGAAGCACCGGGCGTCGCATAGGAATAGGAGCCGCCGAAGAAAGGCTCTCCCGCCCAGGCTGACGCAGCCAAGGGCGACAGTTTCCTGCCCACATCGGCGCCGAAGGTGCGCTTCAGCTGCTCCACCGAAAAATCAAACATCGCATCGATGCCCTGCCGCTCCAGATCGAGCGCAAGATCGGCAGCGAAATAGGCTTCGATGACCGGCATGCCGAATGGCTTCAACTGATAGGCACCCGTACGCCGGCTGTGCTGCGATCCCATCACATGCGTATCGTCCGGAAACATCGCCGGTTCGGCAACGCGAAGGAAAAGCTTGTTTGCCAGGCCGAGCGGCAGGCGCGCTGCTGCGTCGATTTTCTCCGGCAAGGGCGGCCAGAAGGCGATGCGTTCGGCCGCAAGCACATTGGTGGAAACTGTGACAATGACGGCCTTTGCCCGCAGCTCACCCTTGCTCGTCGAAACAACGATATGATCGGCGCCGCTGTGGTCGATGCGGCTGACCTCGGCTCCGAGAACGGTCGGCACCGGCAAGCCGTAGGTCGCAACCAAAGTGCCGTAGCCCTGTCGCACGCGCCAGTCGGGACCGGGCCCGGGATCGTAGCGGCCGAGATCGATCACCGAGGACTTGTCGAGCTCTCCTCCGGTCATGAAGGCGCCGACGGCGTAAATCCTTTCACTCCACGGATCGTCGGGAGACAGCATGGTCGAAAGATCCGCGTCTTCATCGCCCTCGTAGTCATCGACACGCTCGAAAAAGTCGTTGATGGCAGCGCCTGCGGCCATTGCGCCCGGATCGTTTTGCTCCAGCCGATGGCCACCGTCGCTCCAGGGGGCGGGCGTGCGATCGACGATCAGGCCCACTTCCCCGGCAATCCCGGTCCAGGCGTTAGTACGCGCGCCATGCAGCCAGCCACAGCCGAGATCGAGCGCAGCCGCATCGGTCCCGAACGGATGGATCGAGCGGGCGCGCCCGCCGACCCGATCGGACGCTTCGAGCAGGACGATCGAGAGATCCGGCCGAAGCGATTGCAGCTGCCGGGCAGCGCTCACTCCTGCCGCTCCAGCACCGATCACGGCAACGTCGACCTCGCCGCCTCTCCAGGATTCGATGGGCATTCCAATTCCTTTTCGCGCAAACGCCGGAGAATAATCCAGCCGCACGACTTGGTGATATGAGGCTCGCCAATCCGCCGACGCGAACCCCTGCGACCATCTGTAGCCGACCTCGGCGCGGCCTGTAAACGGGCGCAGCGGCCGGGATACCAAATTGCCGCATTGAGCTGAAACGGCGAATGTCGTACGTGCTTCAGCCAGGCAGATAGTGAGGAAAGATCGTGCAGAAGCGGATCTTCGCAACAACGCAAGGACTGATGCGTATTTTATGCGCGGTCGCGTTGATGTCGATCGGTTTTGCGCATCATCCGGCTGTTGCCAGCGCCGCCGAACTACCTCCGCTGGAACTTGCGCAGTACCGCTTGCCGGATGGAAGCCTGCCCATCATCTGCACCACCGAAAAGACGGCTGACGGCAAGCAGCACGGCAAGACCCATATGGTGGGCTGCGAGGCCTGCCGGATTTCTGCCGCAGCGCTCCTGCCCCACCCACCGGCTGAAGTGTGCGACCATCTTGCGCTTGTGCGCCAGGATATGGTCGAACCCGAAACCGCGACATACCGTCGGCAGCTCCATCCGCCTAATTGCGGACCACGCGCCCCGCCAGCCTTCCAAACGCTTGCCTGAGCCTGTGCTGCGGCCGATGCCGCAGTCGCCTGGCCGGCAGCCTTCCTGTCGACGGCGGTTTCCCCTCCCCGTCACGCGGGCAAGCACCTTGCCATAAAATGCCTCGCGGGCAGCATCTGCCACGAGGCGCAGAACTCTCCCAAGGAAACTGATCATGATCCGATTGATATGCCATCGCGCAGCCTTCGGCCCCCACCCCGCCGAGACGACCGATGTCCACACCCTTGTTCCGACAGAGACGCACAGCCTTGGAGGCGACCATGCCGACGCAACTCAATAAGACGGCGGCCGGACGCCGCGCCTCTTTCAAGTCTCGTCGGCAAACGCCGATGTTTACAAAGGAGTGGTCGATTCCGGCGATTCTCACCGTCTTCCTGCTGGGTGTCTGCGGTCTGATCGCCTATTTCACCTGGACGCTCATGCCGTCGGCGGCGACGGTACAGAATCACGTCGGTGGCCCCTTCACACTCAGCGACGGCAATGGTCACCCGGCTGCCGATCCCGCGTCGAAAAAGCAGCCATAACTGCAGTCGCAGCCGACAAAGCTGAAAGGGAAACGAAAATGCCTCGGATGAAGACGCTGCTTCTTGCCACAGCCACGATGACTATCGCTCTTGCAGGTCAGGCCGTTGCACACGCTCACCTGAAAACTTCCACGCCTGCCGCCGATAGCATCGTCAAGCAGGCACCTTCGGTGCTCGATCTCAGCTTCACCGAAAGCCTCAATCTGAAATTCAGCGGCGCGACGGTCATCGGACCGGAGAAGAAGACGATCAAGACTGGTAGCGCCACACTGGCGGACAGCGACAAAACGCTGACAATACCTGTGAGCGACAAGCTCGCGCCTGGCAAATACACCGTCAAATGGCGGGTGCTTTCCAACGACGGCCACAAGACCAACGGCAGCTACAGCTTTACGGTCGCACCCTGATCACAAGGGCTGGCCGGCTATCCGACGACGCACTTCTTGACGAAATGCAGCCAGCTGTCGTTGCGCCGGATGGTCGCACGCGGCAGGCCGAACGGATCGTCGCCCGGCCGTGCCCGACCGCGGCGTGTCGTCGTCGCGGCGCTGTAACCGGCTTCATAGGCAAGCACGCGATCGAGTGGCGTTTCGTCGCCATAGGGAAAGCAGAAGGACGAAACGCCCTCATCAAGCAAATCTTCGAGCAGCTCGCGCGAATGCGTGATCTGACGGCGCGCCTCTTCCATGGGTAGTTGCGGCAGGCGAACGTGGTCAAGCGTATGCGACCCCACCTCATGCCCCAGGCTGTGCCAAGCCTTCAGCTGTTCGACCGACATGCAAGACGCATGCGCCACGCCAAGGGGGGCATCCCAGACATTACCGCCGCCGATCTGGTTTGCCACAACGAAATTCGTGGCGGTGAAGCCGAATTCCTGCAGCACGGGCAAGGCATTCTCATAAACATTGGCGTAGCTGTCATCGAAGGTGATGGCAGCGACTTTACCGGTCTTCTCGCCCCGGATGTAAGGCATTGCCTCACGCAGCGATACGCCCTGAATTCCAAGCTTCTTCAGCCATTCCATCTGACGACGGAACGCTTCGGGATGGACGACCATGCTTCTGAACGGCGCCTTGCGCGACGGCGGCGCCGCAATCTGATGATATGCGAGGATCGGAACAGCCACGATGGATCGTCTCAGATGATGCGGCGCGAGCGAAGTGCGATCTTCGCACGATAGAGCGGCCGCAACACCTCTCTGGAGAGCCTCTCAACCAGCGTCTTGTGGCTTTTGATCGTGCTGCCGCCGAGCTGGGGAGAAATCTCACGCACGCCGCCCGGCAGGACCGAGAGCGGAGATACGCGGGTAAACCAGCTCATCTGCACAGTGGTATCGACAGGCCTGTCGAAGACGGAGGTCGCTTCCAGCAGACGGATGGCGGCATCGCGGCTGACGAGCTGGGCTACCATGCCGAGACCGATCCGTGTCGGCTGAATGACATTAGTCTCTCCCTGGGAAAGAACACATCTGCCATGCTCCTTGCCCATACGAAATGGAAAGCGAATGAAAGAGCCCGGCTTCAGACAGGCCTTCGCGGCAGCAAAAGCCGCATGGAACGCATCGTCGATCTCGACATCGTCCTCGAAGATGAGACCTGCGTCGATATCCTGCTCGACGATGGCAGCCCAAGCCTTGCGATGCGACAGAAAGCAGGCGATCTCGCCCATGCTCATGGCAAACGGATAATACGGCTTCTGCAGCCGAGGACGGTAGACGCTGTCGATCTCGGCGGCACTCAGAGTGCGGCCATCGACTGCGTCGATAATCTCGCTTTGCACCGGAAGCTTCGCAGCAAGCCTTTCGACCTGTGGCATGCGATCACGGGCGCGAGCCAGATGGATGATGAAGCCGCGAATGACAGGCTGGTCCGGCGTGTCCCGAACAACACCGACCGGATTGGACGCAGGAGCGAACTCGAATCCCGTATGAGATCTTTCGAGCGGCATCGCCGAAGACGGGTTGAATTCGTGGGCTTGCATGAATGGATACCTCGAGGTCATATTTCGCGAGGCTCTAGCAATCCTGAATGAAAGCGAGCTTAGGCAAACCTGAGGCGAAACTGAAAATGGTTGTTTTCAACTGGTCTGAACAACTGAAAGAAGGCTAAACGAGCACGCTGATGCGGCCGCTCGCCATTTTGTCTTCAACCCAACGGCGTTCATCCAGCCAGGCATGGCGTTTCCACCCTTCCCAGCTGAAACCGCACAGCTTCACGTTCCATTCGTCGGCGGGCAATCGTGACAGCACATATCGGATGCCGAAGAAGCCGGTACTCGGGAAGAGCTGGTGCATCCGGCATTGGGTTACGCCGAGTTCCCTGCAGCCCTCGATGTAGAACTGCGGCGGCATGATGCGGATTTCCTTGCCGGCAGCACCGACCAATTCGATCGTCCGCATGGTCCAATCGCTTCGTCTGCCTTTCAGGCGCGAGAGAAGATTGGGCTTGGGGTGATATTTGCGGATAATGTCGGGATGATAGGCAAGCACGACCTCTTTGGCTGCCGTGAACGTCGCACTGGTCAGGAAGGTCGGGTCCGTCAATCGGCGCTGCATCGGCTTGCTGGAAGCTGCAAGCATAAGAATATCGGTGCGTGAACCGCTCATGCCGATCGAGGCCTTCGGCTCGTTGAAACGCATTGCAAATTCTGCATTGTCCACGACCTCCGAGAGGTCGCGCTGCAGCTCGCCATTGCCAATGATGATTGCCGTCTTACGGGTCAAATATGAATATCCATCAGGTCTGAAATCGCCGACCTAATGGAGCCAAATGAAGCCAAACTGAATGACGGATCAGGGAAGGATGCATAAATCCTGACACGAACCTGAAAGCCGTCACAATGTCACTTGCAAGCAACAGCAGTGCCTGAAAACCGCGCTTCAGCTCAAATTTGCACGCAGCCTCTAGGCCGCGCAAACCCGATTTCGATCGCAAACGAGTAGAACTTGCCGAATCAAAAAAGGAGCCCAAACGGGCTCCCCGAAGCTATACTGATGTTTATATCTGGCCTATTCGACCGAATTGAACTTCTTCACCTGAAGGAAATTCACTGCCGAACCGCTGAAGCGTTCGGGATCGATCGATGCCGTCTGCACCTTGAAACCATCCGTGTAAACGGCAGTCGGCTGGGCACGGAGCGTCGGGCTCACGAAGCGCGGTGCCTTGACCGGGCGGTTCACAATCTCGACCCGGGCCTTTGCGATCGCCCATTGCGAGATCATCTTCTCCGTCAGCGTCGGCGCAGTCGTCACAGTTGCTCGGCCTGAATCGGCATCGACGGCATCCTGTTTGTTTGGCCGGCCGCCCTTGGTCGCAATACCAGCGGCAATCGGACGTTCCTGCGGCGTTGTCGGCTCGAAGCCGTCGTTGAAGCGACGGTTACTGGCTTTAACTTCGCTGCGGATCGGCGCGAGCGCGGCCACTTGCATCGGCATTTGCTGAGCCGGTCTCTGCTGCGGCAGAACGGCGGCGATTGCCTGCGCCGCGTCATTACCGTTGCTTGCGGGCGCCAGCTGATCCTTCGACGCGACGTTGTTTGACGGCTGTGCCACCGGAACCGCACTATTGGCATCCGATCGATCGGGACGGCTTTGCTCCAGAGCCGCAATGACCGAAGGCGAAAGTGCGCCTGCATCAGCCTGGTCGTCGGCAGCCTCCTGATCGGCATCGGCTGATGCCAGGAGGCTTTCCGCCAGTTCCGGACGCTGCGCCGGCACCGGAACGGCTGCCAGCTGGCCTTTCATGTCAGCTTCGGCCGATGCCACTTCCGCATCACCAGGCGAACGCCGATCAAGCAAGGATGGTACGGGCACATGATAGGAGCGAAGATCGGCATATTGCGGCTGATCGCCCGTATCCGGCATGGCGGCGGCAAGCGCATCCTGAGCAGCGTTACGAGACGGCGAGACGAGAGCGGAAGCCACATCGCTGCCGGCAGGCTGATTGCCAAATGCCGGGCGAACCTGCGGAACAGGCGCGTTTACGCTGGCGACCTGAACCTGGGCCGGGGCTGGGGCCGGAGCGGCGCCATCGTCACCATCATCACTGGCAACCGGAGCCGGCTGACCCTTGCGGGCAGCCGAGGCGACAGCCACCGGTGCCGCCGTCGTTCCGGTATCCGCATTGTCCTCTTCCTCATCCGCACCGCCGCCGCCACCAAACAGGCGAGCGAAGAAACCGCGGCGCGGCGAAGAGGAACTGGCGATCTGGATATCGTCGGACGACATGCGGCGCTTATAATCGGCAACCGCCTGCTGGTAGCCAGGCAACGGCTTGCCGTCGGCCGGAATATGCATCGTCTTGCCATCCGGGAAGAGGCGGACGAGGTCCTGGCGATCCATGCGCGGCCATGCGCGCACACCACCGACGTCCATATGCACGAAGGGCGATCCCGAGGTCGGATAATAGCCGACGCCGCCGACCTGCAGCTTCATGCCGATTTCGCGCAGCTTGGTGAGCTTGACGTCGGGAATATAGAAGTCCATCGCGTTGCCGAGCATATGCTGGCTCTTCTTGGCAACGCCGGTATGGGCGTTGCGCGTGCGCAGCATCTCGTTGGTGCCTGGCGAACGGAAACCGCAGATCACGTAGATGAATTCATGTGAACCGCTTTCGCGGTAGACTTCCCAGATCAGGTCGAACAGGCGCGGATTCATCTTGGTCGGCTGATTCTTGCGCCAGTCGCGCAGGATGCGATTCAGCTTCTCCAGGCCGTCCGGATCGAACTTGCCATTGCGCTTGTAAGTGATGACGGCCTTTTCGCCGGTGTGGACATAATAGATCTTCAGGCTGCGGGTTTCACCGCCAGCCTGCGAGGGAGTGCCAACGAAAACAGGGGTAGAAACGGCCAAAGCAAGGAGGCCAACGGCTACGACCTTGGCCACCTTGCTAAATAGGTTAGAGCACGCAGAATGCCAGCTCAAGCTATTAGGCTTGGTATTTGCACTCAAATTCGGCAATTCGATCCCCGTCCGACAGACAATGTCGCATCGTGTTCCAAATGGCTGTCAATTGCGGTGACACGATGGCAAAAATGCCACACATGATCGACCCCTTCATACATGGTGAACGATGCACTAACAAGTGCTTTACGACGGGTAACAAAATATGCTTGCCTAAACGTTAAGCTTTCCTTCATGCAGCACTTTTTTGCGGATCATCCGGGTCTATGCCGTAGTCTTTCAACTTCCGATAGAGGGTTGAACGGCCGATACCGAGCTTTCTCGCGACCTGACTCATCTGCCCGCGATAGAATTTGAGGGCAAATCGGATCAATTCTTCCTCGACATCCGCCAGTTTCCTCACATCGCCTGACGTGTTCGTGCTGACGATGACGTTGTCGGACGCACCCGCCGACGCATCGACTGAAGCAAGCGGAGTGGTTGCAGCCGATCCGTGCGAAACCCCGTAAGCGACCCGTTCGCTTCTTTCAGCTGCGAGAACTTCGGCCGAAGAGGCATGCGAATTATCCACAACCAAGGTCGGATGCTCGGCAGCGAAATAGCCGGGCAGTTGCGCGGCGATCTGCGGGAAATCCGTGTCGAGCAGCTCGGGCCCTTCGGAGAGAACAACCGCACGGAAAACAGCGTTTTCGAGCTGGCGGATATTGCCCGGCCAGTCGTAGGCGGTCAGCAGCGCAAGGGCATCGTTGCTGATCCCGAGCGGGTGATCGAGCTTCTGCTCCAGCGCGAACCGGTCGGCAAAAGCGCGTGCCAGATGCGGGATGTCTTCCTTGCGGCGACGAAGCGCCGGCATGGTGATCGGGAAAACGTTAAGGCGATAGTAGAGATCCTCGCGGAACCGCCCTGCCTTGACCTCTTCGATCAGATCCTTGTTCGTGGCCGAAATCAGCCGGACATTGACCTTCTGTGCGACGCGCGCACCGACGGTCTCGATCTCGCCCTGCTGCACGGCGCGCAGCAGCTTGACCTGGACTTCCAGCGGCAGATCGCCAATCTCGTCGAGGAACAGCGTGCCGCCATCGGCCTCCATGAATTTGCCGACATGACGCTCGGCCGCACCGGTGAACGCGCCCTTCTCATGACCGAAAAGGATGCTTTCGACGAGATTGTGCGGGATCGCACCACAGTTGACGGTGACGAACGGCTTGCCGGCGCGGTCGCTTGCGGCCTGGATGGCGCGGGCCACCAGTTCCTTGCCGACGCCCGACTCGCCTTCCAGCACCACCGGAATGTTCGATTGCGCGGCGCGATGGGCGAGATCGATCACGCGCATCATTGCCGGGCTTGCCGAGACGATGTCGTCGAAGGTGATGCTGCTCGAGCGCGACTTGCGTCCGGCGCGGGCCTTTGCCTCGCGCTGGTCGAGCTTCAGAGCATTGGCGATCGATGCCGCGATACGCTCCGGCGATACGGGCTTGACGACGAAATCGAAGGCGCCGGCGCGCATCGCTTGCACCACGGTATCGATACCGCCCTGCCCCGTCTGCACGATCACGGGCAGGTCGATGCCCATATCGTTCAGCGCGCCCAGGAACTCGATGCCGTTCATTTCCGGCATCATGAGATCAAGTACGATCACGTTGATCTGATCGTTGCCACGCTTCAGGAACTCAAGGCCGAGACGGCCATTTTCTGCCAAATGGGCAACGTGTCCGTGCCGCTCGATGGCATTCTTAAGCAGACGGCGTTGAATCGGATCATCCTCAACAACGAGAATCTGCGCGCCCCCCTTGGCGCTATTGTAAACGGTCATTGGTGCCTCACTTCATGCGAAACCTGACACGGACATTCGCAGAAAGGCTTGAACATGAAGTTTTGCCAAAACCTCGCATTTTAATCATTGTGACGAATGTAACGCCGTCCATGATTCAACCTTCGGTGCAGGAAAATCAGGCCTTGCAGCAGGCTTTCCAGCCGAATAGACACGAACGGATCGGACGATCCGAAAAATAAAAGCAGAGGAAATTTCGCCCATGAGCCCGACCTCGCTCCACTCCCTCATTAATTTCTCGGCCATTAAATTCTCAGCGGGCCAGGCGACCGGCCAGGCACTTGGAGACCTGCCGGCCTGGAAGCTAAGCGATCTCTATCCTTCCTCCACGTCCCCCGAATTCATCGGCGATATGGAAAAGGCCGGCAAGATGGCCATTGCCTTCGAGGAAAAGTGGAAGGGCAAGCTTACCGATGCAGCGGCCAAAACGGGCGACGCCGGCATCGGCGCAGCCATCAAGGAGTATGAGGCGCTTGACGATATCATGGGGCGCCTCGGCTCGTATGCCGGGCTCACCTATTTTTCCAACACCATCGATCCCGCCAACGGCAAGCTCTATGGCGACGTTCAGGCAAAGCTGACCGACTATGCCGCACATCTGCTGTTTTTCCCGCTGGAACTGAACCGCATCGACGACGCTGTGATGGATGCCTGCATGGCGAACGACGCCACCGCCGGCCACTATCGCCCCTGGATCGTCGACCTGCGCAAGGACAAGCCGCATCAGCTCGACGACAAGCTCGAGCAGCTGTTCCTGGAGAAGTCGATGACCAGCGCCGCTGCCTTCAACCGGCTGTTCGACGAGACGATGGCGGAGCTGCGCTTCGAGATCGACGGCGAGAAGCAGCCGCTGGAAGTCGCCTTGAACATGCTGCAGGAACAGGATCCGGAAGCACGCCGCAAGGCGGCCATGGCACTTGCCGAAACCTTCAAGGCCAATCTGCGCACCTTCACGCTGATCACCAATACGCTCGCCAAGGACAAGGAAATCGCTGACCGCTGGCGCGGCTTCGAGGACATCGCCGATTCGAGGCATCTGGCCAACCGCGTTGAGCGCGAGGTGGTGGATGCACTCGCAGCCGCTGTGCGCGACGCCTATCCGCGCCTGTCGCATCGCTATTATAAGATGAAGGCCAAGTGGCTCGGCATGGACCAGATGAACTTCTGGGACCGCAATGCGCCGCTGCCGGAAACGCCCAATGCGCTGATCCCCTGGACCGATGCGAAAGACACGGTTCTTTCGGCCTACGGCAATTTCGCGCCGGAGATGGCTGCGATCGCCAAGCGCTTCTTCGACGAGGAATGGATCGACGCGCCGGTGCGTCCCGGCAAGGCGCCGGGGGCCTTTGCGCATCCGACCGTGCCGTCAGCCCATCCTTATGTGCTGGTCAACTATATGGGCAAGCCGCGCGATGTCATGACGCTGGCCCATGAACTCGGCCATGGCGTGCATCAGGTACTGGCCGGCGGCCAGGGCGCGCTGATGTGCCAGACACCTTTGACTCTTGCCGAGACCGCATCCGTCTTCGGCGAAATGCTGACCTTCCGCGCGCTGCTCGACAAGACCACGGACAAGCGCGAACGCAAGGCGATGCTCGCCCAGAAGGTCGAGGACATGATCAACACGGTCGTGCGCCAGATCGCCTTCTACGAATTCGAGCGCAAGGTGCACACCGCCCGCAAGAATGGTGAACTGACATCGGACAATATCGGCGAGCTGTGGCTCTCCGTGCAGGAGGAAAGCTTAGGCCCGGCGATCAAGATCTCCGAGGGTTACGAGACCTATTGGGCCTATATCCCCCATTTCATCCACTCGCCCTTCTACGTTTACGCCTATGCCTTCGGCGATTGCCTGGTGAACTCGCTCTATGCCGTCTACCGCAACGCCGAGAAGGGCTTCCAGGAGAAGTATTTCGAGCTCCTGAAGGCCGGCGGCACCAAGCATCATTCCGAACTCCTGAAGCCTTTCGGCCTCGACGCCACCGATCCGTCGTTCTGGAGCAAGGGTTTGTCGATGATCGAAGGGCTGATCGACGAGCTGGAAGCGTTAGATTTAGATAAGGACTGAGATCTCTCGCTTGCTCGCAGGAGTGGCAGGTCAGGCACGTCTGCCATCGCTGCATCCTCGCGCATGACCCCTCACCCCGACCCTCTCCCCGCCAATGTGGGGAGAGGGAGATACGGCAGCAATATTTGCATCATTTGGGCAAGAATGGTGCGGTAAACGCCGGATCGGTTCCCTCTCCCCACGAGCGGGGAGAGGGCAAGGGTGAGGGGCCAAGCGTAACGGCACCTGCAATCATGCCTGGGATCGACTGAACGAAACACTGGATCGAAATCCGCGCATGGCCGACGCCATACCCTACGTCCTCTTCAGGGACGACAGCACCGCACAGGTGATGATCTTTGCCGAACCGGCCGAGATCATCATCGCCCATACGCGCGAGCAATTCTTCGATGCCCTCGATCGAATGGAAGACGCCAGGCGGCAGGGAAAGTGGCTTGCCGGCTACATCGCCTATGAGGCCGGCCATCTCTTCGAGGAAAAACTCGCGCCCTTCGCCGAGGAAAACAGGGAAACGCCCCTGCTTTGCTTCGGCGTTTTCGACGCCCCGGCGGCGGATGACCATCCGCTTGCTCAGCCCGCACAGCGGCAGGAAAACCAGGAGTTCCTGACGGAGCCGAAAGCTACCTGGGATTTCGAGACCTATCGGGAGCGCTTCGACAGGCTGCATCAGCATCTACGCCTGGGCGATTGCTATCAGGCAAATCTCACCATGCCGATCCATGCGCGCTGGAACGGCGATCCCCGCGCCGCCTTCTGGTCGCTGATCGAGCGGCAACCCGTCAAATACGGCGCGCTCGTCGATCTCGGCGGTCCTATCATCCTGTCACGCTCGCCGGAGCTTTTCTTCCGCACGGACAAGAACGGCTGGATCGAGACGCATCCGATGAAGGGCACAGCCAAGCGCGGCGCAAATGCCGCGGAGGACGACGCGATCGTCGCCGCCATGCTCGCCGATGAGAAGACGCAGGCCGAAAACCGCATGATCGTCGACCTGCTGCGCAACGATATCTCGCGCATCACGCAAGTCGGCACGCTGGACGTCCCCAAGCTCTTCGAAATCGAGACCTACCCTACCCTGCACCAGATGGTCAGCCATGTGCAGGCCAAGCTGCTGCCTGATATATCGATCCGCGGCATCCTTGCCGCGCTCTTCCCCTGCGGCTCGATCACCGGCGCGCCGAAAATGCGGGCGATGGAAATCCTGCATGACCTCGAAGACGGCCCCCGCGATGCCTATTGCGGCGCGATCGGCATGATCTCGCCCACAGGCGCCATGCGTTTTTCGGTGGCGATCCGCACGATCTCGCTTTTCGAAGACGGCCGCGCAGTGTTCAATGTCGGCGGAGGCATCGTCTTCGATTCGACGGCGGAAGCGGAATATGAGGAATGCCTCCTCAAGGCGCGCTTCGCCGTGGGGGACCGATGGATCGACCGGTAGAGGATTTTTCCCTGATCGAGACGCTGCGCTACGAGCCGGAAACCGGCTTCATCCGCCTGCGCCTGCATCTCGCCCGGCTGCAGCGCTCCGCCCGCCGCCTCGGCTTTTCTGCTCCCAGGAACGTGCTCGGAAACCTGGAACAGGCGGTCGCCGGTGCTGGCGTACCGTTAAGGGTCCGGCTGACACTGGATCGCGACGGGCAGACCGAAGTGACGACGACACCGTTTGTCCCGCTGCTGCCCGACACCGTCTGGCGCGTGCGCATTGCCACAACCCGGCTCGATTCCGCCGACAAGCTGCTGCGCGTCAAGACTACGCGCCGCACGGTCTATGAAGCGGCCCGCGCGGAGTATCGGCCCGATGAAGCGGATGAAGTGCTGCTGCTCAATGAGAAGAATGAGGTGTGCGAGGGGACGATCACCTCAATCTTCCTTGAGGATGATCCAGACACCTTACGCACCCCGCCGATATCCTCCGGTCTCCTCGCCGGCGTCCTGCGCACCGAACTCATCTGTCAGCGCAAGGCCCGTGTCGGTCGCATCCAGCTCGACGACCTGAAAGATCGCACCCTTTACGTTGGAAACTCCCTGCGTGGCCTGATCCGTGCACAACTTCTATGGAATTGATTGATGTTCATTCTCTCGCTCACCTACCTCAAGGGCAATGACGAAGCCGACAAGCACATGGAGCCGCATATGGCCTGGGTGAAAGAGGGCTATGCGAAGGGCTGGTTCCTTGCCTCCGGCCGCAAGGTGCCACGCACCGGCGGCGTCATCTTCGCCCGCGGCGAGAGGACCGAACTGGAGGCCTACGTCGCCGCCGACCCCTTCACCATCCATGGCGTCGCCGCCTACGAGGTCCAGGAAATTGCACTCACCACGGTCACCGATGGTCTGGAAACCTTGAAGGGGTGATGATCGGCGGGAGATCGCGGCCAACACGCAACATTCCGCTTATGTCAGCGAAAACCAACCTTGAAGGCAACAAACCCGTCGCATAAGGCGTGTATGTTGGCCGTCACTTGACTTTGCCCGGCTAACCCTGAACAGCTCTTTATTGTGACATCAAATTATGATTAGAGCCGCTCACCCAGCGTTTTCGCGCAAACTCTGCCAGCGCTTTCGCGCAAACTCTAACTAGATTTCGTGAACCGAACGGCGTCCTGCCTTTCGAAGGAGAAAAGAATGACGAAACACAACTATCCGGTATATGCCGAAATTACCGGTCCGATCGTGATGATCGGCTTTGGCTCCATCGGCCGTGGCACCCTGCCCCTGATCGAGCGCCATTTCAAATTCGACAAGAGCCGGATGGTCGTCATCGACCCGCGTGAAGAGCCAGCCGATATGGAAATCCTGGCGAAGCACGGCGTCCGCCACATCAAGGCATATGTCACCAAGGACAATTACAAGGAACTCCTGAAGCCGCTCCTGACGGAAGGCGGCGGCCAGGGCTTCTGCGTCAACCTCTCGGTCGACACCGGCTCGCTCGATCTGGTCAAGCTCTGCCGCAAGCTCGACGTGCTCTACATCGACACCGTCGTCGAACCCTGGCTCGGCTTCTATTTCGACAAGAATCTGAAGAACGCCGACCGCACCAACTATGCCCTGCGCGAAACCATGCGCAAGGAGAAGGAAAAGAACCCGGGCGGCACGACGGCGGTTTCCACCTGCGGCGCCAATCCGGGCATGGTCTCCTGGTTCGTCAAGCAGGCGCTCGTCAACCTCGCCAAGGATATCGGCCTGAAGTTCGAAGAGCCGGATCAGCATGACCGCGAAGGCTGGGCCAAGCTGATGAAGAAGGTCGGCGTCAAGGGCGTCCACATTGCCGAGCGCGACACCCAGCGCACCAAGCATCCGAAGCCGCTCAACGTCTTCTGGAACACTTGGTCGGTCGAAGGTTTCATCTCCGAAGGTCTGCAGCCGGCCGAGCTTGGCTGGGGCACCCATGAAGAGTGGATGCCGAAGAACGCCAAGAAGCACAAGAAGGGCTGCAAGGCTGCCATCTATCTGGAACAGCCGGGCGCGAACACCCGCGTCCGTACCTGGTGCCCGACCCCCGGCCCGCAATACGGTTTCCTGGTGACCCACAACGAGTCGATCTCGATCGCCGACTATTTCACCGTGCGCGACAAGGACGGCGAAGTCACCTTCCGCCCGACCTGCCACTACGCCTATCATCCGGCCAACGACGCCGTGCTCTCGCTGCATGAGATGTTCGGCAACGGCGGCACCCCGCAGCCGGTTCACCACGTTCTTGACGAGCATGAACTGGAAGACGGCGTCGACGAACTCGGCGTGCTGCTTTACGGCCATGCCAAGAACGCCTACTGGTACGGCTCGCGCCTGTCTCTCGAAGAGACCCGCCGCATCGCCCCCTACCAGAACGCCACCGGTCTGCAGGTAACGTCTGCCGTTCTCGCCGGCATGGTCTGGGCACTGGAAAATCCGAAGGCCGGCATCGTCGAAGCCGACGAAGTCGACTACAAGCGCTGCCTCGAAGTGCAGCTGCCCTATCTCGGCCCGGTCGAAGGTCACTACACCGACTGGACCCCGCTCGATGGCCGCCCGGGCCTCTTCCCGGAAGACATCGACACCAAGGATCCGTGGCAGTTCCGGAACATTCTGGTTCGCTAAGAGTATAGCGTTAACCCGATGCAAGGCTCGAATGCCCGCACAGGTCGTGCGGGCATTTTTGTTACGCAAGCCAGATAAATCAAGCAGATCGCCTGTGACATCTTGCTTTAGCTCGATGGTCGCGCCATCTTCCTTGCAACCGATACGCCTTTAGACCGCCCCTATTCGCGGGAGATATTTATGAAGATGAGAACCGCTCTTGCCCTCCTCGCTGCTGCGGCAGCTTTATCTGCCTGCGTCGATTTCGGCGGCTCCAGACCGCCGCCGATGGCAATGAACCCTGGCGGCTCCCAGCCGCGCATGAATTCAGTGGAAGGAAGCTGGGCAGATTCGAACGGCCTGAATTCGACCTTCAACGCCGGCCGATTCGAAACGCACACGACGGATGGCACGAACCAGCAGATGGCTTCGGGAACCTATACGACCGATCCGTCGGGCGTCATTCAGATCAATCTCTATTCGAATATCAAGCGCACCTCTTCGAAGGTCAATTGCTTCCTGGCCAATCCGGGCCAGCTCAACTGCACGTCCGAAACCGGCGGGCATTTCTCGCTTAATCGCCAGGGCTGATAGAAGCTGGATGAACGGATAGGCCGCGATGCGCGCGATGATGATTCTCTACCTGGCTCTCATCGCCGCGCTTCCGCTGGCCATCCTGGCGACCATTACCCCCGTCAACACTTATCGCGCTCAAGGCTTCGAAGCCCTTGATTGTGACGGCCCGGCAAGCGTCCTCCTTTTTGCCGTACCGGCTTTGCTCATCTATGGCGCCGGCACTATCCTGCTCTACCGAAAGCGGAATCGGCGCCTTCATCTTGTCGCCTTCCTCTGTTGTGCGCTCGTCTTCTGCTCTGTCGGCTGGAATGCCGCAGCAGCGCTGCGCGAATCCTATGGCGCTGCCTCCGTCGAGGCCTGTGCCTGATCCGGCGCTCCAATCCGCCGCTTTGTAAAATCCTAATGAAGCCAACAGCTTTTGCTTGCGCTCGCTCCGCCGTGATGAAAACATCGGCGTGGGGGACCGCCTCGGGGCATTGGCGGGCCGGATTGCAATGACCAACAGGAGAGACAGATGAAGCAGCCCTTCGGAGTGGGTCTTTTGGCCGCCACGCTGCTGGCGCTGAGCACCAGCGCCGCCTTCGCGGACTATCAACTCAACATCCTGCACTTCAACGATTTCCATTCGCGCGTTGAATCGATCAACAAGTTCGACGCCACCTGCTCTGCAGCCGAAGAAGCCAAGAACGAGTGCTTCGGCGGTGCAGCACGGCTGAAAGCCGCCATCGACCAGAGACGTGCCGCCCTTGCCGGCCAGAACGTAGTCGTCCTCGATGCCGGCGACAATTTCCAGGGCTCCCTGTTCTATACGACCTACAAGGGTGCGGCCGAAGGCGAATTCCTCAACGACATGAAGATCGACGCCATGACGGTCGGCAACCACGAATTCGACGATGGCGAAGGCCCGCTTGCAGCCTTCCTCGACAAGGCGCAGTTCCCGGTCGTGACGGCCAATCTGGTGGTCGACGACCAATCGAAGCTCGGCAACCGCATCAAGAAGTCGATCGTGCTCGATATCGGCGGCCAGAAGATCGGCATCGTCGGCGCGGTGACGACCGAAACGCCTGAGCTTGCCTCTCCCGGCCCCCATGTGAAGATCACCGACGATGCCGCCGCCATCAGTGCCGAAGTCGATGCGCTGAAATCGCAAGGCGTCAACAAGATCATCGCGCTCACCCATGTCGGCTATCCGCGCGATGTCGAGAAGATCGCCAAGATCGCCGGCGTCAGCGTCGTCGTCGGCGGTCACTCGCATACGCTCCTGTCGAATACCGACCCGAAGGCAGCCGGCCCCTACCCGACCATGGTCGACAATCCGGCCGGCTATAAGGTCCCCGTCGTCCAGGCCGCGTCCTATAGCAAATATCTTGGCGATCTCGTCATCACCTTCGACGACAACGGCGCTGTCAAGGACGCCAAGGGCGATCCGATCCTGCTCGATGCCTCCATCAAGCCCGATCCGACGATCCTCGCACGCGTGCAGGAGATGGCAAAACCGATCGAGGAACTACGCAGGAAGATCATCGGCAATTCGCAAGGGCCGATCGAAGGCGCACGTGAAATCTGCCGCGTTCAGGAATGCTCAATGGGCAATCTTGTCGCCGACGCGATGCTCGACCGCACCAAGGCGCAGGGCATTTCCATCGCCATCCAGAACGGCGGCGGCCTGCGTGCCTCGATCGCCGCCGGTGATGTCAGCATGGGCGACGTGCTGACCGTGCTGCCATTCCAGAACACGGTTGCGACCTTTCAGCTGACCGGCGCCGACGTCAAGGCGGCGCTCGAAAACGGGCTCAGCCAGATCGATGACGGCGCTGGCCGCTTCCCCCAGGTAGCCGGCCTCAAATACAGCTTCGACAAATCGAAGCCCCCGGGCAGCCGCCTCGTCTCCGTCGACGTGCAGGAAGGCACCGAATTCAAGCCGATCGACCCGGAAAAGACCTATGGCGTCGTCAGCAACAACTATATGCGCGCCGGCGGCGACGGCTATACCGTCTTCGCCAAGGACGGCAAGAACGCCTACGATTTCGGCCCCAATCTGGAATCGGTGGTCGCCGATTATCTTGGCGCGCACAATCCCTATAAACCCTATACGGATGGCCGCATAACCCAGGTTGCCGCAACGGCGACAACCGCTCAGCCGGAGCCGGCGAAGCCCGCCGCAACGGCACCGCAGGCAGCACCGGAGCAGAAACCGGCAGCTTCTGCTACCGATAACGGCACCGCCTCGCCCACGACAACACCGCCGGCCTCTTCCGCCCCGACGGTGACGACGCCGAGCACGACGACCCCGGTCAACCCGACGCCCACGCCGACCGTTCCGGCAAATTCGGATCCGGCAGCCTCGACACCCGCCGCCTCGGCTCCAGCGGCGCAAACTCCGGCCACCTCCGCACCCGCGACCACGGCTCCGGCAACGGCAGCGCCCGAGGCCAAGGCAAGCGAACCGCCGAAGACACCGACGACCCACGTCGTCATCGCCGGCGACACGCTGTGGGATATTGCCAAGACCTACTACGGCAACGCCAAGCAATGGCACAAACTCGTGGCCGCCAACCACAACATCAAGCCGCATCACCTGACGGTCGGCGAAAAGTTGAGGATTCCGGCCAAGTAAGGACGATTTGTCTCGCTTACACCAGCCGGTCCGGGCTTCCCCGAACCGGCTTTTGTTCTTATGTGAAGTGCTTCGTATCTTGAGAGGAATTCGATCGATGACAGCAGACCTGACCGCGCTTGCGCCCAATCACCCGAGCGTGAAATACGGCAAGGTCGGCGTGCTGCTCGTCAATCTCGGAACACCCGACAGCACCGACTACTCCTCGATGCGTCGCTATCTGAAAGAATTCCTGACCGACCGCCGCGTCATCGAATGGTCGCGCTGGAAATGGTATCCGATCCTGTTCGGCATCGTGCTCAACACTCGTCCGGGGAAAGTCGGCAAGGCCTATGCAACGATCTGGAACAAGGAGAAGGACGAAAGCTATCTGCGCACCTATACCCGCAACCAGTCCGACCTGATGGCCGAGCGGCTGCGCGATCTGCCCAACGTCAAGGTCGACTGGGCCATGCGCTATGGCCAGCCGTCAATCGCCGATCGCATCCAGGCACTAAAGGACGGTGGCTGCGAGCGCATCGTGCTCTTTCCGCTCTATCCGCAATATGCGGCGGCCACGACGGCTACCGTCAACGACAAGGCGTTCGAGAAGCTCCAGAAGATGCGCTGGCAGCCGGCCATCCGCACCGTCCCGCAATATCACGACGACGAGACCTATATCGAGGCGCTCGCCAATTCGGTCACCCGGCACCTGTCGACGCTGGACTGGCAGCCGGAAAAGATCATCGCGTCCTTCCACGGCATTCCCATGTCTTACTTCAAGCTCGGCGACCCCTATTACTGCTTCTGTCAGAAGACCGGCCGGCTGCTGCGCGAGAAGCTTGGCCTATCCGAAGATCAGTTCATGGTCACCTTCCAGTCCCGCTTCGGACCGGAGGAATGGCTGCAGCCCTATACCGACAAGACGGTGGAAGAGCTTGCAAAGAATGGCACCAAGCGGATCGCCGTGCTCAATCCCGGCTTCGTCTCGGACTGCCTCGAGACGCTCGAAGAGATCGCCGAGCAGGCGGCGGAATCCTTCCATCACAACGGTGGCGACAAATTCACCCACATTCCCTGTCTCAACGACAGCGAAGACGGCATGAACGTGCTGGAAAAGGTCGTGCGGCGGGAGCTGCTCGGCTGGGCGTGACAGACCGCCGGCAGCGATGCCGGCGACACGGCTCTATTGCAGCTGCGGCTTTCTGAGGAAACTGCCGCGATCGGCGGATTTGACACGCAGCCAGGCTTCGCGGCCGTCGCGCAGCACACGCATGGGGATCTCGGAGCCGGCTGGACCGCTCTGCCAGATCTTGCGATAGAAATCAGCGAGCCCGTCGACCTCGCCATCGCGGATTTCAGAAATGACATCGCCCCGGCGCAAGCCCGCCTTGGCAGCCGGGCCGCCCTCGGTGACGCTCATGACGACGACTTCGCCATTGCTTTCGGCAGAGAAGGCGCCAAGCCAGGGTCGCGGCGGCTTGTTGACATGGCCGCGCTTGATGAGATCGTCCAGGATCGGCATCAAAAGATTGATCGGCACGATCATGTTGATATCAGCGCTGTCACCATTCTGGGTTGCCATCTGCAGGTGCAGCGAACCGATGCCGAGAAGTTTGCCTTTTTCGTCGACAAGTGCCGCTCCGCCCCAAGAGGGATGGGCCGGTGCCGTGAAGATCGCTTCGTCGAGCAGATATTCCCAATAGCCGGCGAACTCCTGCTTGGCGACGATCTTCGCCTCGACGAACTGGCCGATCCCGTCGGCGATGACAACTTCATCGCCGATCTCGGCCTTGTTGGTATCGCCGAATTCGAGGGCGGGCACATCGAGAGGCCCGAGCGCCTGCACGAGCCCGAATCCCGTTTCCTGATCGTAGGCGAGCGCATGGCCGGGCACGACGCGGCCACTATTGGTCGTGAGCCAGACCTCGTCGGCTTCGGTGATGAGATAACCGATCGTCAATACCAGGCCGTTTCCGCGGATGACGACGCCACTCCCTTCTCTGCGGGTGCCGAGCGTTGCCGCCGTGAAGGCGTCTTCCGGAATTGAAGCGTGCACGGCCACAACCGACCGCAAGGTCCTATCTAAGTTCATGGCTTCACCCTGATGATGCGCGATGGCTTGCCCCGAAAGGCTGCTTGGCAGCGGAGCTGGAAGTTCATGTAATAAAGTATGAACATCAATCGCCGGGCGCAAGACCCAGACGGCGATTGGTTGATCGGCCGCGTAGCGAAACGCCTGCTGCGGCCCCATTCCTCACTTGCCGAGAACATGCTAACCCACCACATCTGATTGAGCTGCCGCCTCATGAGCTCGACCGAGCATAGGAGGCCGAACGGTAGCGGTTTACGCGACGCGAGCCTGTTCAGGCAGGCGCGTCCATGGAGGAGTTCGATGGTCGTCGGTGGTTTCAGCATCGTTGTGATTGCCCTGGTTGTCTTGGTCATTCTGGTGCTGTTTGCAGGCATCAAGACCGTGCCGCAGGGCTATCGGTACACGGTCCAGCGCTTCGGCCGCTATATCCGCACGCTGGAGCCGGGGCTCAATCTGATCGTGCCCTTCATCGAAACGGTCGGCGCTCGCATGAATGTGATGGAACAGGTCCTCGCCGTGCCGACCCAGGAGGTCATCACCAAGGACAATGCCAGCATCTCGGCCGATGCGGTCGCCTTTTTCCAGGTGCTGAATGCTGCCCAGGCCGCCTATCAGATCACCAATCTCGAAAGCGCGATCCTCAATCTCACCAAGACCAACATCCGCTCCGTCATGGGCTCGATGGATCTCGATGAGCTGCTGTCGAACCGCGACGCCATCAACGAGCGGCTGCTACGCGTCGTCGACGAGGCGGCCGAGCCCTGGGGCATCAAGGTGACGCGCGTCGAAATCAAGGACATCCAGCCGCCGAAGGATCTCGTCGACGCCATGGCGCGGCAGATGAAGGCGGAGCGCGAAAAGCGTGCTCAGGTTCTGGAGGCGGAAGGCATGCGCAACGCGCAGATTCTGCGCGCTGAAGGCGCCAAGCAGGCCGCTGTGCTCCAGGCAGAAGGTCAGCGTGAGGCAGCCTTCCGCAATGCCGAGGCTCGCGAGCGCCTGGCCGAGGCCGAGGCGAAGGCGACCCGTGTGGTGTCCGAGGCGATTGCCGAAGGCAATGTCCAGGCGATCAACTACTTCATCGCGCAGAAGTATACCGAAGCCCTGACCGCGATCGGCTCTGCCGGCAATTCGAAGATCGTGCTGATGCCGATGGAGGCAAGCTCGATCATCGGTTCGCTCGGCGGCATCGGTGCGATCGCCCGCGAGGTCTTCGGCGACAATGGCGACGGCAATGGCGCGCCGCAGCAGCCTCGCCCGCGTCCAGGCCCCGCGCGCACGACGCCAGCGATCAATCCGCTGACACCGAAGGAGAGCTGACATGTTCGACAACCTCATCGTCGAACTCGGCCCCTGGAGCTGGTGGCTCGTCGGTCTGGTCTTGCTTGCCGCCGAGCTGATCCTGCCGGGCTTCTTCCTGGTGTGGATCGGGCTCGCCGGCATCATCGTCGGCGCCCTGTCGCTCCTCTTCTGGGAGCACAGCTTCTGGGTCTGGCAGGTGCAGGGATTGGTCTTTGCGGCAACGGCTGTGATCGTCACCCTCATCGGCCGCCGCTATCTCTACAACAACAACCAGGTGACCGATGAGCCTTTCCTGAACCAGCGCAGCGCTAGCCTGGTCGGGCGCACGGCAACCCTCGACCAACCGATCGCCGAAGGCCGCGGGCGCATTCGCCTGAACGATACCTATTGGACGGTCAACGGGCCGGACCTGCCTGTTGGCACCCGCGTCAAAGTGGTCGCCAGCAATGGTCGCGAGCTCACGGTCGAACCGGTCTGATCAGGCGACGCCGATCCGCAGCAGATCATGAAAATGCACGACGCCGATCGGCCGGCGCGCTTCGTCGATGACCATCAGAGCCGAGATATTGTGACGGTTGAGCGCGGCCATGGCGCTCGTCGCCAGCGTCGTCTCCTTCACCGTCTTCGGGTTGCGGGTCATCACCTCGTCCACCAGCTTCTCCGCGAGGCTGGCGCCGAGATTGCGGGCGATATCGCCATCGGTGACGATACCGCACAGGCAACCATCGTCATCGATCACGCCGACGCAGCCGAAACGCATCTTCGCTAGCGTCATCGCCGCCTCCGGCATGCCCGTTCCGAGTTTGACCAGCGGCACACGGTCGCCCTTGTGCATGATGTCGGCGACATGAGAAAGGCTAGCCCCCAGCTTGCCGCCTGGATGAAAGGTACGGAAATCCTCGGCCGTAAAGCCCCGCGCTTCCAGCAAGGCGACGGTCAGCGCATCGCCGATCGCAAGCTGCAGCAGCGTCGATGTCGTCGGCGCGAGCCCGTGCGGGCAGGCCTCCTGCTCCTTGGGGAGCAACAGCACTACGTCCGATTCGCGAGCAAGCGTAGAAGTTTCGCCTGATGTAATGGCGATCATCGGGATCGAGAAGCGGCGGGAATAGCTGATGATGCCGCGCAGTTCAGCACTCTCGCCGCCCCAAGAGATGGCGATGATGACGTCAGCCTGCGTGATCATGCCGAGATCGCCATGATTGGCTTCGACCGGATGGACGAAGAAAGCCGGCGTACCCGTGGAAGCCAGGCTTGCGGCGAGCTTGTTGCCGATATGGCCGCTCTTGCCAACACCGGTGATGACGACGCGCCCACTGATATCGCCGATGAGTTCCACCGCGCGGCTGAAGGGCTCGGCCAGACCATTGGTCAGTGCGCGTTCCAGCGCCTCCATGCCCCGTCTCTCGGTCTCAATCGTCCTTATTGCAGATTCGATCGCACCGTTCTCGATGAGTCTTACAGCTCTCTTATTCATGAGCGAGGCCTAACGCTTTTCTGCAAATCTGTCCACTAAAGATCGACTTATAGTGATGGCGGCAGCCTGCAACGCCCTCCCGACAAATATTATCGAACCCTTTCTTGTCGCCATCACTTGGCAACCAAGCGTTAACCACGCGGCTTTACACTTGGGTAAGAATTTAGGTCATTTCCAGCAGGGTCAGATATAAACAACATGGGCATCGGCAAGGACAAGGCGGGTCATGGTGCCTTCCGGCTGGCGGCATGGGCGACCTCCGCCGTGCTCGGCTGGGGCATCGCATTCGCCGTAGCGGCGCCGGCCAATGCGCAATCGCTGTCACCCGATCAGAACCTCGACGACACGTTGCCTGCTTCGGCATCGGCATCGGCATCCCCGACCGATCCGAATGCCGCGACCGCGGCCGATAGCCAGACAGCTGCACCGGCAAACCAGACATCGGCCTCCGGCGACGCGCCGTTGAACGCGCCGCTGCGCCTCACCGGCATCGACCCCACAGCCACCGGCTCGACGCTGGATAACGATCTGCGCCGTGTGAACCAGCGGGAGCCCGCCGTCGACGGTCTGAAGGCCCGCCAGTATCCGGATCGAGCAGATGTCCAGGGCATACCGCTCGGCACCTTCACCCTGCGCCCTTCGGTCAACCAGTCGATCAACATCGAGCGGGATCGCACCGGCGACGTCAAGGACAACCGCACCTTCCTGCAGACCGATCTGCGCAGTACCCTGACATCGGATTGGGATCGGCACGCCCTGACCATCACCGGCGAAGGCGTCTGGCAGAAGAACGTCAGCGGCGCGGGCGAAGAGAAGCCAACCGTCAATCTGAATGCCGACCTGCGTCTGGATCTTCCCGCCGATACCACCGCGCATGTCACCGCCGGCTATCAATTCTACCGCGAAGACACGAGCGACCCGAATGCGATCGCCGGCGCCTCGAAGCAATCCGCCGTCAACCAGTACACGGCCGGGCTCTCGCTGGAACGCGATTTCGGCCTGCTGCGCGGCACGACGGCCGTAGCGCTGACACGCAGCGTATATTCCGATGCCGTCCTATCTGACGGGACGACGGTCACCCTCAGCGACCGTAACCAGACGGCCGGAACCTGGCGCGGGCGCATCGGCTACGAGCTATCGCCTGCCATCATTCCCTTCGTTGAAGTCACCCTCGGCCGCGCCGTCTACGATGAGACGCGCGACGGCAACGGCTATGCCCGCTCGAACCAGAGCTATGGCGGCAAGGGCGGCGTCGAGTTCGACCTCGGTGAAAAATTCAAGGGCGAGCTCGGCTTCGGCTACCAGCACACGCAATTCGACGATTCGCGCCTCGCCTCGGTCGATTCGCCGACGATCGACGGCAGTCTCGCCTGGTCGCCACAGCGCGGCACGGATATCAGCGTCGGCCTTTCGACCACGGTCCAGCCCTCCACTACGGCCGGTCTCAGCGGCTACACCGCCTACCAGCTCACGAGCACCGTAAGCCATCAGCTGCGCGACGACCTCACCGCCAAGCTGACGGGAGGCCCGACCTGGCGCAATTACCCATCCAATGGCGGTGCCTCCGACGAGGTCGAATACGACGCCGCTTTCGGGCTAACCTGGGGGATCAACCGTTACCTCGATCTCACCAGCAATGTCGGCTATCAGCTGACGACGAGAGATGTGGGCGACAACACCCGGCAATTCCAGGCCGGCCTGGGCCTGACCGTAAAACGCTGAACACCGCCTTCGCTCAACTCCAATCCACCCGCTCAAATGAATTGAGGCCCGGCATATGCCAGGCCCCAAGATTTTTCCCAAAAGGTCGACCCCTTATTTCAGGGCCGCAATCAATGCCTTGAACTCGTCCTCGATGGTCGGGCGAATATCGTCGCGCGCCAGGGCGAAGGCGACGTTGGCGAGGATGAAGCCATCCTTTGCACCGCAGTCGAAGGTCTGACCCTGAAAGTGATAGCCGGCGAAATCCTGCGTCTTGGCAAGCTTCAGCATACCGTCCGTCAGCTGGATCTCGTTGCCGGCACCACGCTCCTGGCTTTCCAGGATACGGAAGATTTCCGGCTGCAGGATGTAACGGCCGTTGATGAAGAAGTTGGACGGAGCCGTGCCCTTGGCCGGCTTTTCGACCATTTCCGTGATGCGGAAGCCGCTGCCGATCGTCTCGCCGACGCCGACGATGCCGTATTTATGGGTCTGATCCGGCGCACATTCCTCGACGGCGATGACGTTGCCGCCGCTATGCTCGTAAAGTTCGATCATGCCCTTCATACAGCCCTTTTCGGCGCGCATGACCATGTCGGGCAGCAAAAGCGCGAAGGGCTCGTCGCCGACGATCTCGCGGGCGCACCAGACGGCGTGACCGAGGCCGAGTGGCTCCTGCTGGCGCGTGAAGCTCGCCGTGCCCGCCTTCGGCAGCAGGCCGTTCAGCAGCGACAGCTCGGCGTTCTTGTTGCGCTGGCGCAGCGTCTGCTCAAGCTCGAACTGAATATCGAAATAGTCTTCGATGACGTGCTTGCTACGGCCCGTGACGAACACGAAATGCTCGATGCCCGCTTCCATCGCCTCGTCGACGACATACTGGATCACCGGCTTGTCCACGACGGTCAGCATCTCCTTCGGCACCGCCTTGGTCGCCGGCAAGAACCGCGTCCCTAGTCCGGCAACCGGAAATACTGCCTTACGAACCTTCTTATGCTGTCCCACTCATACCTCCTGGGCATTAAATCAGTTGGCACCAAGCCATTCTAAAGGTCAGTAGATTAAATTTGCTACTGTTTTGCAAATAATGACTGACCGGAACTTCCATGGTAAAGAATTTGTTGACTTCGTTCGTTTAGCGTCACGCATGGGCCGATGCTATGTGCATCGCCGCACCGAAATCCAACGATTGATGGACAAGGCTGTAGATGACCGTAAACCGCAAACACTCCCTTCGTGGTCTCGCTTTGGCGCTCGCGCTCGGCGCCTTGGCGGGATTCCTTCCCGTTAACGCCAATGCTGACCCTGGGTTCCAAAAATGGATCGCGGGCTTCTATACGACCGCCGCAAAGAGCGGCATTACGCAATCGACCTACCGCAATGCATTTGCCGGTGTGACGGACCCAGACCCCACGGTCCTCGAAAAGGCGCAGTACCAACCGGAATTCAAGTCCCAAGTCTGGGATTACCTCGACTCCCGTGTCAATCCCTATACGGTCGATATTGGCCGCAAGATGGCGGTCAAGTACGGGTCCACACTGCGCACGCTCGAACAGCACTTCGGCGTCGACCGCAATATCATGCTGGCCATCTGGTCGATGGAATCGAATTACGGCGAGGTTCTGGCCAAGAACGATCGGCTGCACTACGTGCCCCGCGCGCTGGCGACGCTTGCCTATGCCGATCCGAAGCGGGCGAATTATGCCAAGAAGCAGCTCATCGCCGCGCTGAAGATCCTGCAGAAGGGCGATATCTCGCGCAAGGATCTGAACGGCTCCTGGGCCGGTGCCATGGGCCATACGCAGTTCATCCCGACCAGCTACCTGCTCTATGCTGTCGATGCCGATGGCAGCGGCCATGCCGATATCTGGAATTCCGTTCCGGACGCATTGGCGACGACAGCCAATCTTCTCGCCAAGAACGGCTGGGATACCGGCCGTACCTGGGGTTATGAAGTCACCGTGCCGCCCGGTGGCGGCGCCCAGGCTGGCAAGACGCACACGATTGCGCAATGGGCGGCTCTCGGCTTCGTGCGCCCCAACGGCAAGGGCTTCCGCACGACCTCCGACCGCGCACAGCTGAAGATGCCCGGCGGTCCGAACGGCCCAGGCTTCCTGATGACCGGCAACTTCTTCACCATCAAGCGCTACAACGCCTCCGACAGCTATGCGCTCGCCGTCGGTCTGCTCGCGGACCAGATCGCCGGCTATGGCGGCATGCAGCAATCCTGGCCCCGCCCGAGCGGCGCGCTCGACGTCAAGCAGAAATTCGAGCTGCAGACGCGCCTGAAGGAACTCGGCTATTATGACGGCGTCGTCGACGGCAATTTCGGCTCGGGCTCCAAGGCTGCCATCAGCGCCGTCCAGGAACGCATGGGCATGGATGCGGATGGCGAGCCCTCGATGAGCCTGCTGAAGGCATTGCGCAAGTAAGCCGCCTCAAGCGAATCCGGGATCGCCGGACGATGAAATCGTCCTTATGCGACCACGGAGTCGTGAGCGGAAGAGAAGCTATGATGAAACACTCTGCCCGCGCGACCATGGTGACCTTGAAGGTGGTTCTGACAGCGTTCCTCTCCGCCGTCATCGCCTTTGGTTGCCTGCCGAACATCGCCGAGGCGCAGGAGCGGCCGCGGCGAAACCTGCTCGACATGCTGTTCGGCACCCGCGAGCCCGACTACCCGGACCAGCCGGCCGAGCAACCACCGCCGCGGCGCAAGGTGCAGCCGAAAAAGCGGCCGACCCCGCCGCCACGCCAGCAGGTCGCGCAGCCGGAAACGCCGCCACCGGCGGAAAAGCTTCCCGACGCCAAGACCATCCTCGTCGTCGGCGACTTTCTGGCGAGCGGCTTGGCCACCGGACTGGAGGATGCCTTCTCCACCTCCCCCGGCGTGGTCGTCCAGTCACGCGGCAACGTCGCCTCCGGTCTCGTGCGGCAGGATTATTACAACTGGCCGCAGCAATTGCCCGGGATGATCGACCAGCTGAAACCGGCCATGGTCGTTGTCATGATCGGCGCCAATGATCGCCAGCAGATGATCGGCGACGGGCTGAACGAGAAATACGGTACCGACCCCTGGTTCCTTGCCTATGAAGAGCGTGTGCAGCAATTCGGCAAACTTGTGACGAGCCGCCATATCCCACTGCTCTGGGTCGGCCTGCCCTCCTTCGGCTCGGACCAGCTGACCGCCAGCGCGGTCAAGCTCAATCAGATCTATCAAAGCCAGGTGACCAGCGTCGGCGGCGAATTCATCGACATCTGGGACGGATTTACCGACCAGAACGGCGAATTCATCGTCACCGGTTCGGATATCAACGGCCAGCAGGTCCGGTTAAGGACGGCGGACGGCGTCAACCTGACGGCTGCCGGCAAGCGCAAGGTCGCCTTCTATCTCGAGAAATCCGCACGCCGGATCTTGGGCGATCAGGCAAGCCCCGACATCACGCGCCTGGACACGGGCAATCCGCTGCCGGCGCAACAGGCCAATCTTCCCGGCGCGGAACCGGAGAAGATCACCCGCACGCAGCCGATGAGCCTCTCGGATCCCGATCTCGACGGCGGCTCTCAGCTTCTGGGCAGCAGCCCTGCGCCAGCCGTAGCGACCTCATCACCACGCGATCTTCTGGTCGAGAAGGGTCTGATGGACCCGGCGCCGGTCGGCCGCGTCGACGACTACAGATTGCCGGGATCGGTCGCACGCTAGGCGGCACGGATGCGGTTTGACAAGGCCCCGCCCCGCCAATAAAAGAACCGCATGAGCACCAAAAGCGCAGATCAATTCGATCGTTACCGCACCTGCCCGCAGGCTGCGATTGTGCGCGCTTTCTCCGGCCGAGGTCTCCGCGTCCAGTCGTGACAGCCGGAGGCATTGATGCGTCCGGCGGCTGCTGGACGTAAAGCCCTCACCTCAGAACATCAACGTTGCCCATGGAGAATGGCACGTGCTCAATATCTATAACGTCAATTCGCTCGTTCATTGGGAAGAGCGGGACATCCGGCTACGCGACGACTTCATCCGCTTCTTTTCCGACGAAGTCGCAAACTTCCTGCGATCGGCAAATCCCGCCTGGGATATGCGTAGGGTCGAGGCCCCGACCCTGGTGCCGCGAAACCTCGTCTCGGACGCCTATTCCAACACGGACATATGGGTACAGGAGCGAATGTCGGACACCGAGGCCGAACTCGCGCTGCGCCCCGAAACGACACCGTCTACCTATGTCTACATGCAGCATCTTCTCGGAAATCATTCGAAAACAAGGTTGCCCTTATGCGTCTGGCAGGCCGGGAAATCCTATCGCCGCGAACAGGATCAACCGAGCAAGCATGTGCGGCTCAAGGAATTCTGGCAGCTCGAATTCCAATGCGCTTTCACCGCAGACAGCGGTAACGACTACCATGCCGCCTCGCTGGAACCGGTTCGCCGGATGATCGCCTCGGTCATCCATCTGCCAACGCGGATCGTGCCGTCCGATCGCGTTCCGGCCTATTCTGAGATCACCATGGATATCGAGGTCGACAACGGCGACAAATGGATGGAGGTCTGCTCGATTTCAAAACGCACGGACTTCCCTCAGCGCTACCGCAGCCAGCCGAAGAAAGGGCCTGCGATAGACCACGAGGTTGCAGTGCTGGAAATCGCCATCGGCCTCGACCGCTGCATCTACAACTGGAACGTCGCCGCAAGCCGATAACGACACAAGCCGATAACGACAAAGGCCGGGTTCATTACGAACCCGACCTTCGATCATTGCAGGAAAATAGCGGTAAAGCTCAGTTCGGCAGAACCGTCGAACCCATCAGAGCCTCATCGATGGCGCGGGCGGCCTGGCGGCCCTCGCGGATCGCCCAGACCACCAGCGACTGGCCGCGGCGAATGTCGCCGGCGGTCCAGAGCTTGTCGACCGAGGTCTTGTAGTCCTTGTCGTTGGCAACGACGTTGGTCGAGCCGCGGCGGTCGGTATTCACAGTCAGCTTGCCGTCGAGTTCCTTGAGCACGCTGTCGGTGAACGGGCCGCGGAAGCCGATGGCGATGAAGGCGAGATCGGCGCGGATGACGAATTCCGTGCCGGCAATCGGCTTGCGGCGCTCATCCACTTCGCAGCACTTCACGCCGGTCAACACGCCGTCTTCGCCGATGAATTCAAGTGTCGCAACCTGGAATTCGCGGACGGCACCTTCGGCCTGCGAGGAAGAGGTGCGCATCTTCGTCGCCCAGAACGGCCATACGGCGAGCTTGTCTTCCTTTTCCGGCGGCTGCGGACGAATGTCGAGCTGCGTCACCTTCACCGCACCCTGGCGGAATGCCGTGCCGACGCAGTCGGACGCCGTATCGCCACCGCCGACGACGACGATGTGCTTGCCACCGGCAAGGATCGGATCGGCAGGCCAGCCGACGCTGTCGATGCTTTCGCGGCCGACGCGGCGATTCTGCTGCACGAGATAAGGCATGGCATCATGGACGCCTGCGAGCGTCGTGCCGGGAATGCCGGCTTCGCGCGGGGTTTCCGAGCCGCCGCAATAGAGCACGGCATCATAGTCTGCCAGAAGCTGCTCCATCTTCACGTCAACGCCGACATTGACGCCGCAATGGAAGGTGACGCCCTCGCCCTTCATCTGCTCGACGCGGCGGTCGATGAAGTTCTTCTCCATCTTAAAGTCCGGAATGCCGTAGCGCAGCAGGCCGCCGGCCTTGCTTTCGCGCTCGTAGAGATGAACGTCGTGACCTGCGCGGCCGAGCTGTTGAGCCGCTGCCATGCCGGCAGGACCGGAGCCAATGATCGCGACTTTCTTGCCCGTATGCACGGTTGCCGGCTGCGGCCGGATGAAGCCGAGCTCATACGCCTTGTCGGCGATCGCCTGCTCCACGGTCTTGATGGCGACCGGTGCATCTTCCAGGTTCAGCGTGCAGGCTTCCTCGCAAGGGGCGGGGCAAACACGGCCGGTGAATTCCGGGAAGTTGTTGGTCGAATGCAGGTTGTGGATCGCCTGTTCCCAGTTGTTGTTGTAAACGAGGTCGTTCCAATCGGGGATCTGATTGTGCACCGGGCAGCCGGTCGGGCCGTGGCAATAGGGAATGCCACAGTCCATGCAGCGGGCTGCCTGTTTCTGCACTTCCGGGTCCGACATGGGGATCGTGAATTCACGGAAATGCCGGATGCGATCCGACGCCGGCTGATACTTCGCCACCTGCCGATCGATCTCCAAGAAGCCTGTTACCTTGCCCATGCTTTCGTTTCCTCACTCTAAAAGAGGAGCTCATGGCTCCCGTGCCTGAGGGTCATCTCGGTTTCCCTGTCCGGCACTTTAATTCAAATCCGATTCCGCTGTTCGACAGTCGCGATCGCTATGACGGCGATCGCAATGCGAGGCGAAACCCTCGACTGGTTTGAGAACCGGGGCGGATTACTCCGCCGCCACGCTCATCCGGCTGCGCTCCATTTCCTCAAGGGCGCGGCGGTATTCGACCGGCATGACCTTGCGGAATTTCGGGCGATAGTCGGCCCAGTGATCGAGGATCTCCTTGGCTCGCGTCGAGCCCGTGTAGTGGAAGTGGTTCGAAATCAGCTGGAAGAGACGCTCTTCGTCATGGCGCGTCATGTCATCGGAGACGTCGACACGTCCCTTGTGCATGATGTCACCACCGTGATGATGCAGCTTCTCCAGCAGCTCGTCCTCTTCGGGAACCGGCTCCAGCTCGACCATCGCCATGTTGCAGCGACGAGCGAAATCGCCCTTCTCGTCGAGAACATAGGCAACGCCGCCCGACATGCCGGCCGCGAAGTTGCGGCCGGTTTCGCCGAGCACAACGACGACGCCGCCGGTCATGTATTCGCAGCCATGATCGCCGACGCCTTCGACGACAGCGATCGCGCCGGAGTTTCTGACCGCGAAGCGCTCACCCGCGACACCGCGGAAGTAGCACTCGCCCTCGGTTGCGCCGTAGAGCACGGTATTGCCGACGATGATCGAGTTTTCGGCAACGATCTTCGAATTTTCCGGCGGACGGATGATGATGCGGCCGCCCGAAAGGCCCTTGCCGACATAGTCGTTGCCGTCGCCGATCAGGTTGAAGGTGACGCCCCGTGCCAGGAAGGCTGCGAAGGATTGGCCCGCCGTGCCCTTCAGGGTGACGTTGATCGTGTCGTCCTTCAGGCCGCGATGGCCATAGCGCTTGGCAACCGCGCCCGACAGCATGGCGCCAGCCGAACGGTCGACGTTCTTGATGTCGACTTCGAAGGCGACAGGCGTCTTGGAAGAGAGCGCCGGCTCCGCCTTCTCGATCATCTTGCGGTCGAGAATGTCGTCGATCGGGTGCTTCTGCACCGTGGTCCAGTAGGTCTCTTCCTTCGGCGCATCGACCTTGTGGAAGATGCGGCTGAAATCGAGGCCCCTCGCCTTCCAGTGGGCGAGCATGTCGTCCTTTTCCAGAAGCTCGGAAGCGCCGATGATGTCATCCAGCTTGGCAACGCCAAGCGAGGCGAGGATCTCGCGCACTTCTTCGGCCACGAAGAAGAAGTAGTTGATGACATGCTCCGGCGCGCCCTTGAAGCGCTTGCGCAGGACCGGATCCTGGGTGGCGACGCCAACCGGACAGGTGTTGAGGTGGCACTTGCGCATCATGATGCAGCCGGCCGCAATCAGCGGCGCGGTGGCAAAGCCGAATTCGTCGGCACCGAGCAGCGCTCCGATGATGACATCGCGGCCGGTCTTCAGACCGCCATCCACCTGCAGGGCGATGCGCGAGCGCAGCCCGTTCAGCACCAGCGTCTGCTGGGTCTCCGCAAGACCGATTTCCCAAGGCGAACCCGCATGCTTCAGCGAAGTCAGCGGCGAAGCACCGGTACCGCCGTCATAACCCGAAACCGTGATGTGATCGGCGCGCGCCTTGGCAACGCCGGCGGCAACCGTGCCGACGCCGACTTCCGAGACGAGCTTGACCGACACATCCGAGGTCGGGTTGACGTTCTTCAGGTCGTAGATCAGCTGTGCCAGATCTTCGATCGAATAGATGTCATGGTGCGGCGGCGGCGAGATGAGGCCGACGCCCGGCGTAGAGTGCCGGGTCTTGGCGACGGTGGCATCGACCTTGTGACCGGGCAGCTGGCCGCCTTCGCCGGGCTTGGCACCCTGCGCGACCTTGATCTGCAGCACATCGGCATTGACCAGATATTCGGTCGTCACGCCGAAGCGGCCGGAGGCGATCTGCTTGATGGCGGAGCGTTCCGGGTTCGGCGAGCCGTCGAAGAGCGGCATGTAACGGTCGGCTTCCTCGCCGCCCTCGCCGGTGTTCGACTTGCCGCCGATGCGGTTCATGGCGATTGCCAGCGTCGTATGTGCCTCACGGCTGATCGAGCCGAAGGACATGGCGCCCGTCGAGAAGCGCTTGACGATATCGGCAGCCGGCTCGACCTCGTCGACCGAGATCGGCTTGCGGCCGAGCGCATCCGCGCCCTTGATCTTGAAGAGGCCGCGGATCGTGTTCATCCGAAGCGCCGATTCATTGACCATTTCGGAGAATTCGCGATAACGGTCCTCGGCATTCCCACGCACGGCATGCTGAAGTGCTGCCACGGCGTCCGGCGTCCAGGCGTGGCTTTCGCCGCGCATGCGGTAGGCATATTCGCCGCCGATGTCGAGCGTGCTTGCCAGCAGCGGATCGCGGCCGAAAGCCGACTTGTGACGGGCAACGGTTTCCTCGGCGATCGTCTCGAGGCCGATGCCCTCGATCATGGTCGCCGTGCCGAAGAAGTACTGGTCGACCAGCTCCTGCTGCAGGCCCACGGCATCGAAGATCTGCGCGCCGCAATAGGATTGATAGGTCGAGATGCCCATCTTCGACATGACCTTGAGGATGCCTTTGCCGACAGCCTTGATGTAGCGGTAGACGACTTCGGTCGCGTCCACTTCCTTCGGGAATTCGCCACGCTGATGCATGTCGAGCAGCGTGTCGAAGGCGAGGTAGGGGTTGATCGCTTCCGCACCATAACCGGCCAGCAGGCAGAAATGATGCACTTCGCGCGGCTCGCCGGTTTCGACGACGATGCCGACCGAGGTACGCAGACCCTTGCGGATCAGGTGATGGTGCACGGCAGCCGTTGCCAGCAGCGCCGGGATCGCGATGCGGTCCGGTCCGATCTGGCGGTCGGAAAGCACGATGATGTTGTAGCCGCCGCGAACGGCCGCTTCCGCCCGCTCGCAGAGACGATCGAGCATCTCGGGCATGCCTTCGGCGCCGCGTTCGACATCGTAGGTGAAATCGAGCGTCTTGGTGTCGAAGCGATCCTCGGTGTGGCCGATCGAGCGGATCTTTTCGAGATCGCCGTTGGTCAGGATCGGCTGGCGCACTTCCAAACGCTTGGCGTTGGCCATGCCGGTATGGTCAAGCAGGTTCGGGCGCGGGCCGATGAACGACACGAGGCTCATGACCAGCTCCTCGCGGATCGGATCGATCGGCGGGTTCGTCACCTGCGCGAAGTTCTGCTTGAAGTAGGTGTAGAGCAGCTTCGGCTTGTCGGACATGGCCGAGATCGGCGTATCCGTGCCCATCGAGCCGACAGCTTCCTGACCGGTCGTCGCCATCGGCGACATCAGCAGCTTGGTGTCTTCCGTCGTGTAGCCGAAAGCCTGCTGGCGGTCGAGCAGCGACACGTCGCGGCGCAGCGCGCGCGGCTCCACCGGCTTCAGGTCTTCCAAGATCAGCTGCGTGCGGTTGAGCCAGCTGCGATAGGGATGCTTGCTCGACAGTTCCGATTTCACCTCGTCGTCGGAGATGATGCGGCCCTTTTCCATGTCGATCAGCAGCATCTTGCCCGGCTGCAGGCGCCACTTCTGGATGATTTTCTCTTCCTCAACCGGCAGAACGCCGGCTTCGGATGCCATGATGATACGATCGTCGCTGGTGACGAGATAGCGGGCCGGACGCAGGCCGTTACGGTCGAGCGTCGCGCCGATCTGCTTGCCATCGGTGAAGGCGACGGCGGCGGGACCATCCCACGGCTCCATCAGGGCGGCATGATACTCGTAGAATGCCTTGCGCTCGGCAGCCATCAGCTGGTTGCCGGCCCATGCCTCGGGGATGAGCATCATCATGGCGTGCGCCATGGAATAGCCGCCGCGCACGAGGAATTCGAGCGCGTTGTCGAAACAGGCCGTGTCCGACTGCCCCTCATAGGAGATCGGCCAGAGCTTGGAGATATCTTCGCCGAACAGCGGCGAGGAGACCGACGCCTGGCGGGCAGCCATCCAGTTGACGTTGCCGCGCAGCGTGTTGATTTCGCCGTTATGGGCGACCATGCGATAGGGATGCGCAAGCTTCCACGACGGGAAGGTGTTGGTCGAGAAACGCTGGTGCACAAGCGCAACCGCCGTCTCAAAACGCGGATCGGAGAGGTCCTTATAATAGGCGCCGACCTGATAGGCGAGGAACATGCCCTTGTAGACGATGGTCGAGCTCGACAGCGAGACCGGGTAGAAGCTGCTCTCCTCGCCCTCATATTCCGCATAGATGCGGTTGGAGATCACCTTGCGCAGGGTGAAGAGGCGGCGCTCGAACTCCTCGTTCGTGCCCGCGTCGCGGCCAGCGCCGATGAAGACCTGCACATGATGCGGCTCGGTGGCGGCAATATCAGGCGCCTTCGACAGCGAGGAATTGTCGACCGGCACGTCGCGGAAGCCGAGCAGAACCTGGCCTTCCTCGGCAACGACCTGCGTGATGGCGGTCTTGAAATGCTCGATCAGCGCTTCGTCGCGCGGCAGGAAGAAATGGCCGACGCCATACTCGCCGGCCTTCGGAAGGATAACGCCCTGCTTGGCCATTTCCTCGCGGAAGAAGCGGTCGGGGATCTGCACGAGAATGCCCGCGCCGTCGCCCATCAGCGGATCGGCACCGACGGCACCGCGATGCGTCAGGTTCTCGAGGATGAACAGGCCGTCGCGCACGATCTGGTGCGACTTCTGGCCCTTCATGTGCGCGACGAAGCCGACGCCGCAGGCGTCATGCTCGTTGCGCGGATCGTAAAGGCCCTGTTTCGGCGGGATGCCAACAGCGCGTTTCGACGTCTTGGCCGTCGCGGCAGCATTGGCTGCAGCGGTCTGGTCAAAACTCGTAAACGTCGTCCTGTTCGTCATGGTCTTCCCTCCGATAAGGCCCGCGTCGCGGGCGCTCCTTCGTCCCGCGCGGTCCGTTTCCGGGGCCGACGCGCGACAGCGCTGTTGCATTGTGAAGATCCGGCCGCGAACCGTGGCCCCATTGAGTGGAACCCGTCGTCAGCGTTTCGCGCCCTGCTATTCCACCGCCGCATTGCCCGCCGCCTCGAAAGACTGGAAAGGGCATGCTCCCGGTAACTATAGCTCGAAATCCCGACATCGTCAGGACCCTCTAGCGCATCTTCGGCCTTGGCGGCCAAAATAGGACAGCAACACTGTCCTAATTCATCAGCTCTATGCCAGAAAGCTTAAGCCTTCGCAAGAGCAAAACGGCAAAATTTCGTCAACGAAAGACGGAAGATTGCCTTTGTTGCATAAATCGAGCAATAAAGTTTCGCTGCGGCGCATCATTTTATTTGTTGATTGCGCCAATCAATTTCTGTGATGCATTCTTCAAACTCACGCTCTTGATAGGTTTTTGCATTGGCGTAATGTCCGGCCAACCCTATCTAGTCTAGCCGCAATTCAATCCTTCATCTGGTGCATTTCCATGTTCTTTGCTTCCGATAACTGGGCCGGCGCCCATTCCAAAGTCGCCGAACGTCTGCTCGCTGAGTCCAGTGGCTTTGCCTCCGCTTACGGCACAAGCGAGCTCGACCAGCGTGTCGAAGCCAAGTTCGCTGACATTTTCGAGCGCGAGGTCGCCGTCTTCTTCGTTGCAACGGGTACGGCCGCCAATTCGCTGTCGCTTGCCAGCGTCCAGAAGCCTGGTGGCATCAGCTTCTGCCATACCGAGGCGCATGTCGCCGAAGACGAGTGCGGTGCGCCCGATTTCTTCAGCGGCGCGCGTCTTGCGACCGTCGACGGTGCTCTCGGCAAGATCGATCCCAAGGCGCTCGCCACCAAGATCGCCCGCTTCCCGCAGGATGCCGTGCATCATGGCCGCGCTGCCGCGGTGACGATCACGCAGGCAACGGAAATCGGCACGGTCTATTCGCTGGATGAGATCGACGCCATCGCCTCTATCACCAAGGCGAACGATCTGCCGCTGCATATGGATGGCGCGCGTTTCGCCAACGCGCTGGTCGCACTTGGCGCAAGCCCGGCCGAGATGACGTGGAAGCGCGGCGTCGACATCCTCTCTTTCGGCGGCACGAAGAACGGCTGCTGGTGCGCCGAGGCGATCGTCTTCTTCGATCCGGAGAAGGCCAAGGAGATGCACTTCATCCGCAAGCGCGCCGCCCAGCTTTTCTCCAAATCGCGCTTCATCGCCGCCCAGTTCGACGGCTATTTCCAGGACGGCCTCTGGCTCGACCTTGCCCGCCATTCCAACAGCATGGCCGGTCGGCTGCGCGCCGGCCTTGAAAAGACCCGCGGCGCTCGTCTCGCCTGGCCGACGGTTTCGAACGAGATCTTCGCGATCATACCAAAGTCCTCCGCCAAGACAGCGGAGGACAAGGGCGCGAAGTTCTACGAATGGCCGATCCCGGAATCGCAGCCGGATCTCGTCGGCAACGATGAGGCGCTGATCCGCCTTGTCACCAGCTTCGCCACGACCGAGGCCGATGTGGCAAATTTCCTCGCCTGCCTGGCTTAACCCAAATGAAAAAGCGAGCGCCGGAGCCGGTTGCAGCCGGACGGCGCTCTCAATAGCGGCAAGGGGTCAGTTTTAATTCCGATGGGCGATTATTGCGAAGTTTGATAGATCGTCGCGATCGGACGCTGGTGCATGATGTACGATCATCGTCATTGCCACGACGCAGGCGACAAGTCCGGAAATGAAGATGGCACCATATGTCATCGGAACGACTATCCCCCCGCAATTCACCCATCGCCACCGGAGATAGCAGAACAAGCTGACTTCCGCCTGAAATCGAGTGCAGCGGAAAAAGAGAAATGGCAGCCGGCAAAATAAATTCCGATCTCATCCACATGATCGGAAAAGAATTTTAACGATGCCTGATAGACGACTTCGTCGTTAACTTGATCGCGGCCCCCTGACCTTCGCGAGTATATCGTCCGAGAGCGCCTTGACCAAAAGCTGGTCCGCACCTTTGCGCGGCACAAGGACGAATTCCACATCTTCGAGGATAGGCAGCCAACCCGACGCGATCTCCATCAGTCCGGCTGGCGCTGTACTCTTCGGTTGCACAAGGACGCCCATGCCGGCACGCGCCGCCGCCGTCAAACCGCTGAGGCTGCCGCAGGTGCAGACAATCCGCCACGGCATCTGCTGCCGGCGGAGCGCCTCCAGCGCCACCGCGCGGGTAACGCTCGGCGTGGGAAAGGCGATCAGCGGCAGCGGCCCTGCCAGCTTGCGAATGCGCTCCGGATCGCGCGCCAGCCAGACCAGCGGCTCGCGGTAGACGAGCTTGCCCCTGACATCCCCGAGCCGGCGCTTGGCAAGCACGAGATCCAGATCACCATTGTCCTGCATTTCATAAAGCACGCCGCTGAGCGCGACCGTCAGCTCGAGATCGACGGACGGATGCGAGCGAACGAATTCCTCAAGAACGTCCGGAAGCTGGCTGGTGACGAAATCCTCGGAAACGCCGAGACGAAGGCTGCCGCGCAGGCTATTGCCGGCAAAGAGCTGCCGCACCTCCCCCTCGATCGACAGCATCTGGCGCGCATGACCGAGCAATGCCTCGCCGTCGCCGGTCAGGACGACGCGATGCGTATCGCGCGCCAAAAGCTTGCGCCCGAGTTCGGCTTCCAGCCGCTGTATATGCTGGCTGACGGTCGATTGCCCAAGCCCGAGACGCTCCGCCGCCAGCGTGAAGCTACCCATCTGCTCGACGGCGACGAAGCTGCGCAACTGCGTGAGATCCAGCACGGCTTATCCTATATTGTGATAACTGTTATTCCTTGCATCGTGGATCACAATAGGTCTATCTGCAAGGAGTAATCATCAAGACTTGCAAATGCGATTGGGGTAGGCACGATGCGCCGCTTTCTTCCAGACACCTTCACCATGCTGCTGGTGCTCACCGTTCTGACGGCATCCTTCTTTCCGGTGCAGGGGGCAAGCGCTCACTATTTCGGCATTGCCACCAACTTCGCCATTGGCCTTTTGTTCTTCCTGCATGGCGCGCGCCTCTCGCGCGATGTCGTCATCGCCGGCATGCTGCACTGGCGGCTGCATCTCGTCATCCTGTTGACGACCTTCGGCATCTTTCCCCTCCTGGTGCTGGCCATGGGCCATATCGTCCCGAACAGCATCCTGCCCGTATCGCTCTATACCGGCATGCTGTTTTTGAGCGTGCTGCCCTCGACCGTGCAGTCCTCGATCGCCTTCACCTCAATCGCCGGCGGCAATGTGCCGGCCGCGATCTGCTCCGCGTCGGCCTCTAATATCTTCGGCATGTTCCTGACGCCGCTGCTCGTCGGCATCCTTTTTTCGGTCGGCGGCCAGGGCGGTGGTTTTTCCTGGGATGTTCTGTGGCAGATCATGCTGCAGTTGCTCGCCCCCTTCATCGCCGGCCAGCTGCTGCAGCCGTGGATCGGCGACTGGATTCGCTCGAAGAAGAAGATCCTGATGCCGGTCGATCGCGGCTCGATCCTCATGGTCGTCTATTCCGCCTTCAGCGAAGCCGTGGTCGAAGGGCTGTGGCACACATTTTCGGTACTCGACATCGCCACCGTGATCGTCGCCAACATGGTGCTTCTGGCGATGGTAATCTGCATCACCATGTTCGGCAGCCGTGCTCTCGGTTTCGAAAAAGCCGATGAGATCACCATCACCTTCTGCGGCTCGAAGAAATCGCTGGCAAGCGGCGTGCCGATGGCCAATGTCATCTTCGCCGGCCAGGGTATCGGCGCCATCGTGCTGCCGCTCATGCTGTTCCATCAGATCCAGCTGATGACATGCGCCGTGCTTGCCCAGAAATATGCCGATGCCGCCAAGCGGCGCGAGGCTGCGAAGGCACAGGCGGGGACGAAAACGGGCGAAGCGACAAACGCAGCCTAAGCTCCGTTGACATCGGGTTAAAACAAAAGCGGCGCCTGGATAGGCGCCGCTTCTTTTTGATCTTGGGAGGATCAAAGGCATGACGGCCCAAGGCCGTCAGCCTGGACATGACGGCCAACAACCGTCAGTCCGGATTAGTTTATATGTGCCTCGATGGCCTTCGGGGTTTCCACGGGCTCGGCCGCAATGGAGATGCGACGGGGCTTCATGGCTTCCGGAATGTTGCGCAACAGATCGATGTGCAGCAAACCATTCTTCAGCGATGCAGCCTGGACCTCGACATGATCGGCGAGCTGGAAACGGCGCTCGAAAGCACGCTTGGCGATACCGCGATAGAGATATTCGCTGGTCTCAGCCGGCTCTTCGCTCTTTTCGCCCTTGACCTGAAGGACATGGGCGTGGGCCTCGATGCTCAGTTCCTTTTCATCGAAACCGGCAACGGCCATGGTGATGCGATAGGTGTTTTCACCCGTACGCTCGATGTTGTAGGGCGGATAGGTCTGCGCCTGATCCGGCTGGCCGAGGCTGTCGAGCATGGTGAAAAGGCGGTCGAAACCGACGGTGGAGCGATAAAGGGGAGAGAAGTCTACGTGACGCATGGAGTCCTCCTGTGAGCGACAATTGCGATTTCAATTTTTGTCCCATGACCCCACTCCTGGCGGCCTCGGGACGATTCCGCGAGCCCGTTTGGCACCCGCAGAGTTGAGATGGGGATCGCTTTTCCGGAGTTCAAGCCCCCTGTGCCGCAACCCTTATTTTGCAGAAAATCACTGCGTGAACCGCAGATGAACGGATGGTTCGGAACCCGTTCAGGCTGGCGGGCCTATCGTCCAAACCATCGGAACACCATCGTCCGATGACTGAAGTGTATCGTCCCTTCTTCTTCAGTCCTTGCTCGGCCGGCGAAGCGGATCTCTCTATCTCCGCACGCCGGCCTTTTTTCTTTTGGATCCCCCAAGCAATTCAAGAAAAGTGTGAAGCGGCTTCCGTCCGGAATGGCGTCAAAATCGCTACCGCAACAGCTTCAGTGAACCGGTGAGCGACTTCACCCATTTCGAAGGTCCCACCAGCCCGAGACCGTCGATCGCTTCGCCGGCAAGATCACGATTTGGAAACGTCGCCTCATACTCCCTGTAATCGTGGAGCGAGCGAGCGAAAGCGGGAAAGGGAACGATCGCGCGGTCGTCCTGCTGCGGCAAGGCCTTCAGCAGAAGAGATCTGATAATCTCGCCATCCGCCTGCAGCACCGGAACGGGCATGTTCGAACTGATGTCGATGGCGCGCCCCTCCCTATCGGTCAATTGCCGCGCCGCAAGCGCGGGAAACTTCGCACCCAGCCCGATTGAGATGGCGCCGGCGGTGTTGGCGACCAGTCCAAGCGGCAGTGCCGGATTGACGACGATGGCAAGACGGATATCGGGAAGCATGGAGACCTGCTGCTGTTAATAGAATTGGATCGCAGGATATCTCCGGCATTCGGGATAATCTTACCTTTTATTGCTGTCCTATCGATATAAGTGGTAGGATTTACCATATTGCTACAGATAAGAGGTCAGACATGCCCGATACCCTCGAACCCATCGATTTGCGAATTCTTGGAGCACTCCAGAAGGACGGGCGCCTGACCAACCAGGCACTGTCGTCCGAAGTCGGGCTCTCGACCTCGCCATGCTGGCGGCGCGTGCGCCAGCTGGAAGAAACCGGCGTGATCCAGGGCTATACGGCGGCTCTCGACCGGCGTCAGATCGGCCTCGGCGTCCTTGCCTTCATCAGGGTCAAGATCGACAGCCACAGCGAGGCGGAGGCCGAGGAATTCTCGCGCGATGTGCTGAAGCTCAGCGAGGTCGTCGCCTGCTACAGCATCGCCGGCGACGCGGATTTCCTGCTGCAAGTCGTGGCCGCCGATCTCGACAGCTATGCCGATTTCGCCATGGCGGTGGTGCGTCGCCTGCCGCGCATCAAGGAGATGCAGACGACATTCGTGCTCAAGGAGATCAAGCCTTTCAAGGGCTTTCCGCTTGAGGTCGGCCAGCGATAACATCGCGAGGCGCTGGATATCGGCTGTTGGACATGTCCGGCCAGCCCTTTACGTTTGGACAGAAGGCATCCTATTCTCAGATAGATGGCAGCCCACCCGGGGTAATGAATGTCAGTGCTTCCTTTCTCGAAGATTCTCACATCGCTGAACGCGGTGCTCGCTGCAGTCGGCCTGTTGACGGTGGCGGCGCTGACGACGCCTGACATCACCGGACAGACCAGGCTCGCCTTGCAGATCGTGCTCATCTGCGTATGGGCGGCCTATGTCTTCCAATTGATCGAGACGCTGGTCATGCAGCGGGCGAAAGATGTTCGCGGCACGGGAGTGGAAATCGCCGTCGACGTGCTTGCCGTTCTCATCCCTCTGCTGGCTTTCCTGTTCATCCGCGGACGCGACCAGAGCCTCTATTGCGCCATCTGGCTCTTGAAGCCGCTGCGCGGCTCCACATTCTTCCGGCTGCTGGGCCGGGTGCTGACGAAAGAGGCGCGCAACCTGATCGGCGTCACCTCGATCTTCGGCATCGTGTTGTTCGTGGCCGCTCTTGCGGCCTATATCATCGAACGCGACGTCCAGCCTGACAAGTTCGGCAGCATCCCGCTTGCGATGTGGTGGGCCGTGACGACGCTCTCGACCACAGGCTATGGCGACGAGATTCCGCAGAGCTTCGCCGGCCGCATCCTAGCCGGGTTGGTCATGATGAGCGGAATCGGCATCTTCGCGCTCTGGGCCGGCATTCTCGCGACCGGGTTCTACGAAGAAGTCCGTCGTCAGGACTTCGTGCGCAATTGGCAGCTGGTGGCCGCCGTGCCGCTGTTCCAGAAGCTCGGATCGGCCGCACTCATAGAGATCGTCAGGGCGCTGAGACCTCGCGTGGTGCCGGCCGGCGGCATCATCTGCCGCAAGGGCGAGGCCGGCGACCAGATGTACTTCATCGTCGAGGGCCGTGTCAGCGTCGCCACGCCGAATCCTGTTGAGCTCGGCTCCGGCAGCTTCTTCGGCGAGATGGCGCTGATCACCGGCGAGCCCCGCTCGGCAACTGTCAGCGCCGCAACGGAAGTCTCGCTGCTGTCCCTCTATTCGTCGGATTTCCAGATGCTGTCGAGCAGCAGCCCCGAGATCGCCGACATCATCCGCAAGACCGCGCTCGAACGGCGCGGTGCGGCACCGAAGAGCTGATTCGGACAATCTCTCGCTCAACCCTTCCCGGCCGTTTGTCATGCCGAGAAAAGCCACAAACTATTTGCAATTCTTCCAACCTGCGCTATCCCCTTGAGATAAGCCATTGGTCAGCGAGGCGCGACACCGTCATGGATTCGATCCTCTATTCCACAGCAGATAATCCCGTGCCGGAAAACCGCACCGAGGGATTCTTCGAAAGTTTCGACGGCCGCAAGCTGCGCTATGCCGTCTTCCGTTGCGAGCAGCCGGTTGCGACGGGAACGGTGGTCCTGCTGCAGGGCCGCAACGAATTCATGGAAAAGTATTTCGAGACGATTCGCGATCTGACGGCTAAGGGCCTCTGGGTTGCGACCTTCGACCTGCGCGGCCAGGGTGGATCGGAGCGGCTGCTGAAGGATCCCTTGTGCGGACATATCGGCCGCTTTTCCGACTATGAACGGGATCTGACTGCTTTCCTCGACAAGATCGTCCTGCCGGATACCCGCCTGCCCTTCTTTCTCCTCGCCCATTCGACGGGCGGGCTGATTGCCCTGTCCGCCGCCCCGAGGCTTGCGACCCGTATCGACCGCATGGTGCTGTCGGCACCCTTCATCGGCCTCACCGGTCACGGCGCCTCCCCCGGCCTGATCCGCTTTATCTCTGGGATGGTCAACGGCATCGGTCTCGGCCGCATGCAGTTTAGCAAGAAGTTCAAAGAGAAATCCTTCGCCGACAATCCGTTGACAACGGACGAGCAGCGCTACCGGCGCAACATCGGCATCGGCACCACCCATCCGCAGCTTTGTCTGGGACCGCCGACGGCGCGCTGGCTATCGCAGGCCTTACGGGCGATCGAGCGGGTGAACATGCCGGAGCATCTGTTTTCGATTCAGATCCCGACAGTGCTGATCGCCCCGACCCGCGACGGCGTGGTGCCCTACGCCGATCAGGAGCGACTGTCGCGCTATTTCCGCGCTGCCCAGCTGGTCCCGGTTCACGGCGCCAAGCATGAAATCCTGCAGGAGCGGGATATCTACCGCAACCAGGCTCTCGCCGCGATCCACGCCTTTATCCCAGGCAGCGACGCCAAGACCAATGCCTACGAGATCGAAGCGGAGGCCTGAGCGGCTTAGCGAGACAGTATCGCCAGGGCCTGCTCGTAAACCGCGCGGCTGCCGGCTGCGATGATCGTACCGCCCATTTCCGGCCGGCCGCCATCCCAGGTGGTCATGATGCCGCCGGCCTGCTCGACCACCGGAATGATGCCGCCGACATCGTAGGGCTTCAGCGAATTCTCGATGACGAGATCGATATGCCCCGCGGCGAGCAGCGCATAGGCATAGCAATCGCAGCCATAGCGGAAGAGCCGGACCTGGCTTTCGATCTCGCGATATTTGGCGAGCTCCTCGCCGAGGAAAAGATGCGGCGAAGTGGTGAAGAGGATGGCATTCGAGAGACTGCCGCAATCGCGGACCTTGAGCCGCCTTTCGCCGTCGGGACCGGAATAGGTGGCGCCATTGCCGTCGGCAAAATAGCGCTCGCCGGTGAAGGGCTGGTCGATCAGGCCCATGACGGCGCGGCCGTTCTTCTGCAGGCCGATCAGCGTTCCCCAGACGGGGACGCCCGAGATGAAGGCGCGCGTACCGTCGATCGGGTCGATTACCCAGACATGCTCTCGATCGAGCCCGATATTGCCATGCTCTTCGCCGAGAATACCATGATCGGGAAATTCGGCCTCGATCAGCGCACGAATCGCCTCTTCGGCAGCGCGGTCGCCTTCCGTCACCGGATCGAAGCCCTTGGCTTCCTTGTTGACCACATCGATGCCGGCACGAAAGCGCGGCAGGGTTTCGACCTTGGCCGCTTCGGCCAGACGATAGAAGAACGAGCGATCGGGAAGCATGGTCAATCCGGATAAGTGACGGGATGGCGATGTCATAACGCATATAGGCCTTGAAGCAAACGGGATGATGACGCGGCAGGCGCAATGCCTGCAGATCAGGCACAATTTCCAAATTTGCCTAAATATTTTGCACCGCAATAAAATGCTTGACATTTGTGCAGTGCAGTAGCAACATCCCTCTGCAGTCTTCCGACTGTAAATACCCTCCTTGGGTGTTTCCTCCCTAGACTTAGCCGCGCCACAAGCGCGGTTCTTTTTTGGTCGGAAGCTCTTTGCCGATAGACGCGCCCACGACCGCGCGCAGCCGGCTGACGGCTCCACCATCATCACTTCAATGGAAGTTGCTGCGCGGAAGCATGCCTGAAGGCCAGGCGCAGAGCAGGTCTTACTCCGCTGCCAGTGCGGGATCGCCCGTATAGGATTCCACATGCTCGGCCATGCGCTTCATGAAAAGCGTGATGGCAGCGGCGACCTCGTCGAAATCCGGGCGCTTCTCCAGCGTCGTTTCGTCGACATAGAGCGAACGGTTGACCTCGATCTGCAGGGCATGCAGCCCGCGGGAGGGTCGGCCGTAATGTTCGGTGATGAAACCGCCCGCATAGGGCTTGTTGCGCACGGCGTTGAAGCCGAGTTCCTCGAGGATCTGCATGGCGGCGCGCGACAGCTCGGCCGAGGCGCTGGTGCCGTAGCGATCCCCAAGGATGAAATCCGGGCGGGCATTGCTGCCGGCGATACGGATATTGCCCGGCATCGAATGACAATCGACCAGCACGCCGAAACCGAATTTGACATGGGTCCGCGCGATCAGGCGGCGCAGCGTGGCATGGTAGGGCTTGTAGATGGTGTCGATTCGCTTCAACGCATCCTCGACCGGGACGCGGCGTGCATAGATCTCCATATTCTCGGCGACGATTCGCGGGATCGTGCCGAGACCACCGGCGACCCGCAGCGAATTGATATTCGCATAGGATGGCAAGGCACCGTCGAACATGCGCGGATCGAGCTCGTAGGGTTCGCGATTCACGTCGATATAGGCGCGCGGAAAATTGGCAAACAGCAGCGGCGCACCGAGAGAACTCGCCGCCGAAAAAAGCTCGTCGACATAATGATCCTCGGAGCGGCGGATAGCGATACCCTGCAGGCGGGATTGGGCGACGAAATCGGGGGGGTAAATGCGACCACTATGAGGCGAACTGTAGACAAACGGTATCGTCTGGGAGGCGGGCTCCAATACCTCGAAAATCTCGAAACTGCGCATTTCCGCGGACATCAACGTCTTTACCATGTCAACAACTTGTCGCAGTAATCATGTTGCCAGTTGCATGACCGCAAGTCCATAGTAACTTGAGCGAAATGGCCTTAATCCAAAACACCGTATTCGGAATCTCGGATGCCCGGTCAGCGAAAACGCAAGACGTTTTCGTGGAATGTACCTATGCTTCGAACAAATGCTGGAATGGCGCGTTTTGGCTGACCATTCACGGCTTGTTTACGGCGCCGCGGTACCCTAAACGCTGGACGAGTCCAACAAGACAAAGTTGATTAGCGATAGAGATGATGACCCAGAAGATACTTCTTGCCGAAGACGACAACGACATGCGTCGCTTTCTCGTGAAGGCACTCGAAAAAGCCGGCTACAAGGTCTTGTCCTTTGACAATGGAGCCAGCGCCTACGACCGGCTGCGCGAAGAGCCGTTCTCGCTGCTTTTGACTGACATCGTCATGCCGGAGATGGACGGCATCGAGCTGGCGCGGCGCGCCACCGAACTCGATCCGGACCTGAAGGTGATGTTCATCACCGGTTTTGCCGCCGTCGCTTTGAACCCCGATTCGAAGGCTCCGAAGGATGCGAAGGTCCTTTCCAAGCCTTTTCACCTTCGCGAACTCGTCGACGAAGTCAACAAACTCCTTGCTGCGTAAGGCTTTCGGCGGCCACGTCACAAAACCGAAAAAAGCCTATTGACGGCTACCGAGGTTTTGTGATCTATGCGCCGCCATCGGATGGGCGTGTAGCTCAGCGGGAGAGCACTACGTTGACATCGTAGGGGTCACAGGTTCAATCCCTGTCACGCCCACCATCCTAATTCGCTGAAAAGCAAGGCCTTTCGAGAAATCGAAAGGCCTTTTTAGTTTCATACCGATCCGCAAAACTTCAGCGTTTGCTTTGGCCCAGACTGGTCCTAAAGGTTCGCCGAAAGCCGAAGCTGGTTGACGTCTGTCACCGATCCAGAAAATGCCGGAACACCGCTGTCGTCGGATAGGCATAGACGCCACGATCGACAAAGCCCTGGCGGTAGAGGCAATCCCTGAGAGCCAGCCAATAGAGCGTGCTGTTTGCATCCGGCGATCCGCGTCGCCAGGAATAGGCTTCAGGCTCGCAACGATTGAGAGCCCTGTCGTATCTTGCCAGCACCACCGGATCGCTGTCGGCGCGAATGCCGCCGTGATAGGTCTGGTAATTCGAAGGCGCCTCACCGGCAGAGACGCATGCCAGGCTCAAAATCGCTCCCAGCGCTAACATCATTCTCATGTGCTTCGATCTCCAACTAGCCGCGTCCCGAAAAATTCGAGCGCAGGTCGAGAATAATCGCCTTTTGAAAGATAGCCAATCACATGCTGCTGTTCGCTGCGATTGCGAGTTGAACGGAGCCTGCGACACAAGTTCCTGCCACAAGTCGCTTGACTTCCGGCCGCGCCGTCATCCTACTGTCATATCAGCGCATCGATCATACGGGAGGACGAGATGACGGTGGTGAAGCGGCAGTTCTACAAGAACCACAAGTCCAATGGCGACGAATATATGTTTCACCTCGCCCGCGATACCGAAAGCGGTGAGGTCTACGTCATCCGCCAGGCGGATTATGTCGTCGACGGCGGCAGCGAAAAGAGCATGACCCTCTATGAATTCCTCGCCGGGGGCGGCAATCGCCAGAATGCCCTGCTGCAGTTGATCGGCTCGCTTGTCCCGGAAGCGGCACAACAACAACATTAATGCATATCGCGCAAGGACTGCGGATGGCCTTGCGACAGCGAGACGTGTGACGTCAGACGTTGAAGCGCCCGGAGTGAATCCGGGCGATTTTAGCGGGCGTTGGGTTTGCGCTCCGCTTCGGGTTGACTGCCACATTTGGATCGGCGAATCTGCCCGGGCTTGAAAGGAGCCCCTCTTATGCGATTCGCAGGCATTGCTTTTGGATTGACCGTCTTGGCCGCAACCTCGGCCGGCGCCGTGGATGATTTCCCATCGAAAGGCGTTACCGTCATTGGTGGGAAATGCTCCAAGCTCGTGGTCGGCAAGCTCGATGCCTCCAAGGGGTGCAAGGCCGAAATTGCCAGCGTAACCGGCCCCGATGGATCCGTGACATTCATCTTCACATCCGGCGGCAAGATGCTTGGCTTCCAGGGCAACGGCAAGGGTATCAAGGCGGGCGGCCAGAAAGGGACGGCGCAGTTGCCGATCGACGTCATCTCGACGGGTGCGGGCAACAAGATTTCTGGCAAAGTGGAAGCGAAGGGCACCTGCACCTTCGCCAACCCCTATGCCGGCAAACCGGTCGCCATCGAATGCTCGGCGAAATCGACAGAAATGAGCTTCAACGGCAGCTTCACATCCGACGGCAAAGCGCCTCGGCACAAGTAGCGGTCGTTCACCGCACGGCTGGCATCCGAGTTCCAGCACCCCCATTAATGGCGTGGCGTGTTCTTTTGCTTCCGGCCATGATTGGCATCGGCCGGCGCTTCCCGTGACAGGTCAGCTCCGTTGACATGAGCGGGAACGTGCACATCCTCATGTGTTACGGGGTGCAGGGTGAGATCCACCTGATGCGGCGGCAGGACCTGAGCTTGGCGTAGCGTATTCGGCCGCGCCTTCTTCTGCCGTTCCGTCAGTTCCGGTTTTTGCGCTTGCGACTTGCGGTGAATGGGTGTCGGGCTCATCGGAGCTTCTCCTGTCTGTCGCTGTTGTCGGGGTGATGATCCGCTGCAGTATTCGAGCGGCGGGTGGCGCAAGATCGCCTGAAGGCCAAACGCAGCCCTTTCCGTTTGGTTCCTCGAATTCTCAATTATCAAGGGCAGTTGTTGTCACCACGATTTCAACTCTTGACCTGTGTCGCAACTTCACTAACTATGGCGTATCTCCGCGCCTCTCTGACATCGGCGACGGATTGAACTTTGGTGCCGGGCCCCTCTGGCGAGAGTTTTCACGGCGCTCTCGCGATGTCGGTACCGCCTGCAGATGAGCCGGCGGACTTCGCTTCCATGATCAGCTTGACCATGCCTCACCCGCATGCCGTCTTCGGTATGCGGCTATGCGCGCAATCCGGATGGATTCACTTTCTTTGCGGCGAGGCGCGCCCATGAGCCCGCCCATCGCTTCAAAATCCGTGCTCGGCTATTTCGGCTGGGCTTTTGCCGTTACCGTCGGCGGCCTTGCCCTCGGTGCTCTGTTAGGCTGGAACACCACCGGCACCTTCAGCGGCCTTGCCACGGCCTTCTTCATCTGTGCCGTCCTGGCCGTGCTCGAAATCTCGCTTTCCTTCGACAATGCCATCGTCAATGCCAACAAGCTGAAGGAAATGACGCCGGTCTGGCAGCATCGCTTCCTGACCTGGGGCATCATCATCGCCGTCTTCGGCATGCGGATCGTCTTTCCACTGGCGATCGTCGCTATCGCGGCCTGGATCAATCCGTGGGAAGCGTTGAAGCTTGCCGCCACCAGGCCCGAGCAATATGCCGAGATCATGCGGGCGGCGCATCTGCCGATCGCCGCCTTTGGCGGCACGTTCCTGATGATGGTCGGCCTGACCTATTTCTTCAATCACGAAAAGGACGTGCACTGGATCAGCTTCATTGAGAAGCGGATGGCGCACTTCGCCACCGTCAAGGGCGTTGAGATCGCCTTCGTGCTGGTCATGGTTCTCATTTTCACCTCGGTGCTCGATGGCGATGACGCCACGACCTTCCTGCACGCCTCGATCTATGGCCTGCTGACCTTCCTGCTCGTGGAGGTTCTGGCCGGCTTTCTGGATGCCTCGCAAAAGACGATGAGCGCGGCGGCAAAGGGCGGTTTCGGCGCTTTCCTCTATCTGGAAATCCTCGATGCCAGCTTCTCCTTTGACGGCGTCATCGGGGCTTTCGCCCTCACCCAGAACCTTTTCATCATCGCGATCGGCCTCGGCATCGGCGCCATGTATGTCCGTTCCATGACGATCATGCTGGTGGAAAAGGGCACGCTCGCTCACTATCGCTACCTCGAACATGGTGCCTTCTACGCCATCCTGATTCTTTCGATAATCATGTACGTGCAGACGCTGACGCATATCCCGGAAGTCATCACCGGCCTTGGCGGCGCGGCCCTGATCGGCATCTCGCTCTGGTCCTCGATCCGCTACAACAGGCGCAATGGCCCCAACCATGCGCCGGTGCACGATGAACGGCACGACAGGGCAGAAGCTTAATCTCCGACTGCTGATGATCATCGCCACGGCCTTGGTGGCCACGGCGGATCGTGAGGGGCAGGGTTGTGTCTATCGATTCTGCCTCTCTCCCGCGGAAAGACGCCCGCATCGGACTTTCATCAGGATTTCCGCGCCAAGATCGCCGAATGTTTACGTTGTCGGCATATTAGCGCTAGCGTTTTGCCAAAAAATATCGCAATGGCGATTAACGTTGTCGAAGGAGCATGGCGGAAAGCGCAACGGTTGCGCTCTCGACGGTCGGCTCTCGGTTGAAGTGTCTAGGAGAGGCAGAGTATGGCAGCAAAGATCGTTCCGGTGATCATGGCCGGGGGCAAGGGTACGCGGCTGTGGCCGCTGTCGCGCGCTTCCGCCCCGAAGCAATTCATCCAGTTCATCGGCGACAGAACGCTGTTTCAGAACACGTTGGAGCGTGTAGCCGATCCGGAGCTCTACGAAGCGCCGATCGTGCTGACCAATGAGGAATTCCGCTTCCTCGTCGCGGAGCAAGCCCGCGAACTCGACTTGAAGCTCGCCGCCGTGCTGCTGGAACCGATCGCCCGCAATACCGCCGCTGCCGTCGCCGCCGCCGCCGCGCTCGTCACCGAGCTCTTCGGCAAGGACGCGATCATGCATGTGCTCGGCTCCGACTACGAGATCGACGCCAATACGACCTATTACGATTGCGTGCGCCTGGCGCGCGACACGGCGCTCCAGGGTAAGCTCGTCACCTTCGGCATCAAGCCGACGGAGCCGGCAACCGGCTACGGCTACATCGAAAGCGGCAAGGCACTCTCGACCGGCGCCCATGCGGTCAAGCGCTTCGTCGAGAAGCCTGCCTTGGACAAGGCCAAGGAGATGGTTGCCAGCGGCCATTTCTACTGGAACTCCGGCATGTTCATGTTCTCGGCCGCCCAGCTTCTCGCCGAGATGAAGGAATTTGCGCCCGAAGTTGAAAAGGCTGCCAGCAAGGCCGTCTCCAAGTCGACGCGCGACCTCGATTTTACCCGCCTCGACGCCGACAATTTCTCCAAGAGCCCGGACATTTCCATCGACTACGCGCTGATGGAAAAGACGGCCAATGCCGCCGTTGTCCCCTCGCCCTTCACCTGGTCCGATCTCGGCAGCTGGGATGCGGTCTGGAAAGTCGGCAGCCGCGACGAAAGCGGCAACGTGTCGGCTGGGGCCACGACGCTGGTCAACACGAAGAATTCGCTCGTCATGTCGCACAGCCTTCATGTCGCCGTGCAGGGCCTTGAGGACGTCGCTGTCATCGCCAGCGAAGACGCAGTCTATGTCGGCCATCTCAAGGACAGCCAGGAAGTCGGCAAGCTCGTGAAGCTGCTCGCAAGCGAGAAGAAGACCGCCAAGCTCACCGAGACGCACCCGACCTCCTACCGCCCCTGGGGTGGCTATACCTCCGTGCTGAACGGCGAGCGCTTCCAGGTGAAGCGCATCTTCGTGCTGCCGGGCAAGAAGCTGTCGCTGCAGAAGCATCACCACCGCTCCGAGCACTGGATCGTCGTCAAGGGCACGGCCGAAGTGACGGTCGGCGAAAACGTACAGATGCTGCGCGAAAACGAGTCGGTCTATATCCCGCTCGGCGAAGTGCACCGTCTGTCGAACCCCGGCAAGATCCTGCTGGAGCTGATCGAAGTGCAGACCGGCTCCTATCTCGGCGAAGACGACATCATCCGCCTCGTCGACGAATTCGGCAGAAGCTGATTGCAAGCAACCAGATCAGAATTTCAGAACGGCGGGCGAAAGCTCGCCGTTTTTGTTTTGGTGTTACCCGGCAGGACTTTTTGAAGCGCAGGGGAACACCTTGCTTTCTTTCGCTGCATTGCACACACTGCCTGTGGGAACAGTAATCACCGCACAACGATGCGGACTAGGCGAAGAGACATATGGCGATCAAGGCGAGCATCTATCATCTCACCCATTATATCTACGACAATCCGGTCCGCCTCGGCCCCCAGATCATCCGCCTGAAACCCGCCTCGCATTCCAAGACCCGCGTGCTGAGCCACGCACTGAAGGTCACGCCGTCAAATCACTTCGTGAACCTTCAGCAGGATCCTTACGGCAATTATCTCGCCCGCTTCGTCTTTCCCGATCCGGTGACCGAACTGAAGATCGAGGTCGATCTCGTCGCCGATATGACGGTCTACAACCCCTTCGACTTCTTCGTCGAAGAGGAAGCCACCAAATGGCCCTTCGATTATCCCGAGACGATCCGCGAGGATCTATCGATCTATATGAAGCCGGAGGAGCCCGGCCCCAGGCTCAAAGCCTTCCTCGCAACGCTCGACCGCTCCGAACAAAAGACCGTCGACATGATCGTCGGCCTCAATGCTCGCTTGCAGCAGGAGATCGGCTACGTCATCCGCATGGAAGCCGGCGTGCAGACGCCCGAAGAGACTCTGGAAAAAGCCAAGGGCTCCTGCCGTGACACGAGCTGGCTGCTCGTTCAGATACTGCGCCATCTCGGCCTCGCCGCCCGTTTCGTCTCCGGTTACCTTATCCAGCTCACGCCCGACCTGAAGGCGCTTGACGGCCCCTCTGGCACCGAAGTCGATTTCACCGATCTGCATGCCTGGGCGGAAGTCTATCTTCCCGGCGCCGGCTGGGTCGGCCTCGATCCGACCTCCGGCCTGCTCACCGGCGAGAGCCATATTCCGCTTGCCGCGACGCCGCACTATCGCAACGCCGCACCGATCTCCGGCGGCTACTTCGGCGAGGCAAAGACCGAATTCGATTTCGACATGAAGGTCGCCCGCGTCGCCGAGCATCCGCGCATCACCAAACCCTTCTCCGACGAAAGCTGGGATGCCTTGAATGCGCTCGGCGAAAAGGTCGACGCGATCCTGAAAGAAGACGACGTGCGCCTGACCATGGGTGGCGAGCCGACTTTCGTTTCGATCGACGACTTCCAGTCCGACGAATGGAACACGGCCGCTGTCGGCCCGACCAAGCGCGAGAAGGCCGATACGCTGATCCGCCGCCTGCGTGAGCGCTTCGCGCCGAACGGTTTCCTGCATTACGGCCAGGGCAAGTGGTATCCGGGCGAAAGCCTGCCGCGCTGGACCTTCTCGCTCTACTGGCGCCGCGACGGCCTGCCGATCTGGTCGAACCCGGATCTGATCGCCAATGAGGGCCGCAATTACAGCGTCACGGAAGATGATGCCGGCCGCCTGCTGACGGCCATCGCCGGCGAGCTCGACATCGAACCGGATTATGTAACCCCGGCCTTCGAAGATCCGGCCGAATGGCTGGTCAAGGAAGCGAACCTTCCCGACAATGTCGACCCCTCCAACTCGAAGCTGAAGGACCCGGAGGAACGCTCGCGCATGGCCCGCGTCTTCGAGCGCGGCCTGACGCGGCCGACGGGCTATATCCTGCCGGTGCAGACATGGAATGCGCGCGCCAGCGGCCGCCGCTGGACGAGCGAGAAATGGCACACGCGCCGCGGCCGCGTCTTCCTGACGCCGGGCGACAGCCCGGTCGGCTATCGCCTGCCGTTGAATTCGCTCGACTGGATACCCGCATCGCAATATCCCTACATCAATCCGATGGACCCGACGATCCCGCGCGAAGCGCTGCCGGACTACGATGAGGACAAGGGCCGGCCGTTGCAGGCTGCCCATTTCCAGCCTTTCACCGGCCAGCAGCCGATCGCGCCGCAATCCCTCGATGAGATCGGCGGCTATGTGCGCACGGCAATCAGCGTCGAACCGCGCGACGGTCGCCTCTGCATCTTCATGCCGCCGACGGTCAGCGTCGAGGATTACCTCGATCTCGTCGCCTCCGCCGAGCGTGCGGCGGCAGCCCTGAACCTACCTGTGCATATCGAAGGCTATCCGCCACCGCAGGATGAGCGCATCAATGTGATCCGCGTCGCTCCCGACCCAGGCGTCATCGAGGTCAACATCCATCCGGCATCGAGCTGGAAGGAAGCCGTCGATATCACCACGGCGATTTATGACGAGGCGCGCGAAAGCCGGCTTGGCACCGACAAGTTCATGATCGACGGCCGCCACACCGGCACCGGCGGCGGCAACCATGTCGTCGTCGGCGGCCGCAACACGATGGACAGCCCGTTCCTGCGCCGTCCCGACCTGTTGAAGAGCCTGGTGCTGCACTGGCAGCGCCACCCCTCGCTCTCCTACCTGTTCTCCGGCATGTTTATCGGGCCGACCAGCCAGGCGCCGCGCATCGACGAGGCCCGTCACGACAGCCTCTATGAGCTGGAAATCGCACTGGCCCAGGTGCCGACACCCGGCCGTGGGCTGCAACCGCTTCCATGGCTGGTGGACCGGCTCTTCCGCAATCTTCTGACCGATGTCACAGGCAACACCCACCGCTCGGAAATCTGCATCGACAAGCTGTTCTCGCCGGATGGACCGACGGGACGCCTCGGCCTCGTCGAATTCCGCGGCTTCGAAATGCCGCCGAATGCTCGCATGAGCCTTGCCCAGCAATTGCTGGTGCGTGCGCTGATCGCCCGCTTCTGGCGCAACCCCATCGACGGCCGCTTCGTGCGCTGGGGCACGACGCTGCATGATCGCTTCATGCTGCCGCATTACATCTGGCAGGATTTCCTCGACGTTCTCGCCGATCTCCGCGAAAACGGCTTCGACCTGCGGCCGGAATGGTTCCAGGCACAGCTCGAGTTCCGCTTCCCTTTCTGTGGCGAAGTCGAATATGAGGGGAGCAAGCTGGAACTGCGCCAGGCGCTGGAGCCGTGGCATGTCATGGGTGAGGAAGGTGCTATCGGAGGCACCGTCCGCTACGTCGATTCGTCAGTCGAACGCCTGCAGGTTCGGTTGGAGACATCAAATCCTTCCCGCTATACCGTGACCTGCAATGGCCGCCCCATGCCGCTGACGCCGACGGGGATGGCGGGCGTTTCGGTCGCCGGCGTGCGCTACAAGGCATGGCACCCGGCCTCGGGTCTGCACCCGGTTCTGCCCATCGACACGCCGCTGACCTTCGACATCTACGACACCTGGTCGCAGCGCTCGATCGGCGGCTGCATCTACCATGTTGCCCATCCGGGCGGCCGGAACTACGACACTTTCCCCGTCAACGGCAACGAGGCGGAAGCGCGACGTCTTGCGCGTTTCGAGCCTTGGGGGCATACAGCAGGTGGCTACGCCGTAAGACCGGAGACTGCGTCGGTGGAATTCCCGCTGACACTCGACCTCAGACGGCCGGCGGGAATTTGAGACGGAACTGTGAATGGCTAGAAAACCGGCGACGGAACGGCGGGACGAGGTAAAGACCGGCATCGGCAAGGAGCCGGCCTTTGCCTATCGTCCCCTGCGTGGCGTCGCCGATGAAATGGTCGACAATAGAGGCGCCGTCCGTCCCGTTTGGCAAAATCTGCTATCGGCGCTGTCGCGCATGTCAGAAGAAGAGCTGACCGAGCGCTTCGCCCGCGCCGACCGCTATCTGCGCGATGCCGGCGTCTTCTATCGGGCCTATGGAACGACGGGCGTCAGCGAGCGCGGCTGGCCGATCTCGCATATCCCGGTGCTCATCGACGAACGCGAATGGCAGGCTCTTTCCGAAGGCCTGCAGCAGCGCGCCGATCTGTTGGAATCCATCATTGCCGACATCTATGGCGACAGCCGGCTGGTGAGCGAAGGGCTGCTGCCGCCGGCCTTGATCGCCGCCAATCCGGAGTTCCTGCGCCCACTCGTCGGCATCAAGCCGGCGAGCGGCCACTATCTGCATTTCCTGGCCTTCGAAGTCGGCCGCGGTCCGGATGGCAACTGGTGGGTGCTGGCCGATCGCGCGCAGGCACCGTCAGGAGCCGGCTTCGCATTGGAAACCCGCGTCGCCACCACCCGCGCCTTCTCGGATATCTACGCCGAAACCAAGGTTCATCGCCTCGCCTCCTTCTTCGGTGCTTTCCGCGATGCGCTGCTCGGCGGCAAGCGCAGCGGCGAAGGCCGCGTCGCCGTCCTGACGCCCGGCCCCGCCAACGAAACCTATTACGAGCACGCCTATATCGCCCGCTATCTCGGCTTCATGCTGCTCGAAGGCGAGGACATCACCGTCGTCAACGATCAGCTGATGGTGCGCACCGTTGCGGGCTTGCGGCCGATCAGCGTGCTCTGGCGCCGCCTCGATGCGGCCTATGCCGATCCGCTGGAGCTCGATCAGCAATCCCATATCGGCACGCCGGGCCTGGTCGAGGCGCTGCGGGCGCAGACGGTAACGATCGTCAATGCGCTCGGCTCGGGCATTCTCGAAACGCGCGCCCTGCTTTCCTTCATGCCGACCATCTGTCGGCACCTGCGCGGCGAGGAACTGAAGCTGCCGTCAATCGCGACGTGGTGGTGCGGCCAGAAGAGCGAGCGCGAGCATGTCGCCGCCAATATAGAAAAGATGGTCATCGGCCCGGCCTATTCCCGCATGCCATTCTTCGATGATAACGGCCAGTCCGTGCTGGGCTCGACCTTGCGCAGCACCGCCCGCGATTCGATCGCGGACTGGCTGGCGACCGAGGGCCAGAAGCTGGTGGGCCAGGAGGTGGTGACGCTTTCGACCACGCCGGCCTGGGTCAACGGCAAGCTGACGCCGCGGCCGATGAGCCTGCGCGTCTTTGCCGCCCGCACGGAAAACGGCTGGCAGATCATGCCTGGCGGCTTCGCCCGCATCGGCAGCGGCGACGATGTCGCGGCGATTGCAATGCAGGCGGGCGGCTCGGCCGCCGATGTCTGGATCGTGTCGGACAAGCCGGTCGAGGCCCATACGCTGCTGCCGGCCGAAGAGACCTTCACCCGCAACATGCCGGGCAGCCTGCCGAGCCGGGCAGCCGACAACCTCTTCTGGCTTGGCCGCTATATCGAGCGTGCAGAAGGCGCTTTGCGCATCCTGCGCGCCTGGCATGGGCGCTTCGCCGAAGCGGCCGATCCGAACCAGCCCCTGCTTGCCGATGTCAGCGCCTATCTCGCCGCCATCGACATCGATACCAAACAGGCAGTGCCGGAAAACCTGCTGCGCAACATCGAGAGCGCCGTCTATTCCGCCAGCAATATCCGCGACCGCTTCTCCCCAGACGGCTGGCTGGCGCTGAACGACCTCGCCAAGACGGCACGCCGCTTCAAGGAAGGCGTGAAGCACGGCGACGACGCCAGCCATGCCATGACGATCCTGTTGCGCAAGCTCGCCGGCTTTGCCGGTCTCGTACATGAAAACATGTACCGCTTCACCGGCTGGCGCTTCCTGTCGCTCGGCCGCTATATCGAACGCGGCCTGCACATGACGCGATTGCTCGGCCATATGTCCGGTCCCGATGCGCCCGACGGCGCGCTCGATATGCTGCTGGAAATCGGCGACAGCGTCATGACCCATCGCCGCCGCTACAACGTCAATACCGCCCGCCTGACGGTGACCGACCTGCTGGCACTCGACCCCTTGAACCCGCGCTCGATCCTCTTCCAGATGAACGAGATCCACCGCGAGGTGGAGCAATTGCCGAACGCCTTCGTCAACGGCCAGATGTCGCCCTTCTACCGCGAGGCCATGCGGCTGCATTCCGGGCTGGCTGTCATGACGCCCGAGACAATGACGGTCGAGGTCTACCAGCAGCTGGCGCGCGAACTCGAGCGGCTTTCCGACCTGCTGGCGCGCACCTACCTCGGATGACGTGATGCTCTACGACCTCTCGCTTCACATGGGCTATATCTACGACGTGCCGGCAAGCGGCGCGCGGCATATCCTGCGCGTCATGCCGCTCTCCCTGCCCAATAGGCAGAGGTTGATTGCCGGCTCGGTGAAGATAACCCCAGGACCGGACGAGCAATCGAACTTCACGGATTTCTTCCAGCATCCGGCAACCTCGATCCTGGTGCGCGATCCGCATGAAAGACTTGACATCCGCATGCAGGCGCGCGTTCAGGTGGAAAGCCAGCCCGTCGGGGCCGACTTTTCCCCGCTGCTCGCCAAATTGCCTGAGGAGATCGATGACTGTTGGTCGATCGATCCTTCCTCCCCTCACCATTTCCTCGGCCGCAGCCCGCGTCTGCCCGAAACAAGCGAGATCGCGGATTACAGCAGGCAGTGGAAATCAACCAATCTGACGACCCTGCAGATCGCGCATGCGGTCTGCGCGCAGATCCACAAGGATTTCACCTACGATCCCAAGGCGACGACAGTCGACACCACGCCCAAGGAGGCATTTCGTCTCAAGCGCGGGGTCTGTCAGGATTTTTCGCATGTGATGATCATCGCGCTCCGCAGTCTCGGTATCCCCGCCGGCTATGTCAGCGGCTTCCTGCGCACCATCCCGCCGCCGGGCAAGGAACGACTGGAGGGCGCCGACGCCATGCATGCGTGGGTGCGCGTCTGGTGCGGCGAAACGGCCGGCTGGATCGAGCTCGACCCGACGAACAATATCCCGGCCGGAACGGATCACATCGTCGTTGCATATGGTCGCGACTATTCGGACGTTGCCCCCGTTATCGGCGTACTGAAGAGCTACGGCAATCAGAAAGCCGTTCAGGCAGTAGATGTCATTCCACTAAAATAGAATATACTTAAGGTAGTAAAGGCCTGAAGGAAATCGCGTCAGATTAGGCAATTCGCTAAAAATCAACTGGTCGTTTAAACCTTCAACTAATATTTGTAATCAATAGTCCCGCCGTTCTTGAGAATCTAACTCTTTCCAACAGGCGGACATGATGATTGCCGGCTCCAATTTACTTTGCACATTAAAACAACTTCTACGCGATAGAGCCGGAAACTTTGGCATCCTGACCGCGATTTCAGTCCCCGTGCTGGCCGTGGCGGGCGGTGTTGCGGTCGATGTCACGAACATGTCGCTAACGCGCAGCCAGCTGCAGGAATCAACGGATGCGGCCGCGCTCGCAACTGCAACAGCGCTTGCGGACGGAAGTGCGACCACAACGACCGCGAAGGATCTCGCCAACAACTTTGTGCTCGGCCAGATGTCAAATTATCTCGCCGGCGATACGGATGCTACGAATTCGCTGAAAGCAGGCACCAACACGACGGTAACAAAAACGACCGATTCCTCCGGGAATTCGGGGTACACGGTCGTCGTAAATTCATCCTATTCGATGCCTGTGAACAGCATGACCCGTCTGACCGGGCAGAGCTCCCTGAACATTTCTGCGTCCAGCACATCAATCAGCGGAAAGACTTCCGAAACCCAGAAGAATGCGCTGTCGATGGAAATCGCGCTCGATAAGTCGGGCTCGATGTTGCTGAACACAGATGTCGTCGACACCACTCAGAAAAGCTGTATCCAATATTATACTGACGGGAATTATCTATATCAGTATCCAAAGGCGAAGAGCCCTTGCTACATCAAAAAGATTGCAGCACTGAAAACAGCGGTCGGTAGTCTTCTGGACCAGTTGGATGCGGCCGATCCTGCGTCGCAATATGTTCGCACTGCGGCCATTGCCTGGAGCAGCGAAGTCGACAGCTACAGCAATCTCGATTGGGGAACAAAATCGACTCGCACCAACGTCGTCAGCGGATTGAATGCTGAGGGCGGTACCGAGTCCAGTGCACCGATGACAATGGCTTACAACAACCTTATGTCGGCTTCCGAAGCAGCCGCGCAGGCCAAGAAAAATAACAAGACTTTCCAGAAGTACATCATCCTGATGACAGATGGAGAAAACAACGACACCAATTCGGATCAGAAGACGCTGGCAACCTGCAATTCCGCAAAGGCCGCTGGTATCAAGATCTACACCGTTGCCTTCATGGCTCCGGCGCGCGGACAAAATCTGCTGCAGACTTGCGCAACGAGTCCATCAAACTACTTTGCCGCGCAGCAGATGTCGGATCTGGTCGCGGCTTTCAAGACGATTGCCACAGAGACATCCAAGCAGATGACACTCCTGACGAAGTGATCCTGCTTGGCAAGCGCGCCAGGCAACCATAGATGGATTACAAAGAAAAAAGCCGCGCGATGCGAGTATCGCGCGGCTTTTCGTTTGATCGATGCGCGAATAAGAGCCCGAAATATCATCGGAATCAAGTCTTTTCCCACTCACGGGAAACCTTTGGCGGCATTTTTCGCATCCGCCCAACTCGCTTGTTGCAACTGCTTTACATCAGTGCGTAAACTGATAGTGAAACGGAAAGGCAAATCGATTTAATTGAGCGTAACACGCTGAATATAAATCATAAATGGCGAGAGTTGATAGTATGAATAACTTGACGAAGGCCGATCTCCCCGTTCCAGCCCCGCGCAGTTCCCGCCCCGAAATCCTTGCCGAAGAAATCATCGAGCGCCTGACATACCGCATCGGCAAGGATGCGAAGGTAGCCAAGCCACACGACTGGCTAACGGCAACGATCCTTGTCATCCGCGACCGCGTCATCGACAAATGGATTGAATCGACCCGAAAAACCTATCAGACGGGTGCCAAGCGCGTTTACTATCTGTCTCTCGAATTCCTGATCGGTCGCCTGATGCGCGACGCCATCTCCAATCTCGGCCTGATGGAGGAGATCACTAACGCTCTCGCCTCGCTGGGCGTCGATATTCGTGTCATCGCCGGTCTCGAGCCCGATGCCGCTCTGGGCAACGGCGGCCTCGGCCGTCTCGCCGCCTGTTTCATGGAATCCATGGCAACCGTCGATGTGCCGGCCTATGGCTATGGCATTCGCTACGTCCACGGCCTGTTTCGCCAGCAGATGGCCGATGGCTGGCAGGTGGAACTGCCCGAAACCTGGCTGGCGCACGGAAACCCCTGGGAATTCGAACGCCAGGAAAGCTCCTATGAAATCGGTTTTGGCGGTGCTGTCGAGACCATCAGCAGCCATGACGATCAGCCGCGCTACGTCTGGAAGCCGGCAGAGCGCGTCATCGCCACCGCATTCGACACGCCCGTCGTCGGCTGGCGTGGCCAGCGCGTCAACACGCTGCGTCTCTGGTCCGCACAGCCGATCGACCCGATCCTGCTCGATGCTTTCAACGCCGGTGACCACATCGGCGCGCTGCGCGAAAGCAACAAGGCCGAAAGCCTGACGCGCGTCCTCTATCCCGCCGATGCGACGCCTGCCGGCCAGGAGCTGCGCCTGCGCCAGGAATTCTTCTTCTCATCGGCCTCGCTGCAGGACATCCTGCGCCGCCACCTGCAGCAATATGACGATCTGACCAATCTCGCCGACAAGGTCGCGATCCAGCTGAACGACACGCATCCGGCCGTCTCCGTCACGGAAATGATGCGCCTGCTGGTCGATGTTCACGGCTTCGATTTCGACAAGGCCTGGGATATCACTAGAAACACCTTCGGCTACACCAACCACACCCTGCTGCCGGAAGCACTGGAAAGCTGGCCCGTACCGCTGTTCGAGCGGCTTTTGCCGCGGCACATGCAGATCATCTACGCCATCAACGCCAAGGTTCTGGTCGAAGCTCGTAAGCTGCGCAATTTCAGCGATACCGAAATCCGTTCGATCTCTTTGATTGACGAGAATGGCGATCGCCGCGTGCGCATGGGCAATCTCGCCTTCGTCGGCTCGCATTCGATCAACGGCGTTTCCGCACTTCATACCGATCTGATGAAGGTCACGGTCTTTGCCGACTTGCACAAGCTCTATCCGGACCGCATCAACAACAAGACGAACGGCATCACGCCGCGGCGCTGGCTGATGCAGTGCAACCCCGGCCTGACGAACCTCGTGCGCGAAACCATCGGCGACGCCTTCCTCGATGATGCCGAGCAGCTGAAGCCGCTGGATCAGTTTGCCCGTGACAGCGCCTTCCAGGAGAAATTCGCCGCGGTCAAGCGTGCCAACAAGGTACAGCTCTCCAATCTCGTCGCCAGCCGCATGGGCATCAAGCTCGATCCGAATGCGATGTTCGACATCCAGATCAAGCGCATCCACGAATACAAGCGCCAGCTTCTGAACGTCATCGAGGCTGTGGCACTTTACGACCAGATCCGCTCGCATCCGGAGCTCGACTGGCAGCCGCGCGTCAAGCTCTTTGCCGGCAAGGCCGCGCCGAGCTATCACAACGCCAAGCTGATCATCAAATTGATCAACGACGTCGCCCGCGTCATCAACAACGACCCCTCGGTACGCGGCTTGCTGAAGGTCGTCTTCGTGCCGAACTACAACGTCTCGCTGGCGGAGGTCATGGTTCCGGCCGCCGATCTTTCGGAGCAGATTTCGACCGCCGGCATGGAAGCCTCTGGCACCGGCAACATGAAATTCGGCCTCAACGGCGCGCTGACCATCGGCACGCTCGATGGCGCCAATGTTGAAATGCGCGACAATGTCGGCGAGGACAATATCGTCATTTTCGGATTGCGGGCCGATGAGGTCGCTAACCTGCGCAGCGACGGTCACAATCCGCGCGCCATTATCGAGCGTTCGCGCGAATTGGCTCAAGCGCTTTCGGCCATTGCCTCTGGCGTCTTTTCTCCCGACGACCGCAACCGCTACGCCGGCCTGATCGACGGCATCTACAGCCACGACTGGTTCATGGTTGCCGCCGATTTCGATGCCTATGCCTCGGCACAGCGCGAAGTCGATATTCTCTGGGCCAATCCGTCGGAGTGGTACACCAAGACGATCAACAATACCGCCCGCATGGGCTGGTTCTCCTCCGACCGGACGATCCGTCAATATGCCAAGGAAATCTGGAGAGCCGGATGAAAAAGCCGAAAAAACCCGCTGACGGCACGAGCTTGAGCGATATTTCGGCAGAGGATATTGCTGCAATTCTCGCAGGCACCCATTCCGATCCGTTCGCCGTTCTCGGCGTTCACAAGACAGACGAAGGCTATGTTGCCCGCTGTTTCATCCTTGGCGCGGAAGCCGTCACCGCCACGGCGCTCGACGGTTCCGTCATCGGCGAGCTCGAATGCCTCGATCCGGCAGGCTTTTTTTCGGGCGACGTCAAGCTCGCCAAGCAGCAGCCGGTCCGCTATCGCGCCCGGCGCGGCGATGCCGAATGGGCGGTTACCGATCCCTATAGCTTCGGTCCGGTTCTCGGGCCGATGGACGATTACTTCGCCCGTCAGGGTACGCATCTGCGCCTGTTCGACAAGATGGGCGCCCACCCGCTGAAACATGAAGGCGTCCAGGGCTTTCATTTCGCCGTCTGGGCACCGAATGCACAGCGCGTTTCGGTCGTCGGCGATTTCAACAATTGGGACGGCCGCCGGCACGTCATGCGCTTCCGCTCGGACAGCGGCATCTGGGAGATATTCGCCCCGGATGTGCCTGCAGGAGTTGCCTATAAGTTCGAGATCCGTGGCCAGGATGGCGTGCTGCTGCCGCTGAAGGCCGATCCCTTTGCAAGGCGTAGCGAGCTCCGCCCGAAGACGGCTTCGGTCACCGCCAACGAACTGCTTCAGGTCTGGGACGATTCCGCGCACCGCGAACATTGGGCAAGCGTCGACCAGCGCCGCCAGCCGATCTCCATCTACGAGGTTCATGCAGGCTCCTGGCAGCGCCGCGACGATGGCTCGATGCTGTCATGGGACGAGCTTGCCTCGCGCCTCATCCCCTATTGCGTCGACATGGGCTTCACCCACATCGAATTCCTGCCGATCACCGAACACCCCTACGATCCGTCCTGGGGCTATCAGACCACAGGTCTTTATGCCCCGACCGCCCGCTTCGGCGAGCCGGAAGGCTTTGCCCGCTTCGTCAACGGCTGCCACAAGGTCGGCATCGGCGTTATCCTCGATTGGGTACCGGCGCATTTCCCGACAGACGAACATGGCCTGCGCTGGTTCGATGGCACCGCCCTTTACGAACACGAAGACCCGCGCAAGGGTTTTCATCCCGACTGGAATACGGCGATCTACAATTTCGGTCGCACCGAAGTCCTCGCTTATCTGCTGAACAATGCGCTTTACTGGGCAGAAAAATACCACCTGGACGGTTTGCGCGTCGATGCCGTCGCCTCCATGCTCTACCTCGACTATTCCCGCAAGCATGGCGAATGGATCCCGAACGAATATGGCGGCAACGAAAATCTCGAAGCCGTGCGTTTCCTGCAGTCGATGAATACGCGAATCTACGGCGCGCATCCCGGCGTCATGACCATCGCCGAAGAATCGACCTCCTGGCCGAAGGTGTCGCAGCCGGTCCATGAAGGCGGCCTCGGCTTCGGCTTCAAATGGAACATGGGTTTCATGCACGACACACTGAGCTACCTCGCCCGCGAGCCCGTGCACCGCAAATATCACCACAACGAGCTGACCTTCGGCCTGATCTACGCCTTCTCGGAAAACTTCGTCCTGCCGCTCTCTCATGACGAGGTGGTTCACGGCAAGGGATCGCTGATCGCCAAGATGGCGGGTGACGACTGGCAGAAATTCGCCAATCTGCGTGCCTACTATGCCTTCATGTGGGGCTATCCCGGCAAGAAGCTGCTCTTCATGGGCCAGGAATTCGCCCAGTGGAGCGAGTGGAGCGAAGAGCGCGCGCTGGACTGGAACCTGCTGCAATACCGAATGCATGAAGGCATGCGCCGCCTCGTTCGCGATCTCAATTTCACCTATCGCAGCAAGCCCGCTCTCCATGCCCGCGACTGCGAGGGCGATGGCTTCGAATGGCTTGTCGTCGACGATTTCGAAAACTCGGTCTTTGCCTGGCTGCGTAAGGCGCCTGGCGAAAAGCCGGTTGCCGTCATCACCAATTTCACGCCAGTCTATCGTGAGAATTACACCTTGCGCCTGCCAGCTGAGGGGCGGTGGCGCGAGATATTGAACACCGATGCCGATATCTACGGCGGCAGCGGCAAGGGGAACGGCGGGCGTGTACAGGCCGTTAATGCCGGCGGAGGCGTACAAGCGATCATAACGCTGCCTCCACTGGCGACGATCATGCTCGAACCGGAATTTTGAGATCACTACGGACAGGGAGGAATAAAATGGTAGAAAAACGTTTCCAGCCGCTGGCACGCGATGCCATGGCCTACGTTCTTGCCGGGGGGCGCGGCAGCCGCCTGAAAGAACTGACCGACCGCCGTGCCAAGCCAGCCGTCTATTTCGGCGGCAAGACCCGGATCATCGATTTTGCGCTATCCAATGCCCTCAATTCCGGCATCCGCCGCATCGGCGTCGCGACGCAGTACAAGGCGCATTCACTGATCCGCCATATGCAGCGTGGCTGGAACTTCTTCCGCCCGGAGCGAAACGAAAGCTTCGATATCCTGCCAGCCTCGCAGCGCGTCTCGGAAACGCAATGGTACGAAGGCACGGCCGATGCCGTCTATCAGAACATCGACATCATCGAGCCCTATGGCCCGGAATACATGGTCATCCTCGCCGGCGACCACATCTACAAGATGGACTATGAGTGGATGCTGCAGCAGCACGTCGATTCCGGCGCGCAGGTGACGATCGGCTGCCTTGAAGTGCCGCGCATGGAAGCCGTCGGCTTCGGCGTCATGCATGTCGACGAAAAAGACCAGATCATCGATTTCGTCGAGAAGCCGGCCGATCCGCCCGGCATTCCCGGCAACCCGGATTTCGCGCTCGCCTCGATGGGCATCTACGTCTTCCACACGAAGTTCCTGATCGAATGCCTGAAGCGCGACGCTGCCGATCCGAATTCCAGCCGCGACTTCGGCAAGGACATCATCCCCTACATCGTCAAGAACGGTAAGGCCGTCGCCCATCGCTTCACCCAATCCTGCGTTCGCTCGGATTTCGAGCGCGAAGCCTATTGGCGCGACGTCGGCACGATCGATGCCTACTGGCAGGCCAACATCGACCTGACCGCCGTGGTGCCGGAACTCGACATCTACGACAAGTCCTGGCCGATCTGGACCTATGCGGAAATCAGCCCGCCGGCCAAGTTCGTCCATGACGACGAGGATCGCCGCGGCTCGGCAGTCTCCTCCGTCGTCGCCGGCGATTGCATCATTTCCGGCGCCAGCCTCTACAACAGCCTGCTCTTTACCGGCGTACGCGCCAATTCCTACTCCAAGCTGGAGGGCGCAGTCGTGCTGCCGAGCGTCAAGATCGGCCGTCGGGCACAGCTGAAGAATGTCGTCATCGACCACGGCGTCACCATTCCCGAGGGCCTGGTAGTCGGTGAAGATCCGGAACTGGATGCCAAACGCTGGCGCCGCACCGAGAGCGGCATCTGCCTCATCACCCAATCCATGATCGACAAGCTGGATCTGTAACTTATGAAGGTTCTATCGGTTTCGTCCGAAGTCTTCCCCCTGATCAAGACAGGGGGCCTGGCCGATGTCGCCGGCGCCCTGCCTATCGCGCTGAAGCCCTATGGTGTCGAAACCAAGACCCTCATCCCGGGCTATCCCGCCGTCATGAAGGCAATCCGCGATCCGGTTGCCCGTTTGGAGCTTCCGGATCTGCTCGGCGAGCCGGCAACCGTTCTGGAGGTCGAGCACGCAGGCATTTCTTTCCTGGTGCTCGATGCCCCCGCTTATTACAGCCGCACGGGCGGCCCTTATGTCGATGCGACTGGCAAGGATTATCCTGACAATTGGCGTCGCTTCGCCGCGCTGTCGTTGGCCGGCGCGGAAATTGCCGCCGGTCTCCTGCCCGGCTGGCGGCCAGACCTCGTGCATGCGCATGACTGGCAGTCGGCCATGGTGCCGGTCTACATGCGCTACTATCCGACGCCGGAGCTCCCGAGCGTGCTGACCATCCACAATATCGCATTCCAGGGTCAGTTCGGCGCCGGCATCTTTCCCGGCTTGCGCCTGCCGGCCCATGCCTTTTCCATGGAAGGCATCGAATATTACGGTGATGTCGGTTTCCTCAAGGGCGGGTTGCAGACGGCCCATGCCTTGACCACCGTCAGTCCATCCTATGCCGAGGAAATCCTGACGCCGGAATTCGGCATGGGTCTCGAAGGCGTGATCGCCAGCAAGGCCTACAATCTCTACGGCATCGTCAACGGCATCGACGACGACATCTGGAATCCCGCGACCGATCCGATGATCGCCAAGACCTACAATGCAACGACGCTGAAGGATCGCTCTTTGAACCGCCAGCGCGTCATCGAGCATTTCGGCCTCGACGACGATGATGGTCCGATCTTCTGTGTCGTCAGCCGCCTTACCTGGCAGAAGGGCATGGATCTCCTGGCTGAAGTTGCCAGCGAGATCGTCCACATGGGTGGCAAGCTCGCCATTCTGGGAGCTGGCGATCCGGCGCTGGAGGGCGCACTGTTTGCCGCAGCCGGCCGCCATCGCGGCCGTGTCGGCGTTTCAGCCGGCTATAACGAACCCATGTCGCATCTGATGCAGGCCGGCTGTGACGCTATTATCATTCCCTCGCGGTTCGAACCCTGTGGCCTCACGCAGCTTTATGGCTTACGTTACGGCTGCCTGCCTATCGTTGCACGAACGGGCGGGCTGAACGATACGATTATCGACGCCAACCATGCCGCGCTGCAGGCAAAAGTCGCGACCGGCATTCAATTTTCGCCCGTCACCGCGGAGGGGCTGTTACAGGCCGTGCGCCGTGCCATGCATCTTTTCCAGGATCGAAAGGTCTGGACGCAGATGCAAAAGCAGGGCATGAAATCCGACGTATCCTGGGGCAGGAGCGCAGAACGCTATGTCGCTCTCTACTCCAGTCTAGTCTCGAGAGGCGCTTAACCCGATGATTAAAACCGTACCCACCACCCCCTTCGCGGACCAGAAACCAGGTACTTCGGGCCTGCGAAAGAAGGTTCCCGTATTCCAGCAGCCGAACTACGCGGAAAACTTCATCCAGTCGATTTTTGATTCGCTCGAAGGCTATCAGGGCAAGTGCCTGGTCATCGGCGGTGACGGCCGCTACTACAATCGCGAAGTCATCCAGAAGGCCATCAAGATGGCCGCCGCGAACGGCTTCGGCAAGGTGATGGTCGGCAAGGGCGGCATCCTCTCGACGCCCGCAGCCTCCAACATCATCCGCAAGTACAAGGCCTTCGGCGGCATCATCCTGTCGGCCAGCCACAACCCCGGTGGCCCGACGGAAGATTTCGGCATCAAGTACAACATCGGCAATGGCGGCCCCGCGCCTGAAAAGATCACCGACGCCATCTACGAGCGCTCCAAGGTGATCGACAGCTACAAAATTGCCGACTTCCCCGACATCAACCTCGACCGCATCGCTCGCGAGGATGTGGGTGGCATGATCGTCTCGGTCATCGATCCGGTCGAAGACTATGCGGCCCTCATGGAAGAGCTGTTCGATTTCGGCGCGATCCGCAATCTGATCAGTCTCGGCTTCCGCCTCAACTTCGATGCGATGAGCGCCGTCACTGGCCCCTACGCCAAGGAAATCTTCGAGATCCGTCTCGGCGCCCCCGATGGATCGGTCCGCAATTTCCTGCCGCTGCCGGATTTCGGCGGTCATCATCCCGACCCGAACCTCGTCTATTGCAAAGAGCTCTACGACGACATGATGAGCGAGGATGCGCCTGATTTCGGCGCGGCATCGGACGGTGATGGCGACCGTAACCTCATCATCGGCAGGGGCATCTATGTTACCCCGTCCGACAGCCTGGCGATCCTCGCGGCCAACGCCAACCTCGCCCCCGGTTACTCGCATGGCATCGCCGGCATCGCCCGTTCGATGCCGACCAGCGGTGCCGCCGACCGCGTTGCCGAAAAGCGTGGCGTTGGCATCTACGAAACGCCGACCGGCTGGAAATTCTTCGGCAACCTGCTCGATGCCGGCATGGCGACAATCTGCGGCGAAGAAAGCTCCGGCACCGGCTCCAACCATGTTCGCGAAAAGGATGGCCTTTGGGCCGTGCTGCTCTGGCTGAACATTCTGGCCGTGCGCGGTGAGAGCGTCATCGATATCGTGACGCAGCATTGGGCCGCCTATGGCCGCAACTATTATTCCCGCCACGATTATGAAGGCGTTGATACCGATGCTGCCAACGGCCTGATTGCAGCGCTACGCGAAAAGCTGCCGACGCTGCCGGGCACGAAATTCGGCGACCTCACCGTTTCTGCCGCCGACGACTTCGCCTATCACGATCCGGTCGACAAGTCGGTCAGCCAGCATCAGGGCATCCGCATCATGTTCGAAGGCGGCTCCCGCGTCGTCTTCCGCCTCTCCGGCACCGGCACCACCGGCGCGACGCTGCGCGTCTATATCGAGCGCTACGAGGCTGACCCGACCCGCCACAATATCGAGACCCAGGAAGCGCTCGCCGATCTCATCACGGCCGCTCAGGATATCGCCGATATCAAGGGCCGCACCGGCCGCGACGCACCGACGGTCATCACCTGAGTTTTAGGTTTTAAGCCCCTTCGCCCCGCAAATGCGGGGAGAAGGTGGCCAGGAGCGGCTGAACGAAGTGACGCAGCGACTGGTCGGATGAGGGGCCTTCTCGAAATTCACCGCGACTGCACAATCTGCCGGACGCACCGCCCCTCACCCTAGCCCTCTCCCCGCATGCGGGGAGAGGGGGCGACCTTTAGCTAGCCAGCCAGAAAGCCCGCGAGACATGTCAGAACCGACACCCCGTTCCCTCGGCGCGACCCTTACCGATACCGGTGTTGAATTTGCCGTCTGGTCCAGGAATGCCAAGCGGATCGAACTCTGCGTGTTCGACGCGGAGGGAAAAAAGGAAGTCCTGCGCCTGCCGATGACGCGCGACGGCGACGAGCACCGTCTTTTCGTCAAGAACGCCAAGCAGGGCATGCGCTATGGCCTGCGCGCCCATGGTACCTATGATCCTGACGAGGGCCTGTGGTTCGATCCGTCCAAGTTGCTTGTCGATCCCTATGCGGTCGAAATCGACAGGCCGTTCCGATATGACCAACGCCTCCGAGTCTTCGGCGAAGACACGCAGGACCTCATGCCGAAGGCGATCGTCTCGTGCGATGTCGTCGTCAAACCGGCCAAGCCTCTGTTTCAACCTGGCGGCCTGATCTACGAAGTCGCCATAAAGCCCTTCACCATACTGCATCCGGATGTGCCGGCTGAGAAACGGGGCACGCTCGGTGCCCTCGCCCATCCCTCGATCATCGCGCATCTCAAGCGCCTGCAGGTGAACGCCGTCGAGCTCATGCCGATCACCGCATGGATCGACGAACGGCATCTGCCGCCACTCGGCCTCACCAACGGCTGGGGCTACAATCCTGTCGCCTTCATGGCGCTCGACCCGCGTCTCGCGCCCGGCGGCATGAAGGAACTGCGCGAGACCGTCGCCGCCCTCCACGCCGAGGGCATCGCCGTCATCCTCGATCTTGTCTTCAACCATACCGGCGAAAGCGATCGCCAAGGCCCGACGCTGTCCCTGCGCGGCCTCGACAATCCCACCTATTTCCGCAGCTTGCCGGATCAGCCCGGCACGCTGGTCAACGATACCGGCACCGGCAACACCGTCGCCTGCGATCAGCCGGCTGTACGCAAGCTCATCGTCGACAGCCTCAACCATTTCGTCCGCAATGCCGGCATCGACGGTTTCCGCTTCGATCTCGCGACCGTGATCGGCCGCAATGGCAAGGGTTTCGATCCAGACAGCATGACGCTGCGCACCATGCTGGCGGATGACGTACTCAGGGATCGGATCATGATCGCTGAGCCCTGGGACATCGGTCCCGGCGGCTATCAGCTCGGGAATTTTCCCGCGCCGTTCCTCGAATGGAACGACCGCGCCCGCGACGACCTGCGCCGCTTCTGGCGAGGTGACGCCGGCGTCGGCGACCTTGCAACCGTACTTGCCGGCTCCTCCTCCATCTTCGGCCGCAGCGGCCGCTCGCAGACGCGCAGCGTCAACTTCCTTGCCGCTCACGATGGCTTCACGCTGATGGACCTCGTTTCCTACGAGAACAAGCACAACGAGGCCAATGGCGAGAACAATCGCGACGGTCACAACGAGAACTTCTCCTGGAACAACGGCGTCGAAGGCAGAACGGACGATCTGGTCATCCGAGACAAGCGCCGCAACGACATAGAAGCCATGCTGTCGACGCTCTTTGCCACGCGCGGCACGATCATGCTGACGGCAGGCGACGAAGGCGGGCGCAGCCAGCAGGGCAACAACAACGCCTATTGCCAGGACAATGCCATCACCTGGATGGACTGGACGGCGCTGGACGAGGAGCTGATCGGCCACACGGCCTGGCTTGCCGGCCTGCGCCGCCGCTTCGCCGCCTTTGACACTATGGACTTCTTCCGCGGCGACGGCGACGTGCTCTGGTTCTCGGGCGCGGGAACGCCGATGACCGTGCCGGATTGGGAAGCGCCAAGGGCGGACGTGCTTGGCATGGCGCTGCGAACGCAGGATCGCGCAACAGGCCGATCGACGCGGCTCGCAATGGTGTTCAATCGCGCCGCGGACGAACGCTCCATCACATTGCCGACCTCGGAGAGCGGCGACTGGTCTGAGCTGACGACGGCAGGCGAAACACCGGCCGGAGAGCAGATCACCGTAGCCGCCCGCTCCGTCGCCTTCCTTCTTGAAAACTGATCGCGGTTGCACTTTCAGTCTCGATTCGCCAGAAAGGATTCTGACGACACAGACTGACGAGGATGGGATGCCCAGCGAAATTTCGCTTGTTGAGATCATGAAACTTGCGGGAACGGAGATCGGCGTTTCCGACTGGATCATCGTTGACCAGACGATGATCGACACCTTTGCCGATTCGACACTCGATCATCAGTTCATCCACGTCGACCCCGAGCGCGCCAGGACGGAAACGCCCTATGGCGGCACGATTGCCCACGGCTTCCTCACGCTCTCGCTACTCTCGGCAATGAACTACAGCGGCCTGCCGAAAATCCGCGAGCAGACCATGGGCATCAACTATGGCTTCGAGAAGATCCGCTTTATGTCGCCGGTCAAGTGCGGCGCGCGGGTGCGCGGGCGTTTCGCCCTCGCCGAAACGCGACTGCGCGGCGCCAACATGCTGATGCTCACCTATGATGTGACCGTCGAGATCGAAAACGAGCGCAAACCGGCACTGACTGCGACATGGACGACCATATCGCAATTCGATCCGAAGGATCGGCCGGAAGAGGCTTAGTGCTTTTCTGAATTGCGAGACATTTTTCTCAAAGACAGAATAACAAACGCAATCGCTGCGAATGAAATATAAAATATATAGAATCCAAAGTCCGCCCTTATATACTTAAGGCTCAGAGAAAATTGCCCAGATGCGATCTTCTCTATTATGCGAAAAACCACCTGTGCTAAACTCCACCATAAGGCAAAGCGGCATATATAATCTATATTGAAATATTCACTTCGCACGGAAGCTTGTGAGCTTTCTGACTGAGTCCCAATTCCGGTCCATGATTTGGAATCGACTTCAAGGCTTTTCCTATCAGAGCCCACGGGTATGGCCTTTGTATCGCGCATCAAAATGCGCTGATTGAAGGCGAGTGTTGCGAGCTCGCCGATACAACCAATATGCGACCGAAATTGACGGCAAACAAGATCGATTGCCATCAACTCTCGGCATCATGCGCCCAGCCAATCTTTATCTTAGCTTTGCTCGCAAAAGCCTGCCGAGCCTAAAGGCCTGCATCCTCCGCGCCTTCGGCCAGAAGACCGAAAGCGAAGTCGGAGAAGGAGCGCCAGACTTCGATGCGGAATGTCTCTTCATCGAGCCGCAAGATCACGACTTCCGCCTTGCCAAGGAGCGTGCGCGAGCAGGCGCCGACGGGAAATGCTCCCATAGAAACGTCCTGCGGGCAGCCGGCGGCAAGCGTTGCTTCTGCGCTGGCGCCGGACACGATAATAGCGGTATTGCGATGCGAGACATCCGTCGCAGAGTGCAGAGCACCGGACGATGCGGCCACGCCGACCAGATCGGCGCCGTTTTCATCGATGACAAGCCATTCGTCCGGGCCGAGCCACAGGGCATGACGTCCGTTATTGCTGGCCGAGGTCTTCGGCCGGGTCGGCAGCTGCAGGCCGAGCGCCTGCGAAAGACTGCCCAGGGAGTCGCCAGGCGCACGCAGCGAAATGCGGCTTGCGGGGGCCGCGGGCGTCAGCCGGACGGTCGAAGAACCGCCGTGGCGGCCGGCGAGCGGCAGTTTGCGGGTAGCGAGATCAACCATTGATCCGGCCTCCTTCCTTGTCAAAGAACACCAGATCCGTCACCTCGACTGATATCGTCTTGTCGGGCATCGGCACATAGAGTGTCTTGCCCATGCGCTCGCGACCGCCGGCAACCAGCGCAAAGGCGATGGAGCGGCCGAGATTTTCCGACCAATAGGCCGAGGTGACATGGCCGAGCATGGTCATCGGCTTCTGCTCATTCGGATCGGCGACGACCTGCGCGCCTTCCTCCAGCACCACCTTCGGATCGCGGGTCACGAGACCGACGAGCTGCTTGCGTCCTTCCTTGACGAGATCCGGTCGCTTCAGGCCGCGGATACCGACGAAATCGGTCTTCTTCTTGGAAACGGCCCAGGCAAGGCCGGCATCGTCAGGCGTGACGGTGCCGTCGGTGTCCTGGCCGACGATGATGTAGCCCTTCTCGGCGCGCAGCACGTGCATGGTCTCGGTGCCGTAGGCGCAAGCGCCCAGCGGCTCGGCGCGCGCCCAGACGGCTTCCCAAACCGACTGGCCGTAATCGGCCGGCACGTTGATTTCGTAGCCGACTTCACCGGTGAAGGAGACACGGAACAGCCGCGCCGGCACGCCGCAGACCTTGCACTCGGCGACACTCATATGCGGGAAGGCCTCGTTGGACAGATCCTGGCCCTCAACGAGCGGCTCGATGATCTCGCGCGCCTTCGGACCCTGCACGGCGATGACGGCCCATTGCTCGGTGGTCGACGTCAGCCACACCTTTAGATGCGGGAATTCGGTCTGCAGATAGTCTTCCATATGATGCAGCACGCGCGGCGCACCGCCGGTCGTCGTCGTCACATGGAAGCGATCCTCGGCCAGACGCCCGACGACGCCATCGTCATAAACGAAGCCGTCCTCGCGGGTCATGATGCCGTAGCGGCAACGGCCGGGCTTCAGCGTATCCCAGGCATTGGTGTAGATCAGGTTCAGGAACTCGGCCGCATCAGGCCCGACCACTTCGATCTTGCCGAGCGTCGAGGCATCGAACACGCCGGCCACGTCGCGCGCCGTGCGGCACTCGCGATTGACGGCCTGATGCATGGTCTCGCCGGCACGCGGATAGAACCAGGCGCGCTTCCAGTTGCCGACATCTTCGAAGATGGCGCCATGCGCCTCTTCCCAGGCATGCATCGGCGTCTTGCGGGTGGGATCGAAGAGCGATCCACGCGAATGGCTGATCAGCGTGCCGTAGGTGACGGGCGTATAGGGTGCACGGAAGGTGGTGAGACCGACCTGCGGGATATCCTTGCCGAGCATTTCGGCAGCAATCGCCAGCCCATGCATGTTGGAAAGCTTGCCCTGGTCGGACGCCATACCGTTGGTGGTAAAGCGCTTGATATGCTCGATGGAATGCATGCCCTCGCGCACGGCAAGGCGGATATCCTTAGCGCAGACATCGTGCTGGAAATCGACGAAAGCCTTGGCATTCGTGTCCGGTCCGGCGCCTTCGGCCACACCGATCATGCCGCCGGTCCATTCGAATGCCTGCTCGGCGTGAAGCTGGATCTTCTCACCGCCATTGGTAGCACCGGTGGCGCGCGCCATCAGCTCGCCGGCGGCAAGTGATTCCTCGATCGCGGCCTGCAGCCCGTCCGTGCCGTTGCAGGCGCCGACGGAAAGGCAGTCCTGGACATAGGTGCCCGGCAGGAAGCGCTGCTTCTCGGCATCGAATTTCAGCTTGCCGCGCGATTGCGAGAAGAGATGAACGGAAGGAGTCCAACCGGCCGAAACCAGCAGGGCATCCACGGGGATCTTGCGGGTGGCGGAGCTGCCGTTGCGCGAAACCGTCATGGAGGAAACGCGCAGCTTACCGGCCGTATCGACAACGGCATAGTCGGTCATCACTTCGATGCCCAGCCGCTTTGCCTCTGCCAGCACGGCCTCGCCGGGACGAGCGCGGCTGTCGACGATGGCGGCGACGGAAACGCCGGCGCGCTTCAGATCGAAGGCAGCCTCATAGGCGGAATCATGCGCCGTATAGACGCCGATCTTGGCGCCGACCGCGACGCCATAATGGTTGAGATAGGCACGCGCAGCCGAGGCCAACATGATGCCCGGGCGATCGTTGTTCGGAAACACCATGTGGCGTTCGATGGCGCCTGTCGCGAGGATGGCGCGCTTGGCGCGGACCTGCCAAAGGCGTTCGCGCGGCAGATCGCGGCCCGGCTTTGCCAGATGGTCCGTGACACGCTCGGCAAGGCCGAAGAAATTGTGATTGTAATAGCCGAAGGCGGTCGTGCGGGTCAGCACCTCAACATTCGGCATTGCCTTGAGCTTGGCGACGACACCCTGCGCCCAGTCATAGCCCTCGACGCCGTCGATCTTGACGCCGGTGTCAAAGCGCAGCGCGCCGCCGACTTCCGGCTGCTCATCGCAGAGGATGACCTTGGCGCCGGTTTCGGCAGCGGCAAGCGCCGCCGAAAGACCGGCAATGCCGGCGCCGACGACGAGCACGTCGCAATGGGCATAGCGGCTGGCGTAATGATCCGGATCCTCCTCCGTCGGAGCAACGCCGAGACCGGCGGCGCGACGGATGAAGGGCTCGTAGATGTGCTTCCAGGCCGACTTCGGCCACATGAAGGTCTTGTAGTAGAAGCCGGCAGCAAAGAAGGGCGACATCAGATTGTTGACGCCGCCGATGTCGAAGGCGAGCGACGGCCAGCGGTTCTGTGACTGCGCCTTCATGCCGTCGAAGACTTCCTGGACGCTGGCGCGCACGTTCGGCTGTCGCCGCGCCGCATCGCGGGAGATATCGAGCAGCGCGTTCGGCTCCTCCGCCCCGGCTGACAGGATGCCGCGCGGACGGTGATACTTGAAGGACCGGCCGACGAGATGGACGCCATTGGCGAGCAACGCCGAGGCGACGCTATCGCCCTCCAGCGCGGTATAGCTCTTGCCGTCAAAAGTGAAGCGAGCGGTTCTGGCCGGCGTCAGACGTCCCTTGCCCGCGATACGATTGGCGCCGCTCATTCAGCAAATCCCTCTGTTTGTGCCGTCTGTTCTTGTTCGTTCTGTTGCTGCGCCGCCGGCTCGGAAGCACCTGGCCGCAGCGTCGCCGGATCGGGCTTCGGCTCGCCAGCCTTGTAAGTGCGGTAGAAATGATCGCTCACCGTGTCGCGCGCCGCATTGAAGAAGCGGCCGCAGCCATGGATGTGCCGCCAGCGCTCGAAGATCAGGCCCTTCGGATTGTCGCGCAGGAAGAAATATTCCTCGAACTCCTCGTCCGAGATCCCGGCAATATTGGCCGGCCGCACGATGTGCGCGTCACCGGCGTTGCGGAATTCGAGTTCCGAGCGCTCTTCCTCGCAATAGGGGCAGTAAATCAGCAGCATCGTTTTCTACCTGTGTTAAAGCTCGGAGCCAGTAAGGCTTGTACCGGGAGGCTGTGCGCAAAGCCGCCGTCCCATGGTGACGAAAGGTGTTATGCGCTTCAGCAGCGCCTCCAACGATCCATAGGGTTTCAGCACGTTGGTCATCCCTATATTGACCAGACTCATGCCCAAAAGATCCGTATCGAGCACGAAAGCCCGTGTTGCCTCAGGTTTCTGGTCCGGCACGAAATAAACGGCCGGCTTGTTCAGCACCTTGGCGCAGGCAAGCACGCCGCTTTCGGCAACGAAGGGCCAGTCGGCCTCATCCTTTGCCTTGTGGATCACCTGCATGCGAAAATCCTCCGCCCCCGGAATAAGATCGCTGACTTCGGTCGCGGTCGTTCCGATCGGCAGGGAAAGCCCTGCCGCAAGAACGATCCCGACCGCCGCCGGCATCAGTGCGCCACAGCGGCTGCTGCCGCCTCATCGATCAGGCGACCGGTGCGGAAGCGATCCAGCGTCAGGCCGGCGTTGAACTTATGCGGCTCGTCACGGGCGATGAGATGGGCAAAGAGATTGGCCGAACCCGGCGTCGCCTTGAAGCCGCCCGTGCCCCAGCCGCAATTGACATAGAGGCCCGGTACCGGCGTCTTCGACTGGATCGCCGAACGGTCCGGCGTGTTGTCGACGATGCCGCCCCAGGAGCGCATCATCTTCACGCGGCGGAACATCGGGAAGAGCTCGCAGATCGCATCCAGCGTATGGGTGATGATCTGCAGACCGCCGGTCTGGCTGTAGGAATTATACTGGTCCGTGCCGGCGCCGATGACGAGCTCGCCCTTGTCGGACTGCGAGATATAGGCATGCACTGTGTTCGACATGACGACGCAGGGGAAGATCGGCTTCAGCGGTTCGGAGACCAGCGCCTGCAGCGGGCTCGATTGCAGCGGCACGCGCACGCCGGCCATCTGCATGACAACCGTCGTGTGGCCGGCGGCGGAAACGCCGACCTTCTTAGCGCCGATGAAGCCCTTGCTTGTTTCGACGCCGGTGACGCGGCCATCCGGGGCGCGGCGAATGCCGGTCACTTCGCAATTCTGGATGATGTGGACGCCGCGATCGGAAGCAGCGCGGGCAAAGCCCCAGGCAACCGCGTCGTGTCGCGCGGTGCCGCCGCGACGCTGCAGGGCAGCGCCGTTGATCGGGTAGCGCGCCGTCTTCGAAATATCGAGCGGCGGACAATAAGCTTTCGCCTGTTCCGGCGTCAGCCATTCATTGTCGATGCCGTAGAGGCGGTTGGCATGGATATGCCGCTTGAAGGACTGCTGGTCATGTACATTGTGCGACAGCATCATCACGCCGCGCGGCGAATACATAACATTGTAATTGAGATCCTGAGACAGCCCCTCCCAGAGCTTCATCGAATGCTCGTAGATGTGCATGCTCTCTTCATAGAGATAGTTCGAGCGGATGATGGTGGTGTTGCGGCCGGTATTGCCGCCGCCGAGCCAGCCCTTTTCGATGACGGCGACATTGGTGATGCCATGCTCCTTGGCGAGGTAGTAGGCCGCACCCAGGCCATGACCACCAGCGCCGACGATGATGACGTCATACTCCTTGCGCGGCTCCGGCGAGGTCCATTGAGCCTCCCAGCCCTTGTGAGCCCGCATCGCTTCCCGTGCCACGGCAAAAACCGAGTATTTACGCATTCGCCCTCAACTCCTTCAGGCAAGACGCCATTTTTATGGGCCATACAAATCGCAAATCAAAAACCGACACAACGGCTCTTTTGCGACGCATTCAGGACCGTCTTTCGACACGGTTAAAATTGCCAATCAGCCGAGTGGCCTGCCCATGACTGCTTAGCAGATCTATTTGCGCTGTAGATGGCAGACCTTCACGCGCCCGCCGTGGCCATCCTTGCGCCATACGCAACCCTCTTTCCGCGGCTTTCCATTGTAAAGATAGATCCTCGCACGGTGCTTGCTGTCGAAAGTCTGGTGCGAAAAATCGTGGCCGCCGACTCGGACATTCTTGCCGAAGCGCACCTCGCCGGCTGTGGCAGGTCCAAGTATCGTCGCAAGAATGACAAGGGCAAGCATGGGCGCTGCAAGCAGCCTCCCTACGACGGCGAAGTCGAGCGATCCCATATAAAGCGATTCCCCCCTTTGCTCGAACAACTGCTGAGATGGCGCAATCGCCACCGCCCACGAATGACTGTGATCCGAAATACTCACACAAGCATGTCAATGTCGCAAAGATCAGGATCTGCCAATCCCCTTATTCAAAAGCTTCGATGAAGCGCCACAGGCACCGCCGGCTGAATTCAGTGCTCGACAAACCGCTTTTTCCTCTGCAAACTCACGATCTGGCTAGACTTTGACAAACCGATCTGCTATCTCGCCTAACCAATCGCAAGGCTGCGGCTTCGCGAACGTTATATTTTTGCCTCCTGGCGCTGCCGTCGCCGTTGGCATCAACCAAACCAAAGGAACGTGATTCTCGTGCAGGTACTTGTCCGCGATAACAATGTCGACCAGGCTCTCCGCGCTCTCAAGAAGAAGATGCAGCGCGAAGGTATTTTCCGCGAAATGAAGATGCGCGACTACTACGAAAAGCCGTCGCAGAAGCGTGCTCGCGAAAAGGCTGAAGCTGTTCGTCGCGTTCGCAAGCTTGCTCGCAAGCGCGCTCAGCGCGAAGGCCTTGTTGCCAAGTAATCGCCGTTTTTTCGACGTTTTCAGATGCATGTGTGGCGGGGGCGAGTCGTTCGCCGCCGCCTTTTTGATTTATTCTCTACGCAAATCGGATTAAATCAGAACAGCCTGATATGACGCATGGGGAAAGCGAACCCGATAATGGCAATGACGACTTCCGTAAAGTTCCGCACTTCGAACCTCTCCTTACTCGTCTCGAAGCGCGCCGCAGCCCTGCCTGCCTTGGCGATACTTGCCGCAATCAGCCTTTCCGGCTGCCAGACCGCCACCACTGATAACGTGATCCAAATCGACAAGGCGCAAGGCTCTTCGGAAAATATCTCCTCGCTGACGTCTGTCATCAATGCCAATCCGCAGGATCCGGAAGGCTACAATGTGCGTGGCACGGCCTATGGCCGCGGCGGTGATTTCAACCGCGCGCTTGCCGACTTCAATCAGGCGATCCAGCTCAATCCGAAGTTCTATCAGGCCTACGCCAACCGCGCGCTCATCTATCGCAACATGGGCAAGCTGCCTGAAGCGGTCGCGGACTACAATGCCGCGCTGCAGATCAACGGCAATTACGACGTCGCCTATATCGGCCGCGGCAATCTTTACCGCCAGGCCGGCCGCGACAATGATGCCTTCAACGATTATTCCAAGGCCATCAGCCTGGGCACGACGGACGGCCGCGCCTATAACGGTCGTGGCGTGATCTTCCAGAAGCGCAATCAGCAGGATAAGGCGATCGACGATTTCTCGAAGGCGATCTCGCTCTCGCCGAATTCGCCGGAGCCTTACAACAGCCGCGGCATTTCCTATCTCGCGCAGAATGACGACGACAACGCCTTCGCCGATTTCAACCATGCCATCGACCTGAACAACAAGGTCGCCGAATCCTGGGCGAACCAAGCCTTCGTCTATGAGCGCAAGGGTGACAAGGCGAAAGCGCGCCGTTCCTATCAGCACGCGGTCAATCTCGATCCTAACTACCAGCCGGCCAGAGATGGCCTGGCACGTGTCGGCGCCGGCTCCTGATATAGGAGCATAGCGAAACAAGACATCCAGCCGCCGGCAATCCCCTGCCCGGCGGCTTTTCTTTGCCTCGGCAAAGGCCCAAGGTACACCGCGATCCTTCAAATTCGCTTCTTGCGCTTTAGGTCTTTGATTTTGTGCATGTCGTTATCGCAAAACCGCTGCACACTTTTGCGCGACATGCTGTAGTCTCGACTTATCCGTTCAAGCGAGACAAAGACATGCCCTCCCCCCAAAAAGTCATCGTCGTCGGCGCCGGAATCATCGGTGCGTCCATCGCCTGGCATCTCAGTCGCAAGGGTGCATCCGTGATGGTGGTCGCTCAGCAGACCGGCGGCGTTGCGACCCCGAACTCCTTCGCCTGGATCAATGCGAGCTGGGGCAATCCGGAATTCTATTTCCAGGTCCGTCGTCGCTCGATGGCTGAATGGTCGAGGCTTCAGGACGCTCTGCCGGATATTCCCTTGTCCTGGTGCGGCGGCCTGTGCTGGGATCTGCCCGAGGCAGAACTCGACGCCTATGCCGCACAACATCATGGCTGGGGCTATGGCATACAGCCGGTCAACCGGGCGACAAGCGCGATGATCGAACCGAGCCTCGCCAATCCACCGGATTATGCCCTGCATGTTGCCGAGGAAGGCGCTGTCGAACCTGTTGCGGCCGCCAAGCTGCTGCTGGAAGACGCCCGCCGTCAGGGCGCGATCCTGTCATCCGGCATCGAGGTCAAGGGCCTGCTTAGAGAGGGCGGGCGAATTACCGGCATCGAAACGAGCGAAGGACCGATGCGCGCCGATCATGTCGTTCTGGCAGCCGGCGCGGGCACGTCAGCACTTGCGGCCTCGGCGGATATTCTCGTGCCACTGGAAACGCCTCCAGGGCTCATCGTTCATTCCCGCCCCGTGCGGAAAATGTTGAATGGTCTGGTAATGGCGCCGGAACTGCATTTGCGCCAGACGGTGGAGGGGCGAATCATCGCCGGCAGTGACTTCGGCGGCACCGATCCCGGCAGCGATCCACAAGCCGCAGCCGACGATCTTTTCGCCAGGGTCAAAACGACATTGAAGGGCGGCGAGGCGCTGGAGCTTGATTTCTACACCATCGGTTATCGCCCGACGCCGAAAGACGGCCTTCCAATTCTGGGCGGTGTCAGTGCGGCACCTGGCCTTTACCTCGCAGTCCTTCACTCCGGCGTTACGCTGGCGCCGCTCGTCGGCCTACTCGCAGCACAAGAGATCGTTGATGGTGGCGAAGCTCACGAACTTGCTCCTTTCCGCCTCTCACGCTTTGCCTAGCTCGAACACAAGGTTTGTCAGCGCAACTTCAGGGATGCATTGCCACAGTCGTAAATACCCGAGATCGCTTATGATTTCGCAATAATGACTTTTCAGATGTTGCAAGGAAAATTACCGGGCCCTAACATGGCGCTTCGGGAGCATGTAGCTCGGATCTGGGCACGGGGGCGCTTGGCATGATGACCAATACCATTCTCTTCGCGTTTGCCAGCGCATCGGACCCTCATGGAGGCACGATCGGTTGATCGCCCCATGAGGAAGCCGCATTTTCCGAAAGCGTCGATTGGTGCCTATCTGATCGCCATAGCCCTGGCGATTGCCTTGCCTATTCTCGCCTTCGTCGCGCTGCTTCTGGTCCAGCTCGAGGATAATGAACGCGATGCCCTGAAAGGCGACACGGTTCAGGATGCGCAGGCGCTTTCGCGCGTCATCGATCGCCAATTGCAGGACATGGCGACGACGTTGCGCCTCCTGTCTTCCTCACCGGAACTTGAGCGCAACGACATCGCCACCTTCTTCGCCCGCACGGAAACGGTATTGCGCACCGATTCGCTTTTCGTGCTGCTTATGGAAAAGGATGGCCAGCTCCGGCTGAATACCCGCTGGCCGCTCGGCAAGCCACTCGGCAAAACCGGCAACATCGCCGCACTTCAATCGGCACTGGACTCCGGCCGCATCGAGGCATCCGATGTCTTCGTCGGCTCGACTGCCCGCCGCTGGGTCTATAACGTCACCCTGCCCCTCGAACATTCGCCGGCCGGCGCCGCCTTGGCGGTAACGCAGGATGCCGACGAACTCGCCAAGCTCGTGACGACGGAAGCCCTGCCACCCGGCTGGTCTGCTGCCGTTCTGGACAAATCCGGCCATGTCGTTGCTGCCGGCGGCCCGACGACCCTCGCCCCGGGCGACGCATTCAATAAGAATATTCTGCCGAAATTGATCGCATCCAGCGGCGTCTATCAGGATGACAAGGTCCTGCCGAACGCGGTGCTCGGTTATGCGCAAATCTCAGGCTGGTCCTGGAAGGCCGTCGTCTGGGGCCCGATCGCCTCTGCGCAGGCGTCGCTGATGAGCACCTGGCGCTTCCTGATCTATGGCGGCGTGACGCTGCTGCTGATCGCGCTGATCGCCGTCTACGCGCTGGCGCGTCAGGTGCGCACCACCATACAGGACATTGCCGACATGGCGGACCGCATGGGCCGCGGCGAGATCGTGGCGCCGATCGACACCAGCGTTGTCGAGGCAAACCAGGTGGCCGTTGCGCTTTCCAATGCATCCTTCGACCGCAGCGTTACGGAGGATCGGCTGCATTTCGTCATGCACGAGCTCGTCCACCGCACCAAGAATCTGCTGGCGCTCGCCCAGGCAATGACGCGTCAGCTCGCGCGACAGACGGACAGCGTCGATACTTTCCAACGGGCCGTCGCCGACCGGCTGGAGGGGCTGGCACGCTCGATCGAGGTATTGACCAGCGAACAATGGTCCGGCGTGTCGCTGCGCCGCGTGATCGACATCCATCTCGCGACTTTCCTGCAGGGACCTCAGCAACTCGACGTTCTCGGCAATGACTTCCTGCTCAAGCCAGAGGCGGTGCAGAATCTCGGCCTGGTCCTGCACGAGCTTGCCACCAATTCGGTGAAATATGGCGCGCTTTCCGCGCAGGAGGGTAAGATCACCATCGAATGGACGAACGAAGCCGCTGAAACCGGCACGATGATCCGCTTCGTCTGGACCGAAAGTGGCGGTCCGCCGGTCAAACCACCGAGCGATACCGGCTTTGGCACTACCGTCACGAAAACCCATGCCGCGGCATCCTTCAGCGGCCATGTCGAAGTCGATTTCCGCCCGGCTGGCCTCGTCTGGATACTGACCGCGCCGCGCAGCATGATGGAACGGCAGCGAAGCTGATGCTTATGTCCGAATGACGGATGTCTCGGCGCGGGCCAAAAGCAGCACGCGCTCCCGCTCGTTACCAGTCAATTCGGCGGCGCGGTAAAATTCCACCCGAGCCTCCTCCATTCGCCCAAGCTTCGCCAGAAGATCGCCCCGCACCGTCGGCAGCAGATGCGATTCCTTCAGGCGCGGCTCGTCCTTGACCGCGTCGACGATGGCAAGACCCTGTGGAGCGCCAAATGCCATGCCGACAGCGACCGCTCGATTGATTTCGACGATCGGCGACGGTGCTGCGAGCGCCAATGCCTGATAGTAAGCGGCGATGGCGATCCAGTCGGTATCGGCCGCGGTCGCCGCGCGGGAGTGGCAGGCAGCGATCATCGCCTGCAGCAGATAAGGGCCGGGCATCGTGGTCAGAACCATCGCGCGGCCGAGCTGATCGAGACCACTGCGGATCAACGACCAATTCCACCGGCTACGGTCCTGATTAAGCAGCAGGATCGGATTGCCCGATCCGTCGACCCGGGCAGCAAAGCGAGACGCCTGCAGCTCCATGAACACAACCAGCCCCAACACCTCCGGCTCGTGCGGCATCAGCGCCGCCAGAGAGCGTCCCAGGCGCAAGGCCTCGCCGCACAGATCGGCGCGCAGCCACTGCGGCCCTTCCGTCGCGACATATCCTTCATTGAAGATCAGATAGACCACTTCCAGCACTGCAGCGAGACGCTCCTGCCGCTCCTCGCCGCGCGGCGTCTCGAAAGCAATGCCGGCCTCGCGCAGCGTCCGCTTGGCGCGCACGATGCGCTGGGCAATCGTCGGTTCAGGCAACAGGAACGCGCGGCCAATCTCCTGCGTGGACAGCCCGCCCAGCAGCCGCAAGGCAAGCGCCGCGCGTTGCTCGGCCGGCAGCACCGGGTGACAGGCGGTGAAAATCAGCCGCAGCAGATCGTCGTCGATATCTTCATCCAACAGGGACTCGATATCCGGTGTCTCACGTTCGAGTGCGGCAAAATCGATGGCGAATTCGCGATTCTTGCCGTCGATCAGCGTGGTGCGTCGCAGCCGGTCAAGCGCACGATTCTTGGCGACCTGCATCAGCCAGGCAGCCGGGTTGCGCGGCATGCCGTCGCGCGGCCAGCGTTCGAGGGCCAGCACGAAGGCATCCTGCGCGATCTCCTCGGCAAGGCCGATATCCCGCAGCAAGCGGTTCAGCCTGGCGGCGAGCTTTGGCTGCTCGATCCGCCAGACCGCTTCTATGGTACCCGACGTGGTCACCCCTTCAGCTCATCGAAGCCTTCAGCCACCTTCTGCACATCCTCCGGAAATTCGCTGATCTCGAAGATACGGCGAACCTCGATGACGTCATCTTCCCCTGCCGGGCAGCGGCGCGCCCACTCGATGGCCTCGTCGCGCGAACGGACGTCAATGACCCAATAGCCGCCCAGCACTTCCTTGACCTCGGCGAACGGACCATCGACGACGGCAGGCTTTCCGCCCTTGAAGCTCACGCGAGCCCCGGAGGACGGTGGATGCAGCCCGTCGAGCGCCAAAAGCACACCGGCCTTCTTCAGCGCCTCATTGTATTTCATCATGGACTCGACGGCTTCCGCACCGGGCATGGTGTCGGGAGCAGCGGAAGCATAGCCGCCGGGGATCATCAGCATCATGAATCGCATAGGTTCTGTCTCCTTGGTTGGTTAGAACATACCACACGACGAACGAGCCCCGGCAGAATCGACGGAGGCTCGAAAAAAGATTCGATTTTTTGCAGAGCGTTGAAGCGGCTGGGTGCTTACTCGTTCATCGCCTTGACGATTTCCTCGGTCACTTTCTTGGCGTCGCCCAAAAGCATCATCGTGCCATCCTTGTAGAACAGCGTGTTGTCGATGCCGGCATAGCCGGAGCCGAGCGAGCGTTTGACGAAGAGGCAGGTCTTGGCCTTGTCGACATCGAGGATCGGCATACCGTAGATCGGCGATGTCTTGTCGTCGCGCGCCGCCGGATTGGTGACGTCGTTGGCGCCGATGACATAGGCGACATCGGCCTGGGCGAATTCCGAATTGATATCCTCGAGTTCGAAGACCTCGTCATAGGGCACGTTGGCTTCGGCGAGCAGCACGTTCATATGGCCTGGCATACGACCGGCAACGGGGTGGATCGCGTATTTCACCTCGACGCCATGCGCCTTCAGCCTGTCGGCCATTTCGCGCAGCGCATGCTGGGCCTGCGCAACTGCCATGCCGTAACCGGGCACGATGATGACCTTGGAGGCGTTCGCCATCAGATAGGCGGCATCCTCGGCCGAGCCGAGCTTTACAGTCTTGTCGGAATTGTCCGCTCCGCCCGAAGCCGTCTCGCCGCCGAAGCCGCCGAGGATGACCGAGATGAAGGAGCGGTTCATGCCCTTGCACATGATGTAGGACAGGATCGCACCGGAGGACCCGACAAGCGCGCCGGTGATGATGAGCGCGAGATTGCCAAGCGTGAAGCCGATGCCGGCAGCTGCCCAGCCAGAATAGGAATTGAGCATCGACACGACGACGGGCATGTCGGCGCCGCCGATCGGCACGATCAGCAACACGCCGAGGACCAGCGACAGAGCAACGATCGCCCAGAAGGCGAAATGGCTTTCATTCGCCGCCAGGCTGATAATGGAGACCACGATCAGCACAAGCAGGGCAGCATTGATGATGTGCCGGTTCGGCAGCAGGATCGGCTTTCCGGACATGCGCCCGTCGAGCTTCAGGAACGCGATGATCGAGCCGGTGAACGTTAGCGCGCCGATCGCGACGCCGATCGCCATTTCGATGCGGGCTTCGGTGTGGATCTGACCGATCTCGCCGATACCGAAGGAGGACGGCGTATAGAGCGCCGAAGCAGCCACGAGGACGGCTGCGAGACCGACCAGCGAGTGGAAACCCGCCACGAGCTGCGGCATCGACGTCATCGGGATGACGCGGGCGATATAGGCGCCTGCCCCGCCGCCGATCGCGAGGCCGAGAACGATCAGCACGAAGCCGCCGAAGGACGGGGTTGCCAGCACCAGCGTGGTGGCGATGGCAATGCCCATGCCGATCATGCCGTAGAGATTGCCGCGCCGGCTGGTGGCTGGATGAGAGAGCCCGCGCAGTGCCAGGATGAATAGCACGCCGGAGACGAGATAGAGGAAAGCCGCGATATTGCTCAGCATGCCGCCCTCACTTGTCCTTCTTCTTGTACATCGCCAGCATGCGCTGGGTGACAAGGAAGCCGCCGACGATATTGACCGAAACGAGCACCAGCGCCACGAAGCCGAAGCCGATGGCAAGACCGCTCGCCGAAATGCCCACAGCCAGCAACGCACCGACGACGATGACCGAGGAAATGGCGTTCGTGACCGCCATCAGCGGCGTATGCAAGGCCGGTGTCACCGACCAGACGACGTAATAGCCGACGAAGATCGCCAGCACGAAGATTGCAAGCTGGAAGACGAAGGGATCGATCGCTCCACCGGTTGCAGCACTGGCAACTTCGGGCGCCTGTGCCGCGGCGGTCCTGACGGCGGTGACGGCATCATTCAGTTGCTGGAGTGCCTGGTCCATTGTTTGGCTGGCCATCTCAGAGATCTCCCTTGTTGACAGTCGCCTGGTCGGGATCGACGAAATTCGGGTTCACGACCTCGCCGCCGTCGGTCAGCATCGTCGCCTTGATCAGCTCATCTGTGCGGTTGAGGCCGAGGCTCTTCGTATCCTTGTCGACCATCGTCTCCAGAAAGGTGACAAGGTTCTTGGCATAGAGGGCCGAGGCGCTGGCCGCGATCCGCCCGGCCATGTTGGGATAGCCGACCACTCTGACACCTTCGACCTCGGCGACCCTGCCATATTCGGCACCTTCGATATTGCCGCCGCGCTCCACCGCCAGATCGACGGCGACAGCGCCGGGGCGCATCGCTTTCAGCATGTCGCGACTGACGAGGCGCGGCGCCGGCCGACCGGGGATGAGCGCCGTGGTGATGACAATATCCTGTTTGGCGATGTGGTCGGCGACAAGTGCCGCCTGCTTCGCCTGATACTCTTTCGACATTTCCTTGGCATAACCACCGGCGGTCTCCGCCGCCTTGAACTCTTCGTCCTCGACAGCGACGAATTTCGCGCCGAGCGAGGCGACCTGTTCCTTTGCCGCCGGCCTTACGTCCGTCGCTGAAACGAGCGCACCCAAACGCCGTGCGGTCGCGATCGCCTGCAGCCCGGCAACACCGGCGCCCATGACGAACACCTTTGCCGCCGGCACCGTGCCCGCTGCCGTCATCATCATCGGCAGAGCCCGGTCATAGACGGCGGCAGCCTCGATCACGGCCTGATATCCTGCGAGATTGGCCTGCGACGACAGCACGTCCATCGACTGCGCGCGGGTGATACGCGGCATCAGTTCCATGGCGAAGCTCGTCAGCCCTGCACGCGCCATCTCGGCGAGCGCAGCCTCGTTGCCATAGGGATCCATGATGGCGATGACGATGGCACCGCTCTTGTAGCCGGAAATCTCCTTGCTCGTCGGACGCCTGACCTTGAGGACGACATCCGCCGCCTTCGCATCCTTGATGGAGCCGATCCGGGCGCCGACGGCTTCATATTCGGCATCCGGAATACGCGAGGAACTCCCTGCACCGGCTTCGATCACCACGTCGAAACCGAGGTTCTTCATTTTCTTTACAGTCTCGACGGAAGCCGCAACACGCGTCTCCTCCGCCACGCTTTCCTTGGCCACGAAAACCAGATTGCTCAACGACGACACCTCGCATCAGACGGCGCCGCTCCTGAATGCAGCGGCGCTGTAGCCTGCAGAATCATGGGAAAGCGCGGGCGATTGGCCCGGCATCGGTCAGCGCTGCAATATCAGCGCAACAGGACGACGCTGGCGATGGTCAGAACGATGAATATCAGGACGCCGCCGAGGAAACCGGCATGACCGAAGAAACCGGCCGCCATGGCGATCAACAACGCGGCAACGATCGCAGATCCGACCTTGGCGCCCGAAATGAAAAGATTATAGGTCTTCTCATGCTCCTTGTAGTCCATGGGAGCACCCAGTTCAGCGGGTCCAGTGTGATGTTCGGCCATTCAGAATTCTCCCCTCGATCCTCTCCCCCGACAGACGATATGAACCGGCGGCTGGAGTTCGTCCTCAAAAGCTGTGGTAACCCGCAAGGAGATACCGCAACCAATTTCCTCCACCGAGGGGTTACACAAAGCAAGGAAAAATGCAATGCACGAGAAGGTCGCAGTCGGGCATGAGCTGACGGAATCGCCAGCGGATTTCGAATACGCCCGCATCGAAACGACGACGCCGGCTAGGTCGTGGCATCAGACGGCAGGTTTCTGCCGGCGCCCTGCTGCCGCCGGCTGAGACTGGCCACCTTCTCGGCGACCTGCTCCTGCGGCACCGGCGGCGAAAATACATAGCCTTGGATGATATCCGCCAGGTTCCGCTCGACGACCAGTGCCAGCTGCTCCAGCGTCTCGACACCTTCGATCACGATATGAAGGCTGAGCGCGCGCGAAAGATCGACGATGCCGCATAGCAGCTTGAAGCGGCGGCTGTCGGTCGTGATGTCACGAACGAAAGACCGGTCGATCTTCACGACATCCACCGGCAGGGTATCGAGATAGCTGAGGCTCGAAAATCCCGTTCCGAAATCGTCGATCGCAATCGTGATGCCTTTGGCCCGCAGATCGGCGAGGATGGAGCGAACGGTCGCCACCTCATCCATCAGGCAGCTTTCAGTAACCTCGAGATGCAGGCGGGATGGCTCCAATCCCGAGGCATCAAGCGCCGCCATGACGATTTTGACAATCTCGCCATTGCGCAGATCCTGTGCCGAGAGATTGACGGAAACCGCAAGCGGCGCAGGCCATGAAGCACAATCCCTGCAGGCCTGGTTGACCATGAAGCGAGTGATGCCGGCAACGATGCCCATTTCCTCGGCAACCTGCACGAAAAGATCGGGCGGGATCGAGCCCTTTTCCGGATGAATCCAGCGCGCAAGCGCCTCGCAGCATTCGATGCGCGAGCCATCCGGTGTGAACATCGGCTGATAGACGGCCTGAAGCCTGCCGGTCTCCACCGCCTCGCGCAAATCGTCCTTCAGCTTCTGCCGCTCGACATAGCGCGCGTCCATCTCCTGCTCGAAAGCACTACAGCCGCCCTTCAGCCGCGATTTGGCGTCGAAGAGCGCGAGATCGACCTTGATCTGCCACTCCTCGGGGCGGAATTCCCGGCTGGACATGGTCATGTATCCGCCGCTGACGGAAATCCGGAAACTGCTGTCTTCCACGCTGTAGGTGCCGGCCATTGCCGCATGCACGGTGCGGATGCGGGCATCGATATCCGGGGCATCATCTTCATTCGGAAAGAACAGCACGAATTGATCGCCAGCAAGACGAGCGGCAATCGCTGCGGTGCCGGCAAGCTGCTTCAGGCGCTCGGCTATGGCGACCAGCAGGCGGTCCCCGGCAACATGCCCCTTGGTATCGTTGACGTGTTTGAAGTCATCGATATCGAGAACCAGAATTCCGATGCGGCTTTCCCGCTTGCGCGCAGCCAGCCTTTCCTTGACCAGGTCCATGAAATATTCGCGATTCGGCAACCCGGTCAAAGGGTCATAGCGCACCATATGCAGGATCTTGCGCTCCGCCCGAATACGCACTGTCACGTCTTCGAAAATCAGGATCACGATTCCGTCGGCGCGGCGACTGGCCGAAAATTCCAGGAACTGATCCTCGTTGAATTGAATGAGCGTTCGCGACAGCGTGCCGCTGACGAGCTGTGCCAGCTGCCGCTGGATAAGTCCGGGCAACGATCCATCGATGAAGGCGTGACGCGCGCCATAGCGCAGAACGACATCGAATTCGCAGTCCTTGAGCCGCTCCGGATGGGCAAAATTGAGGAGCTCACATGCCTTGCGATTGACGACCAGAATGCGGTTCTCGGCATCCAGCATGAACAGCCCGTGCGTCATGTTGTTCAGCGCAGTATCAAATCTGTCGGCGATCAGCGATATCTCGCGTGAAGCGATGATGTTCCTGTAGAGAAATTCGCGCATGCCATTCGCCATGGCGCGCGTCGTCAGCCCGAACGGAATGAGCATGAGGGAAGCGATTGCCTTGTAAGGCTGCTGCGCCAGCAGACAGGCAAGGACGATCGGCACGCAGCAGGCCAGAATCTGAAGATCGACCGCCCGAGGTGAACCATAATTGCGGCCGACGATCGACACCATCGACGCCATCGTGACGGCAATGCAGATGAATTCGGCCAGCGGATTCTGCAGGATGAGGATGGCATAGCCGCTGCCGATGCCGAGGATGGCCGCCGTCGCCGCCGCGCCGATCACATAGCGTGTTTCCCAGCCGGCAATATCGGCACGCGTAAAATTACTCTTGTCTGCAGCGTCGAACAGCCGGAACAAATGGATGCGTAAGCCAAAGACAACCGCAAACGCCATGCAAAAGGCCAGATAGATGCCGGCATGCGTGCCCAGGAAAACGAGGAGATATGTCAGGATGTGAACGAACGCGCCCGTGATGAGCGTTTTGCGGTTTCCGAAAAGCGAACTGACGAACGACAGATAAATATCCGTCGGCACGGTGTCCGGGCTTGGAGGCTTCATTCAGACTTCCCCTGATGCGGCGGACACCCTAGTGGAAACCCTTTAAAATTTACTTGCCCGAACAGAGCCCATTTTGACAGATTTTCCAATCAAAGCGGCAGCTTAAGTTGAAGCTGGATTATGATCATCCCTGCGCTGGCGCAATGATTCCCAGCTTCCCTTGCCGCCGATATAATATTTAAATCACTAATAAAGAAAACAATATATCGGCAAAGACTTATGAAATACGATCACAGCTTGCCCGCACGCTGCTGGATCATCATGAAAGTATCGAAAGTATACTCGGAAAGCTGCATCCAAAGATAGGCATCCTTCTTATAGGCGACCTGGTCCTCATAGATGCGCTTGAAGTAATCGTTTGATTTGGAGAGATCGGCATAGAGCGCGCTGGCTGCCTGGAAGCAGGCCTCCATGATCTCCTGACTGAAAGGTCTGAGCGTCACACCCTGCTGCACGATATCCTTCAGCGCCTGGGGATTTTTGACATCGTATTTCGCCAGCATGTTGGTGTTGGCGAAGGCACAGGCATCGCCGAGGATTGCCTGATAGTTCTTCGGCAAGGCATTCCATTTTTCGAGATTGAAGAAGGCATGCACCACGGCGCCGCCTTCCCACCAGCCGGGATAATAATAGTATTTGGCGATCTTCTGCAGGCCGAGTTTCAGGTCGTCGTAGGGGCCGACCCATTCGGCTGCGTCGACCGTACCCTTGTTCAGCGCATCATAGACACCATTGACCGGGATATCCTGCTGTGGCGCGACGCCGATCTTTTCGATCACCTTGCCGGCCAGGCCGGCGATGCGCATCTTCAAACCCTTGAGATCGTCGAGCGTGTTGATTTCCTTGCGAAACCAGCCACCCATCTGGGCGCCGGTATTCCCCGCCGGCAGACCCAAAATGCCCTGCGTGGCATAGAACTCGTTCATCAGCTTGTTGCCGTTACCCTGGTAGAACCAGGCGTTCGTCAGCCGGGCATTGAGGCCGAACGGCAACGCCGTACCTATCGCGTAGGTCGGATCCTTGTTCCAGAAATAGTAGGAGCAGGTATGCGCCGCATCGACGGCGCCGGCGCTGACCGCATCGGCGGCTTGAGCGCCAGGCACGATTTCGCCGGCTTCATAGGTCTGGATGACGAAATTGCCGTTCGTCGCATCCGAAACATGCGCGGCAATATCTTCCGCGCCGCCGTAGATCGTATCCAGGCTCTTGGGAAAGGAAGAGGTCATCTTCCAGGTGATCTTCGGAGATTCCTGTGCCAGGGCCGGGCTTGCAAGCGCGGAGGCTGCAGCACCTGCGCCAACGGTCCCTGCCCGCCTGATGAAGGAACGGCGATCCATCGAATTCTCCCATACGGACGGCATTGCTGGGAAGCGGCACGCTCCCCGTCACAGCGCAAGCGATGGAACTAACCATGCCGCACACGGTCTTTCAAGTTTGCTCTCGCACCGCATTATGGCGATTCCTGTACATCGGCGTAACGAGCCGAAACCAAGCCTTGTGAAAACCACTGCGCGTTGCCGGCCGAGCCGTATTCGCGTAAGTTCGTAAGGCGTAAATCCGCCCTCGGATCGACATCGTAATCGTCCAGAGGTTCAACGAGCGAATATTTGCAGCTTCCGGAGCCTTGCATGTCCAGACCGATCGTCGCCATTCCCGCCGATATCCGTGAGTTCGACGGCACGAGCTGGCATGCGGTGCAGTTGCAATATGTGCGCGCCGCCGTGAAGGCTGCGGGATTGATGACGCTGATCGTCCCCGCACTAGAGGATGACAATGATGCCGACGCCATTCTGGACCGTGTCGACGGGCTGCTCGTCTCCGGTTCGGCGACCAATGTGCATCCGTCCCTCTACGGCAAGGAAGCAAAAGACAGCGACGGCCCCTTCGACCCGGCGCGCGATGCGACCTCGCTGCCGCTCATCCGCCGCGCCATCGACCGCGCCATTCCGATGCTCGCCATCTGCCGCGGCATTCAGGAGCTGAACGTTGCGCTTGGCGGCACGCTCGCCAGCGAGATCCAGGACCAGCCCGGCATCTGGGACCACCGCAAGCCACCGAATGTCGATCGCGATACGATGTATTCGATCCGGCAGAGCGTTTTCGTCAAGGAAGGCTCCTGCATCGCGCGCGTTGTCGGGCCTGGTGAGGTGCGCGTCAACTCGCTGCATCGCCAGGCAATCGCCGATACGGCGCCGAGACTGCAGGTGGAGGCACTCGCCGAAGACGGCACGATCGAGGCCGTCTCCGTCATCGGCGCCAAGGCCTTTGCCGTCGGCGTGCAATGGCATCCGGAATATTGGGCGGAAACGGATTCCCCGTCGCTGAAGCTCTTCACCGCCTTCGGCGATGCCGTGCGCGACTATGCTGCGAGCAAGGAACCGCTCGCAGCCGCACAATAGAGCGTTTTAGCTTTCCTTCAAAAGGCAAAACGCTCTATCTTCTTGTGTCGCAATGCATTCCGGACGGAAAACCGCGACGCACTTTTCCTGGAAATGCCTATCAGCAAAAGGCCGTCTGATCAGCCGCGCGGCTTGACCGGTGTTTCCGGTACTGGTGTGAGCGGCTGGCCCTTCGCGAACCACTCGATGACGTTATCGACGACGAGATCGGCCATGGCGTCGCGCGTCGGCACGGAGGCGGAGGCCACGTGCGGCAGCAGCGAAACGTTGGGCAACGAGAGATAGCCGGCCGGGACATTGGGCTCGTCGTAGAAGACGTCGAGGCCCGCGGCACCAAGCGTTCCATTCCCCAGGGCGGCGATCAGCGCGTCGTCATCGACAGACCAGCCGCGGCCGACATTGATGAACACGCCCTGCGGCCCGAGCGCAGACAGGATCTCGGCGTTGACGACCTTGTGCGTCTCGGGCGTCTTCGGCACGATGGAGATCAGCGTATCCACCGATTGCGCCATTTCCTTCAGCGTCGGGTAGTAGTCGTAAGGCAAGGAGTCGCGCGGCGAGCGCGTGTGATAGCCGATCTTTACCTTGAACGGCTCCAGCCTTCTCGCGATTTCCAGGCCGATGCGGCCAAGGCCGTTGATACCGATGCGGCGTCCCTTCATCGAAAAGGGCGAGAGCGGGAAGGCTCCTTCCTTGGCCCAGCGCCCCTCGCGCAGCCAGCTTTCCGCCTTCGGAAACTGCCGCAGCGTGTTCAGCAGCAGGGCGATTGCGGTATCAGCGACCTCGTCATTCAGGACATCAGGCGTGTTGGTGACGACGATGCCCTTCGAGGCGGCATGCTTGACGTCGATGCCGTCATAGCCGACGCCGAAATTGGCGATGAATTCAAGATTCGAAAAGGCATCGATCCACCCGGCATTGAAGCCACCCGCAACGGCAACGCCGCGGATGCGAGCTGCGGTTTCCACATCGACCTTCGGACCGCCATCGCGTTCGACCGAAACGATATCGAACTGCTTTCCGAGCCTTTCGAGGACACGCGGGTGTATCTTCCCCGGAACGAGGACGGCGATGCGGTTATCGGACATGGATCTTTCCTCTTGAGATACGGTTCGTCGCGACGAAAACAATTCCGGAAATGTGCGCGGCGGCTTTCCGTCCGGAATCGCGTTAAATCAATGAGAAGAGCGGCTCAGTGAAACGCTGAAACGCTCTAGCGAGCTTTGTAGGGCGCCGTGGACTGGCGGATGCGCATTTCCGGCTTGATAAGATGGATACCATCCGGCTCATGGCTTCCTGCCAACCTATCCAAAAGCGCGCGCGCCGCAAGCCTTCCGACTTCGGCCTGACCGTTCCAGACGGTCGTCAGGGCCGGCGTTGCGATCGCAGCCTCCTCCAGATCGTCATAGCCGGTGACGGAAATATCCCGCCCGGGGACGAGGCCAGCGCGTGAAATGCCGTTCATGAGACCGATGGCGACCAGATCGTTCCAGCAGACCGCCGCCGTCGGTTTCTGTGGCAGCGACAGGAAGTGCACCGCCGCCTCGAAACCACCCTGCTTGGAGCGCGCGCCGGGAATGCGCAGATTGGGATCGACCTCGATGCCCGCCTTGCGCAGCGCATTGACATAGCCCTGATAGCGGTCGCGCCCCGTCGAGGTCTGGTCCGTGCCGCCGATCATCGCAATGGTGCGGTGGCCAAGGCTGATCAGATGGTTGGTCGCAAGCGAAATCCCATAGCTGTCGTCGCCGCGATAGGTCGGCAGGTCCAGCGCATCGATCTGGCGTGCCACCAGGATGGCCGGCATGCCGTTTTCTTCGGCCAGTTCGAAATCCTCCGGCGGCGTCCCGATCGCCGGCGACATGATGACGCCGTCGCCGCCCAGCTGCAGCAGCGTCTCGACGAAAGTGCGCTGCTTCTCAACGGAATCATAGTGGTTGGAAAGGATGAAGGTGTGGCGGCTGCGGTCGAGCTCGCTTTCGATCGCCTTCAGGATTTCTCCATAGAAGGGATTCATGATGTCATGAACGACGACACCGATGATGCCCGATCGCGATGTCCTGAGACTGGCCGCACGGCGATTGTAGATATAGCCCAGCGCGCGGGCCTGGTCCTTGATCTTCTCGCGTGTATTGACCGCCACCAACGGGCTATCGCGTAAGGCCAGAGATACTGTTGCCGTTGAAATACCCAGCGTTTCCGCAATCGTAGAAAGCTTTATCTTTTGCGCCACGCGCTCCCTCCCCGTGAAACGCAGCCGTAACGTATTCCGTTCGTTTTACGATTCCGGAATTTAAAATCTTTAATTAAAAGCTTTAATCACGCCGCGCAACACGAATTCTCGGAGATTCTCAGAATTCGTCTTCATCCTCGTCATCATCGCCAGCCTGGAGATTATGCTCGATCGTTTTGAGCAGACGCACGAGCGAGCGGATATCTTTTTCCGAGAAGCCGCGCGTCGCAAGCTCATCGCAGCTCGCCGCCGAACTTTCGATCTCGCTGACGCTGTTTCGCCCTGCTTCGGTCAGATAGACCTTGGTCAGGCGGGCATCGTCGGCATCCGGCCGTCGTTCGACAAAGCCTTGCGCTTCCATGCGGCCGATCGTGCGCGTCATCGTCGGCGCCTTGACGCCGAGCTTCTGCGCCAGCGTACCGGCCGGAAGACCATCGCTTGCCGCCAGGGCCAGAATGACACCGTCCTGCCCGGCATAAAGGCCGCTCGCCGTCAGGCTGCGCGTCATCACCGTCCGCATGGACCGCGCCGCCTGCGTCAACGCCGGCGACAGATCGGCAAGCGTGTAGTCACGGTGATCCTTCTTCTTACCTGACTTACTTTTCTTCCCGACCTTGTTCTTTTTGCCCATCGTGATTCCGTTGACCTTTTCGCCGCTAAGTCATCACGCTATGACATTGCGCAGGTTACTGACATAAACAAGAGGCACACCCTCAGATGGCGCATCCTTTGCCATGTTTCGATGACAATGATGAAACATTGACACCCGAAGAGCGAAGAAAATGGATCGCCGTGCTACCACTTGGCGCCTATGAGCAACACGGCCCGCATCTGCCGTTCGAAACCGACGCGCTCATCGCCGAGGGAATCGCCTCACGCCTCAAGGTTGCCGTGCCGGCAAATCTACCCGTCACCTTCCTTTCCGTCGAGCCTGTCGGCTATTCCGTCGAACATATGGATATTGCCGGCACGAAGACATTGACCTTCAAGGAAGCGATCGAGCGCTGGCTTGCCATAGCTGAGCGGCTAAGTGGCCTCGGCATCCGTAAATTCGTCATGCTGAACGCTCACGGCGGCAATTCTCCGCTGATGACCATCGTCGTAACGGAAGCGCGCATGCGCTTCAACATGCTCGCGGTCGCAACCAGCTGGACGCGCTTCGGCGTGCCGGACGGGCTGATCACCCCAGAGGCAAAAGCCATCGACATTCATGGCGGCGATATCGAGACATCGGTGATGCTCGCCCTGCATCCTGAAAAGGTCGACATGTCGAAGGCGGAAAACTTCCCATCCCGGCAATCGGAGTTCATCAGGGGCTTCAAGCACCTGCGCGCCTACGGCCCTCACGCCTTCGGCTGGAAGATGTCCGATCTAAGCACTCAAGGCGTCGCCGGCAATGCCGGCGCGGCGACGGCTGAAAAGGGCGAGCTGCTCATCGCGCATGCGGTCAAGGGGCTTGTCGAGCTGCTGGAGGATGTCGACAGCTTCGATATGTCGACGCTGTCGTGACCGTGCGGCCAAACCCCCTCTCCGCAACCCAATGTGATCTTATAACATATAAAAGCCTTTGAACTGGCGTCTCCAACTCCTTATATGAAACCCGACCAATGTCTGCTCCCCGGGGCAACCTTCCATATTTCGAGGCTCCCATGACCGAAACAGCCACGCAAAAGCCCGTTCCCGTCACCGTTCTCACCGGCTATCTCGGCGCCGGCAAGACGACGCTGCTGAACCGCATCCTCTCTGAAAACCACGGCAAGAAATACGCCGTCATCGTCAACGAGTTCGGCGAGATCGGCATCGACAACGACCTCATCGTCGAATCCGACGAAGAAATCTACGAAATGAACAATGGCTGCGTCTGCTGCACCGTTCGCGGCGACCTGATCCGCGTCGTCGAAGGCCTGATGCGCCGCCCCGGCCGCTTTGACGGCATCATCGTTGAAACGACAGGCCTTGCCGATCCGGTTCCGGTCGCCCAGACCTTCTTCATGGACGACGATGTCCGCGCCAAGACCGAACTCGATGCCGTCGTCGCACTGGTCGACGCCAAGCATCTGCCGCTGCGCCTGAAGGACAGCCGCGAGGCCGAAGACCAGATCGCTTTTGCCGACGTCGTCGTCATCAACAAATCCGATCTCGTTTCTCCGAAAGAGCTGGCCCAGATCGAGGACGTCGTTCGCGCCATCAACCCGGCAGCCCGCGTCTACAAGACGACCCGCTCCGGCGTTGAGCTCGCCCGCGTGCTGAACCAGGGCGCCTTCAATCTGGAACGCGCGCTCGAAAACGATCCGCATTTCCTCGACCAGGGCCATGACGATCATGTCTGCGGTCCGGATTGCGATCACGACCATCACGGCCATGATCACCACCATCATGACCACGACCACGATCATCATCACCACCATGATCATGACCACGGTCACGACCATCACCACCACGCCCCGTCGCCGATCCATGACGTCACCGTACAGTCGGTTTCGCTGCGGGGCGGCGAGATGAACCCGGAGCGCTTCTTTCCTTGGGTCCAGAAGGTTACGCAGACGCAAGGGCCGAACATCCTGCGCCTCAAGGGCATCATCGCCTTCAAGGACGATCCGGAGCGCTACGTCGTCCAGGGCGTGCACATGATCATCGAAGGCGATCATCAGCGCCCCTGGAAGGATGGCGAAAAGCATGAGAGCCGCCTCGTCTTCATCGGCCGCGAGCTCGACCGCGAAAAGCTGGAAGCCAGCTTCAAGGCGTGCGAGGCGTCCGCCTGATGCCGACTGTCGCTCCGCTTGATATCGACGGCCACGTTCTGGCCGTCGAATTTTTAGGTGACACCCCCTTCTTCGCCAGCGCCGCCGGTGCGATCCACCGCCTCGAAGGCGGCGATAAGGTCACCGAAGCCCATCATGGGATGCTGACGTGCATCCGCGATCCCCACAGCGAGAGCCTGATTTCGGGCGGCGAAGACGGCAAGGTGCTGCGGATCGCATCCGACGGCAGCACGACGGTGCTTGCCGAAGCGCCACGCAAATGGATCAGCCAGCTTGCCGCCGGTCCGCAGGGAGCTGTCGCCTATTCCTATGGCAAGAGCACCTTCGTGCGCCTCGCCGACGGCACGACGAAAGAATTTGCCGAGGAGCGCACCGTCGAAGGCATCGCCTTCGCGCCCAAGGGCCTGCGCGTTGCGGTTGCCCGTTATAATGGCGTGTCGCTGCATTGGGTCGGCATGAGCGCCCCGCCGATCAATCTCGAATGGAAGGGCGCCCATACCAGCGTCACTTTCTCGCCGGACGGCCAGTTCGTCGTTACCACCATGCAGGAAAATGCCCTGCACGGCTGGAAGATGGATACCAAGCCGGGCGCGGAAGCCCGACACATGCGCATGACCGGCTATCCCGCCAAGGTGAAGTCGCTTTCCTGGTCCAATAAGGGCAAATGGCTTGCCTCTTCTGGTGCGCCGGCCGCGATCGTCTGGCCCTTCCAGGGCAAGGACGGCCCGATGGGCAAGGCCCCGCTCGAACTTGGCACGCGCGCCAACATCATGGCGACCTCGGTAAAATTCCATCCCGCCGAGGATATCCTCGCCATAGGCTTCATCGACGGCATGATCCTTGCGGTGCGCCTCGGCGATGCCAAGGAAGCGCTCTTGCGCCGACCCGGCAAGGGTGCGATCACATCGATGAGCTGGAGCAAGTCCGGCAAACTGCTCGCCTTCGCCTCCGAAGCCGGCGATTGCGGCGTCGTCGATGTCTCCGGTTAAATAGAAAGACAGGATCATGTCTCAGTCAGGATCGGCCGTTGCCGGAAATTCTGCTGCCCCAGCCGAAAATGTCTGGGATGTGATCCGTTGCGAAGCCGCCGAGCTGGCGACGCGCGAGCTGACGCTCGCCCCGCTGCTAAAGGCGCAATTGCTTGCCGGAAGCTCCGATGCCGAAAGCCTTGCCAATATACTGGCCGCCCGGCTTTGCGTCGTCAGGATCGAGCATGGCAACATGCTCTCGCTACTGTCAGACGTGCTGGCGCGATATCCTGCTATCCTGCGGGCGACCGAAGCGGATCTCGTTGCCGTGCGAACCCGCGACCCCGCCTGCACCACCTATCTGCATGCGCTTCTGAACCTGAAGGGTTTCCATGCCCTGCAGACGCACCGCATCGCCCATGCGCTCTGGACCGAAGGCCGCAGGGAAATCGCCAGCTGGCTTTCCAACCTCGTCTCGCTCGTCTTCGGCCCGGATATCCATCCGGCGGCGAAGATCGGCACCTCGATCATGCTCGATCACGGCTCCGGCATCGTCATCGGCGAAACTGCCGTCATCGAGGATGAGGTCTCCATCCTGCAGAATGTCACGCTCGGCGGTACCGGCAAGGAAAGCGGCGATCGTCACCCGAAGATCCGCCACGGCGTGATGATCGGCGCCGGCGCCAAGATCCTCGGCAATATCGAGGTCGGTGCCTTCAGTAAGGTTGCCGCCGGCAGCGTCGTTGTGAAGCCCGTTCCCCCACATTGCACCGTCGCCGGCGTGCCCGCCGTAGTCGTCCGCATCCACCGCGCCGACGAGATACCGGCCGAGACGATGGATCAGAATATTTAGTCTTCGTCTTTAGGTGACAGAGGCCGCCTCGAATCACAGGGGCGGATGAGGGAACTCTCTTTCCTGTTTAGCCCGTGACATAAGGTAGCATAGCGACTTTTCCCGACAGGCGCTCTCCGTCGGTTATCGGCCGCCACTGCAGAATCAGCCTTTTGTCGCCCCCATGTTCGACAAAAGCGGAAGCCCTTCACCGCACCCTTCATGGAACTGTCATACTCCGTTGATAGCTCGAAGAGGTTCTCTATGCCCGGCGTGGCGCAAATGCGCCGGAGCAATGCCCCCACTCGAAGAGGATATGACGATGACCAGTTTTTCACGTCGCGCCGCCCTTGCAACCGGCAGCGCGCTTAGTCTTGTTTTGCTCTGTTCCACCGCCGGTGCCGCCGATGTAGCGCCGGCCCCGAATACCGCGACCCCCATCAAGCATCTTGTCGTTATCTTTCAGGAAAACGTCTCCTTCGACCATTATTTCGCGACCTACCCCAAGGCCGCAAATGTTGATGGCGAACCGGCATTCAAGGCCGCCGACAACACGCCGACCGATATCAACACGCTCGCCAATGCCGGTCTTCTCGACAACAATCCGAACAAGACCAACACGGCAAACGGCGCCGATGCGGCGGCCCCCTTCCGGCTCGACCGCACGCAGGCAGCAACCCAGTCGCAGAACCATGGCTATACCGCCGAGCAGGCCGCCTACAACAACTTCGCCATGGACCTTTTCCCCGCCAATACCGGCAAGGGCACCAAGGGTGCGGCCGGTGCTTTCGGCACGAAGGGCCAGGTCATGGGCTATTATGACGGCAACACCGTCACGGCCTATTGGAACTACGCTCAGCACTACGCGCTGAGCGACAATTCCTTCTCCACCAATTTCGGCCCCTCGACCCCTGGCGCGCTGAACCTGATCTCCGGCCAGACCAACGGCGTCATCCTGCCGCCCGGTTACACGCTGGAAAGCGACGGCACCTATTCCAAGGGTCGCATCGTGCCCGACGGCAATGGCGGCTGGACCGCGATCAGCGACTTCGATCCGACGGGCGACGCCTGCTCGGTCGGCCAGACGGCCCTGATGTACGGCAAGAACATCGGCGACATGCTGAACGAGCGCAAGATCACCTGGGGCTTCTTCGAAGGTGGCTTCGATCTGACCCAGACCAATCCGGACGGCACGACGGCCTGCAAGCGCGCAACCACCTCGACCGTGACCAAGGTCAACAGCGCCGACTACATCCCGCATCACCAGCCGTTCCAATACTACGCCTCGACCGCCAATCCGACGCACGCACGCCCGTCTTCCGTGGCGGCGATCGGCACCACGGATGCGGCCAATCACCAGTATGACATGACCGACTTCTATGCGGCGCTGAAGAACGGCAACATGCCGACGGTCAGCTTCCTCAAGGCACCGGCCTATCAGGACGGCCATGCCGGCTATTCCGATCCGCTCGACGAGCAGGAATTCGTGACGCAGGTGGTCAACACCGTGCAGAATTCGTCGGATTGGAAGGATACCGCCGTCATCCTCCTCTACGACGACTCCGACGGCTGGTATGACCATGCCCATGCGGTCGTCAATCCATCGAAACTTCCGGTCAAGGGCTACGACGTGCTGAGCGGCGACAGCTGCTCGACCGGCACGGCGCTGCCGGGCGTCAACGGCCAGCCGGCACAGGGACGTTGCGGCTATGGCACGCGCCAGCCGCTGCTCGTCATCTCGCCCTACGCCAAGGTCAACTTCGTCGACCATACGCTCACCGACCAGACCTCCGTCATGCGTTTCATCGAGGACAACTGGATGGCCGGTGCCCGCCTTGGCGGCGGCTCCTTCGATGTGCTTTCGGGCTCGCTGAACAACATGTTCGACTGGTCCAAGGGTGACGCGCCGAAGCTGATCCTCGATTCGAAGACCGGCAATCAGGCATCCTAACATCACAAGGGAGACGGAAATGCCCCTGACCTACCGCCGTCTCCTGCCGCTCCTCGCACTCGCGGGCCTCTCGCTCGCGGGTGCGGCTGTCGGCATGGCAAGCGAACCGGCCACCGATGCTTCGGCGACGGATGGCTATGACGATCAAGCCCCGCTAAGTGCCATGGCCCAGCTTGGCAAGAAGCTGTTTTTCGACCCTTCGCTTTCCGGCGGCGGCCAGATGTCCTGCGCCACTTGCCACGATCCGGCCAACCACTATGCACCCGCCAACGGCCTCGCCGTCCAGCTCGGTGGGCCACATCTCGACCAGCCCGGCATCCGCGCGGTTCCGAGCCTCGCCTACAAGATGTCGACGCCGTCCTTCTCCATCGGAGAAGAAAGCCCCGCCGACGAGGCGGCGGAAGCCTCGCCGATGACCGAGGCATCGGGCGTGGCGTTGGCCAATGCTCCCGCTACCGTTGCTGGTCCGCTGACGGCGCAGGCCGTCGTCAAGGCCGATGCGGCCGCTGCGGCAAACCTCGTGCCGCAAGGCGGCATGTTCTGGGATGGACGCGTCGATTCGCTGGAAGAACAGGCCCTGCAGCCGATGATCTCGCCTTTCGAAATGGCGAATGCCGATGCTGCGACCGTCTATGCCAAATTGAAGAAGGGCTACGGCAAGGAAATTTCCGCGCTCTTCGGCGACAACGTCGCCAACGATCAGGACATGATGATTTCCGAGATCGGTTTCGCGCTCGCCCGCTACCAGATCGAGGAGTTCTCCTTCCATCCCTATACGAGCAAGTATGACTACTACCTGCGCGGCAAGGCGGTCCTGACGGATGCGGAAGCGAGGGGCTTGAAGCTGTTCGACGATGCGAACAAGGGCAATTGCGCCTCGTGCCATCTCGACAAGATGACCGGCGACGGGCAGATGCCGAACTTCACCGATTTCGAATTCGAAGCCCTCGGCGCGCCGCGCAACCCGGCCATTCCGGCCAATGCCGATGCCCATTATTACGATACCGGCATTTGCGGCCCGCTGCGCAACGATACCTATTCCGCCCAACAGCAGAATTGCGGGCTGTTCAAAACGCCGACGCTGCGCAATGTCGCCACCCGCCACGTCTTCTTCCATAATGGCGTCTACCGGACCCTTGAGGATGTCACCCGCTTCTACGTCAAGCGCGACACCAATCCCGAGGAGGTCTATCCGAAGGATGCAAGCGGCAAGGTGCTGAAATACGATGACCTGCCGGCACAGTATCAGGCCAATATCGATGTCATCGACGTACCGATGAATCGCAAGCTCGGCGATGCCCCTGCCCTGAACGATGCCGAGATCGCCGACGTCGTCGCCTTCCTGAAAACGCTGACGGATGGCTACGATCCAGCCAAGGACAACGTGAAGGCAGCCAAATAAAAAGGCCTCCGCCCGAATGGGCGAAGGCCTTTTGATACTTCAGGACTGTTCTCGCGCTTTACGCGACCTTTGCTATCGGCGGCTGGGCAAGCTTACGGCCGCTGGCAACGATGATGCCGACAGCACCATCAAGCCAGCCGTCCTTCAGCTCGAGCGCGAGGAAACGATCACGCTGGAACGGACCCGGCATGATGAGATGGCGTGCCTTGGAAGCAAAGAAGCCAAAGCGCTCGTAATAGGGCGCATCGCCGACGAGCAGGATCGCGCCATGGCCGCGCTTCTTAGCTTCCATGATGGCAGCGCGCATCAGCGCCGAGCCGATGCCCTTGCCTTCATAGGCAGGATCGATCGCCAGCGGACCGAGCAGCAATGCCTCGACCGGGCGCGTCTCGCGATCGACGCCGGCTTCGACGTTCCAGAGGCGAACGGTGCCGATGACATGGCCGGCGCGATCGCGCGCGACCAGCGCCAGGCCGTCGGCCGGCACACGGCCCTGGCGCAGCTTTTCGGACGACTTCTTGCGGCGGTCGGGACCCATGGCGCGATCCAGCAGGTTTTCGCGCGCAACGACATCGCCTGCATTTTCCAGGTCGAGAGTGAATGTGGACGGCGCAAAGAATGCGCGGACAGAATCAAGAACAGCGGCCATCTCGGCCTCCCGTGCCCAATACCGTTATCAGCGGTGGTGACAAACTATTGTGAGGGTGCCGCCCCGGCTGGCTACGGGGGCAGCTTTGTCGAACTTCAGATCCAGACCGGACCTTAGATGATGTAGGCCTTCAGCGGGTCGAAACCATTGAACGCCACAGCCGAGTAGGTCGTGGTGTAGGCGCCGGTGCCTTCGATCAGGACCTCGTCGCCGATGGTGAGCGACACCGGCAGCGGATAGAGGTTCTTCTCATAGAGCACGTCGGCCGAATCGCAGGTCGGGCCGGCAATGACGCAGGGCTCCATCTCGTCGCCGTCGCGCGTGGTGCGGATCGGGTAACGGATCGCCTCGTCCATGGTCTCGGCGAGACCGCCGAACTTGCCGATGTCGAGGAACACCCAGCGAGCGGCATCGTTGTCCGACTTCTTGGAAATCAGGACGACTTCAGCCTTGATCACACCGGCATTGCCGACCATGCCGCGGCCCGGCTCGATGATCGTGTGCGGAATCTGGTTGCCGAAATGGGCACGCAGAGACGCAAAGATCGCCTTGCCATAGGCTTCGGCCGACGGAACGTCGCGCAGGTACTTGGTCGGGAAACCGCCGCCCATGTTGACCATCTGCAGGTGAATGCCCTGCTTGGCGAGCGAAACGAAGACGCGCTTGGCATCGGCAAGCGCATCGTCCCAGGCATCGACCTTGGTCATCTGCGAGCCGACGTGGAAAGACACGCCGTAGGATTCCAGACCCAGCTGGTGAGCGTAGACGAGAACGTCGACGGCCATCTGCGGAACGCAGCCGAACTTGCGCGACAGCGGCCATTCGGCACCTTCGCCATCCGTCAGGACGCGGCAGAACACACGGGCGCCCGGAGCGGCACGGGAGATCTTTTCGACTTCCTCGTGGCTGTCGACGGCGAAGAGGTTGATACCGAGTGCATGCGCACGGGCGATATCGCGCTCCTTCTTGATGGTGTTGCCGAAGGAGATGCGGGCAGCGGTCGCGCCGGCATCGAGCGCCATTTCGATTTCAGCGACGGACGCGCAATCGAAGTTGGAACCGAGGCTTGCGAGCAGGCGCAGCACTTCCGGAGCCGGGTTGGCCTTGACAGCATAATAGATGGCGCTGTCCGGCATGGCATGACGGAAGGCGTGAAAATTGTCGCGGACGACGTCGAGATCGACCACCAGGCAAGGACCGTCCGGACGTCGGGTAGCGAGGAAATCGCGAATACGTTGCGTGGTCATGTCAATTCCCTTTCAATTCCAAAGGCTCCGGGGAAAACCCAGAGGACAAAGGGCAACGCTCATTCGCTTAGGAACCAGCCGGTGGAGACCCCGGTACCGTACAAATGCGCGAAGCGCGGATAATGAACCAGTGCCGCAAGCGGCGCTAATTCGCTTTGTCTGCCATGGATTGGAGGGAAGATCCCAACCGCACTTCCGGCAATGAAGGTGTGCCTCTTCAGTAACCCCGGCTGATGGAAAGCCGGGAGAGAACAAAAAGGCCCGCACCGTCGTTGCTTCAGATGTCCTCGCATTTTCCGGTTGGCCGGAATAGCGACTGGAGGGGTTAATTCCAGGTACCTTACCGATGACCTCACCTAATCGAGGGTCGGCGGACACCCACGGGCACGTGCGACTTTGGGCTGTTCGGGAAATAGGAATATTCGCCGTAATAATCAAGAAAATTTTTCAGCCATGCCCGAAAAAAATAATTGAACAAATCAAAGCATTTTGTTCAACATCCGGAAACAGTTAGCGGGAGGCTTCGCCATGGATACTTTGACCCGGATTCGCGCCTTTATCGACGTGGTCGAGGCCGAGGGATTTTCGGCTGCCGCGCGCAGGACCGGCCGTTCCAAGGCGCTGCTGTCGAAATATGTCCGCGAGCTGGAGGATGAGCTTGGTGCGCTGCTGCTCAACCGCACGACCCGCCAGTTTTCGATGACGGAGGCCGGCCATACCTATTATCGCACCGCCTCCGACATCCTGAAGGAGATCGACAACCTTGCCGACCTCGTGCGCGAGAACAACCAGCAGCTGAAGGGTCGGCTGCGCGTTTCGGTGCCGCGCACCTTCGTCGACGCCGATGTCGGGCAGTCGCTGATCGACTTCGCTAGAGAGAACCCCGATCTCGCGCTGGAAATCTCCGCCGACGACCGTTTCGTGGATCTGATCGAGGAAGGCTTCGATGTCGCCGTGCGCATTACCAAGCTCGAGGATTCCGGCATGATCGCCCGCAAGATCTCCGACTTCCGCATCCATCTCTGCGCAACCCCGACGTTCCTCGAGCGCTATCCGACGCTGGAGCATCCGACAGATCTGGCGCAAGTGCCCTTCATCATCGACACCAACACCCGCTCGCAAGGCAATATTCGTTTCGTCGATGCCGACAGCACGACCTTCAACGTCGCGATCAACGGCACGCTCGAGGTCAACAGCCCGCATGCGACGCTTCGCGCAGCACTCGCAGATCTCGGCGTTGCCATCGTCCCGGATTTCATCGGCCGCAAGGCAATCGAAAGCGGGCTGCTGCTGACACTGTTCAACGACTACCTGCCGACCGACCGCGGCATCTATGCCGTTTATCCGCACCGGCGCTATCTCCCCGCAAAGGTGCGTATCTTTGTGGACTACCTGCACAACTGGTTCCGCAAGAACGGGTGAATGCCCGAGGTTGACCGACCGGTCCCAATTCCGTCTCATTTCCTGACCAGAAAACGAAGTGAATCAATGCTCACGAAACACATCGGACGCATGAGAAAATCCACGATCGCCCATGCTGTTGCCCTGACCGGCGGCCTGTTGCTCGTGCCGGCCGTGGCATCCGCGCATCCGCATATTTTCGTGGAAGCCCGCCTGGAGGTACTGGCCGGCCCGGATGGCAATGTGCAGGAACTGCGCAACGTCTGGCGGTTCGATGAGGTCTTCTCCTCCTCGGTGCTCATGGATTTCGACAAGAACACCAATCTGAAGCTCGATCCTGATGAGCTGAAGGAAGTCGGCAAGACCGTGCGCGAGTCGCTGGCCGATTACGACTATTATGCGAACCTGACGCTCAATGGCAAAACCATCAAGGTCGAGAAGCCCGACGTCATCAATGTCGACTTTCGCGATGGCCAGCTCCTGATGTTCTTCGCCGTCAAGCCGGCCGAGCCGATGCCGCTTGCCAAGGGCAACAAGCTGAGCTTCGGCATCTACGACCCGACGCTCTACACCTCGATCGATTTCCCGAGCGACAACGAGCTGGTGACCGAGGGCGACGCCTTCAAAAGCTGTACACAGAAGGTCGTCCGGCCCAATCCGGATGAGGTCATCGCCGAGAACAGGTCGACATTGACGGATGCCTTCTTCAACGATCCGACGGGGACGACCATGTCGAAACTCTTCGCAACGCGGATAGATGTCCAATGCTGATTTCGGGAATGAGGAAGCTCGTGCCGGCTGCAGCTATCGCCCTTCTGGCGGCAGCCGGTCTTGCCCATGCTGCCGGCTCGCCACTTGGCATCGGCACGGCGGAGCCGAGCTTCCAGCCGATGGGCGGGCCGCTCGCACCGATCTTCCTCTATGTAAACTACGAACAGCAGGCCTTCTATCGCGCGCTCACCAAATCCATCGAAGCCATGCGCCAGGACCCCTGGCAGCTCTGGACTCTGATCGGCCTTTCTTTCGCCTATGGCATTTTCCATGCCGCCGGCCCCGGCCACGGCAAGGCCGTCATTTCCTCCTACATGGTCGCCAACGAGATCGAGCTGAAGCGCGGCATCGGCATCTCGTTCGTCTCCGCACTCATTCAGGGGCTGGTTGCCGTTCTCGTCGTCGGTGTCGCCTATTTCATTCTGCGCGGCTCTGGCATCACCATGACGATGGCCACCAATGCCATGGAGATCACGAGCTTCGTCATGGTCATCCTGTTCGGCAGCTGGCTTTTGTTCCGCAAGCTGCGGGCGATGATGCAAGGCCGGGCGCAACGTCAGGAAATGCAGCTCGCGACATCGGCGGGGCCAATCAGCCTCTCGCTGTTCGAGGGGGCAGCGACGGGCACAGATTCAGCGAGAAGTTTTGCGCGCAGCAGCGCCGCGATACCCGCTGCCGGCGGCTATCAATGCTACGATCCCGCCCATGCGACCGGCGACGGCGCCTACTGCGAGGCTTGCGGCCACGCCCATCTTCCCGATCCGAAGATGCTGTCGAACGAAAAGTTCAGCGCTCGCGAGGCCTGGTCTGCCATTGCCGCGGTCGGATTGCGTCCGTGCTCGGGCGCATTGCTTGTCATGACTTTTTCGATGCTGAACGGGCTCTATCTTGGCGGCCTGTTATCGGTCCTCGCCATGTCGATCGGCACGGCACTGACCGTGTCGCTGCTTGCCACCATTGCAGTCTTCGCAAAAGGCACTGCCGTCCGTTTCACCGGCAAGGGCTCCAGACTTTCGGTTTGGGTAGGCAACAGCATCGAGATCCTCGGCGCACTGCTTGTCATTTGCACGGGCATCATCCTGCTCGGCGCCTCGCTGCAAAACTAGACAAAGTAGCAACGAGACGATCGGCCCCGTGCTGGAGCCTACTGCCCCTTACGCCTTTGATAGCGGGCGCGCAGCCAGAACACGAAGAAGAAGGCCAGGATGACAAGCACGCCGAAACCGGTGCCGAGCCATGGCGAGATATTTCCGAGCCAGACGATGACGTTCGGCATCAGGTAGAGCACGGCGGTTGCGACCAGCAAGATAATACCGGCCGCGATTGCCGCCGAGCGGGTTTCGCTTTTTTTATCCATCAATGTAGCCATCCCTGACGCCCCGACACGAGTTCCGGCGAAGGCTTAACGCGCGTCGGGATCCTTCAGATCCGCTCCTTGCGCCTTAAGCTCTTGATTTTACGCAATGTCATTGTCGCAAAACCGCTGCGCACTTTTGCGCGACATGCTTAGGCCAGCTGCCAAGGAAAGGCAACCGGCCCTATCGTCACACGCGTCACAGCTGAACTTTGGCGCCCGCAACCGTCGCTTCGATATGATCGACCAGAGCGTCGGCCAGACCGAGCCGTCCGGCCAGCAAATCGAGATAACCGCGCTCGGCGCGCGAATCCGGTTCGATCGCCAGCCGCGACGCGGTGTAGATCTGCACGCGTTGCTCCTCGGTCTTTGCCGAGGCGACGATGGCATCGAGATCGACGGGATTGGCAAGTTCGCGCTGGAAGAAACCTTCCGCCTCCGATCCGACGCCGGCCTCCTGCACCTTGCCGAGAATGCGCTGACGTTCCGTATCATCGATATGGCCGTCGGCGCGAGCGGCCGCGATCATGGCCCGCACCAGGGAAAGCGTAAAATCATTGCTGGCAACTGCCGGCGCCGTGCTGAAGCCGGAATCCGTCGGCGGCGGCAGGAACTGCGGCTCGGCCTGTGGGGTGGATTGCGGCGCCGGCTGCGGCTGATTGCCATCGCGATAATTCTTGTAGGCCTGATAGCCGAGGCCTGCGATGGCGGCGAGGCCGCCGAGCGCCAGCGCATTGCCGGCGACCTGACGCCCGGTCTTCGTACCGAGCAGCACGCCGGCAATCGCGCTGGTCGCCATCGGATTGTCCCTGGCGAGATTGATGGCCTGGGTGGCCCTGTCTTTCACGGTTCCTTGCACCCCCGGAACCTGCGATCCCAGGAATTGGTCAAGAAGCTTGCGGGCGTCGATCATATGGATGGTCCTCCGTCCTTGTGATGGTGAAGGGGAGATAGGAAGCGCAACCGCAAATACCAATCCACATCATGCAAAAAGGCGCGCGGAAAGCTCCACGCGCCTTTGAAATCGAATTCGATAGGCTCGGCTCTCAGCCCTTGAGCGATGCTGCCTCTGCGGCAAGCTTCGTAATGCCAGCCCAGTCGCCGGCAGCGACCAGCTCCTTCGGCGCAACCCAGGAGCCACCGACACAGATGACGTTCGGCAGCGACAGATAATCAAGAGCGTTCTTCAGCGAGATACCGCCGGTCGGGCAGAAGATCGTGCCTGCCAGCGGCGAGGACAGGGCCTTGAGATAAGAGGCACCGCCTGCCTGCTCGGCCGGGAAGAACTTGAGCACCGTATAGCCCTCCTCGCGCAGCGCCATGACTTCGCTGGCCGTGGCGGCACCCGGCAGCAGCGGCACATGCGAGGAGCGTGCAACATCCAGCAGTTCCTGTGTCGTGCCGGGGCTGACGATGAACTTGGAGCCGGCTTCGACCGCTGCATCCCACTGGCTGACATTGAGGATGGTGCCGGCGCCGACCTCAGCCCCTTCCACCTCTTCGGCCACGGCGCGGATCGCGTCGAGCGCACCGGCGGTACGCAGCGTGATCTCGATGGCCTTCAGACCACCGGCAACAAGCGCGCGGGCGAGCGGCACGGCCGATTTCGCATCGTCGACGATCAGCACCGGAACGACGGGCTGCAGTTTCAGGATGGAAAGAAGCTTCTCGGTTTTCTCGCCCATGGTCGGTGCACTCCCTTTAAAACGATTGAAATCCGGCTTTCGAATAGCCTTCCCGAAGGTGCTTGTCGAGACAAAAGCTCGCTTTAAATACGACGGGTAGGAAATCGCGGCAACTTGCTATAGTCTACTTCAATCTGTGCCGGTGGAGCATGTCAAACGCATGGCAAAAGAGATCGAGCGAAAGTTTCTGGTGCGCGGCGATCATTGGCGTGATTCCGTTTCGGAGAGGCTGATCCTGCGACAGGGATATATTGCCTCCATGGAAGGTCGTTCCGTGCGCATACGGCTGACGAACGACAAGAAGGCGACCCTGACGATCAAGATCGGCAAGGCAATGACCAGAGACGAATTCGAGTATGAGATCCCCGTCGATGAAGCGGAGGAACTGCTGGGAACAGCGATCGGCCTCGTCATCGAAAAGACCCGCCACAAGGTGCCTTTCAAGGGATTTACCTGGGAAGTGGATGTCTTCCGCGGCGCTCATCGCGGCCTCGTGATTGCCGAGGTTGAGATGGGGAAGGAAAGCGACAATCCGGAACTGCCGGACTGGATCGGACGTGAGGTAACTGGCGAATACCGCTATTCCAATCAGGCCCTCGCGACGCAGTTCGAGCAGGAGTACGATGAGCTATCGCATACGGCCTGACCGGGCTCTTGATGACGAGGTGCACAAAGCCGCCGCGCATCAACTCGGCAGGGCGATGGCCGAACTGACGGACAGACCGCAGGGCTTGCACGAAGCGGTTCACGCCGCCCGCAAGAACATCAAGCGCGTGCGGGCGCTCTACCGATTGATAGCGCCGATCGCACGCGAATTTCAGCAGCGGGAAAATGACCGGCTTCGGAATATCGCACGCACGCTTTCCAGCGTTCGCGACGCAACCGCGCTGATCGAGATCAGCCACTACCTGCAGGCAACCGCTGCATCCGCCGAAGAACTGCATGCGCTGACCCGCGTCAGCGATCTGCTGACCGCCAGGCGCGACCGTCTCGCGGCGGCGGAAACCGACCTCGAAGACAAGGCGCAGGCGGCAGTCGCCACATGTGCCGAAGCGCGCGAGGCATTAAAGGATGCATCCTTCGGCTGTGGCCGGCGTGATACGGCCCGTCTTTTTCAGAAAGGCTGGCGCAAGAATGCCCGCAAGGCGATGCGGGCATTGTCCGAATGCCATGCAGAAGCGGCTCATGCCGAGAGCTTTCATGACCTGCGCAAGCGCAGCCAGGACTACTGGATGCATCACATGCTGCTGCGCGATGTCTGGCCGGCGGCGATGCATGCCAAGCAGCTGGAAGCCAAGGCTTTGGTCGACGTGCTCGGCCGCTATCTCGACATGTCGATACTGGCCGATGTCGCGGACCGCGAGCCGCATCTCTTCGACAGAAGCGACGATCACGCCCGCCTGCTGGAAGCGATCATTGCCCGGCAGCAGACCGCCCGCGAGGAGGCACTAAGCCGGGCGCGCTGGGTCTTTGCCGACAAGCCGGAGAACGAGGCGCGAACCATAAAGCACCTATGGCTGGAAGCGGCGGGCTGACATCAATCCTACGCCCGCTCAGGCAGTACAATCGGCTTGTCCCGCTATTGCCTCAAGCGCGCGGCGCATCCGTCAAACCAAGTCCCACTCGCGCGAAATAACGCTCCAGCATCGCAACATTACCGGCTGCGACGATGGCACCGATATAACCGTCCGGACGCACCAGCACCCATTCGCCCGAGGATAGGGCGTAGATGTCCCGAAGATGGCCCTCGGGATCGACCATGTCGCCTGACGGGCCGAAGGTATGAATATGCAAGCCTCGGCGCGGCGGCACCGATCCGGGCTCCACGCCATAACCAAGCAATGTCCAATGCGCTCCTCGGAAGAGGTCGAACAGCCGTGTCGGCTGGCCGGCGGCACCACGGATCGGCGCATCGGGAGCTCGGTCACCGGCTGACAGGCGATCGCTGCGCCCAAGCGCTTCGAGCGCGAGCGAGGATCCGGGATAACCGATATCGAGTTGATGCACCTCGCGCCCGCGACGCGTGTCGCCCTGCTTTTGGGCATTGAGAAGCTTCGTTGCCAGACCGAGCATCGCTGCTGCGATCGGCTGACGCTCCTCTTCATAGCTGTCCAGCAGTGCGTCATCGGCTCCATTGGCGACCGCAGCCAGCTTCCAGCCGAGATTATAGGCATCCTGCACGCTGGTATTGAGGCCCTGGCCACCCGTCGGCGGATGAATGTGGGCGGCATCACCGATGAGGAAAACGCGGCCAACGCTGTATCGATCGGCCAGTCGCGCGTTCATGCTGTAAGCCGACGACCATGACACGGATTGGATATGGATATCGTCGCGCCTGGTGCGCTCCGCCACCATCGCCTCCAGCCCTTCGGCCGAAAGATCGATGTCGCCGTCGAGAGGGATCGGCCCCTGTATCTGGAACATCTCGGTCCCGGCGAGCGGGCAAAACATGATCTGCCGCGACATGTCGCCTTCGTTGAAGCGGTGCCAGGCATCGCGCTTGAGACCGGTCAGGATAACATCGGCCACGATGGCGCGAACGCCGAGGGTCTTACCCGGAAAGTCGATGCCAAGGGCGTGACGAACGAAGCTGCGGCCGCCATCGGCACCGACGAGCCAACGCACCCGGAGAGTTTCCTCCCCCGCCCTGCCTGTGAGACGCGCCGTCACGCCGCCCGGATCCTGCTCAAAACCAACCAGCTCGCAGCCGAATTGCGGCCTGTGGCCAAGCTCGAGCAGCCTTTCGCGCATCACCTTTTCGGTCAGGAATTGTGGTATCATCAGCGGCAGATGATAAGGTTCGGCCGGCGTCGGATCCCGATGCTCGGTAATGTCGGACTCGGTAAAACTGCCGTCATCGCGATATCGCCGCTCAGGCGGATAGAGGCCGCCGGTCGCGACGATCCGCTCGAGAATGCCGAGATCCTCGAAAATCTCCTGGGTCCGCGGCTGGATACCCTTGCCGCGCGATCCATGGAACGGCTCGTCCATCTTCTCGATCAGACGGAAGGAGATCCCTCTCCTTGCCAAATCGATCGCCAATGCCAGGCCGGCCGCGCCCGCACCGCAAATCAGCACATCGGCTGCAAATTGCTCTGTCATTTCTGTCTCCATATGTGTAATATGCACATATTACGAGAAAGGCGGTCCTGTGTCAACAAAAAGCTTGCAAAATACACATATCAGCGGTCGGCTGCGCGAACTCCATAGTGCGCTCGTCGAAATCGTCGGCGTTATGAATCGACCTCAGCGCGACGAGGCAATGATCCAAGAGGCAGGCATCTCCCTCGACCGCGCGCTGTTTTCCCTGTTGGTTTTGGTGGAACGGCTCGGCCCCATCGGCGTTGTCGAACTGGCCGATCGTGTCGGGCGCGACTACACCACCGTCAGCCGTCAGGTCGCGAAAATGGAAGGGCTCGGGCTGATCACCCGGCAGGAAAATGCGGTCGACCGCCGCCTTCGCGAGGCCGTCATCACCGAGACAGGCAAGGCGATGACCGATCGCATCGATGAGGCGCGCGAGAGGATCGCACGGTCTATTTTCGCCAAATGGGACGAGCAGGACATCGAGAACCTTGTGCGGCTCATGCGCAGGTTCGCCGACGACATCAAGGATGATGCGCCGGTTACCCGATGAACATCGGATGGCCAGCATGCCCGGAACTTGTGGGACAATGCCCGCTCGGGAAGGCACCGGCCGAGCAGCGTTTCGGCTTGTCGGCAATGGTATTTCGACGCCTTTCGCCGCTTCCGCCGACATAGGATAGGGCTGCGGCGTAAATCCCGATTGCCTGAATGCCCACAAAATTGTATTTCCCCGGCATGACCGACATGCTTTCAGATTCACGGCGCGACGCGACCGGCGCATTCCTCGTTGCTGCGCTCTATCATTTCGTTTCCTTCCCGCGCTTCGAAAGCCTGCGCGAGCCGCTACTTGCGCTCTGCGAGGAAAAGGGCGTGAAGGGCACGCTGCTGCTCGCGCATGAGGGGATCAACGGGACCATCGCCGGCACGGATGCCGCCATCGGCGCAGTGCTTGCCTTCCTTCGCGCGCAGCCGGAATTTGCCGGCCTCGAGCACAAGGAAAGCCGCGCGTCGAAAATGCCGTTTGTGCGTATGAAGGTGAAGCTCAAGAAAGAGATCGTCACCATGGGCGTCGAGGATATCGACCCCACGAGAGTCGTCGGCACCTATGTCGCGCCGAAGGACTGGAACGCGCTGATCTCCGACCCCGACACCATCGTCATCGACACCCGCAACGATTATGAGACCGCCATCGGCGTCTTCAAGGGCGCGGTCGATCCGAAGACCAAGACCTTCCGCGAATTTCCCGATTGGGTGCGCGACAATACCGGCCTGCACAACAAGCCGAAGATCGCCATGTACTGCACCGGCGGCATCCGCTGCGAGAAGGCGACCGCCTTCATGAAGCAGCAGGGCTTCGACGAGGTCTATCATCTCAAGGGCGGCATCCTGAAATATCTGGAGGAAGTGCCGGCTGAAGAAAGCCTCTGGGAAGGCGCCTGCTTCGTCTTCGACGAGCGCGTCTCCGTCGAGCATGGTCTGAAAGAGGGCAATCACAGGCTCTGCCACGCCTGCCGCAATCCCATCACCGCCGAGGAAGTGACTTCACCCTTCTACGAGGCCGGCGTTTCCTGCAGCCACTGCTACCACGAACGCACTGAAGACGACCGCGAGCGCTATCGCGAAAGGCAGCGGCAGATCGTGCTTGCCCGCAAGCGTGGCCACGAGCATATCGGCTAAAGCATTTTCGGAAAACTGCGCTGCGGTCTTCCCCCAGGAATGCGCGGGTGCTCCGCGCGTATCAGGCGGCGGCGTGCTCTTCGTCCAGCGCGGTTGCCATCTGCACCGCAAGCCGCTTGCTGATCTCGGCGTCCGGCATCGGCTTGCCGTAGAAGTAGCCCTGCAGCTCGTCGCAGCCGAAGTCTTCCAGTGCCCTTCCCTGCGCCTCGGATTCGATGCCTTCGGCCGTAACGGGAATATCGAGCGAGCGGGCCAGCGCCACGGTCGCCTTCACCATTTCGCGGGCGCGGTTGTCTTCCAGCACATTCATGGTCAGCGAGCGATCGATCTTGATGCGATCGAAACCGAACTGACGCAGATAGCCGATGGAAGAGAAACCGGAGCCGAAATCGTCGAGCGCCACCTTGACGCCGAGCCTCTTCAGCCGCTCGATCGACTGCCGGGTACGCTCGGGATTTTGAATGATATAGCCTTCGGTGATTTCCAGCGTCACCCGATCCGCTTCGATCTCGGTGCTGTTCAGGACGCTGCGGACATAATCGGCGAAGGCGGGATTGCGGAATTGACCTGGTGAAACGTTGACCGCAATTCGCAGATCCGGCCATTGCCGCGCCGCCTCGCAAGCCTTGCGCAGCACGAGCAGGCCTAGCGCTTCGATCAGGCCGCTGGTTTCGGCGATCGGAATGAACACTTCCGGCGAAATCGGCCCGTGACCGGGGCGGTTCCATCGCACCAGCGCTTCGACTCCGATCATCTCGCAGCTCGATGCGTCGACCAGCGGCTGATAGGCGAGCGTCAGTTCTTCCATCTCGATCGCGCGACGCAGATCGAGTTCCAGCGCATTGCGTTCCTCGCGATGCGCATCCATGGCAGTTTCGTAGCAGGTCATCCGGGCGCGGCCGGCTTCCTTGGCCTTGTACATGGCCAGATCGGCGCGGCGCACCAGTTCCTCCCGGTCGATGCGGCCTTCTGGCGAGCTCGCGATGCCGATGCTGGCACCGACCACGACCACCCGGCGGCCGATTTCCAGAGGCTCGGCAAGGAAATCAAGGATCTGCTCGGCCAGCCGCAAAGCCGGGGCGTCATTGAGTTCCTTTGTCGGGAAAACGATGGCGAATTCATCGCCTCCAAGGCGCGCCAAAGCCGCCTGTGGCGGCACAAGCACCTTGAGCCCGGCGGCAACCGCGCGGATGAGCTGATCGCCGGTGCCATGCCCATAGGCGTCATTGATTTCCTTAAAGCCATCGAGATCAAGATAGAGAAGCAGGACGTTGGTGCCGTCGGAGCGCGCCCGATCAACCAGACGATCCACATCGAGCCGCAATCCTTCGCGATTGAGGAGCCCGCTCAGTCGGTCGCGAAGCGAAACCTGACGTGCCTGGACTTCCTCCGCCCGCAACCGGCGCCCTGCCAGCGATCCCAGGATCAAAAGCACTACGAAAAACAGACCCACAAGACCAAGCGCGCCGAGCACCAACGGCCGGACCTGCTGATAGCTCATGTCCCCAGGCTGACGCGAGCCCCAAACCAGTCGTCCCAGCGACTTGCCGAGCGGATCGACAATGGAGACGGCGTATCGAGCGACCGTATCCGGCGGCACCAGCGTCAAGCCGCTGATGACATAGGTATTGGAGAGCATCTTGATCCGGCCGGCGTCAAGGTAGCGGACGAGGATCAGATAGCGCCGATGACCTTCCGGCACCGGAATACGGCCGGATCTTTCGCGGATCGTCGCAGCCCCGGCAGCAGCGATACCATCCCTGGTCATGATATAGCCCGAGGCCTCCGGCACCCCCGTCACACGCGTTGTTCGCGCCTGATCGACAAGCGCCCATATGGCGGCACCGAGGACATCCTCGATATTCCCGGTCAATGGCTGACCATCGTGGTAAGCAACAATCGGCTTGTTGTTGTCGTCGACAATGACGGCAGTGTCGAACAGCGCACCGTTGGAGGAAATGTCGCCATAATTGCCGACGATCCAACCTTGATTATCAGTCCCATAGACGTTTCGTGCCGCGTCGTTGCGGGCGGAATGGTCATGCAGCGTCGCTTCCAGCTGCCCCTGAAAGGTTTTCAACGCCCCGACGGTCGTTTCCCAGGAGCGCTCGTCATCCAGCTTGTTGGAGTAATCGGCAACACGCCCGATTGCGGTAAGCACCATCAAGGTCACGATGGCAACGATCAGTGCAAAGCAAATCAAAACGGCCGTCACGATGGAATGACGACCGAGCTGCGCATTCTTCCGCAGTGACTTGAAAATTGCTCCCAACACCTTTTTCTCCTTGACGGAGAAGTCTGACGTCAGGTCTTCAACAAACGGTTAAGGCGAATCGGAGATTCCTACAGGAAGGAGTTGTAAATTTGCCAAAATGGGAAGAATTCACGCACTAGCGGCAATCGCCTGTCTAAAACGATTAAGACTGGTAGATAAAAGGCCGCTTTCGCGCGCTTCCAGCAGCATTGCCGCCTGTGTCTCATCGCTCTTGCCCGCAACCGGCAGGCGCAAGAAAGCGTCCTCCACGATATGCAGCGACATGGTCTGCAAGACATCGGTGAGTTGTGCCAATACGAGATCGCCGCGATGTGAGGCATGAGCAAACATCAACGGCTTGAACGGCACCTCGTCACGCGACACCAGCCAGTCGAGCGCATTCTTGAAGCCGCCGGGTATGCCATGGGCATATTCCGGGCAGGACACGATCAAACCGTCTGCCTTATGGATCTCGGCCGCAAATCTCTCGACGACGGCTGGTGTTCGCTCACCCTCATTGTCCGGATTGAAGATCGGCAAATCGCCGATCAGATCGCAAATCGCAATGGTGATGCCTTCCGGGCAGGCGAATTGCAGAGCCTCCAGCAGCCTCCGGCTGGTCGAAGCCTGCCGCTGGCTGCCGCAAAGCGCATAAAGGGAAACCGACCGCTGGATCATACATGATGTCTATCAGGCCCTGCCGATTCGGGCGACAAATACCCTCTCCTCAAGGGGAGGGTCGGACCGAAGGTCCGAGGCGGGTGACCATTGCAGACATCGAAGGTCACCCCCAAGCGTTTCGTGCGACCTCCCCCAATGGGGGCTGGAACCGCATCAATCCGCCTTGTGATTGCCCTTCGGGAACTGCGCAGCAAGTTCCTTATACCATTTGCCGCTCTTTTTGATGGTGCGCACCTGGGTCTCGTAATCGACATGGACGAGGCCGAAGCGCATGCGATAGCCTTCCGCCCATTCGAAATTGTCCATCAGGCTCCAGGCAAAGTAGCCACGCATCGGATAGCCGTCCTTGATGAGATCGGCGACGACGCCAAGATGCTCGATGTAGTAGTCGAGACGCGGCTGGTCATCGACTTCGCCGTTGACGACGCCCATATTGTAGCAGGCGCCGTTCTCGGTGATGTAGCACTCTGGCAGTTCGTAGCGCTTGTTGAGGTCCTCGACGACGTGCTTCAGGCCCGGCGCATAGATTTCCCAGCCGATATCGGTCTTCACGTCGCTGACCGGCGGCGCTTCCTTCGTCCAGGGAAAATCGCCGCTCTTGGAGGCGTCATCGAAAACACGCATCGGCATGTAGTAGTTCAAACCCCACCAATCGAGCTTCTGGTTGATGGTCTTCAGATCCCCGTCCTCGATGACAGGAATGCGGTCGCCAAGCGCCTCGACAAATTCCTTCGGATACTCACCCTTGAAGATCGGATCGAAGAAGGCGCCGTTATGGAACTGATGGGCACGCTCGACGGCAGCCAGATCTTCGGCACGGTCGGAGCCCGGCAGGACGGACGCGGCATTGAGCACGATGCCGACAGGCACCTTCGGCGCGACGGAGCGGATCGCCTCGACACCAAGACCATGGGCAAGGTTCATGTAGTGCATGGCATAGAGCGCCGCCTGCATGTTGCGCTCGCCCGGCGCGTGGACGCCGTAGAGATGGCTCAGCCAGACGATGCACCAGGGCTCGTTGAAAGTCGCGACCGAATCCAGACGATCGCCGAGGCGGGCCATGACGGTCTTGGCATAGCGCTGGAAGGCATGTGCCGTCGAGCGTGCCGTCCAGCCACCATCACCGGCAAGCACCAGCGGCAGATCCCAATGGTAGAGCGTGGCAAAGGTCTTGATCCCACGCGCCTTGCAGCCGTCGACGAGACGATCGTAGAAATCGAGGCCGGCTTCGTTTACCGGGCCGGTGCCTTCGGGGATGATGCGCGGCCAGGCGATCGAGAAGCGATAAGCTTCGACGCCCATCTCCTTGATCAGATCGAGATCCTGCTCCAGCCGGTTATAGTGGTCGCAGGCGACATCACCATTGTTGCGCTGATAGACACGACCGGGCATGTTGGCGAAGGCATCCCATATGGACGGCTTGCGGCCGTCTGCCTTGGTGGCGCCTTCGATCTGAAATGCAGCGGTGGCAACGCCGAATGTGAAATCGCCGGGGAAGCGATCGGCAAGAAGCTTCGGATCGATCATGGTGAAAATCCCGTCTGTTTTGGCTTCGTTGGCTGCGGTTTAACCAAGCCGCCCCTCAAAGTACAGGGGCCACAGTGGAAAACTGCAACGTTGCAGGTACCTGTAAACCGAGCCGGCTAAGGGCATCCCAGAATTTTCTCCGGCGGCAGCAACAATCTTCGCACGGCTGGATAACATCAATGTCAACAGTCGTGACTTGTCTTTCCCGCGCGGATCAATTGAGGGTAGCGCTCAAACTTGACAACGGAAGGACACAAATGCTCCCTGCAATCCACGCTCTCCATCCTCATCTGCTGAGCCTCCTGCGCATCGTCGCCTCGCTCGTGCTGTTCAGCTACGGAACGCAGAAAGTGCTGCATTTCCCGGCAGCTGAAACGGTGCCGCCCGTAGGGTCGCTATCCTGGATCGCCGGTCTGCTGGAGCTGACCCTTGGTTTCCTCGTGCTGATCGGCTTTCAGACGCGGATTGCTTCGTTCATCCTGTCAGGCCTGATGGCCTTCGCTTATTTCCTGGCTCACGCGCCGAAGAGCTTTTATCCCGCGCAGAACGGCGGCGTCTCCGCCATCCTCTTCTGCTTCATCTTCCTGTTTCTCGCCAGCGCCGGCGGTGGCCCGCTGAGCGTCGATGCGCTGACGAAGCGCAAGCAGCAAGCTGCGGCCTGAACAAGCAGGTCCGAGGCGGGTTCACCGCCTCGGACCTCATCTAAAGCCTAGAGCTTGACCCAGGCGCCGTTGCGCTTGGACGAGGCAACGCAGGCCTCGACAAAAGCCACACCCTTCACGCCGTCATCGACAGTCGGATAGATCACGGCCGGGTCGACCGCCACACCCTTCTTACGGGCATTGATGGCACGCGCGGCTTCGGTGTAGATCGTGGCAAAGGCTTCCAGATAACCTTCCGGATGGCCCGACGGGATTCGCGAGACGCGCGCCGCGGCAGCACCCGAGCCGGCTCCATTGCGGGTAATCAGCCGCTTCTGATCGCCGAACGGCGTGTACCACAGATAGTTCGGATCGGCCTGCGTCCACTCGATGCCACCCTTGGTGCCATAGACGCGGAGCTTCAGGCCATTCTCATGACCGGGCGCCACCTGGCTGCACCAGAGCATGCCCTTCGCCGGCTTTTCCTTACCCTTTGCCTTGAAGCGCAGCAGCACATGGCCGTTATCATCCAGACGGCGTCCTTCGACAAAGCTGTCGAGATCGGCGGCGAGGCTGTCGAGCTCGAGGCCGGTGACGAAGGAAGCGAGGTTATAGGCATGCGTGCCGATATCACCCGTAGAGCCGCCAGCGCCGGACTGGGCCGGATCGGTGCGCCATGCCGCCTGCTTCTGGCCGGACTGCTCGATATTCTCGGTCAGCCAGTCCTGCGGATATTCCACCTGCACGATGCGGATATCGCCGAGCTCGCCATTCTCGACCATCTCGCGCGCCTGACGGACCATCGGATAACCGGTATAGTTATGCGTGAGGATGAAAAGCGCGCCGCTCTCGTCAGCCACCTTCTTCAGTTTCTTGGCGTCGGCAAGGTTGGAGGTCAGCGGCTTGTCGCAGATGACGTGGATACCGCGGCGCAGGAATTCCTTGGCGGCGTCATAGTGGACATGGTTCGGCGTGACGATCGACACCGCCTCGATGCCGTTCTTCAGCTTTGCTTCCCGGATCGCCATGTCGCGATAGCTCGAATAGGTGCGCGAGGGATCGAGACCGAGATCACGACCAGATGCCACTGCCTTATCCGGCGAAGACGAAAGCGCACCCGCAATAAGATCGAACTGATCGTCAATGCGTGCAGCAATACGATGCACTGCGCCGATGAATGCGCCGGCACCTCCGCCGACCATGCCAAGCCGAATGCGCGGCTCCCGCGTCTGTTCCGATGATCCTTCGATTGCCATTTTGTCCTCCTGAATAAAATTGAACTCGCATTCTTGATGACTGTCGCCCAAGCCACCCGCCCCGCCCTTCGAGGGCCCTGCGGGCCACCTCAGGGTGAGGCTGATCTACCGCGCCAGCACCACATCCTTCCACCTAGCGATGCCGAAGATGGCTCTTATGAAGTTTCGCGAGAGCCCGCTCCGCCCTCATCCTGAGGTGCGGAGCCTCCTGAGCTCTGCGAAGGGGTGGAGCCTCGAAGGACGAGGGCGGCCTGGGCGGCATTCTCTCCCCGCTGGGGAGAAGAGGAAACTACGACAGCCCCAGCATGCGGCGGTTCGCCGCCTGATCCGTGCCGCTGCCGGCAAAATCGTCGAAGGCCTTTTCCGTGACGCGGATGATGTGTGCCTTGACGAATTCGGAGCCTTCGCGGGCGCCGTCTTCGGGATGCTTCAACGCGCATTCCCATTCGACCACGGCCCAGCCGTCGAAATTATTGGCGGTCATCTTCGAGAAGACGGCGCCGAAATCGACCTGGCCGTCGCCGAGCGAACGGAAGCGGCCAGCACGCTCGACCCAGCCCTGATAACCGCCATAGACGCCCTGACGCCCGGTCGGATTGAACTCCGCATCCTTGACGTGGAACATCTTGATGCGGTCCTTGTAGATGTCGATGTTGTCGAGATAGTCGAGGCACTGCAGGACATAGTGCGAGGGATCGTAGAGCATGTTGGCGCGCGGATGGTTCTTCACGCGCTCGAGGAACATCTCGAAGGTGATGCCGTCATGCAGGTCTTCGCCCGGATGGATCTCATAGCAGATGTCGACGCCGTTTTCGTCGGCATGGTTGAGGATCGGCGTCCAGCGGCGGGCAAGTTCTTCAAAGGCGGTTTCCACGAGGCCGGCCGGGCGCTGCGGCCAGGGATAGATGAAAGGCCAGGCAAGCGCACCGGAGAAGGTCGCATGCGCCTTGATGCCGAGATGCTTGGAAGCGGTCAACGCCATCTTCACCTGCTCGACCGCCCATTCCTGGCGCGCCTTCGGATTGCCGCGCACTTCCGGCGCAGCAAAGCCGTCAAAGGCTTCGTCATAGGCAGGATGCACGGCAACGAGCTGGCCCTGAAGGTGGGTGGAAAGCTCGGTGACCTCGACGCCGTTGGCGCGGGCGACACCGGCGAATTCATCGCAATAATCCTTGGAGGAAGCCGCCTTCTTCAGGTCGATGAGCTGGCTTGCCCAGGTCGGAACCTGCACGCCGATATAGCCGGCATCGGCCGCCCACTTGGTGATCGAATCCCACGAGTTGAACGGTGCCGCATCGCCGGCGAACTGGCCAAGAAACAGGCCTGGACCCTTGATCGTCTTCATCTGTAATTCCTCCCTAATCGCGTTCTGTAAACGTTTCCGATGCCTTTCGGACCCATATCCGAGGCGGCTTTGGTGCCGTAGCCTCAAAAAACTATAGGGTCGTCAGGATGAAAGTCGAATGCCTTGCGACCTAATCACGGCACGCCGCCAACAGCAAGAGGTACGTGCCGCAAAATTTCCATCCGCGTTGAGACGAGCCGGCAGCGTACTTAAAAAACGCCCGCCGAAACCGGCGAGCGCCTCGCGTAATCAACCGAATGACCGATCAGAACGGTGAATCGGGGAAGTAGAAGTCCTTGGCATTGTCCTTGGTGACGAGCGTCGCATCGAGGATGTAATTGCCGCGAACCGGAACCTGGTCGTAGAAGTTGGCAGCCGTCAGCTCCATGGCGGTGCCGACCATTGCCGGCGGATAGAGCACGTCGACGGGGATCAGCTTGTCGCCGTCCATGACCTTCTTGATCATGTCCTTCGAGCCGGCACCGGCGATGACATATTTGATGTCGGTGCGCTTGGCCTGCTCGATCGCTTGCAGCACGCCGACGGCCATATCATCATCCTGGCACCAGACGACGTCGATCTTCGGGAACTTCGTCAGGTAGTCCTGCATGACCTTGAAGGCATCGTCGCGGTTCCAGTTGCCATACTGGCGGTCGAGAACCTTGACGTTCGAGCCGGCAATGCCCTTGTCGAAGCCGTCCTGACGCTGCTGGTCGATCGGGATCGGCAGGCCGCGGATTATGACGACCTGAGCGTCCGGAGTGTTCTTCTTGATGTATTCGCCGGCGGTCTGGCCAAGCGCCGGATTGTTGCCGGCGACATAGAGGTCACGGACGGAATTGTCGTTGTTGCTCGGCGCACGGTCGACGAGCGTCACGAACTTGCCCTTGTCCTTGACTTCCTTGATGGCGTTGACCAGCGGGTCCGGATCGGACGGCAGGATCACGAGAGCATCGATGCCCTGGGTCTCGAGATCCTGAACCGCGTTGGCCTGGCTTGCCGCGTCCGGCGAGGTCTTGACGATAACGTTCAGCCCCGGATGCTCCGCCATCAGCAGCTTGGCGACACGCTCGGCATGGAACACCACGCCCGAGGTCCAGCCATGATCGGCTGCCGGAATGGAAACACCGATCGTCACCTTCTTGTCTGCGGCATGCACGGTACCGGCCAGAGCCGCCATTACGACAGCCACGCCCAATAGTCTTTTTCGCATGTTATCCTCCCACAAAGAAACAGGGCCTTGTTCTGACGACCGGGCGCCCCCTAACCCGGTTATTCGCTATTTGCGAGCCAGCGAGCGCTGAACCAGCATGGCGATGATGATGATCGCACCCTGGATGGCGCTGAGCAGATACTCGCTGATGAAATTGGAAAGCAGCATGATGTTGCCGACGAGCTCGAGAATGAAGGCGCCGCAGATCGTGCCCCATACCCTGCCCGCGCCGCCTTTCAGCGCCGTGCCGCCAACGACGACGGCGGTGATTGCCTGCAACTCCCACAGGCTGCCCGTCGTCGCCGAGGTCGAACCAAGCCGCGGCACATAGAGAAGCACGGCGACCGCCACGCAAAGACCCTGGATAACGAAGGCGACCGTGCGCACGCGGTTGACCGCCACGCCGGAATAACGGGCAACGTCACGGTTGGAGCCAACGGCAATCACATGCCGTCCATAGCGGGTGCGGTAGAGAATGAAGGCGGCGATGCAGGTGACGACGAGGATGACCACGATCGGCACCGGAACGCCGAGCACCGTGCCGTAATAGGCGGGCTTGTAGAGCGCCTGAATATCCGCCGGCCTCAGGGTGATCGCGCCGCCCTGTGACAGCCAGGTCGTCAAGCCACGATAGACGCCCATGGTGCCGAGCGTCGCGATGAATGGCTCGATCTTGCCCATGGTCGTAATCAGCCCGTTGGCGAGGCCGCACAGGAGACCGGCAATGATCGAGAACAACACGGCTGCCGCCAGCATCATGGTGGGGTCGGCGATGACGCCCGAGTTCATGAACAGGATCATCAGGCTCGCGACAAAGGCGACCATCGCGCCGACGGACAAATCGAGATCGCCGGCCGAAATGACGAAGGTCGCGCCGACCGCGATGATGGCGATGAAAGCGCATCGCGTTGCGACATTGGTAAGATTGGTAATGCCGATGAAATTCGGATTGACCAGTGCGCCCACGATCAGAAGCAGCACCAGGGCTGCAAACGGCGCAACGGCCCTAAGATCGACATCCCGCCAGGAACGCCCTCGCCGACCGGCCTTGCCGCTGCTGTCTTCGCCCACGCTCATAACCAAAACCAACCTCCCGTCCCATGATTGCAGGGAATTCGCCCTGCTCTCCGCCGCCCTTTCAGGCAGCCGTCTTTTTCTTCAGGCCCGCCGCATAACGCATGATTTCCTGCTCGGAGATTTCCTCGCCTTCGAGCACACCAACAATCCGCCCCTCACGCATGACAGCGATCCGCGTGCACAGTCCGATGACTTCAGGCATCTCCGAAGAGACGACGATGATCGAATGACCGTCGCGCGCCAGCGCCGAAATGAAATGATAGATCTGCTGCTTCGTGCCGACATCGATGCCGCGCGTCGGCTCGTCGATGATGATGATCTGCGGCTCGGTCTCCATGACCTTCGCCAGCAGCAGCTTCTGCTGATTGCCGCCGGACATGCGGCCGGCAACGATATTGCCGTCACGCACCCGGATGTCGAAGCGACGGCGCGCCCGCGTCAGTGCATTGGCCTCGCTGGAGGCGCTGAGATAACCGAACTTGCCATGCCGATCGAGCGATTGCAGCGTCAGGTTGACGGCCATGCCCGAATTCAGCAGCAGACCCTTGGATTTCCGATCCTTCGTCATATAGGCAAGACCGGCGCCGATCGCCGCATGCACATCATGCGGCGGCACGGTCTGACCGTTGGCGATGACTTCCCCGGATGCGCGCGAGCGCAGCCCGACGATCGCCTCCATCAGCTCCGTCCGGCCCGAGCCGATCATGCCGGAAAAGCCAAGAATCTCACCCTTGCGCAGCTCGAAACTCGCATCATGGACATAGCCGGTCGAAAGCGAGCTGACGCTGAGCACGACGTTCTCGTCAACATCGGGCTCGTTCTTGGCGGGATAGAGGCTGGAAAGTTCGCGCCCGACCATCAGCTGGGCGATCGATTCGCCGTCGAGCAATGAGGTCGGCGATGTTTTCACCCACTGGCCATCGCGCAAGACCGTAACGCGATCGGTCAACTCCATGACCTCATCGAGCTTGTGGGAAACGAAGACGAAACTCGTTCCTTGATCGCGCAGCTTGCGCACCTGCTTGAAGAGGAAATTGGTTTCCTCGCGCGAGAGAACCGCAGTCGGCTCGTCCATGAAGACGATGCGTGCATCGCGACTGATCGCCTTGGCGATCTCGACCATCTGCTTGTCGGCGATCGAGAGTGAGCTGATCATCGCATTCTCGTCAACATGCGAGCCAAGCAGATCGAGCACGCGCCGCGTTTCCGCCCGCATGTACTTGCGATCGAGCACGCCGAAGCGCGTGACTTCACGGCCGAGAAACAGGCTTTCGGTGACGGTCAGATGCTCAGCGAGATTGAATTCCTGGTGGATGATGACGATCCCGAGCGCTTCCGCAGCACCATTCGGCGGCAGCTTCACCGGCTTGCCGTCAAGGAGGATTTCGCCTGATGTCGGCTGCTCGAAACCGGACAGGACCTTGACGAGCGTCGACTTGCCGGCGCCGTTTTCGCCCATCAGCGCATGGATTTCGCCGGCCCGAAGATCGAAGTTGACGCTGAACAGCACCTGCACGCCGCTGAAGGATTTGGATACCCCTCTCGCAGACAGCACGACAGCACCGTCGACGGCTTCCGAACTCATTGAATCCTCCCTGCGGTCCCACCCGCTTTTCATGCTGTGTAAACCTTTACATAACCTGTGTAAAGGTTTACATCATTGGATATCGCACAATTTCTCGCCGTTACCTTTGACCTCCACGTAAGTCTGTGTAGTCTCCAACCCGAGACGAGACCCCAAGGCAGAGCGCAGTGTCGAATTCCACGCCCGCAACTATCGAAGACGTCGCCCGCATTGCCAATGTTTCGATAGCAACGGTTTCGCGGGCCATCCACACACCGGAGAAAGTCGCCAATTCGACGCGGCTGAAGGTCAATCAGGCCATCGCCGTGACCGGTTATACCACCAATGCCATGGCGCGCAGCCTGAGGCTCGGCCGTTCGAACATGATTCTGGTCGTCGCCCCCGATATCGGCGACCCCAATTTCTCCAATATTCTCATCGGCCTGGAGAACGAGGCACGTTCGCACGGCTATGGCATCCTCATCGGCCACACCCAGAACGATGCGCAGCGCGGACTGGAATATCTGAAGTTCCTGAACTCCAACCAGGCGGCGGGGCTGATCCTCTTCACCGGCATCCTGCCCTTCGGGCACCAGACGATGACGGCACGGCTGCCGCCGAGCGTCGGCGTCTTCGAACCGGTCTTCAATGGCGGCATTCCCTATGTCGGCGTCGACGATATCGCCGGCGCGCGCAAGGCCGTCGACCTTTTGATTGCCGAAGGTCACCGCAAGATCGCCTTCATCGGCGATTCCCGCACCCGTCTTGCCTACAGCCGCCGGCGCATGGGCTATGAAGCCGGGCTGGATGCCGCCGGCATCGGCCGCGATCTACGCATCGTGCTCGAAGGAGATGGCACCATCGAAAGCGGACGGCTTGCCGTCGAGCAGCTCTTCATGCGCGACACGCTGCCGACAGCCTTCATGTGCGTCAACGACCAGACCGCGATCGGCGTGATGATCGGCCTGAAGACACGCGGCTACGACATTCCCGAGGATTTTTCGGTGACCGGCTTCGACGACGTGCCGCAGGCCGTCTTCATGACGCCGTCGCTGACGACGATCCGGCAGCCGCGTACCGCCATCGGCAAGCATGCGATGGCGCTGCTGCTGGAACTGCTTTCGGATGGCGAACCACCCGAGACGGAGATCCTGCTGCGGCCGGATCTGGTCGTGCGAAACTCGGTTGCGGCTCCGGCACGCCTCCGGCGATAGGCAGGCGCCGCGATGCCGCTCGGCAGAATCACCCTCTACGTCCGCGATGTCGAAGCAACGCTGAGTTTTTACGAGAGATATTTCGGCTTCAAGCCACTGCGTCTGGAGGGCGATCGGATCGTCGAGCTGCTGGCGCAGGATGGCGGTGCCAATCTGCTGATCCATCCGGCAGGCAAAGCGCAGAAAATGGGCCAGGTACTGGTAAAACTGGTCTTCGACGTCGAGCACGTCGAAGTTTTCCACGCGAGATGCGCCGATGACGGGCTCGTATTCGGCCCCTTGCACCAGGCTGACGGTTATGTCTTCGCCAATGCCAAGGCCCCCTCAGGGAATCCCATAGCCATTTCCAGCCGTGCCTTCAGACTGAAATCGGGAGACGATGAAGCACCGCCTCCCGAACCTGTCGATCAAACGTAGCGATTGACGATGTTTTCGAGCAGTTCCTGCTTGCCGGACTTCGGCTGCGGGTTGACGTCCTTGGTTTCGACCCACTGGGCGATCTGATCGAGCGAATATTCGCCGCGCAGAAGCTTCTGGCCTTCGGCGGAATCCCAGCCGGCGTAACGATCGGCGAGCGGCTTGGAGAGCGCCTTGTCCTCGATCATCTTGGCAGCAGCCTTCAGGCCGCGAGCGCAGCAATCCATGCCGCCGATGTGGCCGATGAGCAGATCTTCCGGGTCGAGCGACTGACGGCGCAGCTTGGCGTCGAAGTTCGTACCGCCCGACTTGAAACCGCCGCCTGCCAGAACCTGGTAATAGGCCAGCGTCATTTCCGGAACGTTGTTCGGGAACTGGTCGGTATCCCAGCCGGACTGGTAGTCGTTGCGGTTCATGTCGATCGAACCGAAGATGCCGAGTGCATTGGCAAGCGCCAGCTCGTGCTCGAAGGAATGGCCGGCGAGGATCGCGTGACCCTGCTCGATGTTGACCTTCACTTCGTTTTCGAGGCCGTTCTTTTTCAGGAAGCCGTAAACCGTGGCGACATCGTAATCATACTGGTGCTTGGTCGGCTCCTGCGGCTTCGGCTCGATCAGGATCGTACCCTTGAAGCCGATCTTGTGCTTGTACTCGACGACGAGATTGAGGAAGCGGCCCATCTGGTCCAGCTCGCGCGACAGATCGGTATTGAGCAGCGTCTCATAGCCTTCGCGACCACCCCAGAGGACGTAGTTTTCGCCGCCGAGCTTGTGCGTGGCGTCCATGCAGGTCTTCACGGTCGCAGCCGAGAAGGCGAAGACGTCCGGATCGGGATTGGTCGCGGCGCCCGACATGAAGCGACGGTTGGAGAAAAGGTTCGCCGTGCCCCAGAGAAGCTTGACGCCGGTATCGGCCTGCTTCTGCGCGAAGTAGTCGACGATCTCGTTGAGGTTCTTGGTGTTCTCGGCAAAATTCTTGCCTTCCGGACGCACGTCGGCATCGTGGAAGCAATAGTAGGGCGAACCAAGCAGGCTGAAGAATTCGAAGGCGACGTCAGCCTTCAGCTTGGCTGCTTCCATCGTCTCGTTGAACCAGGGACGAAGGAAGGTCTGGCCGCCGAAGGGATCGCCGCCCGGCCAGGTGAAGGTGTGCCAATAGGCAACGGCGAAACGCAAATGGTCTTCCATGCGCTTGCCGGCAACGACCTCGTCCTTGTTGTAGTAACGGAAGGCCAGCGGATTGGTGCTGTCGGGGCCCTCGTATTTGATCTTGCTGATATCGCCGAAAAATCCGGTGCTCATAGTGTGTCTCCTTGGGTTTTGGTATTCGCATGTTGTTGTTCGTACCGTGCGGCGTTGCCCCTCTCCCCGCTCGTGGGGAGAGGAGACGACCTCCATACCCTCGCGTGCTTCAGAGGCGAGAGGGACGGTGGAGGTACGCCCATCCCCTTCTCCCCGTACCAACGGGGAGAAGGTGGCCGACAGGCCGATGAGGGGCTCACCCAAACGCTATTTCAATGCGCCGACAGCGGCTTGATCGCCGGGTAAACCGCCCGATAGCGCTTGTAGGCATCCGCATAGGCATCCGTCAGCGGCGCCACGGGATCGATGGTGCCGGCCGTCTGTGGCGGGGTGCAGACTGCAACGGGGTCAGCCCCGGTAGCCGCAATCAGGCCGAGACGCGCAGCGCCGAAGGCCGCACCGAAATCGCCGTCCGCCGGCAGGTCGACAGGCACGCCGAGCGCGGTTGCAATCGAGGCAAGCCAGTAGCGCGAGCGCGAGCCGCCGCCGATCGCCGTCACGCGTGCAATATCGGTGCCGGCCGAGCGCAGCGCTTCCAGATTGTCGCGAATAGCGAAGGACACGCCTTCGAGCACGGCTTGCGTCAGCACGGCGCGGCCGCTTTCATGGCCGAGGCCAATGAAGGCGCCGCGGATCGTCGCGTCATTGTGTGGCGTGCGCTCGCCCGAGAGATAGGGAAGGAAGGTGACGCTCGTCGGCGCTTTCAGCGTTTCGCCAAGCTCGGTGGTGAGTTCAGCCGCTGACTTGCCCGTGACATGCGAATGCCAGTTGAGCGCATCGGTCGCCGACAGGATAACGCCCATCTGGTGCCAGGTGTTCGGCAGCGCGTGGCAGAATGCATGAACAGCACTTTCCGGCTTCGGCAGATAGGAACCATTGGCCGCAAAGAGCACGCCAGACGTGCCGAGCGAAACAAAGGCGGCGCCATGGCTGACCGTGCCCATGCCACAAGCCGAGGCTGCATTGTCCCCTGCCCCGCCGGCAACGACGACATCGCCGCCGATACCCCATTTCGAGGCCAGCTCGCCACGCAGCTTGCCGGCAACTTCGGTACCTTCGACGAGTGTCGGCATCTGCTTCTCATCGAGATTGGTCGCCGCCAAAAGCTCGGCAGACCATTTGCGCTTGCCGGTATCGAGCCAGGACGTGCCGGCGGAATCGGACATTTCAGACATATGCTCGCCGGTCAGCCAGAGACGCAGATAATCCTTCGGCAGCAGCACCCAGCGCACCTTGGCGAAGACATCCGGCTCGTTCTTGGCGACCCATGCAAGCTTCGGCGCGGTGAAGCCGGGGAAGACGATGTTACCGGTCAGAGCCCGAAAGCGCGGATCGGCGTCAAGCGCTGCCGCCTCGTGATAGCTGCGGGTATCGTTCCAGAGGATGCAGGGACGCAGCACCTTGTCGTCGGCATCGAGCAGCGTCGCGCCATGCATCTGACCGGAAAGGCCGATGCCGCGCACGGCCGCCAGCTCCTTCGGATGCGCCGCTTTCAGCCCGGCAACAGCCTCTTCGGTCGCACGGATCCAGTGGGCAGGATCCTGCTCCGACCAGCCCGGATGCGGGCGCGAGACATCGAGGTCGCCATGGGCGGAACCGATGATCTTCTGATTGCCGTCGATCAGCATGGCTTTGACGCCGGAGGTTCCGAGATCGAGACCCAAATACATCAGATGTTACTCCCTATGCTCTGCCGCGTTCGAATGTTCAGGGCAGATTGTCCTTCAAGAAAATGTCGAGACGTATGCGCTCCTGATCGGCAATGACAGCCTGGCCGTCGGCGGTTGCCTTCATGACGCGGATGGCGCTGCGGACCTCGTGGCCGGCATCCTGATTGAGGACGGCATCGATCGTACCATCCATCAGCGCTGCCCGCGTATGCTGCGTCAGCTCATGCACGACAACAGTCAGTTCGCGCGCAGGCCGGACGGTCTTCAAGGCTGTGATCAGACCCCTGTTGCCGGCGCCCAAACTGTAGATGCCGATGATATCCTTGCTTTCCGAGAGCGCCTTGGAAACGAGCGTTTTCGTTCGCTCGGGATCGTCACGCCCTTCCAGCACAGGCAGCAGCCGCAGCTTGGGAAACTCTTCCGCCATCACGGCGGAAAAGCCCTGCAGGCGCTCGCGATGGTCCCGCACCAGCATGGAACCGGCAAGAACAGTGAGATCGCCCTCACGGCCGCCGAGGAACCGCCCAAGCAGCCTGGCAGCGGTGCGGCCCGCGGCGATGTTGTCGATGCCGGCATAGTGATGCCTGGTGGAATCGGTGAGGTCAGAGACCAGCGTAACGACGGGAATGCGTTCCGACACGAGGCGGTCGACGGCAACTCTGACCTCAGGCGCATCCGTCGCCACCAGGGCGATGCCCGCAATATCCTGCCCCTGCAAGGCATCCAGTACAGCAACCAGCGCCGGCACATCGAAAGGCGGCACTTCGACAATGCGGATGTCGGTGCGCTCTATGCTGGCCCGCAAGGTTGCCTGATGCACCTCGAACCGCAGCCCGTGCATGAAGGAATTATCGCCTGTCGGCACGATGAAAACGAGAGGATAGATGCGGCCCTTGGCCAGATTGGCGGCAGCGACATCGCGGATATAGCCGATCTGACGAATGGCGGCTTCGACCTTTTCCCGCGTCACCAGCCGCACGCCCGGCCGCTGGTTCAAGACGCGGTCCACGGTAGCAAGGCTGACGCCCGCGGCGGCGGCTATGTCATGCACGGTCGGTCTCATCGGCTCCTCCTGCAGAAACCCTTACCGCCATTTCTGATGTACGTAAATCAAAAACTTCCAACTGCCGGATTTTCCAGCCGCGACCACAAATAAAAAAGGCCCCTCACGAGGAGGGGCCATGCCTTGGGAGCATTCTTGTTAAGAGCCGGCTCAGTGGCCTCCGCCCCCGCCGCCGCCTGCGGCACCCGGCTTGCTAAGCATCAGAACACCGAGGATCATCGCCAGGAACAATACGGTCAGCATCAGGAAAATATCCCCGAAGGACATGACGACCGCCTGTTGCGTCGCCATGTTGACCATCTGCCGGAGCGCAGCCTGATCGCCGTTCAGGCCGGCGGCATTGAAGCTGGCGGCCATGTTGTTCAGCTGGTCGACAGCCACCTGATTGCCCCAATGGATATGGTCGCGCAGGTTGAAATAATGCTGGTCCTGCCTGTTCGTCAGCAGCGTGTTGATGATCGCAAGACCGACGGCGCCGCCAAGGTTACGCGTCAGGTTAAACAGGCCGGATGCACCGCGCATGCGGGCGGGCGGCATGGTTCCAAGCGCGATATTGTTGATCGGCACCATGCAGAGCATCAGGCCGAAGCCGCGCAGGATCTGCGGGATCATCAACTCCCAGAAATCCCAGTCCACCGTCAGATGCATCATGATGTAGGTGCCGGCCGAGAAGCTGGTGAAACCGATGATCATCAGGATGCGCAGGTCGACCTTGCTCGACAGGAAGCCGGCAAGCGGCGCCGTGAAGAACATGGTGAGGCCGGATACGAACATCGTCTCGCCGATCTGCAGCGAATCGTAGCCGCGAATGCGCGCGAGATAGAGCGGGTATATATAGGTCAGGCCATAGAGGCCGATGCCCATGACGAAGGAGAACATCGACCCGAAGGAGAAGTTCTTGTTCGTGAACGCCCTCAAATCGACGACGGGGAATTCGACCGTAAAGGCACGGTAGAAGAAGATCACGGCAGCGATGGCGGAGGCGATCGCGCCGGCGACGATGTAATTGTCGTTGAACCAGTCGTTGGTATTGCCTTCCTCGAGCACATATTCGAGCGCGCCGAGGAAAACGCCCATCGAGATCAGGCCCCACCAGTCGAATTTCTTAAACAGCGATAGTTCGGGCTTGTCGAAATCGATGAAGTTCCAGGTGACGATGGCAACGACAATGCCAGGCGGAATGTTGACCAGGAACAGCCAGTGCCAGGAGAAGGCGTTGGACAGATAGCCGCCGACGGTCGGGCCGATGGTCGGCGCGAGCGTGGCGATCAGGCCGATGATCGGCGAGACGACGTTGCGCTTGGACGGCGGGAAGATCGTGAAGGCAGCCGCAAAGACCGAGGGGATCATGCCGCCGCCAATGAAGCCCTGCAGGGCGCGGTAGATGATCATCTGGTCGATGTTGGTGGCGGTCGCGGCAAGCGCGCTCGATATGGTAAAGCCGGCGGCCGAGATCGCGAACAGGTAGCGCGTCGAAATGATGCGCGCCAGCGTTCCCGACAGCGGGATCATGATGACTTCGGCGATCAGATAGGCCGTCTGCACCCAGCCGATTTCGTCGGAGCCGGCGCTGAGGCCGGCTTGGATTTCGCTGAGCGAAGCGGAAACAATCTGAATATCGAGAATCGACATGAACATGCCCAGCACCATCGCCAGAAAGGCGATGAGCTTCTTCGTATCGATATGATCAGCCGCAGGCGCGGCGGGACCGGCCGCGCGTGGTGGCGACCCGGCTGTAGTGCTGGCGGACGACATTTCGTCTCTCCCGAGCTTGATCGCTTACTTGTCCGGCGCCGTGCGGGTATCGACGTCGACGACGACGCTGAGGCCTGCGCGCAGACGGCCGGTATTGAGCGCATCCTGCGGCAGTGCGATGCGGACAGGCACGCGCTGGATGATCTTGGTGAAGTTACCCGTCGCGTTTTCCGGCGGCAGCAGCGAGAAGACCGAGCCGGAAGCCGGCGAGATCGACTCGACGGTGCCGACGATCGGATGGTCGCTATAGGCATCGACGTGTACATTGACCTTGGAACCTGGAACCAGGTGCTGGATCTGCGTTTCCTTGAAGTTCGCGTCGATATAGAGTTGGCGGATCGGCACGATCGCCATCAGTTTCTGGCCGGGAGAGACGAGATCGCCTTCCTGCACCGAGCGATTGCCGACAATGCCGTCATAGGGTGCCTTCAGCACGGTGAAGGACAGGTCGCGGGCAGCCTTGTCGCGAGCGGCTTCGAGGCCCTTGATCGTGCTTTCGGCCTGGCGGCGCTGGGCCTGCAGCAGGTTGATATTGGCCTGTGCGGATGCGATGGCGGCGTCGCCGCCGACCAGATTGGCCTTGGCCTGATCAAGCGCGATATTGGCGCTGTCCAAAGCGGCCGTGGTGCCGACCGACTTCGATTGCAGTTCGGCAGCGCGCGTCTGGGTGATCTGGGCGCCGCGGACCGTGGCTTCCAGGGCAACCTTCTGCGCCTGCGACTGGGCAAGGGCCGCCTGGCCGGCAGCGATCTGTGCATCGATGGTATGGAGCGAGAGCTGTTCGGTATCGAGTGACGCCTGAGCCTGCCCCAGCGCAAGCTTATAGTCGCCGTCATCGAGGGTTGCGAGCACGTCGCCGGCCTTGACCTGCTGGTTGGCCACGACGTTCACCTTGGCGACGTAGCCCGTCACCTTCGGCTGAATAGTCGCGATATCGCCGCCGATATACGCGTCGTCGGTGGAGACCATGAAGCGGCCGTTCGTCCACCAGTCATAGCCATACCAGCCGCCGGCTGCGAGAGCTGCGACGATGATGATCGGAAAAACCAGGCTGCGCCGCTTCTTTTCCGGCGGCGGTGGGGCCGCGGGGGCCGGAGCAGCAGGCGCAGCCTGGGCGGGAGCGGGATTGCCGCGCGTTTCGGCAGCAGGAGCATCCGCAGGTGCACCGGTTTCCCGAGCTTCCGCCTCTGCATCAGCGGGCTCGCTCACGATACGCGCTACATTGTTTCCATGACTTGACGACATTTCCCTACCACCGAAAATCTGGGTAAAATAATCGAACCGAACGGTTCGGTTCAATTGACATAGAGCCTTTTTCATTCCATATCAAGAGATATCGAACTGAGCGGTTCGATTTATTTGGCGAATCTGTTTAAGATTCAGAAAAAATGATCGAGTGAAGGAGACGATGAAACACGAATCGCAAAATGCCGCTGTGTTGAACGCGCCCGCGCCAGGTTCCGGTGGACGTTGGGCGGCGGGCGAAGATCCGGTCAAACGCCAGCAGATTCTCGAAGGCGCTAAACGCGTCTTTATGAAAATGGGCTTCGACGCGGCGAGCATGAACGACGTCACCCGCGAAGCGGGCGTCTCCAAAGGCACTCTCTACGTCTATTTCGCCAACAAGGAAGACCTGTTCGCCGCCATCGTAAACAGCGAACGCGCGCATTTCGTCGAAATCGTGCGTGCCGCTCTTGCCGATGACGCCGACATTGCATCCAGTCTCCTTGAATTCGGCAAGGTATTTGCGACGCACATCACATCCGATAAGACCATCAGCGCCATGCGGACGGTGATCGGTGTGCGCGAACGCATGCCATCGCTCTGTCAACGCTTCTTCACCGGCCCCGACAACCTGCGCACGGTGCTGCGCGGCTTTCTGGAGCGCAAGGCCGAGGCAGGCAGCGTGGAGATACAGGATTTCGACCTGGCCGCGCGCCAATTCCTTGAGATGGCGAGTGGCGGCTATTTCAAATTGCGATTGTTCGGCGACATGGATGCCCCTCCTTTGATAGAGGAAATCGATTATGTCGTGCGCGGCGCCGTGCGCGTTTTTCTCGCGGCCTATGGTACCGATCACCGGAAGCGAGGCTGACGATCCTCCCAGACTGCCGGCAAGCGGAGGCACCCCAACTCCGCAATGGCGATCAAGCATCGCTTCCGCCGGCAGCCTATGACTGATCCGGCAACCAGGGGAGTTGATGATGAGCGCGATCGGACGAGCGATATGGTTTATCGAAAGCCATTTTTCATCCGACATCTCGCTCGAAGAGATCGCCGAAACAGCCGGGCTATCGCGCTACCACCTGTCGCGCGTCTTCGGCATGACGACAGGCCATTCGATCAGCAGCTATATCCGCAGCCGTCGCCTCAGCGGGGCGGCTCTCGCACTGACCGACGGCTCCTCCTCCATTCTCCAGGTTGCCCTCGATGCCGGCTACGGCTCGCACGAGGCCTTCACCCGTGCATTCCGCGAGCAGTTCGGCATGACGCCGGAAAGCCTGCGCAAGCAAGGGCACGTTCGCAACCTCGCTCTACAGGAGCCGATCAGAATGGACGACACCCGCCTTCCCAAGCTCGACGCACCGCGTTTCGAGACCCACCCCGCAATGCTGCTTGCCGGCCTTGCGGAAACCTATGCCTATGAAGCGACACAGGCGATCCCCTCGCTCTGGCAGAAATTCAATCAGCATTTCGGCCATATTCCCGGCCAGATCGGGAATGTCGCCTATGGCGTCTGCACCCAGGCCGACGAAGGCAGCGAAGGCTTCCGCTATATGTCATCAACCGAAGTCTCCGCCGCAGACGACCTGCCCGAAGGGTTCGTGATGACGAAACTGCCGCAGCAGCGCTATGCGATCTTCACGCATCGTGGTCATATCTCCGGCATCTCCGCCACAGTGCATCAGATCTTCGGCGAATGGCTGCCGCAATCCGGGCAGCATCATGCCGGCACCCCCGACATGATGGAACGCTATGACGACCGTTTCGATCCGCGCACCGGCATGGGCGTGACCGAAATCTGGATACCCCTGAAAGCCTGAACATGCGCCCGCCGCCATGAAAATGGCGGCGGCGCTTGTACGAACCACGGCGCTCCTTACATTACGGCCATTCTGGAGAGGCCGGGCTGGGGGTCAGCATCGGCGAATGCTGATCAAAGAGGGCATCGTCAATGGATATTATGGGGCTGATACAGGACCCGGGCGCGTGGGTGGCGCTCATCACGCTTGTCGTCATGGAGGTGGTCCTCGGCATCGACAACCTCATCTTTATCTCGATCCTCACCAACAAGCTGCCGCCGGAACATCGCGACAGGGCTCGCAAGATCGGCATCGGTCTCGCCCTCGTCATGCGTCTTGCCTTGCTCGGCACCGTCGCCTGGATCGTGCAGCTCACCCAACCCGTCTTCGAACTTTTCGGCCAGGGCTTCTCCTGGAAGGACATGATCCTGATCGGCGGCGGCCTCTTCCTCGTCTGGAAGGCGACGAAGGAAATCCATCACAATGTCGATCCACAGGAACAGGGCGAGGATTTCATCGCCAAGTCGACGACCTCTACGTTCGCCTCGGCCATCGGCCAGATCCTGCTGCTCGATCTGGTCTTCTCGATCGACAGCATCATCACCGCCGTCGGCATGACGCCGCACCTGCCGATCATGTTCGTCGCGGTCATCGCTGCGGTCACGGTCATGCTGGTCGCAGCAAACCCGCTCGCCAATTTCATCGAGAAGAACCCGAGCATCGTCATGCTGGCGCTGGCCTTCCTGCTGATGATCGGCACGACGCTGATCGCCGAAGGCATGGGCGTGCATGTTCCCAAGGGCTATATCTACGCCGCCATGGCCTTCTCCGCCCTCGTCGAAGTGCTCAACATGATGGCGCGCAACCGTCGGAAAAAGGCATCCGGCGGCCATTGATGGCGAAAGCCGCACCTTTGATGAGATGCGGCTTTCATCACACTGATCAATCCTGGACGTGGATGTCGACCCACTGGCCGACGTCGCCATGTCCGTAAATATCGACTTTGATCCAGACATTGCCGCGAACGATGAGGTTCCCGGCACCGTTGACGATGTTACCGTTGGCCAGCATGGTTTCCAGATTCTGGCGATTGGAAGCCTGCGAGAAGAAGCTGTCCCCCTGGTCGCCACGGTCTCGGCGGCGATAGACGTGATAATTGGCGCGGTCCTGGCGGATGATCTGCCAGGGCGCCGTCAGGCGCTCGCCCTTGGAATTATAGAGATCGTCGTTGCCGATATAGGCGCGGTAGGACTCGATCAGACGGGCGGAACTGTCGCGCGTGATGGTCGATTGGGCTGCGGCGGCGTCGACCATCGAGACCGTCAATAACAAGCTCAAAATCAATTTCTTCATAGTATCCTCGCGATGAACGATTGAAGACCTATTTCGCCACTGCCGCGAAAATTGCAAATCAAATTCGGCAAGCTTAAGGCTTTTGTCCCCAAACCCTTACGGAGAGTAAAGATGCTTCGTGAATTTGAAAGGTCGGCTCTTTTCGATGCAGCACGGCGTCCCGGTGTCTCGGCCGGCTCTCGCGGCGCAGTTTCCCTTGACGTCACCCGTTGAATATGGCCTAAGGCCAGCCATACGGAAAACGCTGACAGAAGCGGCAAGACGCCCTTTTCCGGCCGGTTTCCTGATCCAGATAGACATTTTCGGCTGGACGGCGCTTATCCAGAGCGCGGCCCGGCCTTTTATGACGGGCAAACAAAATGACCACTTCAGGCGTTCGCGTCCGCATCGCACCCTCCCCCACCGGCGAGCCGCATGTCGGCACTGCTTACATCGCGCTGTTCAACTATCTCTTCGCCAAGAAACACGGCGGCGAGTTCATCCTGCGCATCGAGGATACCGACGCGACCCGCTCCACTCCGGAATTCGAGACGAAGGTTCTCGACGCTCTGAAATGGTGCGGCCTGAAATGGTCCGAAGGTCCGGATATCGGCGGCCCCTACGGCCCCTATCGCCAGAGCGACCGCAAGGACATGTACAAGCCCTACGTCGAGCAGATCGTCACGGCTGGTCACGGCTTCCGCTGCTTCTGCACGCCGGAGCGCCTGGAAAAGATGCGCGAGGCGCAGCGTGCCGCCGGCCTGCCGCCGAAGTATGACGGCCACTGTCTGAACCTGTCGGCCGAGGAAGTGACCTCGCGCGTTGCCGCCGGCGAGCCGCATGTCGTGCGCATGAAGATCCCGACCGAAGGCTCGTGCAAATTCCATGACGGCGTTTACGGCGATGTCGAAATCCCGTGGGACGCCGTCGACATGCAGGTTCTGCTCAAGGCCGATGGCATGCCGACCTATCACATGGCAAACGTCGTTGACGATCATCTGATGAAGATCACCCATGTCGCGCGCGGCGAAGAGTGGCTTGCCTCGGTGCCGAAGCATATCCTGATCTATCAGTATCTCGGCTGGGAACCGCCTGTTTTCATGCACCTGTCGCTGATGCGCAATGCCGACAAGTCGAAACTGTCGAAGCGCAAGAACCCGACATCGATCTCCTATTATACGGCACTCGGCTATATCCCCGAGGCGCTGATGAACTTCCTCGGCCTGTTCTTCATCCAGATCGCCGAAGGCGAAGAACTTTTGAGCATGGACGAGCTCGCCGCAAAGTTCGACCCGGAAAACCTCTCCAAGGCCGGCGCGATCTTCGATATCCAGAAGCTGGACTGGCTGAACGGCCGCTGGATCCGCGAAAAGCTCTCGGAAGAAGAATTCCAGCACCGCGTTCTGACTTGGGCAATGGAAAACAGCCGCCTGCAGGAAGGCCTGAAGCTGTCGCAGTCGCGTATCACCAAACTTGGTGAACTGCCAGATCTCACCGGCTTCCTGTTCAAGTCCGACCTCAATCTCGATCCCTCGGCTTTCGCCAGGATCAAGTCGACGCCTGAGGAACTGCTTGAGATCCTGAACACGGTACAGCCCGATCTCGAAAAGATCCTCGAATGGAATGTCGAGACGATCGAAGCCGAGCTGCGCGCCATCGCCGACCGCATGGGCAAGAAGCTGAAGGTCATCGTTGCCCCGCTTTTCGTCGCCGTATCGGGCTCCTCGCGCTCCCTGCCGCTTTTCGATAGCATGGCGATCCTCGGCCGCTCGGTCGTGCGCCAGCGGCTGAAACTGGCGGCCCAGACCGTTGCGACCCTCGTCGGCCCGAAGAATTGAACCGGACGTAGAACCATGAACGACAAGACCGAAACCGCCACCCTCTCCTCCGACGCAACGGAAGTTCGCGCGCAGAAGCTGAAGCTGCTGCGCGAGCAGATCGGCGACGTCTATCCGGCGCATTTCCACCGGACCATGACCAATGCCGAACTGGCCGCGAAATACGAGGGCCTGGAGCCGGATACGGAGACCGCCGACGTCGTCACCGTTGCTGGCCGCGTCTACTCCTCGCGCAATTCCGGCATGTTCATGGATCTCCACGACGCCTCGGCCAAGATCCAGATCTTCAGCCACAAGGATGTGACCGGCGAAGAGGCCCGCGCCCTGCTGCCCATGATCGACATCGGCGATATCATCGGCGTCACCGGCGTCGTTCGCCGCACCAAGCGTGGCGAACTGACCATCAACGCACAGCAGATCACCATGCTGACCAAGTCTCTGCTGCCGATGCCGGAAAAGTGGCACGGCCTGTCCGACATCGAGCTGCGCTACCGCAAGCGCCATCTCGACATCATGACCAACGAGGAATCGAAGCTCCGCTTTCAGCAGCGCAGCCGCATCGTCTCCGGTATCCGCCGCTTCATGGAAAATGACGGCTTCATGGAAGTCGAGACGCCGATGCTGCATTCGGTCTATGGCGGCGCCACCGCCGAGCCGTTCAAGACGCATCACAACACGCTGAAGCTCGACATGTACCTGCGCATCGCGCCGGAACTGTTCCTGAAGCGCACGCTGGTATCCGGTCTCACCGACAAGGTGTTCGAGATCAACCGCAACTTCCGCAACGAAGGCGTCTCCACCCGGCACAATCCCGAATTCACCATGATGGAGTGTTATTGGGCCTATGCCGACTACGAGGACATCATGGACCTCGTCGAGCGGTTGTTCTCGACGCTCGCCATGTCGATCCACGGCAGCACGGAATTCGCCTTCGGCGACAAGCAGATCTCTTTCAAGGGTCCGTTCCGCCGCGTGCCGATGCCCGACGCCGTCAAGGAAGCGACCGGCATCGATTTCCTGGCGATCAAGACCGACGAAGAAGCCCGTGCTGCCTCCAAGGCGGCCGGCTTCGCCGTCGAGAAGGATGCGACCTGGGGCGAATGCCTCGCTTTCATCTTCGAAGAGAAGGTCGAGGGCACGCTGATCCAGCCGGCGCATGTCACGCATTTCCCGAAGGACATCTCGCCCTTCGCCAAGGAAGTGCCGGGCGAGCCGCGCCTCGTCGAGCGTTTCGAGACCTATTGCAACGCCTGGGAACTCGGCAACGCCTTCTCGGAACTCAACGATCCGGAAGAGCAGCGCGCCCGCATGGTCGAGCAGCTCGAGCAGGCGCATGCGCGCGGCGAAAAGCAGAAGGAACTCGACGAGGAATTCCTCGACGCGATCGATCAGGGCATGCCGCCGGCGGGCGGTCTCGGCATCGGTGTGGACCGCCTCATCATGCTGTTGACCAATTCGCCGTCCATTCGCGACATCATCCTCTTCCCGGCACGCCGCAACAAGGCGGATTGAGACCGATCCGGTCCTTCGAACACCAAAGGTGCGTATCATGACGGATAAAGAGATATTGGCCGCAGACGCCGACAGCGAACATCAGCGGCTGGCCGATCTTGCCGAGCTTGGCGACGTCGATCTCTCGCAATATGCGCCGGGAACGTTCGGTTGCCACGAGGCGATGCACACGGCGTCGATCATGCTCGACATGACCGACGACCAGCTGCTGCAGCACCCCGCAATCCTGGCGAACCCCGACTTCTACCGCCTTGCGGGCGAAGTTCATGAGGCGCTATTCGCGCTTTATCAAGCTATCGGCGAGAAGCATCTGGCGGAATGAGGCCTTGCCTTCCCGCCCGATGATGCAAAGCCGGTCCTGATCAGTTGGTGACGGGCGAGCGGCGGTCGGCAGCGCCCGTCATGGTCGGATCCAATCCCGGTGACGGGCTTTTTCGCTTGGTCCCCGCATCGGCTCCGATGAAATCACCGTTTGCATCATAGCCCGGCTGCACATTGCCGGTCGATTTCGGTTCCGGCAACTGCGGCTTGGCATCGTGGACCTCCGCCTGATTTGCGGCAGCCTTCTCTTCCGCGGCGATCGCCGCCTTCATCTTGTCCTTCTTGGCGTCGCCGCCATTGTCTGCCGCCAGCGCATTGTCGCAGTCGGTTAGATTCTTCAACCCGGCGATCGCCGCATCGATATCCTGCGGCATCATGTTGATCTGCTCGCCATAAAACAGGCCGGCATTGCTCGCACCGCCATCGTAGTAGCGTGCCGTCAGCGGTGCCTCGGAGCTACCATCGACAAGCCTGTCGGGATGAGCCACATAGACGACGTCGGCGCCAAGCGCCCGGCCGCGCAGATCGGAACGCAGCGTCGGTCCATTCTTGTCGAGAACCACAACCTGAACGAGATCCGGTTTCTGTTCCTGATAGACAGCCTTGGCAACCCGAAGCGCAGTCCTGACCCGCGTCAGCCCATCGGTCGGCTCGGTGCGAATATATTTGCGAACCCAGAAACGGTTGTCCTTGCGGATCGTGACGAGATTGACGTCGGTGCATTGAAGCCCGTTGGGAGATGCGGAGGCGAGACCGAGCAGCCTGTCCTTACCGATATAAAGCGCCAATACGCCGGAGCAGCCTATGAGAAAGGCCACTCCGCCGATCATGACGACAAACTTCCGGGGTATCCGGAAAATGTGCAGTAAGGCGCTCACGCCAACTGCTCCAGCATAGACCACTCCAAGCCGACAAAAATGATCAACCCTCACGTTAGGGAATTGGCGTTTCGGAATACTTAAAACTGAGGTGAAAGTTGTGCTGTCCTAGACATCGTTACCAAAAAAGGTCCAAACTTTCACACCTATGACGGGCGCTTGCCTTCCCTGCCGCGAACATGCTCTAACCTTGGCATGGCCTTCACCTTGAGACAGCTGCAATACTTCGTCGCCGTGGCGGAACAGGGCTCGGTGACGCGCGCTGCGCAGAACCTGTCCATCTCGCAATCCTCTGTGACCGAAGCCCTCAAGGAACTTGAAAGCGACCTTGGTGTCGAGCTGTTCGACCGCCATCCGCGCGGGCTGTCCATCACCCATAACGGCCACCAGTTCCTGCGCCACGCAACGAAGATCCTGGCAACCGTTTCCGACGCCCGCACCAGCTTTTCCGGCAAACAAAATGAGTCTGGCGGCACGCTGAATATCGGCGTGACATCGCTCGTCGCCGGCTATGTGCTATCCGATCTTCTGGCACGTTACCGCCGCGCCTGCCCCGGCGTCGAAGTCAGCGCCATAGAGGACAATGGCGGCTATCTGGAACATCTTCTGGTTGGTGGTGAGCTCGACGTCGCCGTCATGGTCATTTCCAATCTGCGCGACCGCATGGCCTTGCAGGCCGAGATTCTCGAGACCTCGCCCTATCGCCTCTGGCTACCGATGGGCCATCCGCTCGTCTCGGCCGATATCATCAGCGTCGCCGACATCAGCCGCGAACCGCTGATCATGCTGACCATCGACGAAATCGAGGAAAACACCGGCAAGCTTTTGACCGCCCTTGGCGCCCGCCCACACGTTGCCTTCCGCACGCGATCGGTGGAGGCGGTGCGCAGCCTGGTTGCGACTGGTGCCGGCGTCGCGCTGCTGCCGGATCTCGTCTATCGTCCCTGGTCGCTGGAAGGCGACCGCATCGAAAGCCGCGACGTCTCCGGCTCGCTTCCTGTGGTACAGGTCGGCATGGTCTGGCGCAAGGGATCGAGCCTGCCGCAGGCGGCCCGCGACTTCGTCGGCGTCGCCGAAAGCATGCGTTCGGGGCGGCAGCGATAGCAGAAAGCGCCCTTCCGCCCCAATCGAGTCGAATACAATCGAGGATTGCCGCAAATGGAGAGCGAAGCATGAAGACCGCAATCATATTCGACTGCGAATTCCTTTGTCTCGAAGGATCGCAGCGCCGCCTCTGGTGTGCCGCCCATGATCCCGATCCGGTCGTCGCGCAAATCGGGGCCGTCAGGCTCGGCCTCGAAGGTGATTTCGCGATCCTGGACAGCTACAAGGCCTATGTTCGCCCGATCGACAGGTTCGGCGATCAATATAAGCTCGACCCATTCTTCACCACCCTCACCGGCATCACCGAGGAAAGCATAAGATCTGAGGGTGTTTCCTTGCAGGATGCGCTCACCGGGCTGGATCGTTTTTCGGATGGTGCCCGCCTCTGGTCGTGGGGCAAGGACGAGCTAAACATGATGGCGATCAGCTGCTATGTCGCCGGTATCCAGCCCCCAATTCCGGCGCACCGCTTCGACAATGCCGTCAAGCTTCTGCTGGCAGCGGGAATGCCTGTCGAGGATCTGGCGAAGACGCCAAGCAACGAGCTTTCCCTCTACTATGGCGTGCAGCATCCACCCCTTAAGGGCCATGATGCGCTCGATGATGCCCTTTCCATTTCCTACACGCTGCAACACCTCATGCTGGCTGGAAATCTGCGGCCAGAGGTTTTCGATCTCGCCCGCACATAAGGTTAGGAATCGGAATTTCCGATATCGTCTTTCTGATAAATGAATTTGCGAATACGGCGAAATCGCGTCACCTTTTCTTCCGGGAACAGGAAGCCAGCCACTGGCTCCACACGATCAAGGCTCAAAAACCGGGAGAGTCCGATGAAGCATCTGCTGAAATCATGCACGGCCGCACTCGCATGCTTAAGTTTCGCCACGCAGATCATTGCTGCCGAGCCGTTGAAGACGCTCGGCAAGGGTGAAGGTGCCGTCAGCATTGTCGCATGGGCCGGCTATATCGAGCGCGGCGAAAGCGACAAGAATTACGATTGGGTCACGGGCTTCGAAAAGGAGACCGGCTGCAAGGTCAGCGTCAAGACCGCGGCAACATCGGACGAAATGGTCGCCCTGATGAACGAGGGCGGCTTCGATCTCGTCACCGCTTCCGGCGACGCATCGCTGCGTCTCGTGGCCGGCAAGCGCGTCCAGCCGATCAATACCGATCTGATCCCGAGCTGGAAGAACCTTGACGAACGCCTGAAGAATGCCCCTTGGCACACGGTCAACGGCGTCCACTATGGCGTGCCCTATCTCTGGGGGCCGAACGTGCTGATGTACAACACCGATGCCTTCAAGGGTCAGGCGCCGAAGAGCTGGAACATCGTTTTCGAAGAGATGACCCTGCCCGACGGCAAGTCGAACAAGGGCCGCGTGCAGGCCTATGACGGCCCGATCTATATTGCCGATGCTGCCCTCTACCTCATGGCGCACAAGCCGGAGCTGGGTATCAAGGACCCTTACGAACTCAACGAAGACCAGTACAAGGCGGCTCTGGAACTGCTGCGCGGCCAGCGCAAGATCGTCAGCCGCTACTGGCATGACGCGATGATCCAAACCGACGACTTCAAGAACGAAGGCGTCGTTGCCTCCGGCTCCTGGCCGTTCCAGGTCAACCTCCTGCAGGCCGACAAGCAGAAGATCGCCTCCACCTTCCCGGATGAGGGAACGACGGGCTGGGCCGATACCACCATGCTGCATGCCGACAGCGAGCATCCGAACTGCGCCTATATGTGGATGGAACATTCACTGCAGGCAAAGGTCCAGGGCGATGCCGCCGCCTGGTTCGGTGCCGTGCCCTCGGTTCCCGCAGCCTGCAAGGGCAATGAGCTGCTGACCGACAGCGGTTGCGCGACCAACGGCTACGACCACTTCGACAAAATCCGCTTCTGGAAGACGCCTGTCGCGAAATGCAGCACCCAGAGCGAATGTGTGCCCTATCATCGCTGGGTCTCCGACTATATCGGCGTGATCGGCGGCAGATAACGAACCGCATCGGCCTTCGCCGCTCCGAATGCGGAGCGGCGATCCCGCCGGCCCCTTGAGGGTTGGTTCCGCCGCAAACTTGCCCTGGTCGGTTTGGCTGGCATGATATCAAACACCACTGCATATCCCTGGAGAAACCAATGAACGCCGTTCGTTTCCAGCAGGTGTCGCGCCATTTCGGCCAGGTCCGCGCTGTGGACCGCGTCGATCTGGAAATCGCGCCCGGCGAATTCTTCGCCATGCTCGGCCCTTCCGGTTCCGGCAAGACCACCTGCCTCAGGCTGATCGCCGGCTTCGAGCAGCCCACCGGCGGCCATATCGAGATCTTCGGCGAGACTGCCGAAGGCGTCCCGCCCTATAGGCGCAACGTCAACACCGTCTTCCAGGATTACGCCCTGTTTCCGCATCTCAATATCCTCGACAACGTCGCCTATGGTCTGATGGTCAAAGGCGTCGGCAAGGTCGAGCGCCTGCGCGCCGCCGAACAGGCGCTGGAGTTGGTGAAGCTGCCGGGCTACGGCGCCCGCCGCCCCGGCCAGCTCTCCGGCGGCCAGCGCCAGCGCGTGGCGTTGGCCCGAGCGCTGGTCAACAAGCCCAAGGTGCTGCTGCTTGATGAGCCACTCGGCGCTCTCGACCTCAAACTGCGCGAGCAGATGCAGGAGGAATTGAAGAGCCTGCAGCGCGCGCTCGGCATCACCTTCGTCTTCGTCACCCACGATCAGGGCGAGGCTCTGTCCATGGCCGATCGCGTCGCCGTCTTCAACGATGGCCGCATCGTCCAGCAGGGCACACCACACGATATCTATCAGCGGCCAAAGACACGCTTCGTCGCCGACTTCGTCGGCTCCTCCAACGTCATCGCCCCGGAAACCATGTCGTCGCTTGGCGGCGAACGGCGCTGGGCAAGCCTGCGCCCCGAGGCCATCCGCCTGACCGAAGAGAGCGGCGTCGCGGCGACGGTCAAGGCAACGAGCTTCCTCGGCGCGGCCACCCGCCTCTCGGTGGAGACAAATGGCACCCGCCTGCATGTGACGGTACCCGCCGGGCAGTTAGCTCCGGTTTCAGGCACATCCGTCCGCCTCGCATGGCTGCCGGCAGATGTCCACTATATGGACGACGCCGCATGAACGCCGCCGCCTTCCCCGCCTCGTCGAGCCAGGCGCCGGCCTCGATCCTGCCGCGCCGCGGCGGTTTCTTCGGCCGCCTTTCCGATCTCTTCTGGCGCCGCCCGAAGCTGCTGCTGTTCCTGATGCTGACGCCGCCGCTGCTCTGGCTCGGCATCATCTATATCGGCTCGCTGATCGCGTTGCTGCTGCAGAGCTTCTTCTCGATCGACGATTTCTCGGGAATGGTGAACTACCAGTTCACCCTCTCGACCTATGCGCAGCTGCTGAACACAGCCAATTTCGATATCATCGTGCGCACGGTCGTCATGGCCGCTCTCGTCACCTTCGCCTCCGCCTTCGTCGCCTTTCCCATCGCCTATTACGCGGCGCGCTATGCGCAGGGCAAATGGAAGGCGCTGTTCTATCTCGGCATCATGCTGCCGCTCTGGTCGAGCTATCTGGTGAAGGTCTATGCCTGGAAGCTGATCCTCGCCAAGGAGGGCATCCTCACCTGGATCTTCGACAAGCTGCATCTCGGCTGGCTGCTCGACGGCGTGCTTGCCCTGCCCATCATCGGCGGCAACTCGCTGTCGGTGAGCTATATCGGCACCTTCCTCGTCTTCGTCTATATCTGGCTGCCCTATATGATCCTGCCGACGCAGGCCGCCCTCGAGCGCGTGCCGTCAAACCTGCTCGAAGCCTCGTCCGATCTCGGCGCGACGCCAAACCAGACCTTCCGCACGGTACTTCTGCCGCTCGCTTTGCCGGGTGTGGTCGCCGGCTCCATCTTCACCTTCTCGCTGACCTTAGGCGATTACATCATCCCGCAGATCATCGGCTCCTCGCGCCTCTTCATCGGCCAGGCCGTCTACGCACAACAGGGAACCGCCGGCAACGTGCCGCTCGCCGCCGCCTTCTCGGTCGTGCCGATCGTCATCATGGCCATCTATCTCTGGATCGCCAAAAAGCAGGGAGCTTTCGATGCGCTCTGATCCAAGGTTTGTTGAGCTTATCGAAGAGTTTCCAGAACTCGCGGATGCGTCAATAATAATAGAAAAAGAACTCTACGCGCACTTTGGCCTGCTATTTTTTACGTTCGCACTGGTCGAACATTCCTTAATAAATTTTGCCGTTTTTGACGCGATGGGGAAAGCAATTCGAAATAATTCCCTTCGTAGCCGAACGGAGTGGGAAGATGCTTTTGACCGAAACTATGAGAAGGCAAAATCGCTTTCTCTAGGAAACTTAATTAAAACTATAAGAGACATCCCGGAGCTGGCTACTGATTTTGGCGAAATCGCTAAAATGAAGGCAGAGAGGGACTACTTTGCTCATCATTTTTTTCGCGACGAGATAGTCTACTTCAAAAGCGACGATCGAGGATGGCTGTTGCTATTCAAATTGCAGGAGGTGCGGCAACGCGCTCACAAGCTTGAGGATAGGCTAAAGCCGCAATTCGATCTCATGTGTGGCCGCTATGGTTTACCACGCCCTACCTCAGAACAACTTACCCAAACACTCAATGAATATGAAAATGAAACCGCAGTTGCAGTGTCTAATGGCACTGCCCGATTTGGGTGGGAAAAGTAATGCGCTCTGATCGTGGCCAACGCGCCTCCTTCCCCCTGAAGATCGCAGCCGCCGGCGGCTTGCTCTTCCTGCATCTGCCGATCCTCCTGATCTTCGTCTACGCCTTCACCACGGAGGAAAAGAGCTATCAGTGGCCGCCACCGGACTTGACCCTGCAATGGTTCGGCATTGCCTGGAACAGGCCGGATGTCTGGTCAGCACTGGCGTTGTCCGTTCAGGTCGCAATCATCGCCACCATCATCGCCTTGATCCTCGGCACGCTCTGCGCCGCCGCAGTCAGCCAGACGAAGTTCTTCGGCCGCGAGGCGATCTCGCTGCTTGTGATCTTGCCGATCGCGCTGCCCGGCATCATCACCGGTATTGCGCTGCGCTCTGCCTTCAGCCTGCTCGATATCCCCTTCTCGGTCTGGACGATCGTTCTCGGCCATGCCACCTTCTGCGTTGTGGTTGTTTATAACAATGCCGTCGCCCGCTTCCGTCGCACCTCCGGTTCACTCATCGAGGCATCGATGGATCTCGGCGCCGATGGCTTTCAGACCTTTCGCCATGTCGTGCTGCCGAACATCGGCACGGCGCTGCTTGCCGGCGGCATGCTTGCCTTCGCTCTGTCCTTTGACGAGGTCATCGTCACCACCTTCACCGGCGGCCAGCAGATGACCTTGCCGATCTGGATGCTGGAGGAGCTCATTCGCCCGCGCCAACGACCCGTGACCAATGTCGTCGCCATGGTCGTCGTGCTTGTCACCTTCCTGCCGATCCTGGCAGCCTACTATCTTACCCGCGACGGCGACCAGATCGCCGGCGGCGGCAAATGAAAGGGAGAGAATAATGGATACCCAAATGCTGATCGGCTCCCGCTTTGAAGCCGGCACGGAAACGGAAGAGCATGTGCTCAATCCGAAGACCGGCGAGAAAGTGGTCGACCTGCCGGAGGCGTCGCTCGGCCAGATCGACGCCGCCGTTGACGCTGCGGAAAAGGCCTTTACGAGCTGGTCGCAGACGACGCCAAGTCAGCGCTCGAGCTATCTCCTGAAAATCGCCGACGCCATCGAGCGCGATGCAGAAGGCTTCGCTGCCCTGGAAGCGCTGAACTGCGGCAAGCCTATCAATGCGGTCCTTAACGACGAAATCCCCGCAATCGTCGACTGCTACCGCTTCTTTGCCGGCGCGGTGCGCAACCTGCACGGCCCGGTCGCCGGCGAATATCTGCCTGGCCACACCTCGATGATCCGCCGCGACCCGATCGGCATCGTCGGCTCCATCGCGCCCTGGAACTATCCGCTGATGATGATGGCCTGGAAATTGGCACCGGCGATTGCCGGCGGCAACACTGTCGTCTTCAAACCCTCCGAACAGACGCCGCTAACCGCCTTGAAGATGGCGAAGCTTTTGGCGGATGTCCTGCCGGAAGGCGTCGTCAACGTTATCCTCGGCCGCGGCGAGAGTGTCGGCAACGCGCTGATCAACCACCCGAAGATCAGCATGGTCTCCATCACCGGCGATGTCGCGACCGGCAAGAAGGTGCTGGCCGCCGCCGCCAAGACGGTCAAGCGCACGCACCTCGAACTCGGAGGCAAGGCCCCCGTCATCGTCTTCGACGATGCCGATATCGACGCCGTCGTGTCAGGCATCCGCACCTTCGGCTACTACAATGCCGGCCAGGACTGCACCGCCGCCTGCCGCATCTATGCCGACGCCAAGGTCTACGACAATTTCGTCGCCGATCTCACCTCGGCCGTGTCCAGCATCAAGTTCAATCTCGCCGACGATACCGAGAACGAGATCGGCCCGCTGATCTCCAAGCGCCAGCGCGACCGCGTCGAAAGTTTCGTCACCCGTGCCGCCGAACACAAGCACATGGAAATCACGACAGGCGGCAAGATTTCCGGCGAGCGTGGCTTCTTCTATGCGCCGACCATCGTCGCCGGCGCCACGCAAGACGACGAGATCGTGCGCCGCGAAGTCTTCGGCCCCGTCGTCTCCGTAACACGCTTCACCAACCCCGACGATGCCGTCACCTGGGCGAATGACAGCGACTACGGCCTCGCCTCCTCGGTCTGGACCAAGGACATCAGCCGTGGCATGCAGACAGCAGCCCGGCTGCAATATGGCTGCACCTGGATCAACACCCACTTCATGCTGGTCAACGAAATGCCGCATGGCGGCCTGAAGCAATCCGGCTACGGCAAGGATATGTCAGTCTACGCTATCGAAGATTATACCGCCGTGCGGCATGTGATGATCAATCACGGGTAAGAGGGGTTGGGGTAAACCAGCTCTCTTGAGTTTGCCGCACCGCTGTACCTCCCTCTGTCCCTATCGGGACATCTCCCCCACATGGGGGAGATCGTTGGGGGTATGCCGCCTAGCCTGCAAAAGACAATCAGCCTTAACTTCAGCAGGTGCAATGCCAGTTTAGATGTGAGAGGTCACAGCGGGTTACCAATCTCCCCCCTTGTGGGGGAGATGTCACGAAGTGACAGAGGGGGTATCCTCGCTCTCCACACCCGCCACAGCATCCACCAAAGACCGGCAACTCGCCAAAACCGAAACGCCTTCGGAACAATTCACCCTCCTCCCGCGTCTTTATGAAGTACAACGCAGAGGAGATTGCTAATGCTGAAATGGGCTCTCATTTTCTTTGTGATTTCGCTGATCAGCGGCTTTTTCGGCTTTTCAGGCGTGTCCGCGGCGACCGCAACCATTGCGCGCGTTCTCTTCGCCATCTTCCTGATCATCTTCCTGGTGTTCCTGATCCTGGCCGTCATGGCCGGCAATGCGGTCATGTAACGGTATAAGCCACGACTGTCGAAGGGGCGGGCCTAGATCAGGCTCGCCCCGACGTTTATGGCAAGCGCCAGGATCGTCGTATTGAACAGGAACGACAGGATCGCGTGCAGAAGCGCGAGCTTACGCATCGATACCGTGGAAATGCCGATATCGGCCGTCTGCGCCGCCACACCGATGGTGAAGGAGAAGTAGAGGAAGTCCCAGTAGATCGGCTCCTCCAAAGGCTCGGCAAATTTCAGTCCCTGCCCCTTGCCCGGAATGCTGTAGAACCGGTGCGCATAGTGAATGGTGAACAGCGTGTGGAGGAAGGTCCAGGATATCAGGATCGTCACGATCGCCATCATCACGCGGTAGAACGCGACTTCGGGTGAGGCATCCTTGACGCCAAGCAGATCCAGCGCAATGCCGCCGATGCTGGCAAGAGCGGCAGCAATCGATAGAAACAGCAGGAAGCCATCCGAAAAATCGAGATCGGCGGAGCGCTTGCGGATTCGCTGCGGGTCGGCCGTCAGCATCCTGAAGAGGCTGTAGACGATATAGACGACCGCAGTCGTATCCCAGGCGACCAACAGATTGCCGGTATTGAAATCCCTGGATGTCAGCAGCAAAAAGACGGCGACGCCGGCCAGCACCGAAATCACGATGACATGGTGCTTGCGCCACAATACGAGCCATCTGGAATGATGCAAATGTCCCTGCGCATCCATGCCGCTCTCCCGATCGCAAATCGTCTTACAAAACAACGCTTCGCCGACGAGAGTGGCAAATAAAAGGAGGCCCCGCAATACGGAGCCTCCGATCGAGAAAATGAACCCTCAGCCCGTCCAGCCGCCGTCGATGACGTGGGTCTGGCCGGTTGTGAAACCCGCTTCGTCGCCGGCAAGATAAGTCACCAACGCGGCAATCTCTTCGGCGGTCGCGATGCGGCCCATCGGCTGACGAGCAATGAAGTCCTTCATCGCCTTGTCGTAGTCGCCGGTTGCGCGCAGCCGCTCATGCAGCGAGGGGCTGTCGACCGTGCCGGGGCAAATAGCGTTGGCGCGGATACCCTTGGCAACGAAATCGGCGGCGATCGACTTGGTGAGCCCGATGACGGCGGCCTTGGATGCGCAATAGGCAAAGCGATTGGGCACGCCCTTCACGCTGGAAGCGACCGAGGCCATGTTGACGATCGAGCCCTTGCCCTTCTCCAGCATGCCCGGCAGGAAGGTGCGGCAGGTCGTGTACATCGCCTTGGCATTGAGGTTGAAGGAAAAATCCCAATCCTTCTCTTCGCAGTCGAGGATGGTGCCCGAATGCACGAAGCCGGCGCAATTGAAGAGCACGTCGATCGGGCCAATCTCTTCGGCGTAGGCCTTGACGGCGGCGCTGTCGAGCACATTCAACACATGCTTGGTGGCGCCATCCAGCGTCGAGAGCGTCTGCTCGTTAATGTCGGTGGCGTAGACATGCGCGCCAAGCGAGATGAAGCGCTCTGCCGATGCCCGGCCGATGCCCTGCCCCGCCGCCGTGATGACGACCTTCCTGCCTTCCAACCCGTGACCCATAATCCTGATCCTTTCCTCGGGACTATGATCCCATCCATCCGGCCGGTTGCATAGCCGGCGCTTCGGATAAGATCATGCAATAACAATTAGTTGGCCCAACCTCTCCTACGCCTCAAAGGACTGCGCGAAGCGGCGGTTGAGCTTGTCGATAAGGACTGTATGCCGCTCGCCGGTTCGCAGTCCATCGCTAATCACCTCGGATGCGTCGCTTTGAAATGCCATGTAGCCGTCGTGGCGCGGCCGCACATAAGCGCCTTCGAGCGTCGCGCGCGTGTTGCGGTAGAAATCGAGCGCCGGCTTATTGACCGCATCGCTGACCCAGGCGTCGGCATGACCCGATTGTCCGTTTCCGCTTGCATAAATGCCTGCCTGCACCGGCCCGCCCGCGATCCAACGGGCAAAGGCTTTCGCCTCTTCCGGGGCCTGCGTGCGCGCCGAGACGGCAATGCCGGTGCCGCCAAGCGCCGAGCCGATCGGGGCGCGGCCGCCGATGACGGGCATATCGGCAAAGGCGATACGCGCCGGTCTGAATCCGGCAAAGGAATAATTCACGTAGCCGTAGAGGAACGGGGACGCCACATAGGGGCTGTCCTTTTGCCCCAGCAGATCGAGCACGGCGATCGGGTCCATCTCATAGCAGCTGGCATCCATTCCCGAGACGAGCCGCGCCATCCAGTCGAGCACCGCTTCGCTATCGGCTTTGGCGATGAAATCCGGGCCTTCGACGCTGCAGGGGGTGCCGAGATGCGCCGCCAGCGAGATGAAGGTCATCAGCGAATGCGGCGGCCGCATCGGCAGGATCGCCTTGCCTTCCAGAGCGAGCGCAACGAACTCGGCAAGATCTGTGACCGGCGCGCTCAGGCGGTCGGGCCGATAGGCCTGCACCTGCGTCGCCGCGTCGAGCGGAAAGGCCCATTGACGGCCCTGCCAATTGTAGCTCGGATAGGACTGACCGACGGTTCCGGCTGCGATCGCTGCGATTTCCTGCGCATGCGAGGGATCATCGAGCGGCAACAGGCAGTCTTCACGCGTAATCTGGCCGACATGCGGGTGATCGATGACGATGAGGTCGTATTGCGCGGCGAGCTCTTCCACCGGAAAGGTCTCGAAATCCTGCAGCGAGCGCTTTTCCCAGCTGATCTCGACGCCGGTCTGTTCCTGCCATTGCTTCGAGCAGGCAATCATCGGATCGTAGCCGCGCGGATGCGACCAGGTCATTCCCTTAAGCTTTATCATTATGCCTTCTCCGCAGCCGGTTTGCGCTCGACGACCAGGATGTGATCCGCAGCAAGCACGACCTCGTCTCGCTGGTTCAGCACCTCACAGCGCTCGACAACGCGACCGGCTGTCGGTCGCTTCGGATCATCCTCTTTCGCCGAAACGGTGACGCGCGTGCGGATCGTATCGCCGATATGCACCGGGCGGACGAAACGAAGCCGATCGTAACCATAGGAAAAAGCGACGGGATTGATCAGCGAGGCCGTGAGCCCGACGCCGAGCGCAAAGATCATCGTGCCATGCGCGATGCGCTGGCCGCCGGGCAAGGTCTTGGCGAATTCCGCGTCCATATGATGCGGGAAGAAATCACCGGTGTGACCCGCATGGACAACGAAATCGGTCTCGGTAATCGTCCGTCCCGTGGTCACCCTGACATGACCGAGTTCGTAGTCTTCGAAATAGATCGTTTGCTCTGCCATTCCTCAAGCCTTTGGAAGTTCTGCGATCGGCGTCGCCGGTGCGGCGCTCGACTGATAAGCGGCCTCGACAAGCGCCATCGTCTGCCAGGCATCCTCAACGGAGCCGATCAACTCGTGATCCTCGCCGGATGCGAAGCGCTGCAGGTTGGCCATGCGGTTGACGAAGGCGTCCGGGAACCAGGCACCCTCGAGCTTCACCTCGACCCAATCGCTGCCACCCTCGGGACGTATCCAAAGCTCGTCCGGCTCGCCACTGGGATAGTCGAGATTGACCCCGAGCTTGACGTAGGCAGCACCCTTGGTGCCGGCAATGCGAAACTCGCAGGCCTGGAACTTGCGGCCGAAATCATGGTCGTGATTGACCGAGAGCACACAGCGGACCTTGTCGCCATAATCGAGGATCGCCGCCGTTCGGGTCTGCGCGACATCATGATTGGGATGGCCGATGGTCTTGGCATGGACCCCTTGCGGATTGCCGAGCAGTCCGCGAATGAAATCGAGATAGTGGATCGAGTGCATGGCGATCTCGATCCGCGGCAGGCCTTTCAGGAAGGGCCAGAGCCTCCAGGGCGTGGCGAGCGCCAGCCAGGCATCGAAATCGACGACATCGCCGAGATAGCCTTTGTTCACGGCATCATAAAGCGCCAGCATCATCGGTGCGAAGCGGAGTTGGAAATTGACGGCCGCCTTGATGTCACGCTCACGGCAGACCCGCAGAATTTCAGAAGCGCCTGTGAGATCGCTGCCCATCGGCTTCTGGATCAGCGCGAAGGAGCCGCGCGGCAGTTTCGACAGGATCGCAGCATGTACAGCCGGCGGCGTCGCAAGATCGAAGATTGCGTCTTCGACGGCAAGTGCCTCTGCCTCGGAGGCGAAGGCGCGAATGCCCCATTGAGTGGCAAGCGCCGCCGCTTTCTCGGCATTCGGATCGTAGAGACCAGCGACTGGAAAACCGCCTTGCCTGTAAGCCGGCAGATGCGCGTCACCGACGATGCTGCCGGCGCCGAAGATCACGATCGGACGCGGCTTCGACGGCTTCGGCCACCATTGGCGAAGGGATTTGGGGTCGAAAGCCTCACCCATGATGAAAAACCTCTTCCATCATGGCCCACCACTCGCCCTCCTTGCGGGTTTCGAGCGGCTTCTGGCAAGGCATGCAGACGGACCACCATTCCTGGTTCTTCGGGCTCGCGGCCATCTTGCGCATGTCGGCCTCGAAGTCCGTGCCGACATATTCCCAATAGCCGAAGAGCAGGTTTTCCGGCTCCTTCAGGAAGATCGAATAGTTGGTGACGTTGCATTCGGAGATCAGTGCGAGGATCTCGGGCCAGACGGCCGCGTGAAGCGCCTTGTATTCCGCGATCTTGGCCGGCTCCAGGCCGATCACCATTCCCATCCGCTGCATGGTCCGTTCCTCCTCAGCCGTGGATTTCCCGGGTAAATTCGCCGATCGAGCGCGCCTTCACCGCTTCCCAGTCCCAGGCGATGCCGATGCCGGGCTCCAAAGGCGCAAGTGCCTTGCCGTCGACGATCTCCATGCCCTTCGTCGTGAGGTCGTCGAGCTGTGGAATGTATTCAACGTATTTGCCGTTCGGCACGGCGCAGGTGAGGCTGACATGCAGCTCCATCAGGAAGTGCGGGCAGACCGGAATATCGAAGGCCTCGGCCGCATGCGCTACCTTCAGCCAGGGCGTGATGCCGCCGATGCGGGCGACGTCCACCTGCACGATCGAGCAGGCGCCCTTCTGCATGTATTCGCGGAAATACCGGATCGAATACATGGATTCGCCAACCGCGATCGGCGTCGGTGTCGATCGGGTCAGCCGGATATGGCCGTCGAGATCATCAGCCGGCAGCGGCTCCTCGATCCAGGCGAGGTCGAGCTCTTTCAGGCGGGCCGCCCGGCGGATCGCCTCGTCGACGGTAAAGCCCTGATTGCAGTCGGTCATGATCTCGAAGCCGGAACCGAGCGCCAGACGCATCGCGGCCAATCGGTCGTAATCCTCCGAGCCATGCGGCTTGCCGATCTTCACCTTCGAGCCGGAAAAACCCTTGGCCTTCGCCTGCAGCGCGTCCTCGACCAGTGCTTCCTTCTCAATATGCAGCCAGCCGCCTTCCGTCGTGTAGAGCGGGCAACGATCCCTAGCGCCCCCAGCAAGCTTCCAGAGCGGCAGGTTCTGCTTCTTGGCCCGCAGGTCCCAAAGTGCGGTGTCGACCGCCGCAAGGGCCAGCGCCGTAATGGGACCGATGGTCGTCGCATGCGTGGCGAATTCCAGTCTATGCCAGATTGCCTCGATGCAGTCGGCATCCTCACCGATCAAAAGCGGCACCAGATGGTCGGAGAGCAGCCGCATGACGGAGGAGCCGCCGGTGCCGATCGTATAGCTATAGCCGGTGCCGACAGCGCCGTCGCTGTCGGTGATGGTGACGATCGGCGTCTCCTGGCTGACGAAGCTCTGGATCGCATCCGTCCGCTTCACCTTCGGCGGCAGATCGACCATCCGCAATTCAATTTTCTCGATACGGGCCACGGAGCGATTCCTTAGTTTGCGAGGCTCTTGCCGGTTTCGACGGAGAAGAGATGCGCCTGACTAAGGTCGAAGCTCATCTTCAGCTGTTCGCCGCTCTTCAGCGCGCGCGGATTGAGCATGCGCGTCACCCATTCGCGCCCGGCAAATTCGACGAAGACAAGCGTTTCATTGCCGAGCGGTTCGGTGATGGCGACGGGCAGTGTCAGTTCGTAGACGGCGGATTCCGCGCCCGAATGCAGGCCGTGACCGGTGGGGAAGATGTCGTCGGGCCGGAGACCGAAAGCGACCGTCTCGCCTTCCCTGACCTTGCCGGCAAATTGGCCCGGCAGCGGCAGACGGTCGCCATTCTTGAAGATGAGTTCGCCTGATTTCAGCGTCGCCTCCTCGATGTTCATCGGCGGCGAACCGATGAAACCGGCGACAAAGCGCGTGGCGGGCCGCTTGAACACTTCGTCCGGTGTGCCAACCTGTTCGATATAACCATCGCGCATGATGACGATGCGGTCGGCAAGCGTCATGGCCTCGACCTGGTCGTGCGTGACGTAAACCACCGTCGACTGCACCTTGGCATGCAGCTTCTTGATCTCGGTGCGCATCTGTGTGCGCAGCTTGGCGTCGAGGTTCGACAGCGGCTCGTCGAAGAGGAAGACCTCCGGCTGGCGGACGATGGCGCGGCCCATGGCGACGCGCTGACGCTGACCGCCGGAAAGCTGCGCCGGACGACGATCCATCAGGGCTTCGAGGCTCAAGATGGCCGCTGCTTCATTGACCCGCTTGTCGATCTCAGCCTGCGGCTGCTTGGCGATCTTCAAGGAGAAGCCCATGTTCTCGCGCACGGTCATATGCGGATAGAGCGCATAGGACTGGAATACCATCGAGATGTTGCGATCGCGCGGTGGCAGGTCGTTGACGACGGTATCGCCGATCTCGATCGTGCCGTCTGAGACATCCTCCAGGCCGGCGATCATGCGCAGCGTCGTCGACTTGCCGCAGCCGGAGGGGCCGACGAGCGCGATGAACTCCTTGTCCGCGATGTCGAGATCGATCCCGTGGACGATTTCCAGCGCACCATAGCGCTTGACGAGTTTTTTAAGGGAAACCTGAGCCATTGAGATCAACCTTTGACCGCACCGAATGTCAGACCCGACACCAGATGCTTCTGAATGATGAAAGTGAGAGCGAGCGCGGGAACGATCATGACAACAGCCAGCGCGCACATGCCGCGCCAGTCGATGGTGAACTCGGCCGTATAGTCGAGCAGACCGACGGGCAGCGTCTTGGAATCGACGGAACGCGTCAGCTGCGAGGCCAGTGCATATTCATTCCAGCAGGTGAGGAAGGCGAAAATGCCGGCGGATGCGATACCGGGGCCGGCAAGCGGGAATTCCACCTGCCAGAAGGCCTGCCAGCGATTGCAGCCGTCGATCTGCGCGGCTTCGGCCAGATCCTTCGGCACCTGCCGGAAGAAGCCGTCGATCAGCCAGATGGTGAAGGGCACGTTCAGCGCGACATAGGTGAGGATCAGGCCGAAATGCGTGTCGATGATCCCGAGCCGCGCATAGACCATGAACAGCGGCAATGAGAGCGCCACGCCGGGCACGGAGCGCGTCAGCATCAGCCCGAGGAACACGGCCGACTTACCTGCGAAACGGAAGCGGGCGAAGGCATAGCCCCCGGACATGCCGATGACGAGCGCAATGGCCGTCGAGGTGATGGAGATGATCAGCGAATTGCGGAAATAGTCCCAAACGGGAATGCCGCCCTGCCCCACGCCGCTGAACATGGCGCGATAAGCTTCCAGTGACAGCTCCTGCGGGATCCAGACCGCCGGCTTTGCCATGATCTCCACGGTCGGGCGCAGCGAGCTGATAACGATCCAGAAGCCGGGCAGGCAGATGATGAGCATCGCGAGGAAAAGGCCGATAAGATAGGCGACTTTCCACAGGCGGCGCTGCAGGCGTTGTTGAGCGTTGCGATCCATGATTACCACTCCGCTCCGATCTGGGTGCGGGCAAGCGCCAGCTTACGGAAGAAATAGACTGTGAAAGCGATCGACAGGATGATCGAGACATAGGCCATGGCGTTGGCGAGACCCATCTGCGCATCGGCATAGGCGGTGCGCCCGACCAGCGTCCAGATCAGCTCCGTGCGCCGTGCCGGCCCGCCATCCGTCATGATCTTGACGATGTCATAGGCGCGGGCGACGTCGAGCGAACGGATCGTCATGGCGATGAAGGCAAAGGGCATCAGGAACGGCCAGGTGACGTAGCGGAAGGTCTGCCAGCTGGTGCAGCCATCGACCTTGGCGGCCTCGACCGGCTCCTGCGGCATCGCGAGCAGGCCTGCGAGAATGAGGATGGCAAAGACCGAAGTCGAAGACCAGACTTCGGCGATCACGATGGAGAACAGCGCCAGATTGCCGTCGATCAGCCAGGGTATGGCCGTTTCCGTAATGCCGAGGGATTGCAGGGCATTGTTGATGATGCCGACATTGTCGTTGAACATGAATTTGAACTGGAAGCCGACGAGGACAGGCGAGAACATCATCGGAAACATCATCAGCGTGCGCAGCACGCGCTTGCCATGCGTCGCCTTGTTGACCAGCAAAGCCAGTCCGAGACCAAGCAGCATTTCCAGATTGAGCGCGATCGTCAGCAGCACCACGGTGCGGACGAAAGCGGCCAGAAACACCGGATCCGTCAGGATGCGCATGTAGTTGCGCAGGCCGATGAAGGTGAACAGTGTGGCCGGCCTAGTCAGGCGAAATGGCGTGAAGCTGGAATAGAAGGAGAGAAGCAGCGGAAACAGAACCACCGCCACAAGGACGATGATCGCCGGAAGAAGAAGCAGGACCGGTGGAGATATTCTCTTGAGCATGGTTTGCACCTGTCGGCATTCCTCGGCAGCGTGGCCCGGACTGCGTGGAATGGATTGCTTGGGACGAGACCCGGCACAAAGCCGGCAGCGCCGATGACGCCTCGCGGTGCCGATCAAAAGCGATTCTCGAAGTCAATTTTGGAAAGTCCCGCGCTCCTGGAAGCGCGGGACTTCGATTGCATCGCTTAGAGCGCGCCGGCATCCTTCAGGACATCGGTTGCCTTCTGGGCAGCAGCATCAAGCGCCTGCTTGGAGGTCTTGTCGCCGAGAATGGCGGCCTGAAGTTCAGGATAGACGACGTTGGAAATCTCGATCCATTGCGGCGTGCGCGGAACCGGGAAGGCGTACTTCATCGATTCCTGGAAGGTGCTCAGCACTTCCTTCTTGTAAGGGTCGGAAGCAGCCTGCTGGATATCCCAATCCCAGACCGCCTTGCGGGTCGGCAGCGTGCCGTTGGCGGCTTCGAGCTTCTGTGAATCGTCGTTGGTCAGGAACCAGACGAGCGAAGCGGCCGCATCCTTGTGGGCGCAGGATTCGGTGACCGAGAAGCCGTGATGGCCGGACCAGCCGGTGTGCTTGCCCGACGAGCCGACGGGCTGCACGACGACGCCGACATTGCCGGCGATCTTCGAGGATTTCGGATCGTTGAAATAGGTCGCCCAGCCCGGCCAGTCGAGATCGAGCGCGATCGAGCCGGAAGCAAAACCAGCGCCGAGATCGTCCCACAGGTAGTTGGTCGTGCCGGCCGGAACGGCCTTGGCCTTGTACATGTTGACGAACCAGTCGAGCGCACGCACGCCGGCTTCGGAATTGAAGGCAGGCTTGCCGTCCTTGTCGAGATATTCGCCGCCTTCGGCAACCAGCATTTCATAGAAGCGGCCGTTGATGGCCTCTTCCTTGCCGGGGAACTGCGTGCCGAAGAAATTCGGCGGGTTCGAGAAGAAGATCGCCTGATCGGAGACTTCCTTCCAGGTCTTCGGCGGCGCCAGATCGTAGCCATATTTCGCCTTGAACGCCGTCTTCTTGGCCTCATCATTATAGAGGCTCTTCTGATAGTAGAGCGCCGAAACGTCGAACTGAGCGCGCGGCAGCATGATCAGACGGCCATCGATGGTCGAGGCCTGAATTGTGGAATCAACGAACTGGGCGATTTCTTCCTTGGGCAGCAGCTTCGAAAGATCGGTGTAGAGGTCAGGATATTGCGGCGCGAAGGACGAATGGTTCGAACCGACGCACCAGGAGATGCTACCCGAGGCCATGTCCGACTTGATTTCCTTGTCGAGCTCGAAGTGGTTCTTCTTAGACAGAATGTTGACCTTGGCGCCGGTTTCCTTCTCCCACTCGGCAATACGCGCGTAGAGCGGCTCATATTGCTGACCGCCGATGAGCTTGGCGTCGATCGTCACACCCGGAAATTTGCCCGGCAGATCGGCGGCGAAAACCGCTGTGCCGGCAAGCAATGCCATCGTGCCGGCAACAAGACCGGCCCTCCAATTCCTCATCGAACTTCCTCCCTTAAGCTCGGACCCCTTGTCCGATTGCCCTCTAGACCCAAATATGGATCAATGATTTATAAGTAAACATCTTATTCATTGGCCGTCAAGCCGTGATCGCGCGCTTGTAAAATGCCTTCATTCATATATGAATGATGATTCATATTTCTTCGCACGGGGACTTGTTAATGAGCATAGAAGACGACAGTGATCGCTACCGCGCGCCGGCGCTGGACAAGGGGCTTGACATTTTGGAGCTGCTGGCAACGATCGATGGCGGCCTGACGCAGGCCGAAATCGCCAAGGCACTCAACAAGAGCCCCAACGAATTCTATCGCATGCTCGACCGCCTGGTGCGACGCGGCTATGTGCAGCGACAGGACGGCGACCGCTTCTATCTGACGCTGAAGCTCTTCGGCCTCGCGCATTATCATGCGCCAGTTCGCCGCCTTGTCTCCTTCGCCACGCCGCTGATGCGCGAATTCTCCAACCGCGCCGAGCAGGCGTGCCATCTGGCGATCTACGACCGCGGCTCGGTCGTCGTCATCGCCCAGCAGGATTCACCGACCTATTGGGGCATTTCCATCCGCGTCGGCGCGCAGATCAATCTCTACAATACCGGCTCCGGCCACATTCTCCTGGCATTCAAGGATGCCAAGCAGCGCCAGATGATGATCAACGAGCAGAGACGCCAGGAGCAAGACCCGGAAGAACCGCCCGCCGATCTCGAAGAGAAGCTCTCGGCCATCCGCGAAAAGGGCTTCGAAACCATGAGCAGCCTGCAGACGAGCGGCGTCCACAATATCTCCGCGCCCGTGCTGGCGATGGACGGCAATGCGCTGGCGGCGCTGACCTGCCCCTATATCGAGCCTGTGAACTCGAAGGCACCGACGCGCGAACAGGTGGTCGAATATGTAAGGGAAGCGGCCAAGGAGATCTCCGAAACGGTGGCCGGCACGGTCGATAAAGCCGAGCTATAATTTTTATTTGAATAAACTATTCTTATGTGAGTATATGTTGGGCAAGCAGGTATGGGAGGAACACCATGCTTTTCGACAGCCATCTGCACATCGTCGACCGGAAAAAGCTCGCCTATCCCTGGCTGGCCGACGCCGGCGCACTCAATCGCGACAGCCTCTACGAAGACTATGCACGCGAAGCCAAGCGTCTTGGGATCACCGATACGCTTCACATGGAAGTCGATGTCACCGAAGACGATATCGAGCGGGAAACCGAATACGTCAAAGGCTTGAGCCACGAACCCGGCAACCTGCTGAGAGGTGCCATCGCCGCCTGCCGTCCTGAAAGCACAAGTTTTCCCGCCTATCTCGAGCGCGTGCTTGCCGATCCCTTCGTTAAAGGTTTCCGACGGGTGCTGCATGTCGTGCCTGACGATGTCTCTGAAGGCGCGCTGTTTCGCGAGAACCTGAAGCGGCTCGCCGATACCCGCCTCACCTTCGATCTCTGCGTCCTGCCGCACCAAATATCCAAGGCAATCGCACTCGCCGACCTCAATCCCAACGTCCGCTTCATCCTCGACCATTGCGGCGTGCCGGCCGTGAAGGACGGCTTGAGCGAAAGCTGGTCGGCGGGGATCAAGGAGGTTGCGATACGGCCCAATGTCATGGTGAAGATTTCTGGCGTCGTCGCCTATGCGGACCCGGACAGCTGGTCGCCGGAAACGCTGCGTCCCTTCGTCGAACATTGCATCGCAAGCTTCGGCTGGGATCGCGTCATCTGGGGCAGCGATTGGCCGGTCTGCACGCTCGGCGGCAATCTCTCCACCTGGGTCGCCGCCACTCATGCGCTGATGCAAGGCGTAAGTGCAGACGAACGCAACAGCCTCTATCACCTGAATGCCAAGCGCCTCTGGTCTCTCTGAAACCGGAGGTTTTCCATCGAAAGTGAATGCCATGACCGCCACCGTCGGCGTATCCAGCACCCATCCGAAAACCATGCCGGCCGATCACGCCGAGATCCCCGTCTGGAACGCGGAAAACTGGTTCTACGAGGATTTCGAGATCGGCCACAAGATCCGCTCGCTGCGTCGCACGATTTCCGAAGGTGAATCCCAGCAGTTCAACGCGCTGGTGCTCGACATGCACCCATACGTCAGCGACCAGATCTTCGCCGAAACCGAAGGGCTGTTCGGCAAGCGGCTGGTTGCCGGCGCCTTCGTCTTTTCCGCCGGCCTCGGGCTTGTCGCCACGAATTGCGTCAACGCCTTCTCCTATGGCTACGACAAGCTGCGCTTCATCAAGCCCACCTTCATCGGTGAGACGATCTACACCATCCGCACCAATCTGGATAAACAGCCGAAATATGCCGAGCTTGGCCTGATCCGCTCATCTTATGAAGTCTTCAAGGGCGAAGGCGAATTGGTGCTCTATTGCGAGCATATCCAGACGGTGCGCTACAAGAACGGCCGGCCGGCGGATGCGCCGCCGCTGAAAGTCTGACATGACCAAAGATAACGAAGAGGGCCTGCTCTCCGGCATTATCGTGCTGGATATGAGCCAGTTTCTTGCCGGCCCGATGGCCGCCCTGCGCCTCGGCGACCTTGGCGCGCGCGTCATCAAGATCGAGCGGCCTGACGGCGGCGATCTCTGCCGCCGGCTCTATCTCAGCGATACCGAGATCGGTGGCGATTCCACGCTCTTTCACGCCATCAATCGCGGCAAGGAGAGCTTTGCCCTCAACATGAAGGATGCGAGCGATCTACAGGAACTGCGCACGCTGATCGCCAAGGCCGACGTCATCATCCAGAATTTTCGCCCCGGCGTCATCGAACGGCTTGGCCTCGACTACACCTCCGTTGCCGCGATCAACCCGCGCATCGTCTATGGCAGCATCACCGGATACGGCCCCGATAACGAATGGCGCCAATTCCCCGGGCAGGATCTGCTGGCCCAGGCCCGCTCCGGCGTCATGTGGCTGAACGGCGAGGCCGATGACGGGCCTGTGCCCTTCGGGCTTGCCGTCGCCGACATGCTGGCCGGCAATCTCCTCGTCCAGGCAATCCTGGCCGGGCTCGTACGGCGCAGCGTGACCGGGCACGGCGTGCATGTGGAAACGAGCCTGCTGGAAGCGATGGTCGATTTCCAGTTCGAGGTGCTGACCACGCACCTGAATGACGGCGGCCGCTTGCCGCAGAAATCCGCCGTGCGCAATGCCCACGCCTATCTCGCCGCCCCCTACGGCGTCTATCGCTGCGCCGATGGCTGGCTGGCGCTGGCGATGATGCCGTTGGAAAAACTCGCACCGCTGCTCGACCTGCCGGCGCTCGTCAACTACACGCCTGATGACGCCTTCCAGCGTCGCGACGAAATCAAGACCATGATCGCGAGCCGGCTGCGGGAGAAAACCGTTCGCGAATGGCTCGCCATCCTCGAGCCCGCCGATATCTGGGCGGCCGAGGTACTGGATTGGCCGAAACTGCTACAGAGTGCTGCCTTCCGTAAGCTCGACATGCTGCAGACGGTGACACGCGACGACGGCACCTCCGTGCGCACGACGGCAAGCCCGATCCGAGTGAATGGCATCCGTGCGAGGAATGGGATAGCGGCGCCGACCATCGGTGGGCAGTCGGAGAAGGTCAGGGCGGAGTTTCTGACGTAGGTTTCCCCCTCTGGCGGCAAACTCAAAGTCTCCACCTATCACCCAAAACAAAAAGGGCGCCGCATCCCTGCGACACCCCTCTCAAATCATAACTCCCCAAAGAGAGAGCCAATCTCACCTTCAAGCAGCAGCGAGCTGCAGTTCCTTGCTGACCATGGCGCGCAGCGTGCCGAGGTCCTTGGCGAAGGCGCGGATGCCTTCGGAAAGCTTCTCGGTTGCCATTGCGTCTTCGTTCATCATCCAGCGGAAGGTCTTCTCGTCGACGGCGATCTTTTCGACGGAACCCTTGGACTCCGGCGAGAGCTTGCGCTCCAGCTTGCCTTCGTCCTTGGAAAGATCGTCGAGCAGGTTCGGGCTGATCGTCAGGCGGTCGCAGCCGGCCAGCGCTTCGATTTCGCCAGTGTTACGGAAGGAGGCGCCCATGACGATCGTCTTGATGTCGTTGGCCTTGTAGTAGTGGTAGATGTCGCGAACGGAGATGACGCCCGGATCTTCCTCGGCCGTGTAGTCCTTGCCGGTCGACTTCTTGTACCAGTCGAGGATACGGCCGACGAAGGGCGAGATCAGGAATGCCTTGGCGTCAGCGCAGGCGATCGCCTGGGCCTTGCTGAAGAGCAGCGTCAGATTACAGTCGATGCCTTCCTTCTGCAACACTTCGGCGGCACGGATGCCTTCCCAGGTGGAAGCAAGCTTGATGAGGATACGGTCGCGCTCGATGCCGCGTTCCTTATAGGAGGCGATGATGGCGCGGGCCTTGGCGAGCGAGGCTTCGGTGTTGAACGAGAGGTCGGCGTCGACTTCGGTCGAGACACGGCCCGGAACGAGACCGGAAAGCGCTGCGCCGACGGAGATTGCCAGACGGTCGGCAACGGCAGCAACGATGGCTTCGGAGGCACCGCCCTGCTTCTTGCCCCAGGCGACGGCTTCCTTGATCGCGTCGGCGAACATCGGCGTACCGAGCGCCTTCAACACGATCGTCGGGTTGGTGGTGCAATCCACCGGCTTCAGGCGAGCGACTGCCTCGATATCGCCGGTATCGGCCACGACCGTCGTCATGGCGCGGAGTTGATCAAGCTTGGAAGTCATAACAGGTATCCTTGTTGAATGAGGCCCATCTGGGTGGGAGATATCGGGCGGCAGATCCGGTCTTTTCGTCGGACGGGACCGAAGGCGTCAGGGGGAGCGCAGCCTTCCTTCTCCTATGTTTCGGTAACGGGATAAAAAGAGCGAAAGTTCCATTTCCGGTGAACGGCCGAGCGATGAGGAGACAACCTTCCGAAAACAAGCTTTCCACCGGCATCGGGCGCCCTATATGGCTCCCTGTCCGGCCTGGCACTTGCTCTCAGCAGCACTCGCACATTGTCCTCCTCGACTGGACAAGACCGAATTCCTCAGCACCGACTATCAGCAATCTCGCACCGAAAAGTCAAGGACATTTGTGCAATTCGATTGACATAAGTTTCATGTCATAGAATATCGGCAGCAGAAGAGCCGATCTCGCCTGCTCCTGTCATCCGCCATAGCCACATTTCGCTCTGAGGCGGATCATGACGTTAAATGACGCGTGCGACAATCTTGCCGGAGGACCTGTGGCCAAACTGAGACGCGGAACACATACCGCCTATTCGGAGACCTCGTCCCTGAGGCTTCGCGCCGCCTGGCTCTATTACAACCAGGGCCTGACGCAGAAGGATGTCGCCGAGCAGCTCGGCATCAGCCGCACCACTGTCATCCGCCTGCTGGATGAGGCGATGCGTCGTGCCGAGGTGCAGATCTGGATTACCGAAGGCATAGATGACTGCGTGGAACTGGCGATCAAGCTCGAGCGCACCTATGGACTCGATGAAGCGATCGTCGTTCCCGAGCCGGCCGGCGGCAATGTGAACGCCCAGGCAAAGAGCGTCGGCCTGGCGCTCGGCCAGTTCCTGACGGAAGCCATCCCCGACAACTATACGATCGGCGTCGGTTGGGGCCGGACAATGACCGCTTCGCTCGCAAGCTTCCGCCCGACCCGCCGCGACAATTGCAAGGTGGTCTCCCTGCTCGGCGGCATCGTTGCCGTCCACCAGACCAACCCGATCGACTATACGTGGCGTCTGGCAAGCCAGCTCGGCGCCGAATGCTATATGTTCCTCGCACCGCTGCTCGTCGACTCCGTCGAGACCAAGCGCAATCTCATCGAAAAATGCGGGCTGGAAGCCATCTACCGGCTGGCGGAAAACCTCGACCTCGCCATCGTCAGCTGCGGCGACATCGGCCCGCAATCGACCTCACTGTCGGAAGGCTTCATCTCGAAGCGCGAGCTGGAAGAGCTGATTGAAATGGGCTGCGTCTGCGACACCATGTTCAACTTCCTCGACGCCGAGGGCAATTCCGTCGATCACCCCATCAACAAGCGGGTCATGTCCGTCGATCTCGATACGCTGAAGAAAGCCAAGCACATCGTGATCTCCTCCGGCGGCGCCCACCGCGCCCAGGCGATCAGCGCCACCATCAAGCGCATCGGCTGCAATACTTTGATCACCGATGAAAGTGCTGCCAAGGCGCTGCTGCAGATGGCTTTGGCGAAGGCGGCTTGAAGGCGCCCCATCGTCGGCGTCGAATCCGCTGAACGTGCGCACCCTCCAAAGACTCAAAGCCTATTGCAGCAATCCCTCAAGCATCCCCCGCTTCCCAACCCAGCATCGCCCGTTTGCGCGTCAGCCCCCAGTGATAGCCGGTGAGCTGTCCATTCTTTCCAAGCGCACGATGGCACGGCACGACGAAAGAGATCGGATTGCGGCCGACCGCTGCGCCGACTGCCCGCATCGCCGTCGGCTGGCCGATATCCTTGGCGATGTCGGAATAGGTTACCGCGCGGCCCATGGGGATCTTCAAGAGGCTTTCCCAGACACGCAGCTGGAAATCCGAGCCGATCAGCACGACGCGCAAGGGCTGATCGCTCGACCAGTTGGACCGCTCGAAGATACGCGCCGCGTAAGGCGCCGTCGCATGCGGGTCCTCGATGAATTCGGCATTGGGCCAGCGGCAGGTCATATCCGCCAGGCAGGCCTTTTCATTGCCGGTATCGCTGAAGGCGAGACCCGCAAGACCGCGATCCGTGACCATGATCAAGGCGAGGCCGAAGGGCGAGATATGAAACGCATAGCGCATGACAAGGCCGCTGCCCCTCGCCTTCCATTCACCGGGAGACATCGCCTCATGCGTCACGAAGAGATCGTGCAGCCGGCTCGGGCCGGAAAGGCCGACCTCGAAGGACGTCTCCAAGAGCGGCAGATCCTCCTTGCGCAGGAGCCGCTTGGCATGATCGAGCGTGACAGCCTGCAGGAACGCCTTGGGCGACAGACCAGCCCAGCGCGTAAACGTCTTCTGCAATTGGGTCGGCGACTGGCCGAGCCGATCGGCAAGCATCTCCAGCGACGGCTGATCGCGATATTCCTCGGTGATGAGTTCGATGACCTCCCGCACGGTCTCGTAGTCCTGACCTTCAGGAGTGATGTCTTTCTTCAGCTGTGCAATCGCATTCATGATCTTTCTCCTTGGAAAGGAGAAAACCACGGCAACAGGGCTAAAACCACCCGTTTCTTGCGCATGTGGCCTCTCTGCTAAAATGTGATGTCGCCGATCGGGGCAAGCGGCTCATATCCGCTGCGTCACACTCGCCAATGCCCGCTTGAACGCCTTGGCAAAGCTCTCGCGATCCTCCGGATTGAGGAAGGAGCCGACGTCGGTATCATGGCTTCTGTCGCGGACATGCATGGAGACGACGCCAATCTCGCGGTGGCGGCGAACCAGGAACCGCGTCCAGAACGGATTGAAATCATGTTCCACCATCCGCCCCGTCGGCGAGAATTTGCGGATGGAGACATTGGTTCGCGATACCGTCACCTCTTCCCGCACGCGGCCTGACCGGTAATTCAGCCAGAAAGCGCCATAGAGCAGGAAGAAATCGGCGCCAAAAAAGATACCGATCGGCCAAGCGCCCCGCGTGACGAAAAAAATGCTGTAGAAGAGGCAGAAGGTGCCGGCCAAAGCCAGCATAACCCTGAACCCCTTTCGCGGCAGCGAGCGATGGGGAAACAATTCGGCGGCAAAGACCGGCCTGTTGCCGTCTGCAGCCGTATCGGCGTTGCGTTCCGTCATAGGACTTGAGTATAGGTCGTTTATGACAAATCCAAAGATCAAATCCAGCGCCCAAACCGTGAAAAAGTCAAATGCGACCGCAGGCCGCAAGCCGGCCGCCAAGAGCCTCTATTCCAAGGCGGACCTGGAAGAGATCTTCCGGCGCTTCTCCATCCAGCGGCCGGAGCCGAAGGGTGAGCTGGAACACGTCAATCCCTTCACGCTCGTCGTTGCGGTGGCACTTTCAGCGCAAGCGACCGATGCCGGCGTCAACAAGGCGACGCGCGCGCTCTTCGCCGTCGCTGATACCCCGCAGAAGATGCTCGATCTCGGCGAGGAGCGCATTCGCGAATATATCAAGACGATCGGCCTTTACCGCAACAAGGCGAAGAACGTCGTGGCGCTATCGGAAAAGCTGATTACCGATTTCGGCGGCGAGGTGCCGCGGACGCGCGAGGAGCTGATAACCCTGCCCGGCGTCGGCCGAAAGACCGCCAATGTGGTGCTTTCCATGGCCTTCGGCCAGGCGACGATGGCCGTCGACACGCACATCTTCCGCATCGCCAACCGGCTGCTGCTGGCACCCGGCAAGACGCCGGACGAAGTCGAGCAGCGGCTGATGCAGATCATCCCCGACCAATATCTCTACCATGCCCACCATTGGCTGATCCTGCACGGGCGCTACTGCTGCAAGGCGCGCAAGCCCGAATGTGAGCGCTGCGTGATCGCCGACCTCTGTCGCTCGCCGGAAAAGACGTGGGACATCCCCGCTCCCCTGGTCGAACTGCCGTCACAGATCATCGGGGCGGAAGCGGCAGGCTAAGCTTGTCGCAGCCGCAGGCTCGCTTCCTTGTGCGAGATCAGCTTGTGCAGATGCACCATCATGCCGGCAGCAAACAGCGGCGTCAGCAGGTTTAGCAGCGGGATTGCCAGAAAGGCAGCAATCACCAGGCCGGCCAGAAAGACCGTGAAAGCGTGCTTGACGCGGAACTCCCGCGCCTCGTCCGGTGAGCGGAAACGCATGGCGGCGAATTCGAAGAATTCCCGGCCGAGCAGATAGCCGTTCACCAGAAAGAAGGCGATCAGATTGACGCCCGGAATGAACAGCAGAAACAACGCCACGATATTGCCGACGATGACGACGCCGAGAAACCGCACGGAGCTTTTCATCGCCGCGGCGATCGGCATCGCCGTCCCGGGCGCATCGCCTGGATAGTCGCGCTTTTCTACAACTTCAGCGACATCATCGAGAAAGAGCCCGGCGATCAGCGCCGTGACCGGTGAAATCAGCAGCGCCATCGCCAGCGCCAATGCGATGCCGGCGAAGATGGCAAGGAAGAGCGTAAGCCAGCCCGTCCAATCCGAGGTGGACGGCATGAAGCCCTGCAGCCAAGGCAATACGAAGGAATTGAAGGCGCCTCGCAGGACGAACCAGAGCACGAGAAGCGCCAGCAATGTGAGGCCCAGAACCTTCCAGAAAACCTTGCGCGTCTCCGGCGCAAAGAGATTTTCTAGGGAGAGGCGAGCAGCAAGGCCAATCATTCGGTCTACCTCTTTTGGTGGTAACCGGACACTTAAGAAGCAGTTGCATCGATATCAATATCCCGTGCAGATATATGAATGTGTCAATTAAAAATTTGAATTATTGTAATACAGTTTGCACTAATATATTCTGTACGCCACATTAAGAACAACAACCGCAACAAGATCGGCGACCCGATCAAAATTGAATGACCAATTGACATAGAAATTGGTGCGATAGAACATCGAAAAGACCATCAAAGAGGCGCAAAATTTGGAAGACCTTAGTCAGAAACTTAGACAATATATAAAGATCGGCACTCCGGCCGAACGAAGAATTGCTAAGTATTTCTCCGAGCATCTGAATGAACTACCGTTCGAGACGGCTTCCTCCGTTGCCGACAGGCTGGAACTGAGCCCAATGACGGTAGGACGGTTTCTACGGTCGCTCGGCTACCACGGTCTGGATGGGATAAAGGTGCACCTCAAGGAAAATGCGCCCAGCCTCTCGTCGCAATTGCCCAATATTCTCGAGCAGCTTCAGAAAGACGCGAGCGAGGGCCGTCCGCTTGCAACGCAGATTGCCGAACAGGTCGAGATGCTGCAGCATATCTACAACCTCGCCGGCCAGCCGCAATGGCACGACGCGGTTGCGACAATTCTGTCCTGCGGAAATGTCTTCATCACCTCCCACCCCAGTCTCGCGGGGATCGGCCGCTATTTCCGCGACCGCCTGACCTTTGCCCGTGATCAGGTCCTTTTCCTCGACGGCGCCAATGGCAGCTATATCGAGCTGTTCGGTGAACCGTCCGAGGATGGACTGCTCGTTGTCATCGACTCCCCGAGTTTCGTCGCATCGCGCCTTCTGGCTCGCTCGGCTCGTCGCGCGGGCTGCAAGGTATTGCTGGTAACCGGCCAATTCACGGAATGGGCACATGAATTCGCAAACATCACGCTGTCCCTGCCGCCGCAACGCGCCAATAGCCGCGAAAACCTTTCAGCCATAATGGCACTGCTGGAATATCTGGCGATTTCAGTCGCTCACGCCGCGGGTGAAACGGCGGAAATGAGGACGCGCCGCATAGAAGAGCTTCAAGGCATGTTCGCGCAGGCGCCGCTCCGGTAAGCCGCCTATTCCATGGCGTCCAGTTCCGCGCGATGGCGATACATGGCGAGGAAGCGCCGGTAATCGCGATCGTAGATTTCTTTCTTTTCGGCATTCGGCAGCCGCTCGTGACCGCCCGGGTACATCGCGGCGCCGGCAGCACCCAGGCTTTCATGGAGACCGCAGGAGACGGAGGCGGCAATCGCCGTGCCGAGCAGCACCGTCTCGTTCATCTTCGGGATCACGACCTTACAGCCGGTAACGTCGGAATAGAGCTCCATCAGCACCGAATTCTTCACATGGCCGCCGGCGACATGCAGCGTGTCAGGGACGTAGCCGTAATCCCGCATCCGCTCGAGGATATGGCGAATGCCGAGTGCAATGCCGACGCTGGTGCGCCAATATAGCCGGCAAAGACCATCGAAGGACGCATCCAGCGTCATGCCGCTGATGACACCCAACGCGTGCGGATCAGCAAGCGGCGAACGATTGCCGTGAAAATCGGGCAGCACATGGATACGCCCGCCAAGGGAATCACCTTCCGCAAGCCTCAGCTCCGCGATCCGCCGCACGATACGGTCGTGCAACGCCGCCGTCGGCGGCCCGCCGGCCGCATGCATGCTGACGATATGGTCGAGAAGCGCGCCTGTGGCCGACTGTCCAGCTTCGGCAAGCCACATGTCCGGAAAGACGGCCTCGTAATAAGGACCCCACATCCCGGTGCTGCGTTTGCGCTCGCGCGCAAAGGAAACCACACAGCTCGAGGTTCCAGCAATCAGTGCCAGTTGATGCTCCAGCATGTCGGCATCGCCGGCATGGGCAGCAAGCGCGCCGAGCGCGCCCGCATAGGCGTCGATCATGCCCGCCCCTACATGGCAAGCGCGGTCCAGCCCCAAGGCATCGGCGGCCTCGGCCGTCAAGGTGCCGATGCTCCTGCCGACCGCAACGCTATCCTCGGGCAGGCTGCCGCGCTCGCGCAGATCGCCAAGGCCGATCACGTTGAGAAAATCGGCCTGCCAGCCCGGCTCGCGATGCGCGAGGTAATTCCATTTCGCCACCAGCGTCGAGCGCGACCGCGCAAGCGAACCGGTCGCCTTCCAGGTCATGAAATCGGCGAGGTCGAAAAAGTAGCCGGCCTCGGCCCAGCTTTCCGGCAGGTTCTCCTTCAGCCACATCAGCTTCGGCATTTCCATTTCCGGCGACATGAACTCACCGGAATATTCAAGAACGGCATGACGCGTCGCGGTGCAGTAATCCGCCTCGGCCAGCGCCCGATGATCGAGCCAGACGATGGTATCGAACCTCTTTTCGCCGCCGGTGGAAACGGTGAGCTGCCTGCCAGCGCGATCACGCACGACGAGCGAACAGGTGGCGTCGAAGCCGATGGCACCGATGACGGATGAATTGACGCCAGACGCTTTCACAGCGGCGCGAACGGCGATGCAGACAGCGGCCCAAATATCTTCGGAATCATGCTCGGCGTGGTTTTCACGCGGGCGATTCATCAAGATCGGATGTTCGCTTTTCCCCAGCAGTGAGCCGCTCGCCGTGAAGACACCGGCGCGCGCGCTGCCTGTGCCGATATCGACCGCAACCACGTGATCACGCATGCAAAAGAGGTCCCGACCACTTATCTCATGTTGCGGACAAGTTGTATCAATTCCGGCATCGCGTCAAACACGACTTCCGGAGAAAGCTGCTCCAATTCTGCCCGGTAGCTCGGCGAATGCGCATGCGAACCGCCGGTGAAGGCGAAGACCGTCATGCCGGCCGCGCGCGCCGCCGTGATGCCCGCCGGACTGTCTTCGACGACGATGCAATCCTTCGGCGGCACACCCATTTTTTCAGCGGCATAGAGGAAGAGATCCGGCGCCGGCTTGCCGCGTTTCACCATGCTGGCGCTAAAGATATTCGGCTCGAGCCTGTCCAGCAGTCCGGTCACGCCGAGCGAGAGGCGGATGCGCTCCAGCTGGCTCGACGAGGCGACGCAGCGCGGCAGCGAAAGCGCATCCAGCGTCGCGCCAATGCCGTCGATCGGCTTCAATTCATGCTTGAAGCGTTCGTAGAGATCGTTACGGATGCGATCGAGAAATGCCTGATCGATGAAGACATCGAATTCCGTCTGCATCGTATCGACAAGCGTCGCAAGGCTCTTGCCGAGGAAGCGGCTGTAGACATCCTCTTCGCTCATCTCGACGCCGACATCGTGCATCGCCTGGATGAGCACGCTGACCGACAGCGGCTCGCTGTCGACAAGCACACCATCGCAATCGAAGATTACGAGCCCTGTTTCCGCACCCGTCATCACAGATCCAACCTGAATTCCGTTGTTGTCCCGCCGCCCGATTGATCGGCGCAGCAATGGAAAACGGCCGGAACAGGAGAAGTCCGGCCGTTTGAAAATTATTCCGCGAGTTTGTTGTCCAAGTATAGCTGCAGGGTGACGCGGGTACCCTTTTCCCACAGCGTTTTCAGTGCATGCGCGAAGCGCTTGCGGAAAAGATCCGACTTGGCGACATCGCCAAAGATGTCGTCGAAGACGAGGAAGGCATTCGGATCGTCCTTCGCCTTGAGGGCAGCGTCATGCAGCCGGTCGGCGCTGGCATCGTTGAAGACGATATCCTTGCCGCTATCGCTCTTGCCGGCGAAGTAGCGGCACCACAGCGCCGAAACCAGCGCGAGGCCGACAATATCCTCGCCGCGGCGAAGACGATCGGCCGTCGACGGCAGGATGAACTTCGGCTGGCGGTTCGAGCCGTCCTGCGCAAGGCGCGGGATGGTGTCGGCGATCTTCGGATTGGAGAAACGCCGCTCGATCAGCTTGAAGTAATCGGCAAGCACCGTGTTCGGCACCGGTGGGATGACGGGGATGATCTCTTCGTTTTCGAGCTTGGCAAGGAAGGCGCGGATCAGCGGCTCTTCCATGGCTTCATGCACGAAATGAATGTCCATCAGTGCGGCCGGATAGGCGATCGCCGCATGGCCGCCATTGAGGATGCGGATCTTCATGTGCTCATAGGGCGTGACGTCGGGCACGAAGGTCACGCCGACCTTTTCCAATGCCGGACGGCCTGCGGGGAAATTGTCCTCCAGCACCCACTGCTTGAATTCTTCGCAATAGACCGGCCAGTTGTCTTCGATATCGAAAACTTCCTTCAGCAGATCGATTTCACGCGCGCCCGTTGCCGGCGTGATGCGGTCGACCATGCCGTTCGGGAAGGCGACGTTCGTGGCGATCCAGTCGGCAAAGGCCGGGTCGGACAGCTTTGCCGTACCGACGACAGCAGCTTTGGTGACGCCGCCATTGTGGGGAATGTTGTCGCAGGACATGACCGTGAAAGGCTGCAGGCCGGCGGCGCGTCGTGCCTTGAGACCGGCGACGATCAGGCCGAACACAGTCTTCGGCGCATCCGGGTTCTGCCCGTCTGCTGATATCGCCAGGTGAGCGGGATTGAACTTGCCCGAAGCATCGATGAAATAGCCACCCTCGGTGATCGTCATCGAAACGATGCGGATCGTCGGGTCGGCGAGCTTGGCGATGATGGCCTTGGCATCGCCAACAGGCAGGATGTCGACCATGGGCGCGGTCACGCGCGCTGCCGTGCGATTATTGTCCTGCTCGACGACGGTCGTCAGAAAATCCTGAGAGGCAAGTTTTTCCCGCATGGCGGCATCGGACGGCAGCACGCCCGCACCGATGATTGCCCAATCATGGTTCTGACCGGCATTGAAGAGATCGTCGAGATAAACAGCCTGATGGGCGCGATGGAAATTGCCGACACCGAAATGCACGATGCCCGCCGAAAGCGACTTCGGATCGTAAGCAGGAATAGCCGCGTTTGCAGCCGCCTGCTGGAGAGTTGCGAGCGATAATTTGCACGTCATGTCTCTGGTCCTTCTGAAAGGTCTTTAGCTCCGGGCGGCTGGGGAAACCCGCACCGGCGGGTATGCTCGGCCGGTCCACGCAGATCGATGGATACGAACCGGAAGAGATGCGTTGGCCGTGCCCGCTCAAGCGCGCACGACCTTGGCTTTTAGGCTGAGATCGCCAGCCCCTCGGCGTTGAACCGGTGAATATGCGTCTTGTCCGGCGTCAGATACACGGTCTCTCCGGCTCGGGCCGGGAAATCGCCCGAGCCGCGCGCCGTCACCGTGCCGATGCCGTCGACATCGATATGCAGGAAGGTGTCGGAACCGAGATGTTCGGCGACAGTCACCTTGCCCTGCCAGTCGCCCGACGTGGTCGACAGCAGCACATGCTCGGGCCGCACGCCGATCGTGTCGGCGCCGAGGGTCTGAGCATAGGCGCCCTTGACGAAATTCATCTTCGGCGAGCCGATAAAGCCGGCGACGAAGAGGTTGCGCGGGCTGCGATAGAGCTCCAGAGGCGAGCCGACCTGCTCGATATTGCCGCGATTGAGCACAACGATCTTGTCGGCCATGGTCATGGCCTCGACCTGATCGTGCGTCACATAGACCATCGTCGTCTTCAACTGCTGGTGCAGCTCGCTGATCTCGAGACGCATGTTGACGCGCAGCGCCGCATCGAGGTTCGACAAAGGCTCGTCGAAGAGGAAGGCTGCCGGCTGGCGCACAATGGCGCGGCCGATAGCGACACGCTGGCGCTGACCGCCCGAAAGCTGACGTGGCTTACGCTCCAGATAATCCGTCAGATTGAGGACACGCGCGGCATCCGCCACCTTCTTGTCGATCTCCGCCTGCGGCATGTTCGCCATCTTCAGCGGAAAGGCGATGTTCTTACGCACGCTCATATGCGGATAGAGCGCATAGGACTGGAACACCATGGCAAGGCCGCGCTCGGACGGCTTCAGATTGGTGCCGTCCTTGCCGTCGATCATGATCTGGCCGCCGGAGACGTCTTCGAGGCCGGCGATCAGGCGCAGCAGCGTGGACTTGCCACAGCCGGACGGGCCGACGAAGACGACGAACTCGCCATTATCGATCTCAAGATCGATGGAAGGGATGACCTTGGCTTCGCCGAAGACCTTGGAGACTTGTTTGAGAACAATGCTACCCATGTTTCTCTTCCTTACTTAACCGCGCCGAAGGTCAGGCCGCGAACGAGTTGCTTCTGGCTGAACCAGCCGAGGATCAGGATCGGAGCGATCGCCATGGTCGATGCCGCCGAAAGCTTGGCATAGAACAGGCCCTCCGGGCTGGAATAGGAGGCGATGAAGGTGCTCAGCGGCGCCGCGTCTACCGCGGAGAGATTGAGCGTCCAGAAAGCCTCGTTCCAGGCGAGGATGATGTTGAGCAGCATCGTCGAGGCAAGGCCGGGGATCGCCATCGGCGTCAGCACGTAGATGATCTCCTTGGCAAGCGTCGCACCGTCCATGCGGGCTGCTTCGAGGATCTCGCCGGGAATTTCCTTGAAGTAGGTGTAGAGCATCCAGACGATGATCGGCAGGTTGATGAGCATCAGCACGACGACCATGCCCACCCGGCTGGCGAACTGGTTGTTCAGAAGGCCGAAACTCTGGAACAGCAGGTAGATCGGGATGAAGGCGCCGACCGGCGGCATCATCTTCGTCGACAGCATCCACATCAGGACGTCCTTGGTCCGCTTGGTCGGCGAGAATGCCATGGCCCAGGCGGCAGGCACCGCTACGAGCAGACCGAGAATGGTCGAACCGAAGGCGATGATGACCGAGTTGCCGAAGTGGAGGAAGTAATCCGAGCGCGACTGCACCTCGAAGTAATTCTCCAGCGTCCAGTGGAAGAAGAGGAACTGCGGCGGCGAGGCGATGGCATCGCCTTCCGTCTTGAAGCTCGTCAGGATCGTCCACAGGATCGGGAAGAAGATGAGGATTGCCACGATCCAGGCGGCGATCGATACGACGATCTTGCGTTGCGTGGTGACTTTGCGTGCCATCTCAAGCCTCCAGATTCTTGCCGACTGCGCGCATCAGGAAGATAGCGACGATATTGGCGAGGATGACGGCGATGATGCCGCCTGCAGATGCGCCGCCGACGTCCTGTGACAGAACGATCTGCGAATAGACGAGATAAGTGAGGTTGGTCGTCGCCGTGCCCGGTCCGCCGTTGGTGGTGACGAGGATCTCGGCGAAGGCCGACAGCATGAAGATCGTCTCGATCAGGATCACGACTGTAATGGCGCGCGCCAGATGCGGCAGGATGATGTGGATGAACTTCGAAACCGGTCCGGCGCCATCCATCTCGGCAGCTTCCTTCTGCTCCTCATCCAGCGACTGCAGGGCCGTCAGCAGGATGAGGGTCGCGAAAGGCAGCCACTGCCAGGCGATGATGATGATGATCGACAGAAGCGGAACCGTCTCCAGCCAGGTCAGCGGATCAAGCCCGAAGAACCGGAAGAGATGTGCCAGAAGCCCGTTCACCGGGTTCATGAACATATGCTTCCAGATGAGGGCTGCGACCGTCGGCATCACGAAGAAGGGCGCAAGCACCAGCATGCGCACGATGCCCTGGCCGAAGATCGGCTGATCAAGAAGGAGAGCGAGTGCAATGCCGCCGACTACGGTAATCAGCAACGCCCCGCCGACAAGCAGCAGCGTCACGATCAGCGAGCTCAGGAAGGCCGGGTCGCTGATGAAGTATTCGTAGTTGAGAAACCCGATGAAATCATGCGTACCGGGATTCAGCAGATTGTAGTTCAGCGTCGAGAAATAGATCGTCATCACGAGCGGGACGATCATCCACGCGAAGAGGAGCAGAACCGAAGGCGCCATCATGACGCGTGCGGTGGAACGGGTGTGCAACGTTGCCATGGCAAGTACCAACCTATCTTTCAAGCGGGAGAGGTGGCCGTGGACCGGCTGAAACGAAAAGGGCCGCCAAGGGCAGTTCGGCGCTCGGCGGCCTAGGGGAAAGCAGTGCTCGAGAGGGGGCGCTGCTTTCCTTAGCTTCGAAGGCCCTTACTTCGGATAGCCGGCCTTCGTCATTTCGCGGGTGGTCAGCTGCTGTGCGGCCTTGAGCGCCTGATCGACCGAGATCTGGCCGGCAAGAGCAGCCGAGAACTGCTGGCCGACAGCCGTACCGATACCCTGGAATTCAGGGATAGCAACGAACTGCACGCCGACATAGGGAACCGGCTTTACAGTCGGATGCGTCGGATCGGCCGAGTTGATCGAGTCGAGCGTCATCTTGGCGAAAGGCGCTGCCTTCTGGTAGTCCGCATTCGCATAGAGCGAGGTGCGGGTGCCGGGAGGTGCGTTCAGCCAGCCTTCCTTTTGTGCGACAAGGTTGGTGTATTCCTTGCTGGTTGCCCAGGAGATGAACTTCTCTGCGGCTTCGGTCTTCTTCGAGGAAGCAGGGATCGCGAGGTTCCATGCCCAGAGCCAGTTGCCGCGCTTGCCGAGGCCCTTATCCGGCGCCAGGGCGAAGCCGACCTTGTCGGCGACCTTCGATTCCTTCGGATCGGAGACGAAGGAGGCTGCAACCGTCGCATCGATCCACATGCCGCACTTGCCGGACTGGAACAGAGCCAGGTTCTCGTTGAAGCCGTTGGAGGAGGCACCCGGAGGGCCGGCATCCTTCATCAGCTTGACGTAGAAGTCGAGCGTGTCCTTCCATTCCGGCTGGTCGAACTGTGCCTTCCACTTTTCATCGAACCAGCGGGCGCCGAACGAATTCGACATCGCCGTCAGGAACGCCATGTTCTCGCCCCAGCCTGCCTTGCCGCGAAGGCAGATGCCGTAGACTTCATGGTCCTTGTCGGTGATCTTGCGGGCAGCATCGGCGATGAAGTCCCAGGTCGGCGCATCCGGCATCTTCAGGCCGGCCTTGTCGAACAGGTCCTTGCGGTACATCACCATCGAGCTTTCGCCATAGAACGGCGCTGCATAGAGCTTGCCGTCGGTCGTCAGACCGCTGCGAATGGCCGGGAGAAGGTCATTCACGTCATAGTCCTTGTCGGCGGAAAGCTTGTCGAGCGACGCAAGCCAGCCGAGCTTGCTCCAGATCGGCACTTCATAGGTGCCGATGGTCAGCACGTCGTACTGGCCGGCCTTGGTAGCGATGTCGGTCGTAACCTTCTGGCGCAATACGTTTTCTTCAAGCGTGACCCATTGCAGATCGATACCGGGGTTCTTGGCTTTGAAATCGTCCGTAAGCTTCTGCATACGGACCATGTCGCCGTTGTTGACCGTAGCAATCGTGAGGGTTTCGGCGGACGCCAGGCCGGCAAACATCAGAGCCGAGCAGGCGCCCAGCAGTAAAGTTTTCAATTTCATATCTTCCTCCCAGAAGATTAAAAATGAGCATTCGCTTTGCTCGTGGGCAATTACTCACTTCTTGCGACAAAATGTCAATGCAGATTCGTTGCTGCATTGCCGAGCAAGCAACCTATCCTTTTGTTTCTATGGGTTAAATTTTTTGCTCAAGCCTTGAGCAAAAATTCGGCAACTGCCTCGTCGGTGATCAAACCATTGATCTGCCGTCCGACGATGGCTGCCTTGATCGCCTGGAATTTGCGTCGTCCCTTGGCGATTCCGATGACGGTGCAGGTGTCCCGCGACGGCAGAGGCGCACTGGCGACGCGCTCATTGACATCATCGGGCATAAGCTTGCCATTGCCGTCGAAAACCCAGCCGCAGATCTCGCCGGCAGCGCCTCGATCCATCAATGCCAGCATCTCGTCTCTTTCGAGGAAGCCGTCGAGGCAGAGCGGCGCCTCGACGCCCATCTCGCCGATGCCGACGAAAGTCACATCGGCCTGCGCGCTGATATCGAGTGTCGAGCGCACCAATGCCTGCGCATGCAGCAGCTCACGTTCCTCCGCGGAAGACACCAGCACCGGCAGCGGCATGGGAAAATGCCGCGCCTTAACCACATCGGCCATGCTGAAGATGACATTGTAATAGGCGGCCGAACCGTCGGGGCCAATATTGCCCGTCAGCGACACCACCCGATGCTGCAGACATTCGATCGCCGGCAACTGATCGACCGCGGCTTTCAGCGTGCGCCCCGTGCCGATCGCCAGCACGATGGGGTCGGCCCGTCGCAGCCAGCGCTCGATTTCGGCGGCGCCCGCTTCGGCGATGCCAATGGTGGAGGAGGTGCTGTCGGGATCGCTCGGCACGATATCGACATGGCGCAAGCTGAACTTCTTCTTGAGCTCTGCCGCATATTCCAGACAGGCGGCGATCGGGTGATCCAGCCGGACCTTGATCAGCCGCTCGGCAACGGCCAGTGACACCAGACGCTGAGCCGATTGCCGGGATATTCCCATCGTGACGGCGATTTCGTCCTGCGTCCGGCCGGCGACGTAGTAGAGCCATCCGGCCCGCGCCGCATCATCAAGCCGCCCTTGGGAATCCAGCTTCTTCGCCATCGCCTTCCTTTACCGAAACAGCACCCTTGCCCGGGAGATCCGGACTATCCGTGCCGGATCACTCAGCTTCCGGCGGGATGACGCCCTTGGTCAAGGTGAAACAGCCGTAGAAGCGGCGCTCGCCGGTCTGAACAACGCAAAAGGCATCCTTGGCGCGCTCGTAGAAGGCAAAACGCTCGACCGGCGTCAACGGCCAATGCTTGCCCTCGGCCTTGTCGATCACGGCCTGAACTTCCTGCTGGACCTGCGGCACCTCTTCCGGCGAGCCAACCACTTCCATGCGCGTCGCCGCATCGTCGATGAAGGTATCGAGCGGCATCAGCGACAATATCGCCGCGACCGCGTCGGCGGCGGACACATTGTCGATGCGCAGCACTTCGCCCAGGACGGTCTGGCTCGCAATGGCCTCCGCCGGGAAATTCGTGTCGACGACGACAAGCATGTCGCCATGCCCCATCGATTTCAGCGCATAGAGCACGTCCGCATTCAACAGCGGCGAAATTCCCTTCAGCATGACCGAGATCCTCCGATAGCCTGTGGCGGCCATCCCGGGCCGCTTCGTTCTCCGCGCAAACAAGTAACCATCGCGTTCCTGTCTGTCCATAGGCGCCGGGAACGTTTTCGGCGGGTAGACTGACGATGAACTGTGCATCCAGCCGCGGCTTATTTCAGCCGTTATTGACCCGATAGGTTCGTCGGCATTAACTGAGGTACGTTCAACGGTTGAGAGGTGCAGGTGCGCATTCTTGTGGTGGAGGACGACGACACGATCGGCAGCGCGGTTCGCGACCATATCGCGGCGGGGCCTCATGCCGTGGATTGGGTCAAGAACCTGACCGATGCCGAGGAGGTCACCAGCGCCGTGCAATACGGCCTCATCCTGCTGGATCTGCAACTTCCGGATGGCAGCGGCATCGATTTTCTCAAGCGGCTGCGCCGCAAGCCCGACGAAACGCCCGTCATCATCCTGACGGCTCGCGACCAGATCTCCGACCGTATCGAAGGCCTGAACAGCGGCGCCGACGACTATCTCGTCAAACCGTTCAACCTCGGCGAACTTACGGCTCGTATCCTGGCGGTCGCTCGGCGCTATGCCGGCAGTCCACAGCCGACGCTCCGCTTTGACGACCTCGAAATCGACCAGCCGCAGCGCCGCGTCAAGCTGGCGGGCAAGGACGTGATTTTGACGGGACGAGAATGGGCCGTGCTCGACCTGCTGATTACAAGGCCCGGCGCCATCGTATCGAAGGACAAGATAGAAGAGGCACTCTACGCCTTCGGCTCCGAAATCGAGAGCAACACGGTGGAGGTCTATGTCAGCCGCCTGCGCAAGAAGATCGGCAAGGATCGCATAAAGACGGCGCGCGGCGTCGGCTATTGCCTGGGTGAGCGATGACCGAACACCAGGAGCCCAGCCGCGCCAGCATCACCCGGCGCCTGATCACTGCGCTCACCGGCACCGTCGTCGTCTTCTGGCTGATCGCGGTCGGCATCGGTGTCTATGTTGTCAACAAGGAACTCTCGGAAACCTTCGACGGCGCATTGCAGGAAACCGCCGAGCGTCTGCTGCCGCTGGTGCTCGACGATCTCGCCAACCGCGACCATTCCGGCGATCCACAGAGCCTGGAAGAGCTCAACAAGGGGCTGAACCGCGAATATCTGACCTACCAGGTGCTCGATGCGAACGGTAAGGTCATCCTGCATTCCCACGACGCCCCGGCAACCGCCTATGACGTGCCGCTGAAGATCGGCTTTCATAACACCTCAAGATACCGGATCTATACCGAGTCCTCGGCCGACGGCACGATCTTCCTGCACGTCGCCGATGCCTTCAAGAACCGCCGCGAGGCATCGCGCGAAAGCGGCGTTGCCCTGCTCTGGCCGCTGCTGGCGCTCATTCCCGCCAGCATCATTGCCATCGGCGTCATCGTTGGCCGATCGCTGCGGCCGATCGACCGACTGCGCTCGCAGATCGCCACCAAGGATGGCGGCAACATGGCGCCGCTCGTGAGCGAGACGCTGCCGCTCGAACTGCAGCCGATCGCCCGCTCCGTCAATTTGCTGCTGGAGCGCCTGCGCCTGGCACTGGAAGCCGAACGCGAATTCACCGCCAACAGCGCCCATGAGCTGCGCACCCCGATTGCGGGCGCTCTTGCGCAGACCCAGAGGCTGATCGCCGAACTGCCGCAGGGGCAATTGACGGAACGCGCCGGCCGTATCGAGACGTCGCTCTCCAATCTCGGCCGGCTGGCGGAAAAGCTGCTGCAGCTTTCCCGTGCGCAGGCCGGGATCGGCGCGGGCGACAAACCCGCCGACCTCGTGGCCGTCATCGAAACGGTCATCGGAGACTACGATCGAGATACCGGCACGGCGGGTCGAGTTTTTCTGGAGAACGAAACGGCAGAGAAACTGATCCGCAACGTCGATATCGACGCTTTTGCGATCGTCATGCGCAATCTTATCGAAAACGCCTTGATCCACGGCCCGGCCGATGACGAGGTGACCGTCAGCATCGACGACCGCACCGTCCGCGTCATCAATGGCGGCACCGTGCTTTCCGCAAATGACCTTGCCGGCCTGAAGAAGCGCTTCTGGCGCGGCAAGACGAAAGCGGCAGGCTCCGGTCTCGGACTTTCGATCGTCGAGCGCATCGTCGGCCAGATCGGCGGGCATCTCGATCTACTGTCGCCGGCGACCGGCAGGACCGATGGCTTTGAGGCCAGGATCACCCTGCCATCCGGGTGACGAGGCGCTGCCTGTCAGGGATTGGCCTCGCGGAGGATTGATCTTGCAAAGACCGGCAAAGGGTGCGAGCAAGTGCGCCATGTTTGCAGCAGGTCGGTATCCATGATCGTTTCCTTCGACATTGGCGGCAGCGCCATCAAAGGCGGTATTGCCCGCTCCATGACGGATATCGTGCCGCTGGCGCGGCGCCCGACGCCCAGGCATGATTTCGCCGACTTCGTCGTTGCCTTGCGCGAGGTGATTGCCGAAGCAGGCGAAAAGCCGGATTGCCTCTCCTTCTCCATCGCCGGCGTCGTCGACCCCGATACGCAGGCGCTGACTTGCGCCAATATTCCCTGCATTCACGGCCGGCATCTCGCGGCCGACCTGGAAGCGGAACTCGGCTACCCCGTGCTGATCGCCAACGATGCCGATTGCTTCGCCATGGCCGAGGCCATGTCCGGCGCGGGCCGCGGCCATCGCATCGTCTTCGGTGCCATTCTCGGCACCGGCGTCGGCGGCGGCCTGGTCGCGGATGGCCGGCTGGTCAACGCAGCCGGCGGTTTTGCGGGGGAATGGGGCCACGGTCCCATCATCGCTTCCTTTGCCGGCAATCCGCCGGTCGCCATTCCCGCCTACGCCTGCGGCTGCGGCCAGAAGGGCTGCGTCGATACCGTCGGCGGCGCGCGCGGCATCGAACGCCTGCACAAGACGCTTCATGGATTGGAGCTCTCCAGCGAAGAGATCATCAGCCAATGGCTGAAAGGCGAAGACCGCGCCGAGCGCACGATCGAGGTCATGGTGGATCTAGTCGCCTCGCCACTTGCCCTCACCGTCAACATAACCGGCGCAACGATCGTGCCGGTCGGCGGTGGCCTTTCCAACGTCGAGCCGCTCCTGGCGCGGCTGGACGAGGCGGTGTGCACCCGCATCCTGCGCAAATTCGGCCGGCCGCTCGTCGTCCCCAGCCAGTGCAAACTGGAACCGGGCCTCATCGGCGCCGCCCTGCTCGGCCTGCAATATGCCGGAGAGCGCACCCATGCTGCTTGAGGTCTGCGTCGAGGACATTGCCGGCCTCAAGGCCGCCTTCGAGGGCGGCGGCGACCGTATCGAGCTTTGCAGCGCGCTTCCTCTTGGCGGATTGACGCCGAGCGCCGGATTGATGGCCGCCGCGGCGAAGATGCCTCTCCCAGCCTATGCCATCATCCGCCCGCGTGCCGGCAGCTTCGTCTATTCAGCCGATGAGCTCGATATCATGAAGCGCGACATCGATGTGGCACGAGCCGCCGGATTGCCGGGTGTCGTGCTCGGCGCTTCCCTGCCGGACGGCCGACTGGACGTCGACGCACTCGCCGCCCTCACCGCCCATGCGAAAGATCTCGGCAAGACGCTGCACCGCGCCTTCGATCTCGTGCCCGACGTCGAGGAAGCCGTCGATGCCGCTATCTCCCTCGGCTTCGAGCGCATCCTGACGTCCGGCGGTGCAAGGACTGCGGCCGAAGGCGTTGCCATGCTCGAACAGGCCATTACAGCCGCCGCCGGTCGCATCTCCATCATGCCCGGCTCCGGCGTGACGCTGGCGACGGTCGGCCAGCTATGGCCGCGCCTGCAGATCAGCGAGATCCATGCCTCCTGCTCCGCGTCCGCCTCCGAGACGGATGCGCGCGTCATTGCCCTCGGCTTCTCGCCGCCATCGGTCCGTCGCACGGATGCCGCCACCGTCAGGGCGCTAAAGGCATATTTCGCCTAGAGCAGACTGCGACAAGGACATGCAAAAAGCCGGAAGTCCGGAACGCGGCAACCGGATGCCGAAGATCGCAATGCGTTTTGGGCAACATCATGAATTGACAAAGAAACATTAGAATGATCAATCGTTCATAAACGCATATGCTGTAGCCATGAACGGGCTGCGCAACATACAGTTATTGCAGCAAGCGTGTTTCCTCGGGAGTAGCTGTGATCTGAACCATGTCGGTGGCGCCACCTCGCAAGAAAAGCAGGGCTGTCTTTTGGATTGCAGCTGTTGTCATCGGTTCGATCATCCTGGCAACCGCGCTCCTTGCCAACGATATGCGCAATCTGCGGGCGCTGGATAGCCGCTATCATCTCAATCTGTTTCCGAAGCCGGAACAGCAGGCAGCAGCACCCGCTGCGCCGCTACAGGAACAACAGCCAGCTCATACGGCCGCGCCTCCGGCAGCGGCGACCTCATCAGCCCCCGCAGCCAGGAACGTCCGCGTCAGGCCGGCGAGTGTCACTGCCAAACCGTCCATCAAGAAAAGATCCCATCTGCTCGACGAGCCCGTCGATGCGCTTCTGAGCGCCTTCGTGCGCAGCTGGCGTATATCCGGCGAGACGCTTTGTGCCGACCTTGCGAAGTTCGGCCTGCCTGTCGGGGAGTGGCGGCAAAGCGAATTGGGCGCAGGCACATCGGAATGCAGCTATGCCATCCAGAAGGGCGCCTATGGCGATGCGAAGGCGGCCTCCTTCTTCATCATCGCCCGCGGCAAACCATCTGGCGAAATCGAGACAATCCGCATCAAGGTCATCATGCCGGACAACGATGATGGCAAAGCGATCGCCGCCACGTTCGTCGACACCGTCGTCCTGTTGCTGAACGAGACACACTGGCTGGACTTTCAGGCAGCGCTGGATGCCATCGGCAGATTGCAGGACGTGACGCTGCAGGCTTTCGGCGCCAAGCTCAGCTTCTTCAAGGAATTCCAGGCCAACAACAATTTCAACCTTCAGCTGGAACTACGGAGAACGGCGCCGGAGCAGATCCGCACCGCGATCGTCTTCGACAAGGCGCGCTGGACGCTGCCTTCGCCGCCCTCGACCAATTAGCAACACCAATCCACCGAGAGTGTCGACGGGTTGGTTTTTGTTGCACTGCGCCATCGATGGTGCGCATATAGGTGACGATTCCGAGGGTCGGCGGATCACCGGCCGGCAGCACCATGTTTCCCGAGAGCACGAGGCGGTTTCCGAAGGGATTCATGCAAATCGTCAAACGCGCCGGTCCCCAGCCGGGCGTTGGAAAGTCATTGCATTTCATGGATTCGACAGATCCCAATCCGCGGGACCAGACTTTCGCGGTCGAACGTAACCCCCGCCTGCGCTACATCATCCCCGCCGTGGTCGCCGTCGCCTTCCTGATGGAACAGCTGGATTCGACCATCCTCATCACCGCTGTTCCCGATATCGCCAAGAGCCTCGGCACGACGCCGGTGCGCATGAACCTGGCCGTCACGACCTATATTCTCACGCTGGCAATGTTCATTCCGGTGAGCGGCTGGTTCGCGGATCGCTTCGGTGCCCGGCGCATCTTCGCGCTTTCCCTCTTCATCTTCACGATCGGCTCGATCCTCTGCGGCCTGGCGACCAGCCTGCCGATGCTCATTGCCACGCGGGCGCTGCAGGGTTTCGGCGGCGCAATGATGACGCCTGTTGGACGCCTCATCCTCATCCGCAGCTTCCCCCGCAGCCAGCTCGTGACTGCCATGACCTATATGACCCTGCCCGCCGTCATCGGGCCAGTGATCGGGCCGGTACTCGGCGGCTTCCTGACGACCTATCTTTCCTGGCGCTGGATCTTCTGGGTGAACCTGCCCTTCGGCCTGATCGGCATGGCCATGGCACTGCGCTATGTCGAAGATACCGAACGCGACGAGACCATCAAATTCGATTTTCCAGGCTTCGTCATGGTCGGCCTCGGTTGCGTGTTGCTGCAATACGGCATCGAGAATATCGGCCGCCCGACAATTCCGATCTGGGCGATCGTTCTCACGCTCGCCGCCGCCGGCCTGCTGCTGGTCGGCTTCATCCGCTATGCGAAAACGGCGGAATCGCCGGCCGTCGATCTCACACTGTTCAGGCTGCGCACCTTCCGCATCGGCACACTTGCCGGCGGCATCTGTCGCGTCGGGTTGAACGGCGTGCCCTTCCTGCTGCCGCTGATGCTGCAGGTCGGCTTCGGCTTGAGCCCGATCGTCTCGGGCACGCTGACCTTCGTCAGTGCTCTCAGCGCACTCGCGGTACGCCCGGTCTCGGCAAAGCTGCTGAAGCTCTACGGCTTCGACCGGTTGCTGACCTGGAGCGCCGTGTTCGGCGCCGCCGTCGTCGCCGGCTTCGCGCTGATCACACCCGACACCCCGCACTGGTTCATCATCGTCTACGTCTTCATCTTCGGGCTGGCGCGGGCCGGACAGTTCATGACGTCAAACACTCTGTCCTATTCCGATACCCCGGCCGCCCAGCTCAGCCGCGCGACCAGTCTCGGCGGCGTCCTGCAGCAACTGAGCGTCAGCTTTGGCATCTCGGTCGCCGCCATGCTGCTTGGTCTGGTCACGCTGGATGGCTCGCCGCTGACGCCAGACAAGTTCCATCTGGCCTTCCTGCTGATGGCGGTGATCCCACTGCTCGGCATACCCGGCTTCCTGAAGCTGCAGCCGGAGGACGGCGCACAAGTGAGCCGTCATCAGCGACAGCCGAAAAAGCAGTTATAAGGGCTAAGCCGCAAGCGCCGAGGCGCGTGGATGGACAAGATGATCGCGCAGCACCGTGCCGGAGCGGTCGACTTCCTGCATCAGCACGTCGTAGCTCCAGAGATCGGCCAGATGCTGCAGCACGCGCTTGGCATCCATGTCATCGAGCATCGCGCCGTTCAGCACCGTATGCTTCAGCAGAAGCCGCCTGTCGCCGGCAAGGTCGACATCGACGATCTCGATATGCGGGTCGATCCAGCTGACGTCATATTGCCGCGACAATTCCCGGCGGATGCGACGGTAGCCACGCTCGTCATGAATGGCGGCCACCCTTAGCCCCTCTTCCTCCTCAGGATCATCGGTCAGCTGGAACATCCGCACCTTGCGCATCAGGTGTGGGCTCAGGAATTGCGAGACGAAACTCTCGTCACGATAATTCGCCCAGAGATCACGCAGCACCGCCATGGCATCGCCGGTGCCGGCAATATCCGGGAACCACTGGCGATCCTCCTCCTCCGGCTTCGTTACGATGCGCTCGATATCCTGCATCATGGCAAAACCGATCGCATAAGGGTTGAGGCCGGAATAGCGCGGATCGTTGAAGGTCGGCTGGAACACCACGTTGGTATGCGATTTCAGGAACTCCAGGAAATCGCCATCGCCGATGCCTCCAAGCTCGTGCAGCCGCGTCATGATGCGGTAGTGCACATAGGTCGCCGTGCCCTCGTTCATCACCTTGGTCTGGCTCTGCGGATAGAAATACTGCGCCACATGCCGCACGATGCGGATGATCTCGCGCTGCCAGGGCTTCAGGCGCGGCGCCATCTTTTCCAGGAAATAAAGGATGTTCTCCTGCGGCAGACCGGCCAGCGCGCGCCGGCGCTCCAGATCGAGGTCGTGGGTCTTCTTGCCGTGCCCTGTGGGAACCGTGCGCCAGAGATCGTTGAAGATCTTCTCGTCATATTCGCGCCGCTCGCGCTCGCGCTTTTCCTCATCGCGCAGATCCGGCGTCTTCTTGCCAGCATAGCGGTGAACCCCATGCGACATCAATGCATGCGCGGCATCCAGCGTGCGCTCGACAGCGGCGTGGCCATAGCGCTCCTCGCAGCGCGCAATGTAGCTCTTGGCGAAATTGAGGTAGTCGAGAATGCCTTCGGCATCGGTCCAGAGCTTGAAGAGATAGTTGTTTTTGAAGAAGTGATTGTGGCCGAAGGCGGCATGCGCGATGACCAACGCCTGCATCGTCGCGCTATTCTCCTCCATCAGATAGGAGATACAGGGCGAGCTGTTGATGACGATCTCATAGGCGAGCCCGCGCAGGCCCTTGCGATAGAAGGCCTCGTGATGGGCGAAATGCTTACCGAAGGACCAGTGCTTGTAAAAGAGCGGCATGCCGATCGAGGAATAGACGTCGAGCATCTGCTCGGCTGTAATGATCTCGATCTGGTTCGGATAGACATCGAGACCAAGCTCGTTGATGGCGATCTTCTCGCAGGCATCGTGAATTCGTTGGATGGTGGCGAAATCCCAGTCCGCGCCTTCGAAAAGCCGCTCCATCGATGCCTTCTTTGCCATCATCCGCTCCTTGTTTCCGCCGTCCGGCGCTGGAAGAGATCGTGGAAGACCGGATAGATCTGGCTGCGATCGCTGACACGCCGCATGGAAAGCACTGGCCAGCCCGCCTGCAGCCGCTCGTAGAGCGACCAGATCGCCGAGCCGGACGAGATCGCGACGCTGCGCGATTCCCCCACTTCGAGATAGGCGAAATACTGGCAGACGGGCAGGATCTCGCTCGTCATCAGCGCGGCCGTCGTCGCATTGTCGGAATAGGCGTTGTCGCCGTCCGACGCCTGCGCCGCATAGATATTCCAGTCGGACGCCGGAAAACGGTCGCGCACGATCCGCCGCATGGCCTCGAGCGCGCTCGAAACCTGGGTACCGCCGGTCGCCGGGCTGCGGAAGAAGGTCTCCTCGTCCACCTCTTCCGCCACGTCGGTATGCCGGATGAAGACGATCTCGACGCGGCGGTACTGCCGGGTCAGGAAGATGTAGAGCAGCATGTAGAAGCGCTTGGCGAGATCCTTCATGTGCTCCGTCATCGAGCCGGAGACATCCATCAGGCAGAACATGACGGCCTGCGCCACCGGCTTCGGCTCGTTTTCGAAACGCCGATAGCGAATGTCGATCGGGTCGATATAGGGAATGCGCCGAACCTTCGATTCCAGCCTCTTGATCTCATCTTCGAGCTGCGCCCGGCGCTTCTCGTCCGTGCACTCCTCGGCCTCCTCGATGAGCTTTTCGACCGTTTCCGGTTTCGGGCGATGCAGCGCGACACGGCGCATCATCGCAAGCCGCATCGTGCGGTTGATGGCAAGATTGGCGGGCGATCCCGTGACCGAATAGCCTGAGCGCACCGGGTTGATCTGGTCTGCCGAAATCAGACGACGCTTGGCGAGATCGGGCAATTCGAGATCGTCGAGGAAGAGATCGAGGAATTCGTCCCGCGTCAGGATGAAGCGGAAGGCATCCTCGCCAGTGCCGTCGCCGCCGGCCTTTGGCTTGCCGCCGCCGCCCTCGGGACGGGGAAGCACATCGCCTTCGATGAAGTCCTTGTTACCGGGAAGAATATGCTCCTTCAGCCCCTCGGGGCCGCGATGGAACCGAGGCTCCTCGGTTCCATCTAGGGGAATGCTGATTTCGCCACCCTTCAGAATGTCCTGAATGTCGCGACTTTGAGAGGATTCATAGACCGCTCTCTGCACCAGCGCTTTTGCTCTTCGCAAAAATCGTTGACGATTTTCCAGACTTTTTCCGCCTGGGTTCAGGCGTCTGTCAACAATGTGCATTCCTTCTTCCTTGGTGGCTCATCCCGCCTGTTTCACACGCATGTACCATTCCACAAGCCGCCGAACCTGACGCTCGGTATAGCCCCGCGCAACCATTCGCTCCACGAATTCGCCATGTTTCTTTTCGGACTCGCCGTCCTTCTTCGACCCGAAGGAAATGACCGGCAAAAGATCCTCGACCTGGGAGAACATCCGCTTCTCGATGACTTCGCGAATCTTCTCGTAGCTGGTCCAGGACGGGTTCTTGCCGCCGTGGCTTGCACGCGCCCTCAAGCAGAACTTGACGATCTCGTTGCGGAAATCCTTCGGATTGGCGATGCCGGCCGGCTTTTCGATCTTGGTGAGCTCCTGGTTCAGAAGCTCGCGGTCGAGAAGCTGGCCCGTATCCGGGTCCTTGAAGTCCACATCCTCGATCCAGGCGTCGGCATAGTCGACATAGCGATCGAAAAGGTTCTGGCCGTAATCCGCATAGGATTCCAGATAGGCCTTCTGGATTTCGTTGCCGATGAACTCCGCATAACGCGGCGCCAGCTCGCTCTTAATAAACTCGATATAGAGCTTTTCGGTTTCAAGCGGCAGCTGTTCCCGACGGATCGACTGCTCCAGCATGTACATCAGATGCACCGGGTCGGCGCCGACCTCGGTCGTGTCGTAGTTGAAGGTCGCCGCCAGCACCTTGAAGGCGAAACGGGTGGAAGCCCCATCCATGCCTTCGTCGACACCGGCTGAATCGCGATATTCCTGCACGCTGCGCGCTCTCGGATCGGTCTCCTTCAGGCTCTCGCCGTCATAGACGCGAAGCTTGGAGAAAGCGGTCGAATTCTCGTGCTTGGAAAGCCGCGTCAGAACCGTGAAGCGGGCGAGCGTCTCCAGGGTCGACGGCGCGCAGGGCGCGTCGCTGAGCTCGGATTCCTCGATCAGCTTCTCATAGATCTTCTGCTCTTCGGTGACCCTGAGGCAATAAGGCACCTTCACGACGCAGATGCGGTCGATGAATGCCTCGTTGTTCTTGTTCGCCTTGAATGTCTGCCATTCCGACTCGTTGGAGTGAGCCAGGATGATACCGGAGAAGGGTATCGCACCGATGTTTTCCGTACCGATGTAATTGCCTTCCTGCGTCGCCGTCAGCAGCGGATGCAGCATCTTGATCGGCGCCTTGAACATTTCGACGAATTCGAGAATGCCCTGGTTGGCGCGATTGAGTGCACCGGAATAGCTGTAGGCGTCCGGATCGTTCTGCGCGAGACTTTCGAGCTTGCGGATATCCACCTTGCCGACCAGCGAGGAAATGTCCTGATTGTTCTCGTCACCGGGTTCCGTCTTGGCGACGGCGATCTGCCGCAGCCTGGAAGGCTGAATCCGCACGACGCGGAAGCGGGAAATATCGCCTTCGAACTCTTCCAGCCGCTTCAGGCACCAGGGGCTCATGAGCCCCGTCAGGCGTCGGCGGGGAATGCCGTAGCGTTCCTCGATCATCGGCCCCATGGTGACGGGATCAAACAGGCTGAGCGGACTTTCGAAGACCGGGCTCAGCTCGTTGCCGGCCTTGAGCACATGAATCGGATGGACTTCCATCAACGATTTCAACCGTTCAGCGAGCGACGACTTGCCGCCACCGACCGGCCCGAGCAGATAGAGGATCTGCTTGCGTTCCTCCAGCCCCTGGGCCGCATGGCGGAAAAAGGCGACGATACGCTCGATCGTCTCTTCCATGCCGAAAAAGCCCGCAAAAGCCGGATAAGTCCGGATGGTCCGGTTCATGAAGATGCGCCCAAGTCTGGTGTCCTTGGCCGTATCGATCAGCAGGGGTTCACCCATCGCTGCAAGCAGCCGCTCCGCTGCATTGGCGTACATGAGCGGGTCATCCCGGCACCCTTCCAGGTATTCGGAAAATGACATCTCGACTTCGCGCCGTGCTTCGAAAGAACGGGCGAATGTGTTGAATAGAACATCGTTGTTTAACATGGCGCCCCGTTAGCTTGCTATTGCAATTAAACGCTGGACTTAACGAGATCACTTGATCCCGCTATATCTAAGGTGCGGTATGACTCGCTTCGAATCAATAGGTGATCTGTCAATAATTCGTACGCTTGATTCCAAATGTCATCAATATCTTGATGGGGTCGTGCACCGAATTAATGAAACACAACCATAAGATTGTTGTGCATAAGTATCGCACGCACAGATGCGTGCAACTTGGATAAGCATACTAACCGCGCATTCCTGCGAATGCCCGATCTCGACGGAGTATCGATCGAAGCTGGCGTTAAGCTTCATTGTCCGCATGATTGGGGAGAAAAGATGGTGCCCAGAGCCGGAATCGAACCAGCGACACGCGGATTTTCAATCCGCTGCTCTACCAACTGAGCTATCTGGGCATCCGAGCTTCGCGTCGAGGGAAGAGCCTTGAGAGGCGCTGGGCGGTTGGTTCGCCCCGGAAGCGAGCGGGGTTATAGCATCTTGTTCGGCCATGTCCAGCCGCAAATGACTCTTTTTTGACAGGAAATCGAATTTTGCCAATTCGCGAACAAAATTAAGGGGTTCGTAAGGGCGAGCCCCTTTGGAAAACCACTGTCAGTCCTGATCGGAACCGTCGGCCTTCGTCTCGTCCTCGGTGACGGGGATCGCGTAGGAGCCGTTGAGCCACCGCGAGAGATCGACGGAGCGGCAGCGATCCGAGCAGAAGGGATAGTGTTCACGCAATGAAGGACGGCCGCATTCCGGACAGGGACGTGTCTTGCGCAGCGGCTCGACCTTCGAACCGACCTTGATCTCTTCAGCCTTCGTCATGACGACTATCCTTCCTGCCATCCGGCGTGGACATCGAATCCCTCGCCCGTAAGCAGCAGCATGGTTTCATAAAGCGGCAATCCGACGACATTGGTGTAGGAACCGACAAGTTTCTGCACGAAGGAGCCGGCAAGCCCCTGAATACCATAGGCTCCGGCCTTGCCGCGCCACTGGCCGGAGGCGAGGTACATTTCGATGTCGCGGTTCGACAGACGCTTGAAGCGCACCTTGGTCTCGACGACCTTCTGGCGCAACTTGCGATCCGGCGTGATCAGGCAGATGCCGGTATAGACGACATGGCCGCGGCCGGAGAGCAGATGCAACGCCGCCGCGGCTTCATCGACGAACTCCGCCTTCGGCAGGATGCGCCGCCCGACGGCGACGACCGTATCGGCCGAGAGAATATAGCTGCCCTGCCAGGCAGCATCGCTCTTGATGGCCGCAAAGGCCGCTTCGCCTTTCTCAGCCGAAAGCCGCCGCGCCAGCGAGCGCGGGTGCTCCGACTTCTTCGGCGTCTCGTCGATATCCATCGGCATGAGACGCGCCGGTTCGATGCCTGACTGATGCAGGAGCTCGACACGACGCGGCGATCCGGAGGCCAGTATCAGCTTGTGTTTCAACGCCATCAGACCTCGACCTGTCATGCGGAAATAAGAACCGGCTCTAGAGCATGACCTAAGATCAACAGCTCTAGCGAGCGGCTGATTACTTGAAACGGTAGGTGATGCGGCCCTTCGTCAGGTCGTAGGGGGTCATTTCCACCAGCACCTTGTCGCCCGCCAGAACGCGGATGCGGTTCTTGCGCATGCGGCCCGCGGTGTGGGCGATGATCTCGTGCTCGTTTTCCAGCTTCACGCGAAAGGTCGCGTTCGGCAGGAGTTCGGTGACGACACCGGGAAATTCGAGGACTTCTTCTTTCGGCATTAAAGCTTCTTTTCCTGTCGGTTGGGGTCGGCGCCCATGCCAAAAAAGCGGGGGTCGCCGGAAATTTGCGCGGAAACTACACAATCATCGCGGTTTTGTGAACCTCGTTGATAAGGGTTTCTGCATTTGTTTCATTCGCAGCCTTAAAGCGAGCCACGATGTTCCACCAGCCTGCTCTCGATCAGGCCCAAAAGATAGTCCCGCACCCCGCGATAGGCATCCAGAACCTGCTCGCGCGTTCCATCCGTCGCGGAGGGGTCCATCGTCGGCCAATAGATGACGTCGACAGCATTTGCGCGCGTCAATTCAAGGGCGGCGTGATGCGCCTCGGGAGACAGCGTGATGATGACATCGAAGAAATCATCCTCCAGCTCCTCCAGGGTCTGTGGCTGGCGACGGCCGAGCGACAAACCGATTTCCGCGAGCACCACATCGACGAAGGGATTGCGCTCGCCGGCCCGCACGCCCGCTGACGCGATATAGGTGCCCTGCGGCAACATGCTGCGCGCCATCGCCTCGGCCATGGGCGAACGGATGGCATTGAGGCCGCACATGAAAAGAATGGCGCCGGGGGATTTGCCGTTGTGCTCGATCGCCTGCGGCTCTTCCATGGCAGTCACCCGCGCCAGTAGAGCACGCAGACGAGCGTGAAGAGCCGGCGCGCCGTATCGAAATCCACGCTGATCTTGCCGTTCAGCCGATCCATCAGCGTCTGGGAGCCTTCGTTGTGGATGCCGCGCCGGCCCATGTCGATCGCTTCGATGCGGCTGGGTGTGGCCGAACGGATCGCCTCGTAATAGCTCTCGCAGATCATGAAATAGTCCTTCACGATCCGGCGGAACGGGGTCAGTGACAGAATATGGGTGGCGACGACGGCGCCATCTTCCATGCGGATGTCGAAGACCAGCTTCTGCTCGACCAGCGAGAGATTGAGCAGATAAGGCCCGCCCTGATGCCCGACGGGAGTGAAGCTGTTTTCCTCGATGAGGTCGAAGATGGCGACGGCGCGCTCATGTTCGACATCCGGCGTCGAACGGCCGATCGTGTCGTCGAGGACCACATCGCTCAGCCGGAAGACGCCCTTCACCATGCCTTACCCCTCGAGATTGAGGCGGATCGCGACCGACCGCGCATGTGCATCCAGCCCTTCGGAATTGGCAAGCGCGATCGCCGCCGGCCCGAGGGCGCGAAGCTGCTCCGACCCCAGCCGGAGAATAGACGTGCGCTTGACGAAATCCAGCACGGAAAGGCCGGAAGAGAAGCGCGCGGAGCGCGCCGTCGGCAGCACGTGGTTCGAGCCACCGACATAATCGCCGATCACTTCCGGCGTATGACGGCCGACGAAGATCGCCCCGGCATTGCGCACGCCTGACAGCAGCGGCTCGGGATCGTCGACCGCAAGTTCCAGATGCTCGGCCGCTATGCGGTTGGCGAGCGGAATGGCTTGTCTCAGATCGGAAACCAGAATGACCGCCCCGAAATCCCGCCAGCTCGCTGCCGCCGTCTGCGAGCGGCTGAGCTGCTTCAGCTGCCGCTCGACGGCCGCGTCCACCACCTTGCCGAATTCGGCATCGTCGGTGATGAGGATCGATTGCGCGCTTTCGTCATGCTCGGCCTGCGCTAGAAGATCGGCGGCGATCCAGTCCGGATCGTTGTTCTTGTCGGCGATGACGAGCACTTCCGACGGGCCGGCGATCATGTCTATGCCGACGGTGCCGAAGACATGACGCTTGGCGGCGGCGACATAGGCATTGCCGGGGCCGGTGATCTTGTAGACGGGCGCGATCGTCTCGGTGCCATAGGCAAGCGCTGCAATCGCCTGCGCACCGCCGATACGGTAGATCTCCTCGACGCCGGCCATGCGGGCAGCCGCAAGCACGGCCGGGTTGACCGCACCCTTCATGGTGGGAACAGCGATGACGATGCGCTCGACGCCGGCGACCTTGGCCGGCACGGCATTCATCAGCACCGAGCTTGGATAGCTCGCCGTGCCGCCGGGCACATAGAGGCCGACGGCTTCGATCGCCGTCCAGCGCGACCCTAGGCCGACACCGAGCTCGTCCTCATACATATCGTCCTTCGGCAGCTGCCGGCGGTGATGCGATTCGATGCGGGTGGCGGCGACCTTGAGCGCGCCAAGCACTTCGGCCGGAACGGCCTCGATCGCCGCATCGATCTCGGCTTCGCTGACCCGCATCGGCGTTGCGGCAAAATCGACGCCATCGAACTTCCTGGAATAGTCCGCAAGGGCTGCGTCACCGCGCGCCCGCACATCATCGATGATGCCGCGCACCACGGCATTCACGTCCTCGGACACTTCCCGCTTGGTCGTCAGGAATGCGGCGAACTGCTGCTCGAACCCTTCCGACGCCTGATCCAGCCAGATAGCCAAAACTGATAATCCCTTCCATCGAGGCCGCCTTCAGCGACCGTATCCAACCATTACAAGCCTATTCGCCAGCGTCGGGATGTCGAGGCTTATGGGCCGTTTCCCATGCACCGCCGATATCCGCAAGCTGGGCCTCGATGCATTCGACGTCGAGCGCGATCGTGGCGTTGGCGGCAAGGGCAAGCTCGATCGTGCCGTCCGGCCCCTCGCCCTTCTGGTCGAAGCGGATGGCAAGCAGCGACAGCACTTCATCGCGGTTGCGCCGGTCGAAGCCGTTGGAGCGAACCGCCTGCACGCGCTTGAACACCAGCGCGGAACGATGGCGTTCATAAGGCTTGCTGCGCTGATCCGACTGCTCCCAGACGAAGCGATTGGCCGCGAGCGAGAACTGCTCTTGCTTCGGCGCGAAAGACATGTCGCCGACCTTGAAGACGCTATCCTGCATGTAAGCAGAAATGACATCCAGGTCATCGGTGTCGAGTGCCATTAGCTTGAGATCGCTCATTCGTCCTTTATCCCCGATCGCGCCAGTCAAACGCCCGGCAAACCTTATTGCCGACGTTTCTCCATTCTGGACATAGGATGCGAGCGCAAAAGACGCAACCGAAGAAAGCGGGCTTGCCCGCTCTCTCAACGACAACAACTGGATTTAGGACGCATCAGGCAAAATGACTGATTGACGCCAATAGCCTCAATCGCTGATGCGCTCGACCACGGCGCCGCAGCGCGTCAGCTTGTCTTCCAGCCGCTCGAAGCCGCGATCGAGATGATAGATGCGCGACACCAGCGTCTCGCCTTCGGCAGCAAGGCCGGCGATGACGAGCGAGACGGAGGCGCGAAGGTCGGTCGCCATCACGGGCGCCCCCTTCAGCTTCTGCACGCCCTCGATGCGGGCCGTCTGGCCTGACAGAGAGATCTTCGCGCCGAGGCGGGCGAGCTCCTGCACATGCATGAAGCGGTTTTCGAAGATGGTCTCGGTGATATGCGAGACGCCCGAGGAGCGGGTCATCAGCGCCATGAACTGCGCCTGCAGGTCGGTCGGGAAGCCGGGGAACGGATCGGTGACGACGTCGACCGGCTGGATGCCGCCGCCATTGCGCATGACGCGGATGCCGTTGTTGGTCGGCGAAACCGTGGCGCCGGCGCGGCGCAGGCTTTCGAGCGCGGTGTCGAGCAGCGCGACATCGGTATTTTCGAGCGTGACGTCGCCGCCGGCCATGGCGACGGCCATGGCATAGGTGCCGGTCTCGATACGGTCGGGCAGCACGCGATGGCGGGCGCCGGAGAGCGAGGTGACGCCCTCGATGGTGATCGTGCTGGTGCCGGCGCCGGAAATCCTGGCGCCCATGGCGATCAGGCAATTGGCGAGATCGACGATCTCGGGCTCGCGGGCGGCATTGCCGATGACGGTGGTGCCGCGCGCAAGCGTGGCGGCCATCATCATCACATGCGTCGCGCCGACGGAAACCTTCGGGAAGTCATAGCGCGCGCCGATGAGCCCGCCCTTCGGCGCGGTGGCATTGATATAGCCGGCGTCGATTTCCATGGTGGCGCCGAGCGCCTGCAGGCCCTCGATGAAGAGATCGACCGGACGCGTGCCGATGGCGCAGCCGCCCGGCAGCGACACGCGCGCCTGGCCCTCGCGGGCAAGCAGCGGCCCGATGACCCAGAAGCTCGCGCGCATCTTGGCGACCAGCTCGTAAGGAGCTGTGGTATCGACGATGGTGCGGCAGGTGAAATGGATCGTGCGGGAATAGCCGTCTTCCTGGCGCTCGCGCCGGCCGTTGACGGCGACATCGACGCCGTGATTGCCGAGGATGCGCATCAGGAGCTCGACATCGGCCAGATGCGGCACGTTTTCGAGCGTCAGGGTATCGCTGGTCAGAAGCGAGGCGATCATCAGCGGCAGGGCGGCATTCTTGGCGCCGGAGATCGGAATGATACCGTTGAGCTCATTGCCGCCGACAATCCTGATACGATCCATATATGCAATACGGGCGAGGCCCGCCTTTCCTGATAGTTCCGGGCGCCTTGAAGTCGCGGGCGCCAAGTTTCGTGCACCTGGTAAAACGCGCTCTTTAGACGAAATAGATTAACGCATCAATTCGTTTGATGATGGGCGACATCAATCATTGCGATTCGTCCCTTTTTGCGGCGGCATCCGCACTATCCCCAGCCTTTGCGGCCGGTAAACCATCGGTCTCGTCAGCCTGGCCGGCGCGGCGCGCCCGCACCTGCTGCTTGCGGCGCGACAGATTCTCGCGCAGCTTCTGCGCCGCCCGCTCCCGCCGCCGATCCGCTTCCGTGACCTGCCTGCCGCCTGCGGGCTCACCCGCTTCACCGGCGCTCGCCGCACCCTGCAAAGCCTGCCCATCATCGATTTTCGTCTTGTCCGCACCCATGTCCCCCTCATAGCGGAAAACACCGCCTGTCAAAAGACCGACACATTTTTTCCAACGATCTTTCACAGAACTTGCAATTTGCGGCTTGCACTCGGCCTCCACCTATGGCAATAGCCGCCTCGCCCAATACGGCGCACCACACCGCGCCACGGAATGCTGCTATAGCTCAGGGGTAGAGCACTCCCTTGGTAAGGGAGAGGCCGAGAGTTCAAATCTCTCTAGCAGCACCAGTTTCTCCAAGATTTTTCAAACAGTTATCTTTTACATTCTCAGACATAGCCGTTCCTAACCTTACCCAAATGCACAGAACATAGCGTGAATTGCACAGAATATCCGTGCAGAATCCGTGCACAATGTTCGCGGAAAGTTCTGGAGTGCGAGCTAGAGGGTTTGTGGACAGTTGCAAACCGCTCAAATAAATTCGCCTTATCGTTTTAGAAGGCGGCAAGCAAATGCGTAATATATGGAAAAGGTTCCGATCCGCTGCAAAGGATGTTGATCGAGTGGCTTTTGCGGCCCTTATCGTCTCATGCGCCGCACTTTATATGTCGGCGAGGCAAACCGCCGTAATGACCGAAGCCCTAACGTCCTCAGACAAAAATCACTTAGTTGAACAGGCCATGGAGAGCACTTTTGCTATCTGCGACCAATTTAGCGCGTTAGCAGACCAAGCGGCTTCCAAACAGGGCGCCTCGATCCCTGCCGATTTTGATCGTCTATTTTCAAAGGCCAAGCAGAATTGGAGATATGCTGCGTTCTGGCTCAGGGAAGATCAGGCGCGGCAGGCCATGATATACCTCTTGGAAATTACCGACATGAAGTTGGATTCTGGCTTTGACGCCGCGTATTCAAAATACTTGGCGGCAAAAAGCGAATACGGCCCGCAAGATCGAACTGAGGTATATCGTAAATACAGCGCCTCGTGTCAGAAGAGCGCGGTCGCTATATTTGCTGCCGTCATGGACAATCCACGAATCGGGCGCGCCATTGGTGAGCTGCTTCCTATATCCAATTAAACCGTTCATCCTATTGAGAGAGCATCAGCTTGGGAAGCTCGACTTATTGTCTTTAGCACAAAGGCTTAGCTGTAAAATTCGTCCATCCCCATTCAAAAAGCTGTTTGAGATCAATGGGGCTGTAAAACACGACACTCGGAACGATTTGATATTTCGTCAGGTTAATTGGCAAACGGCGTCTTAGAACCAGCCCTTTATTTTGACGCAGCCTAGGAGATTGTCATCTTCCCTTCCGCGAACGAAGGAGAAAATGATAATCTGATGTGTGAACAGGCTATAGTCCGCGCGGCAGAATAAATTCCTTCTAAGTCCGGGAGCTTTGCAATGTTTCAGGTTGCCTCACCCATTTTGCACCGCACTCTTCGCTGCGCGCTCCTGCCGTTGCTATTGTTGTTCTGGATTCCTGACGTAGCTTTTGCCGGACAGAATTCGGCAAACATCGAAGCCGAGCTAGAGAAGAGGCTCTGTGACAACGGAATTAAAACAGAATGTGTAGAGCTTGGGCTTATGTACGCGAGGGGCAACGGGGTACCACAGAACTACGCCATCGCCGCACGGCTTTTTCAAAGAGCCTGTGATGGCGGAGAGATGACAGGTTGCGGAGGACTTGGGATCATGTACGCGGATGGTAAGGGCGTGCTGCAAGATTACGGTACGGCGGTATCGCTATACACAAAGGCGTGTAATGGCGGAGAGATGCAAAGTTGCTTCAACCTTGGAGTATTCTCCGAGAACGGCAGAGGCATACCACAGGACTACGCCACTGCTGCGCGGTTTTACAAACAGGCTTGCGATGGTAAAGCGATGCGAGGTTGCAACAATCTTGGGCAGATGTATTACACCGGAAGAGGTATACTACAAAATTATGCCGTCGCCGCACAGCTCTACAAACAGGCATGTGACGGAGGAAGCATGGCGGGCTGTAACAATCTTGGTGCAATATACGAACTTGGGCAAGGCATGCCGCAGGATTTTACCATTGCCACACGGCTTTACAAACAGGCATGTGGTGGCGGAATGATGCAAGGTTGCGACAACTTAAAGCGGATCTACGAATAATTTCAACTGATGGGCGGCTAGCAGCTCTCGAGTTCGAGGACGGCTATGACGCCTTCGAAATGTTCAGACAAACAGTCTACTGGTGGCGTGAACAATTGATATCCATCGAAAGCGCAGTTTCATAGGCTTTTCCTTGATGCCCAATGGTACCAACACTTAGATGTAACAATCGGCCAATCACACCAGCGAAGCCACCCTCCCCAATTCCGCTGCAATCCCCCGTTTAAACCCTTCTCCCATCGCATCCATCCTAGCCCGGGAGCAAAACCTCAATGTCGAAACTACGCGTCGCCGTTCTGTTTGGCGGTCAGTCCAGCGAGCATGAGGTTTCCGTCATGTCGGCCCGCAATGTCGTCAGGGCGATCGATGGCGCAAGATATGAGATCGTGCCAATCCTGATCGATCGCGCAGGGCGCTGGCTGCTGGTGGAGGAAAAGGTTGGCGTGCTGCCGGAGCCGATTGCCTATGAGGGCACGGAGGTCTGCCTCGTGCCGGGCGGCAAGGGGCGGCTTCTCGCGCTGGAAGGCTCGAGCGCCCGCGCGCTGCCTGCGGTCGATGTGCTATTTCCGGTGCTGCATGGGCTGAACGGCGAGGATGGCTCCATTCAGGGCCTTGCCCAGATCGTCGGCCTGCCCCTCGTCGGCTGCGGCATTCTGGGCTCGGCCAATGCGATCGACAAGGATATGGCAAAGCGCCTGCTGCGCGAGGCCGGCCTGCCGGTGGCGCGCTCCGTCACGCTTGTGCGCGGTGACAAGCCTGATTTCGATGAGATCGTGAGCACGCTCGGCTCGCCTGTCTTCGTCAAACCCACCCGGCAGGGCTCGTCGGTCGGGGTCAGCAAGGTGCAGGATGCGGCGGCCTTCGAGACAGCCCTTGCCGAAGCCTTCCGGCATGACCGCAAGGTGCTGGTGGAAGAATTCGTGCGCGCCCGCGAGATCGAATATGCCGTGCTGGAGGAGCCGGACGGTACGCTCTTCGTCTCCGTGCCGGGCGAGATCACCACGGCTGCGACCCACGGCTTCTATTCCTACGAGGCGAAATATCTCGACCAGAACGGCGCCGTCGTCACCGTGCCGGCGGATATTCCGGCTGAGACGGCGGATGTGCTGAAGCGCATGGCGGCGGAGGGTTTTCGGGCGCTCGGATGCGAGGGGCTGGCCCGCGTCGATCTCTTTCTGCGGCCGGATCAGAGTGTCGTCATCAACGAGATCAACACCATGCCCGGCTTCACCAATATCAGCATGTACCCCAAGGCCATGGACGCCTCGGGCATTTCCTATCCGGAACTCATTAGCCGGCTGATCGAACACGGGCTGGCGCGGGCGCGAGAGGGCTGATCCCAAAAGGGTAGCAGGCTTCGATACCGCCTGCCCTCAGACCTCTTCCTTTTTCTTCGTCTTCACCTTCGGCTCGACAGGCGCATCCGGCGTCGGCGCGAGCAGCTTTCTCAGCGAAGCGATCTTGTCCTTGACCAGAGGACGGAAGCGGCTGGCGCGATAGGGCATGTCGGCGGCGCCATAGCCTTCCGGGCCGTCATCATTGCCGCGATGGATCTCCTCCAGCTTGACGCCGATGAAGGTGCCGTCGACATAATGCGTGTATTCGCCGACCCAGCGGATGGTGTAGATCGTTCCCTTGCGGATCAGCTGATCGATGCTGACATGCTTGAACTTGTCGTCGATGCAGACGACCTTCTGGCCCACATGGAAATCGTAGCTCACCCTGCCCTCCTTGAAGCGACCGAAGCGATCCGCCGCGCCGTTCACTTACAAGCATATCCGCATATGCGCCAGTGGGTAAACGCGGACAGACGTCGCAGCCGCGATCAATGCCTCGGTGACAAAGCAACCCGTTGACATCCCTAATGGAAGGCTGAAGATTGCGCTTCGCTCAAGCCGCCGCAAGGCCTTGGCTTTCATTCACATTCCATACCCGCAAGGCCGCGAAGGCTCCCGAAGTCCATGCCCACCCTCCGCCTCATTGCCGATGACCTGACCGGCGCGCTCGATACCGCAGTCGAATTCGTCGGTGTCTACGGGCCGATCGATGTGGAGCGCAGCGACGCGCTTTCCAAGAGCCTGCCGGATTGCCTGGCGATCGATAGCGGCACCCGCGAGAAGACGGCGGCTGAGGCAGAGGCAATCGTCGCCGGGATCGCGCCGTTGCTGGAGGGCGCCGATCTCGCCTTCAAGAAGGTGGACAGCCTGTTTCGCGGCCCCTGGGCGGTGGAGCTCGCGGCCTGCTTCCGGCTGGGTCACTGGCGGCATTGCATCCTCGCGCCGGCCTTTCCGCATCACGGGCGGCACACGCGAGGCGGACGGCAGGTGCTCTTTGCCGGCAAGGACGCCTGGCGCGATGTCAGCGGCGATCTGGTCATGCATCTGCGCGCCGAGGGATTGCCGGCCTTCAACACGGCGCTCGACCATAGCTCCGTCGACGGCGCTGAAAAGCTGGCCATTCCGGATGGTATCCATGTTTTCGATGCGCATACGGATGACGATCTGGATGCGATCATCGCATGGGTATCTTCGCAGCTCGAAGGACCGGTGTTGTGGAGCGGCACTGGCGGCCTCGCCCGCGCTCTGGCGCGCAATATCGACCGGGCAACGCACCATCTGCCCCGCGCCAAAAGGGACAAGGGCGAACGGAGGCCGACGCCATCAGTCCCGATCTCGCGCAAACTACAAAGGCCGGTGCTTGGTCTGTTCGGCTCGGACCAGCCAATCACTTTGGCGCAACTCCAGGCCTGTGGCCCCAATTGGCTTAAGCTTGCGGAAGGTGCCAGCGCCGATGCCGTCGACCATCAAATCCGGCAAAGCGGCGTCGCCATGGTCAGCCTCGACCTGCCGACAGGGCTTGATCGCGACGATGCAGCAAGGCGGATCGCGGCGACCTTCGGCGGCATGGCCAAGGCACTCCCGGCCCCGGGCACGCTGATCGTCGCCGGCGGCGAGACGCTGCGCAATCTCTGCTCGGCGCTCGATGTGGCAGCTCTCAGCATTACCGGCCAGGCAGCACCCGGCCTGCCGCGCTCGACGATCGTCGGCGGCCCCTGGGAAGGTACCACCGTCATCTCCAAGTCAGGCGCGTTCGGCGGCCCGACGCTATGGCGCGATCTCTTGAGTGAAAACGGGCTGATTGCCGGAGGAGAAGAACCATGACGCGGCATCTCGCAATCACCATGGGCGACCCCGCCGGCATCGGCCCGGAAATCATCGTCAAGGCTGCAGCCCGCTTGAGGGATAGGCTCGATGAAGGTAAGTTGAAACTAACTATTATCGGCAGCGGCCCCGCCCTGCGGCTCGCCGAAAAGCAGCTCGGCTTCGATATCGAAATCCCCGACGCGCAGATGGAGGGCGACTGGCCGAACCTCTGCTTCATTCAGGCCGACGCCGAGGGCGAGCCGATCCTGCCGGGCCGGCTTTCCGCCGATGGCGGCCGCATGGCCTTCAAGGCGATCGAGAAGGGTGTCGAGCTCGCGCAATCGGGAAAGGTCGGCGGCATCGTCACCGCCCCGCTCAACAAGGAAGCGCTGAACAAGGCCGGCTTTCATTATGCCGGCCATACCGAGCTGCTGGCGGCGCTGACCGGCGCCCGCGGCTCTGTCATGATGCTCGCCCATGGCAACATGCGCGTCAGCCACGTCACCACCCATGTCGCACTGGAAGATGTGCCGAAGCGCCTGACGCCGGAGCGGCTACGGCTCGTCATCGACCTCACCGACAAGGCGCTGAAGAATCTCGGCATCGCCAGCCCGAAGATTGCGGTGGCGGCGCTCAACCCGCATGCCGGCGAAGGCGGCCTCTTCGGCCGGCAGGATATCGATATCTCCGCGCCGACCATCGCCAAAGCAGTCTCCGATGGGTTCGATGTCGTCGGCCCCGTTCCCGGCGACACCGTCTTCGTCAAGCTGCGCGCCGGCCGGTATGACGCCGTCATCGCCATGTATCACGATCAGGGCCATATCCCGGTCAAGCTGCTCGGCTTCGAGATCGATCCGGCGACGGGCAAATGGATGGATCTGTCCGGTGTCAACATCACCCTCGGCCTGCCGATCGTGCGCACCTCCGTCGATCACGGCACCGCCTTCGACATCGCCGGCAAGGGCATTGCCAATGAGCGCAGCCTGATCGAGGCGATCGAATTTGCCGAAAAGCTCGCAGCCGGCCGCTAAGGAACCGCGAGTGTCTCGCCAAAAAGCAGATCGGTGCGCCCGGCGAGAAGCGCAAGGAAAGCCTTCGTCCTGGCCGCAGGGCGCGGTCCCGGCGGATAGATGGCATGGACGTCCACGCGCCTGAACTCATGGGAAGGCAGTACGGGAACGAGCCTGCCTTCGGCGATCTCCCGACCGCAGACGGCAGCGAACAAGGAGCCTATTCCCCTTTCCGCCAGCACCGCCTCCATGAGCGGCCTCCAGTGATTGACCCGCCATGCGGTGCGGATGGGCACGTCCACCGGCGCACCGTCGGGACCGATCAGATGCAGCCGCTCATCCGCCGCGAAACCGGCAACCCGGATGAAGGGGTGTGCCGCCAACTCCGCCGGTTCACGCAGCAACCCCTGCCGCTCGATATAGCCGGGAGCGGCGAGCAGGAGCCGCCGCATCGTCCCCAGCCGGCGGGCAATGAAATTGCCGCTGCCGATCTCACCGATGCGGATGGAGAGATCCACACCCTCGGTCATCGGATCGACGAAGCGGTCATTCAGGGTCACATCGATGGCCAGAGCCGGATGCAGTCTCTGAAATTCGATGAGCAGCCGCGGCAAGGTCATCTCTCCAAGCCCGTGCGGCGCGGCGATCCGAAAGGTTCCGGTCAGCGATGTCTCGGCCGAGGCGACGGAAGCCTCCGCTTCCTCGGCGGCTTCGATGGCACGCTTGGCATAGTCATAGAAGCGCGCCCCGGCGTCGGTCGCCTGCACCGATCGGGTCGTCCGGTAAAGGAGACGCGCGTTCAAATGCTTTTCCAGTTTCTCGACGCGTTCGCTGACGGTGGGCTGGCCGAGGCCGAGATCGCGCGCCGCGGCAGAAAGGCTGCCACGTTCGACGACGCGGGTGAAAATGCGCATGGCAGAAAGCATGTCCATGGCCACATTCTATCGTCTTTTACGATAAATGACATCGCCATTCGCTTCCTTCCAAAGCATATGCCGATCGAAGACGTTGAGACCGGTCAACAATCCAATCGGAGAACCAGTCTTGCAGACCAGCACCATTCAAAAGGGCAATACAGAGCCCCAATCATTTCACGGTCAGAACGTCGTTATCATCGGCGGCTCTTCGGGGATCGGCTTGGCGACCGCCAAACAGGCCAAGGAAGCCGGCGCAAATCTCTTTTTGCTATCCCGCAACGCCGAGCGTCTTCGCGACGCCGCCGAAGCGATCGGCGGCGCGACCCAGATCGTCTCGGATATCGCCGCCCCGCAGCCGTCGATATTCGCCGGGATCGACAGGATCGACCATCTGCTGATCACGGCGGGGACTGTGCATCTGCAGTCGCTCAAGGATCAGTCGGCGGCAGATCTCTCGAAGGTCTTGAGCGAACGCCTGATCGGGCCGTTGCTCGCCATCAAGGCCGCTCTTCCGCTTCTGCATCCCGCAAGCTCGATTACCATGACCTCCGGGCAATTCGCCTCCCGCCCGGCCGCCATCGGTGCCGTCGTCGCAGCCGCCGTCGCCGCAGTCGAGAGCACGGTTCGCGCCCTTGCCATTGAATTGTCGCCGATGCGCGTCAACGCGGTTTCGCCAGGATGGGTAGATACCCCGCTTCTCGATGGCCTGATGGGCGAGGCCAAGCGGCAGGTGCTGGAACAGACCGCCTCGACGCTCCCCAGCCGCAACATCGGCCGGCCGGAGGATATCGCTGAGGCGATCCTTTTCCTGATGGCGAACCGCTTCGTGACGGGGGAGGTCTTGCATATCGATGGCGGCGGTCGCTTGGTCTAGCTGCTCGTCGGCCGGCAGGAATTCGAAAAAATTTTCGCAGCCCTGTCGGCCCTACCGCTCCTCTTTCGTCCTTCGGGCTTCCAACGAGAGAGGAACACCAAATGTCCAAGATTGCCCCATGCCTGTGGTTTGCGCGAGAAGCCGAGGAAGCAGCGAATTTCTATGTCTCGCTTTTCCCGGATTCCCGGATCGATCATGTGCAGAAGAATATTATCGACACGCCCGCCGGTAAACCGGATGAGGTTCTGGTCGTCAATTTCACGCTTGCCGGCCAGCGCTTCATGGCGCTGAACGGCGGCAGCCGCATCGAATTCAACCATGCGATCTCGCTGGAGATAGATTGCATCGATCAAGCCGAGGTCGACCGCCTCTGGGATGGCCTTACAGATGGCGGCGCGCCGGTGGAATGCGGTTGGGTGACGGACCGCTACGGCGTCTCCTGGCAGGTCGTGCCGACCGTGCTCGGCAAATATATCGCCGATCCGGACCCGGCGAAGGCCGCCCGTGTCATGCGAGCCCTGATGCAGATGGTCAAACTCGACATTGCCGGGCTCGAAGCAGCCTATCGCGGCTGAGCATCATAGCCATTCGGGAGGTTGCATAATGCGCGACCTCCCGAAGACTACGCTGAATCTTTCTGAAATTTCAACGGTTCAGACCAATGCCTACGCCCGTAAGACTTGCGGCGGATCGATGCTTGGAATACCGTCCCGTATAGGCTCGCCAAAGGCGGGTTTCTCGACACCATGTCAAGCAATTGGACTGCCGCGGCCGTTCAGGCACGACCCGGCAGAAAACGGTCGATTTCATGCAGCATCAGCGAGACCGTATCGATCTCACCGGACGTGATTACACAGCGATCTATGCCCTAAGCGACATCCATGGCTGTTACGATGAGATGGCGGAGGCCGAAAGGCGTATCATCGCGGATGCTCGCAGCCTTCCCGGCCGAAAGCTGCTGATGTATCTCGGCGATTATGTCGATCGTGGCCCCCGTTCCAGCGATGTCCTGGCGCATCTTAGCGCACCGCCGCCCGAAGGCTTCGACCGCTATGCGCTTTGCGGCAATCACGACGATGTCTTCCTGCGCTTTCTGGACGATCCCGATGCCAACATCCATTGGCTGGAGTTCGGTGCCTTGCCGACGCTCGCATCCTACGGCATCGATGCCCGGCACATGCTTTTCGACCTCGGCTATAGCGTCGAGGAGTTGCGCGACATGACGCTCAAGGCGATGCCGGCAGCGCATATCGACCTGCTGCGCTCGCTGGCCGCGGCCGTCACTTTCGGCTCGACACTCTTCGTCCATGCCGGCATCACGCCCGGTCTCCCTTTAAGTGAGCAGACGGATGAAGATCTGATGTGGATTCGCGAGCCGTTCCTGTCGGGCGGACCGCAATTGCCGCTGCTGGTAGTCCATGGCCACACGCCGGGCTCGCATCCCGTTTTTGGTCTAAGCCGCATCGGTATCGATACGGCCGTTTCCATGGGCGGAACGCTGACGATCCTGAAGATCGCCGAAGGTAAACAGACGATCCTGCCGTCGATCTAGGGCATTTCCAGGAAAAGTGCGTAAAGATTTTCCGTCCGGAAGGCCTTGGGAAATAAGACGATAGGGCGTTTTCGCGATTCGAACAAAAGCGGAAATGTTCTAACGGCTCAAAAGAAAACCCCGGCCAGAGGCCGGGGTTTGTTTCTTTCGGACGTCTCACTCTGCCGCCACGGCCGGCGGCAGCAGAACCGTATTCCGCTCTTCCTCGTCGACCTGCTCCTTGGCAACCGGCTCCGCCGATTTGTTCTTGGGCTCGCGGCCGAAGAACAAGGCGTAGCCGGCGGGCAGGACGAAGATCGTCAACACGGTCGCAACCAGGATACCGCCCATCATCGCATAGGCGAGCGGACCCCAGAAGACGCCGCGCGAGATCGGGATCAGCGCCAGCACGGCCGTCAGCGCGGTCAGCGTGATCGGCCGGAAACGACGCACGGCCGAGCCGATGATCGCTTCCTTCCGGTCCATGCCCGCCGCAATATCCTGGTCGATCTGGTCGACGAGGATGATCGAGTTGCGGATGATGATGCCGAGCAAAGCGATAACGCCGAGGATCGCGACGAAGCCGAAGGGTGCACCGCTGATGAGCAGAGCCGCAGCCGCACCGATAATGCCGAGCGGACCCGTCGCCAGCACCAGCATCGCCTTGCCGAAGTGCTGCAGCTGCGCCATCAAGAGCACGACGATGATGACGAGCATGATCGGCGCCTTGGCGGCGATCGAGGCCTGACTTTCGGCGCTGTCTTCGGCGCCGCCCTGGATCTCGATCTTGTAGCCGGCCGGCAGGCTGTTCCTCAGATCAGCCATGTCATTGTAGAGCTTGGCGGTCACGTCGTTCGACTGCACATTGTCGGGCAGGGTCGCCCGCACGCTGATGGTCGGCAGGCGGTCACGGCGCCATTCTATGCTCTGCTCCATGACAGGCACGATCTTGGCGACCTGCGACAACGGCACGAAGCCACCGCTATCTGTCGGGATATAGACCGAGTTTACCGACGTCAGCAGATGACGGCTTTCTTCCGGCTCGCGGGCAACGATTCCAACGGTTTCCTCACCCTCGCGATAGTTGTCGAGAGTGACGCCGGACATCGAAGCCTGCAGCATCTGGCGGATGCGCTGCGAGGTGACGCCGAGAGCGCGGGCGCGATCCTGATCGATCACCAGCTTCATAGCCGGCACCGGCTCAAGCCAGTCGTCATGGATGGCACCGAGCAACGGATTCTGGACAAAGCGTTGCTTCACCTCGTCGGCAATATGGCGAACCTCCTGACGGTCCGGACCCATGACGCGTAGCTGTACGGGCCAGCCCGTCGGCGGACCGAGGAACAGGCGATCGACCTTGCCGCGAACGGATGGGAAATCGTTGGCCAGTATGCCGCGCATCTTGGTGATCAGGCGCTCGCGGGCCGGCTCGTCCTTGGCCATGACCAGCATCTGGGCATAGTTCGGATTGGTGAGCTGCTGATCGAGCGGCAGGAAGAAGCGTGGAGCACCCTGCCCGATATAGGTGGCGATGAAACGCTTGTCCGGATCATCGGCCATACGGGCTTCCAGTGCCTGCGCCTGGCGTTCGACTTCCTTGATGCTGGTGCCTTCGGGCAGCCAGAGATCGACCAGGATTTCCGGGCGCGACGACTGCGGGAAGAAGTTCTGCGGAATGAACTGGAAGGACCAGAGGCTGCCGACGAAGGCGGCGAGCGTCAGAAGCAGAACGATGACGCGGTGGCGCACGGCCCAGGCGACCGAGGAGTGCAGACGGCGGTAGAAGCGCGTATCGAACACGTCGTGATGCTCGCCGGCATGATGGCGCTGCTTGAGGATCATGTAGCCGAGCCATGGCGTGAAGTAGACGGCCACGAACCAGGAGACCACGAGCGCGATGCCGACGACGTAGAAGAGCGAGCGGACATATTCGCCGGCCGTCGATGCCGCAAATCCCACAGGGATGAAGCCGGCGGTCGTGATCAACGTGCCGGTCAGCATCGGGAAAGCCGTGGAGGAATAGGCGAAGCTGGCGGCATCGAGCTTCACCAGCCCCTCTTCCAGTTTGCGCTCCATGAGTTCGACCACGATCATGGCGTCATCGACCAGCAGACCGAGCGCGATGATGAGCGCGCCGAGCGAGATACGCTGCAGGTCGATGCCGAGCTCGTACATGATGGCAAATGTGGCAGCCAGCACCAGCGGAATGGCGATCGCGATCACGAGGCCGGAGCGCCAGCCGATCGACAGGAACGAGACGATCAGCACGATGACGAGGGCCTCGCCGAGCGCATGCATGAATTCGCTGATCGCATCCGTGACGACGTCGGGCTGGTTGGCGATCTGATCGACCTGAACGCCGACCGGCAGCGAGGCTTCGAAGCGCTTGTAGGTTTCCTCAACCGACTTGCCGACATCAGTCACCTTGAAGCCTGGAGCCATGACGACGCCGAGCTGCACGCTCGGATGGCCGTTATAAAGGAACTTGGCGGTATAGGGGTCCTGCAGCCCGGCGGAGACGGTCGCGATATCGCCAAGGCGCGTCACCTGGCCGCCGGCGGTCAGCCGCAGGTTCTTGATATCCTCGATCTTGTTGACATCGCCCTCGACCGAGATGCGCACCGAGCGGGTGCTGGTATCGACGTTGCCAGCCGGGTCGACGTTGTTCTGCCCAACGATGGCGTTCTTCAGGTCGGTGAGCGTCAGTCCGCGCTCGGCCAGAACCTTGGAGGAGACATCGATATAGATCTGCTCCGCCTGATCGCCGATGATGGTCGCCTTCTCGACGCCGGGCGTCGAAAGCAGCATGTCGCGGGCTTGGATGGCGAATTTCTTCAGCTCCGGATAGGTGTAGCCATCGCCGCTGATCGAATGCAGCGTGATGAATGTATCGCCGAATTCATCGTTGAAATAGGGACCGAGCAGGCCGGACGGCAGCTCGTTGCCGATATCGCCGACCTTCTTGCGGATCTGGTAGAAGGCGTCCTTCACCTCGGCGGTGTTGGTATCGCCCTTGATCTGGATGGTGGTGATGGCAAAGCCGGCGCGGGTATAGGATTTGACCCAATCGAGATGCGGCGTTTCCTGCAGCTTGCGCTCGATCTTGTTGACCACCTGGTCTTCCATGTCCTGCAGGGAGGCGCCGGGCCAGACGGTCTGCACGACCATGACGCGGAAGGTGAAATCCGGGTCTTCCTTCTGGCCCATATGGGTCAGGCCGAGTGCACCGGCGATGATGATGAGCCCGAACAGAAAGCGCGCAATGCTGGGATGGGCGATTGCCCAACGCGACAGGTTGAAACGCTTCCTCTCGTCGGAGGTATTATTGATGGACATGACGTCGTCCCCTCGATCCGGATCAGCGTACGATATCCGCCGAGGCGGCTTTGGTTTCTGCGGAAGCCTGCTGGGCTGCGGCACCAGAAAGCTTGACCTTCATGTTTTCGCTCATGAACTGAGTGCCGGCTGCAACGACGACATCGCCGGTCTTGAGGCCATCGGCCACGCGCACGCCGTCATCGGAGAAATCTGCGACCTTAATCGTGCGGGAATGCACGGTACCGGCACTGCGGTCGACGAGCCAGACGATCTGCTGCCCGTCTTTCTGGGCAAGGGCGCTCAGGGGAATGGAAACATAGGGCTGGGTATTGTCGGCAAGCGCCTCGATCGTCGCGGTCATGCCAAGCAGAACGCGCGGATCGTTCGGCACGCTCACACGCACGGCGAAGGTGCGCGACTGATCGGCGCTACCCGACACTTCCCGCACCTTTCCATCCAGCACGAGGGCCGCGTCGGACCAGAAGCGCGCCTTGACGTCCTTGCCAACCTTGAACTGGGCGATGTCCATTTCCGGGACAGCGACCTGCACTTCCTTCTCGCCATCGACGGCAACGGTGATGACGGCTGTACCGGAACTGACCACCTGGCCGACATCGGCGTTGATTGCAGTCACGATACCATTCATGTCGGAGGTCAGGTCGGCATAGGCGACCTGGTTCTTGGCTTCGGTCAATGCCGACGCTGCGGAATCGCGCGTCGAAACGGCCTGCTCATAGGAAAGCTCGGCCTGCTCGAGCTGCGACTTCGAGGTGACGTTCTTGTCAAAGAGCGTCTGCGCGCGATTGCGGGCAAGCTCGGTCGTCTGCACCTGCTTTTCGGCGGCATCCAGATCGGCCTGCGAACGGCGCACGGCGAGAACATAATCGGTTGCATCCATGCGGGCTACCACATCGCCGGGCTTTACCCTTTGGCCGATATCCACCTTGCGCTCGACGATCTTGCCGTTGACGCGAAAGCCAAGATTCATTTCCGTCCGCGCACGCACAGCGCCGGAATAGTCGAGCTTGCGCGTCGTATCAGCCTGGGCGATTTCGACGACCTTGACCGGTCGGATCACCTCCGCCGCCTCTTCCTTCTTCTCATTGCAGCCCGAGAGCCCAAGCCCCAAGGCAGCAAGGAGAACCGCACCGGCAGCGGCCCGTAGAGTGTTGGTCGTCAGCGAAACCATGTCGCTCTCTCCTAAAGTCGAACAAAGAGTGGAAACACGCCGGCTATCCGGAGCGCGCATTGCTATTTCTTCAAGGCCCTGATGGCGAACTCGACTAGATCCTCGGGCTCGGCCCGGTTTGTCTTGGCAAGGCACTGGGCCACCATCTGCGGATGACAGAGATTGATGGTCGCCGCGCCGAAGCATTTGGACGCAACGTAAGGGTCCTGCTCGAAGAACTCACCGGCGGCAATTCCCTCCGCAATGATCTCGGCGATCAGATCGTGGATACGATCGATATGCTTTTCGATGACGTGCCAATCACGCTCGATGGCGACAACGACCATTTCGTGAACCTTCTGCTCGTCGAGCATGGCCTCCATCGTCATCTTGTACTGGGCCATGGTATAGGCCCGCAGCCGATCGGTCGCACTGATCGGCTGATTGCGGATGGCGAGCGCCATCTGGTAGCTCTGGCCGAGCATGCGCCCACAAAGAGCCTGGTGGATTTCAACCTTGGAACCGAAGAAGCGGTAGATATTCGCCGTCGACATGCCGAGATCGCGTGCAATGTCGGCCACATTCGTCTTGCTGTAGCCATAGTGGCGAAACAGCTTTTCGGCGGCATCGAGAATGCGCGTGATGTTTTCCTGGCGGGCAGGATCGGCGCTAACGTCGGAAAGATCGAGCATGAGCAGGCCTGATGGTTTACGAGTGACGATTTTCAATTTTCGTCACTCGTAAACCATCAGAGCGCCGATGTCAATGAAACCACCCACAACTTGGGCGGCTTTTAGATGCTATTGAATAAACCGAGGATGCGCCGAACAACTTGAAACAACAGTTAAACGATCAACAACGCGCCTTGCGGAGCGTGCTGAAAGTGTCCGACATTTTGTCGCAGGCCCGATCGGCGCGCGATCAGGCGCTCAAGAGCGTCGGATGGAAGCGGCGAATACTGAAATACCCGACGAGCAGGCAGGCCACCAAAAGCGCTACCTGCGCGGCGAGGATCGGCGGCTCGTTACCGGTAGGTGCCAGCGCATTGAGCGCCTGTATCTTCTGGAAGGATTGAATGATCAGCACCAGACAGTTGAAGAAAAGCAGCACCAGTGCGCCGACCACGAAAACCGACCGCCAGATGCCGGCGAGATGAAACCTGTAGCGCGCCAGTGCCGTCGGAATGAAGACGAGAAGACAGAGAATGCCGACAATGATCGCCGGCGTGATTCCGTGAAACGGGAACAAGAAACCCGTCAGGCTGGTGAGCGCAGTCGTAAGCATATAGACGAGCGTCGATCGGTCGTGACGGTTGGCCGTGAGAAATCCCTGGGCCACAACGATGCCGCTGATGATGGCAATCAAACTGATGACGACATGAATCAAAAGAATCCCAGACATTCGCCCCTCCCCTTGAGCACTGCATTTCAGTGAAAATGACAGCCCAATGCCCGAGTACGAACTATATACCAAACGCGCTCCACGCGCAGGATATTTTGTAGCAGGCCTGGATCGAGGCAGCCGCGAGGGATTGCAGACGCATGCGCGAAAACACACCTTCGCATGGCAAGATTGATTGATGGCGCCAAGTCACAATTTTACGACGCCGCAATATAGCCAATACTTATCAAACCGCCGACCATTTGAATTGGTGTTGCGACGGCATCCTCTTTATTTGTCCAATGAATAGTCGGACTGCGAGACGAAATGTCGAGAGCGCCGTCAGTTATGCGATGGTGAGTAGCCGGCCGTCATGATCGGCCCTGCCAGGCTCGCGATAAATTTTCCCGCCCCGTTGGAAAACCTCCGAAAGAGGACCTTATGCCCATCCACAATTTGGGTGGTCAGGCATGAATTTGAGAGTGGAGCAATCAGGGAGGAAAATCGAACATGAGCAGCAATTATGACGAGATCCGTCGAGATATGAACGTGGGAGCAGGCCTCACGGATACACCAGCCCTGTGGACGACCATAAAAGCCGGTGTGATCGGGGGCCTCGCGGGCGGCGTCCTGATCTGGATATATGAGGCGATCGTCTGGGTTGGTGTCCAGCAGCTCATGCCGCTGGCGGGCATTCCCCGTAATGCCACAGGCCTCGTATTCGGCAAGACGGTGCAGGAAACTTTGGGACTGACGGCGTATTTCCTCGGCACGGCAATCCACTTCTCCTTCGTTTTTGCCTGGGGCATCGCCTTTGCCTATATCTGGCCGTACTTCCGGCGGCGCGGCTTCGAGGCGACGTTCGTGGCATTGTTCTACGCCGTAGTGATCTGGATCGTGATGCATGCTGCCATCATGGTGGCCACCACGGATCATCCGAACTATTTCGATCCGATGGTCGTTATCGGTGGCTTCATGTCGCACTTTTTCTACACGGTGCCGCTGGCTTTGATCGTGAAGCGACGCCTTGCGGCAGTAGCCGGCGCGTAAGGCCCATTGGCCAACGAAACGCACTGCTTTGAGCATCGCGCGCAGCATTCTACGGGCACTTCGCGCCGCGAAGTGCCCGTAGAATCATGAGATCCTGAGCTTAGGCGGCGTGAACTTCCAAAGAGATCGGAACGGAAGCAAGTGCCTTGGAAACCGGGCAACCGGCCTTTGCCTTGTTGGCAAGTTCGGTGAACGTGGCTTCATCGGCGCCGGGAACCTTGCCCTTGAGCGTCAGGTGGATCGCCGTGATGGCAAAGCCTCCTTCGACGCTTTCAAGCGTCACCTTGGCCGTTGTCTCCATGCTTTCGGCGGTGAAACCGGCTTCATTGAGGATCAGCGACAAGGCCATGGTGAAGCAACCCGCATGCGCCGCACCGATCAGCTCTTCCGGATTGGTGCCGGCAACGCCTTCGAAGCGGCTGGCAAAGCCGTAAGGATAGTGACTGAGCGCGCCGCTCTGCGTCGAAATCTGACCCTTGCCGTCCTTCAGACCGCCGGACCATTGAGCCGAACCTGTGCGATTGATCTGCATGTCGTCCTCCTTGTCGTTGAATGAGCCTCGGGGGCGGAACCGCCTTTCCCGTGATGATCGACGGCAAGCGGCACGGCCGCCCGCATCGTCACCATAGTCCTTCTATCCGTCGAAGACGACGCCGCGGTAACAGACGCGGCGTCGATCCGGAAAACGGCTGCGCCAGGCGCATTGTTCCTGAAAACGCGATTGCGCCAGTTTTTTCAAATCATCATACAAGAATATTGCCAATGTATGATGATTATCGTATGATGATTTCAATGTTTGGTCACCAACCGTGACCGGCCATCATCTGCATGAAAATCCTGCCCCTCTCCGGTCGAGAAAGAAATTCGGGCAGAACATGCGAAATGGTGCGGAGGAGATAGGGTGGAATCGCTCGAAAGACAGGGGCACGACTCCATGGCTCAGCCGGCGCGTCGTCCGCGCGTGCGCAAGAATGTGACGGCGGCGATCGCCGAAGACATATGCGCCGAACGCTATCCTTCCGGCTCGACCCTGCCGCGCGAAAACGATCTCTGCGAAATGTACGGCGTCAGCCGCACGGTTATCCGCGAATCCCTCAAGGTGCTGGAGTCCAAGGGTCTCGTGCGCGGCAAGCCGCGCATCGGCACCACGGTCTGCGACAAGGACGACTGGAACATTCTCGACCAGGATGTGCTGGAATGGATGGGGCCTTATATTGCCGATTTCGATATTCTCGGCTCCATCCTCGAAGCGCGCCGTACCATAGAACCCGCAGCCGCAGAATATGCGGCCGAGCGCGCTACTGCTCGCGAAATTGCCGACCTGGAGAGCGCATGGCAGCAGATGCGCGACAGCGGCAATGACCCGGAGGGCTTTACCGAGGCCGACGTGACCTTCCACAAGCTGCTGCTCAGCGCCAGCCACAACCAGGTGTTCCGTCGCCTCTCCAGCGCCATGCATGCCGGCCTCAAATATGCGCTTCACGCCTCCAATGTCGCCGCCCATAGCCGCGACGAGGCGATCGCCGTTCACGGCGAACTCGTGGAAGCGCTGCGCCTTCGCGACCGCGATGCGGCGCGCACCTGCGCCCACCGCATGCTCGATCTTGCCGCCCGCGATCTCGCCGTCGAACGACGGCTGGACAAAGGCCGGAAAACAAATCCCGAAACCCCGAGATCCGCGGCCTCGCGCCGCTGACGCAACCCAAAGCCAAACGGAATCATTCCTATGAAAATCACCAAGCTGACGACCTATATCGTTCCCCCGCGCTGGCTGTTCCTGAAGATCGAGACCGATGAAGGCATCGTCGGCTGGGGTGAGCCCGTGGTCGAGGGTCGCGCGCTCACCGTACAGGCAGCCGTGCACGAGCTGGAAGATTACCTGATCGGCAAGGACCCCTTCCTCATCGAGGATCACTGGAATGTCATGTATCGCGCCGGCTTCTATCGCGGCGGCGCCGTTCATATGTCGGCCCTTGCCGGCATCGACCAGGCGCTCTGGGACATCAAGGGCAAGGCGCTCGGCCAGCCGATCCATTCGCTGCTCGGCGGCCAGGTGCGCGACAAGATCAAGGTCTACTCCTGGATCGGCGGCGACCGCCCCTCCGACGTCGCCAACAACGCCAAGGAGGTCGTTGCCCGCGGCTTCAAGGCGATCAAGCTCAATGGCTGCGAGGAAATGCAGATCGTCGACACCTATGACAAGGTGGAGAAGGCCGTCGAGACCATCGCCACCATCCGCGAGGCGATCGGCCCCTATATCGGCATCGGCGTCGACTTCCACGGCCGCGTCCATCGTCCGATGGCCAAGGTGCTCGCCAAGGAATTGGAGCCCTACAAGCTGCTCTTCATCGAAGAGCCGGTGCTTTCGGAAAACCGCGAAGCCTTGAAGGAAATCGCCAATCATTGCTCGACGCCGATCGCGCTCGGCGAACGCCTGTACTCGCGCTGGGACTTCAAGTCGGTCCTGTCGGACGGCTATGTCGACATTCTCCAGCCCGATCTATCCCATGCCGGCGGCATCACCGAATGCCGCAAGATCGCGGCCATGGCCGAAGCCTATGACGTGGCGCTGGCGCCGCATTGCCCGCTTGGCCCGATCGCGCTTGCCGCCTGCCTGCAGGTCGATGCCGTCAGCTACAACGCCTTCATCCAGGAACAGAGCCTCGGCATCCACTACAACAAGGGCAATGACATCCTCGACTACATCTCCAACAAGGAGGTGTTCCACTATGCCGATGGTTTCGTGAGCATTCCGCAAGGCCCCGGCCTCGGCATCGAAGTCGACGAAGCCTATGTCATCGAGCGTGCCAAGGAAGGCCATCGCTGGCGCAACCCGGTCTGGCGCCACGAGGACGGCAGCGTCGCCGAATGGTAAGAAGAGAACCTTCGCGACCTAGGAGCGAAGAACGGTAAATTTCAGCCAAAGCGGCCGGCAATCGCATCATCGCGGCTGCCGGCCGCTCTTTTGAAGCGCTCGCGAAACGAGAACCACCGGACACGCAGTCGTCGAAGGGCAATCCTACTGGAAGGCGGGGCGATATAGGCGTGTTGCCAGTTCCAATGATGCGGCAGTCTCATCGAGGGCCTTCAGTACCACACCGATATCCTGTGATGGATTGCTGTAGAACCAGTCGATGGTAAAACGCAGGGTCTGGCCGAGCTGCTTGGTATTTCCAGCCATCGGCGGCAGCGCCAGGGCGCGCAGTTGCATGTTCTCGCCGCCACGCGCCTGATCCCGCGTCCACCACGCCAGAAACTCCAGCGCCTTCAGGCCCTTCTCGTCCGGTTCGATCGTGAAGCCGATCGAAAGCAGCAATTCGTCCGGCAAACCGCCCTTGGTTCTGCGCAACGCGGCAGCGGGCAGATCCGCATAGGCACCGGGCAGAGAAAGATCCGAGAGAGCGACATCGGGGAGATAGACCTTGCCGAGTTCGGCTTCCGTGATGCCCGGTATGGCTTTGACGGCTTCAGTCAGCCGGGCCACTTCCTTCGGAGCTTCATTGGCCATGGACTGCATCGCCACAGACTGGACGATCCCGAGTGCGAGAAATAGTCGTTGCCACCATCTTGCCACCGCTCAAACCCGTTTTCGAAGCCGATAGTGCAACTTGGCAAAGGTGGCCGAGAAAATCAAACCATAGCGGGAGAAATTGGTGGCGTCGATGCTACGAAGGACAGAATTCCGGCGGGCTGAATGATCCGGATTCGGTCTTGGACATAGCCACAAAAAAGTTGCGCCTGCAGTATCGGCGCAGATACTGCAGGCGCGTCATGCGTCTCAACAAGCCCCCAGGGAGACGCATTACCGGAGCATGATCACCAAAGGCGTGGAGTGCCCTTTAGCTCAGACCATGCTCAAGCAGGCAATTTCAAACTACTCCCGCTCGCCGGTGAAATTCAGCAGCAGCTGGAAGATGTTGACGAAGTTCAGGTAGAGCGACAGGGCACCGAAGACGGCGAGCTTCTGCTGCGATTCCTGATCGTAATTTTCGGCATACTGTTCCTTGATGTTCTGCGTATCCCAGGCGGTCAGGCCGACAAAGACGACGATACCGATGACCGAGATGGCGAACTGCAGAGCGCTCGAACCCAGGAAGATATTGACGATGCTGGCGATGATGACGCCGAACAGACCCATCATCAGGAACGAACCGATGTTGGAAAGGTCACGCTTGGTCGTGTAGCCGTAAAGGCTGGTCGCGCCGAACATCGTCGCGGCGATGAAGAAGGTGCGGGCGATGCTCGTGCCGGTGAAGACCAGGAAGACCGAGGCCAGCGACAGGCCCATGACCGCGCAGAAGGCCCAGAACATCATCTGCGCCGTGCTGGCCGACATCGACTGGATACGGAACGAGAAGAAGAACACGAAGGCGAGCGGCGCCAGCATGACGACCCACTTCAGCGGGCTCTGGAAGATGGGTACGTAGAGCGCCGGCGTCGTGCCGACGATCAGCGCGACGATGCCCGTCACGACAAGGCCGATACCCATGTAATTGTAGACGCGCAGCATATGCTTGCGCAGCCCCTCGTCGAAGAGCGCCTGAGAGCCGGCGGCGGCTCCGTAGCCGTATCGCGGATTGGTCGGGTTCATGGTCGTTCTCCTTTAATCCAAACTAGTAGAGGCTGCGGGCAAGCTTTTCGGCATCGCCGTCCAGCTGGCCCGCCTTGCCATTGCCGATCAGCGCATAGGCAACTTCGCCGATCTGCCAATAGGCAGCCTGGACATCGTCACGCTTGATGTGACTGACGTCCTGGACGGCGAAATTGCCCGGGCGGACGGCGAAAAGTGACAAATGTCCATCTTCTCCGGCATCGACCATCATTTCGATGCTTGGGCCGAACTCGGACGGATAGATCTGCGCATCGGTGACGCGCCAGTCCCCCGGCAGTTCCGGCAATACGATTGCCGTCGAAGCACGGATTTCTTCCGGATTGTAACTCGCAGCCGCCGCTTGCGGCTTGATCTCCTCGCGCACGGCAGTCGTCTTATAGGCGCGCACCGCATCGTCGACAAAGGCCGGCGGCCGCGTGGACGCACTGACCTCGCTCGCCGTAAAGGCACCGAAGGACGTATGTGCGACCCAGCCGGTCGTCACCAGCACGGCGATGGCAGCAACCCGCTGGAAGGACCCCAGCATGCGGCCATAGACCAGCCCGCGCTCCAGCCGCCGCGCGGCCTCACGCGTTTCTGCCCGGACCACATGGCCTTCTCCGGCCAGCGCCATGCGCAGCTCGCCGCGGATGCTCATATCGGCCATCACCTTGGCGGCGATCTCCGGATGCTCCGAGAGATAGGATTCCACCTCGACACGGCGCGCGAGAGTGAGCTCGCCATCGACATAGGCGTCGAGATCGGTATCGATGATCGGATCAACGATTTTCATTGCCGCCTCCCTCGATAAGCCTGAGATGTGAAACCTTGGAGGTAGCCTCCTCGAAACTACGCAGCGTCGCCCGTGCCCGCGCAATGCGGGACATCAGCGTGCCGACAGGAATGCCAAGTGCAGATGCCGCCTCCTGATAGGAGAGATCCTCGATCGCCACGAGATGCAGCGCCTCGCGCTGCTCCTCGGGCAGATTGAAGAATGCCTCGCGGACCTGGCTCAAACGCACCGTATGGTCCTGCGATGCCGGCAATGCCGTTTCGAGGTCAGCCGCGGCTTCCTCGTGACGACGGTTCAGCGACTTCTTCTGACGCAGGCGGTCAATATGCACATTGTGCAGGATCGACAGCAACCAGGTGCGCAGATTGCCGCCGTGGCGGAAAGATGCTTTGCGCTCATATGCCTTGACCAGCGCGTCATGCACCAGATCTTCGGCCTCGTCCGCATTGCGCACGAGCGAGCGGGCGTAACGTCTCAGCGAACCGAGCTGCCCCAAAACATCGAATGTGCGTCCTTTGCGTTCCATACTCCTATATACGGAAGCACTCCGGATTCTATTCCATCGCCCGGCGAATATTTTTGCAGATTTTTACATCAGCAGGAAATCCTTGGGCTGCGGCAACGGCGGCAGGTCGGTTTCGCCGAGCGCTTCGCGCAGATTGATCTCGATCGTATCGGCAAGGGCGCCGATGGCGAGCGCATTGGGACGATGGCCGAAAGGATCCTCCAATTCGTCGCCCAGCGCATCGAGACCGAAGAAGGTATAGGCGATCAGGGCCGTGACGAAGGGCGAACCCCAGCCGAGCGTATCGACATAGCCGAAGGGTAGCAGGAAGCAGAAGAGATAGGCGGTGCGATGCAAAAGCAGCGTATAGCCGAAAGGCAGCGGCGTATTGCGCAGCCGCTCGCAAGCCGCCTGGGCCGCACCCATCTGGCCAATCGTGATATCCAGCATCTGATATTGAATATCCGAAATCGCACCCGATGCCTTCAGCCGCGCGAGATCGGCGGACATCAAGCGCAGGATAAGGTCGGGCCGGTTCTGAGCCGCATGGTAGAATTCCGCCTCGCTTGGGGTCAGCAGGCGCAGCACCTTGCCCTCGTCGCTGCCTTCACGCAGAAGACAGACCAGCGCCTGTGTAAAGGCCATGGTCAGGCGCAGCAGGTTTTTGCGCGCCTCTATACCAGCCTCGCCCGCACCCTCCAGCACCAGCGTCTGGCGAGCGAAGCTGCGCGCGAGATGGACGAGTTGCCCCCAGTCGCGCCGCCCCTCCCACCACCGGTCGTAACAGGCATTGTTACGGAAACCGAGGAAGATCGAAAGCGCGATACCGAGCAGCGACAGCGCCGAGCCGTTGAAGGAGACGATGAGGTGCGGCTTCTCCTCATGCCCCCAGACGATCAGCGTGGACAGGAGGAAGATGGCGATGATCTGCGGCAGGATGCGCCGGATGATCGACCCTCGAACGATGAAAAAAAGCTGGAAGAGATTCGGCCGGTCGCGGACGATCATGACGAAGCGCACTCTCGATGAATGTCTGGTGAGGGAGCAATACACCAGACAAGCCGGGAGTAACGAGCATTTCTTGCAAGGCGGCCCTGACCAGCGGGCATCGCTCGCCGGTCAGGCGGACCATCATTTCGCGCTGGCGCTTGCCGTCACCAGAACCGGGTCGGCGCGATAATCCCCAGGGAAGAGATGCTGCAGGTTCTTCACCTTCGGCAGGTCGTTGATGACGATATAGGGATAGCTCGGATGCGTCGTCAGGAAATCCTGATGGTAATCCTCGGCGGCATAGAATTGCCGCGCCGGCTCGATCTTGGTGACGATCGCGGCATCGAAGGCCTTGGCGTGGTTGAGCTGATCGATATAAGCCTTGGCGATATCGGCCTGCGACTGGCTCGTCGGGAAGATCGCCGAGCGATATTGCGTACCCGTATCCGGCCCCTGATAGTTCAGCTCCGTCGGATCATGGGCAACGGAGAAATAGATCTGCAGCAGATGGCCATAGCTGATCTTGCGCGGATCGAAGACGATGCGCACGGATTCGGCATGGCCGGTATCGCCCGAGCTCACCATTTCATAATGAGCTGCATCCTTGCTGCCGCCCGTATAGCCCGATGTGGCACTGATGACACCGTTGACGTGTTGGAAGACGCCCTGCACACCCCAAAAGCAGCCGCCGGCAAGCACCGCTGTTTCCGTGCTGGCGCTAATCGCTTTTTCATCCATGCTCGGCGCGGGAATGACCCGCGCATCCTCGGCCGATGCGCGACCGACAAATTGCAGTGCGATGGCGCCGACCAGCACTGCGGCCGCCGTGAGTCCGGCAAGGCGCGTAACCCGCGCCGAGCCAATACGGATCATATCTGTCGATAAAGTCTTCATGACACTCTCCTCTCGACCGCCATTCTAAACGCTTCGGTCACAAGGAGATACGGAAAGGCGAGGCTCAATGTTACATACGGTCGCGTGTAACACCGAAACGTGAACGAGACGGCGGCCTTGTTCAGAAATGATGTTCAGTAATGGGGCGGCTTGGTAATCGCCGGCGCGTCGAGCGATTGCTCCTCCAGCGTCAGAAACCGCTCGGTCAGCCGGTCGAGCTTCTGCCTGGTCTGCTCGACCACCTTCCATTGCTCGGCAATCTGGTCGGAAAGCTCCTCGATCATCTTCACCTGATGGGCGACCGTCTCTTCGAGTTTGGTGATGCGGCTTTGTTCGTCTGACATATCTGATCCCTTTCGCAACGATCTATAGCAGCCTGGCAATCGCGTACAGTGCTTCCGTTCGACATGATGCGGGCAGCACCCTCGTTTGACGACGATGTGACAAAACTGAAAAACAGATGAAAAGACCCGTTACCTAACTGACATGGGGGCCTTCTAAAGAGAGCGCAGAGACGCGCCGGTTTGAAGGCCATTCCTTCCGCAGGCGCACCCTTTCTAGAGACTGCGGAGAAGCGCCTTGAAGATCATCCAGATCACCGACACCCATTTGAGCCCCAACAAGCCGCATTTCAACGGCAATTGGGAGCCGCTGGCGAAATGGATCGAGGCAAGCGGCGCCGATCTCGTCGTTCACACTGGCGATCTCAGCGTCGACGGCGCAGACAAGGACGAAGATCTTATCTTCTCCATGGATCTGATGCGGCAAGTCTCCGTGCCGATGCTGATCGTGCCCGGAAACCACGACGTCGGCCACCTGCCCGGCTCTTATCAGCCAGTCAATCCGGAGCGGCTGGAGCGCTGGCGTCGCCTCGTCGGTCCCGATTATTGGGCGAAGGACGTCGACAACTGGCGGCTGATCGGCCTCAACAGCCTGCTGATGGGCTTCGAGGATGCCGAAGAGCAGAAGCAGTTCGACTGGCTGCAGCAGATGCTCGAAAGCCGTGGCGAGCGCCGTGTTGCCCTCTTTGCCCACAAGCCGCTCTTCGTCGATGCGCCGGATGAGGGCGACACCGGTTACTGGAGCGTGCGCCCGACCCAGCGCCGCCGTCTTTACGATCTGATCGCGGCCCATGACGTCGCCCTTTTCGGCAGCGGCCACCTGCACTGGACCTGGGAAGGCCGCTTCAACCGTACCAACCTCGTCTGGGCACCGCCCGGCGCCTTCATCCTCGACAAGATGGAACGCGAAATGCCGGGTGAACGGCTGATCGGCGCCGCGATCCATGAGCTTGGCGAGACGGTGTCGACCGAGCTCGTCGCCGTACCCGGCATGACCGCCTACTTCCTCGATGACGTCGTCATGGAAGTCTATCCGCAGGCAGCACCGAAGGCACAGAAGGAGCCGACCGAATGAGCGCACTCTCGCTTCGCGGCATCGCCAAATCCTTCGGCGGCAACGCCATCCTCAAGGGCGTCGATCTCGAAGTCCAGCCGGGCGAGTTCATCGCCCTCGTCGGCCCGTCCGGCTGCGGCAAGAGCACGCTGCTGCGCATCCTCGCCGGCCTTGACCATGCCGACAGCGGCGAAATCATCCTCGGCGGCAGCGACGTTTCAGGCGTTGCAGCCGCCGACCGTAACATCGCCATGGTGTTCCAGTCCTACGCGCTCTATCCGCACCTGACGGCCTCGGAAAACATCGCCGTGCCGCTCGCCATGCGCCGCCTGTCGCGCATCCAGCGCCTGCCCTTCATCGGTGCGCTGATCCCCGGCCAGCGCGCCACCCGCTCCGCCATCATCCGCGACGTCCGCGAAATGGCGACGTCGCTGAAGATCGACCACCTGCTCGACCGCAAGCCCGGCCAGATGTCCGGCGGCCAGCGTCAGCGCGTGGCGCTCGCCCGCGCCATGGTGCGCCGCCCCGCCGTCTTCTTGATGGACGAGCCGCTTTCCAATCTCGACGCCAACCTGCGCGTCCATGCCCGCGGCGAGATCGTCGATCTGCACCGCCGCGCCGGCGTGCCGACGGTCTACGTCACACACGACCAGGCCGAGGCGCTGTCGATGGCCGACCGCGTCGCCGTGATGATCGGCGGCCAATTGCTGCAGCTCGCCTCGCCGCAGGTGATCTATGACGATCCCTCGCATATCGAAGTGGCCCGTTTCGTCGGCCAGCCGCGCATCAACCTTTTGCCGGCGCGGGCTGAAAGCGGCATCGTCGCCTTCGGCGGCATCCGGCTTACGCTGGAAGACGGCAGCATCGCCGGCAACAACGTCACGCTCGGTATCCGTCCGGAATTCGTGAGCCTCACGCAAAACCGGCAGGACGCGCTGGCAGCGCATATCGAGCGCATGGAGTTCCTCGGCTCCGAAGTCATTCTCTATGCCAAGCTCGACGCCATCGGCGAAACCATGGTCGTCAAGCTCGCTCCCGCCGAAGTTGCCGGCCTTTCAGCCGGCATGCCCATTGCGCTGATCTTGGAGCCAGAACAGGCGATGGTCTTCGCCGAGGATGGCCACCGCCTACGCGCGAGCCCGACGACCGTCGACGCCACACGGGAGAAGGCGCATGGCTAGTATTGCCGCCACATCCCTGCCGATGCGGACGGCCGCGGCCCGCGAACGCAGCGAAGCCCGCACGGCTCTGCTCTTCGCCCTGCCCGCCATCATCCTGATCGTGCTCTTCATCCTGGTGCCAATCGTTGCCGTCGTCGTGCTCGGCTTCACGGACTTCCAGCTCGGCGACAAGAGCCTGCGTTTCGTCGCCTTCGAGAACTACGCGCATCTGCTGCGTGACCGCGCCTTCATGAAATCGCTCTGGAACACCACGGTCTATACGGCGATCGTAGCGCCCGTCTCGATCGTGCTCGGCCTCGGCGTCGCATTGCTGATCGAGAGCGAAGGCATCGGCCGCAGCTTCTTCCGCACGGCCTATTTCCTGCCCGTCGCCTCGCTGATCGTGGCGATGGCGACCGTCTGGCAATATCTCTTCCATCCGACGATCGGCCCGATCAATGCGCTGCTCGCTGAAATCGGCCTGCCCGGTCCGAACTGGCTCGGCTCGTCGGCAACGGCGCTCTACAGCCTGTCGATCATCGGCGTCTGGCAATCGGTCGGCTTCAACATGGTGCTGTTCCTGGCCGGTCTCACCGCCATCCCGCGCGAGCTTTATTCTGCAGCGGAAGTGGACGGCGCAAAATCGGCGTGGGATCGCTTCTGGCTCGTCACCTGGCCGATGCTCGGGCCGACGACGCTCTTCGTCACCACCATCAGCATCATCAATGCGGTGAAGGTCTTCGACACCGTGAAAGCGCTGACCGACGGCGGCCCGAACCATGCGTCGGAAGTCCTGCTCTTCAGCATCTACCAGGAAGGCTTCGTCTATCTCCGGGTCGGCTATGCCTCGGCGATGACCACGGTGTTCCTCGCCATCCTCGTGGTGCTGACCTTCCTGCAATATCGCATCCAAGACCGGCAGGTGCATTACACATGACCTCGACAGGCTTCACTCCCGGCCGCATCCTGCGCCTCTCTCTGCTGATCCTGGGCTCGCTCATCTTCCTGGCGCCCTACATCTTCATGATCTCGACCGCCGGCAAGGCGCAGGACGATATCTTCACCTCGGCGCTAAAGCTGATCCCGACGCATTTCTATTACGTCGAGAACATCGCCAAGGCGCTGAACAAGGTCGACATGGGCACGCTGCTGATGAACGGCGTCCTCGTCTGCGGCCTGATCTTCTTCTTCCAGGTGCTGATCGCCATCCCCTGCGCTTACGCCATGGCGAAGCTGAAGTTTCCGGCGGCACGCACCATGATGGTGCTGATCATGCTCGGCCTGCTGATCCCGATCCACGCGACCGCGCTGCCGCTCTATGTCGGCTTCAACAGCCTGTCGCTCTTGAACAGCTACACGGCTCTCGTGGCGCCCTTCTCGATCTCGGTCTTCGCGATCTTCATGTTCCTGCAGTTCTTCCGCGCCATGCCTGATGATCTGATCCATGCGGCCCGCCTCGACGGCATGTCGGAACTCGGCATCGTCGCCCGCGTCATTGTGCCGAATGCCTGGCCTGCGGTGACCGCTTTCGCGATCTTCTCGGTCGTCGCGCACTGGAACGACCTCTACTGGCCGCTGATCGTCATCAGCAAGCAGGATTATTTCACGCCGCCGCTGGGCCTCATGTATTTCCGCGCCGCCGAAGCCGGCGACGATTACGGCGCGCTCATGGCGGCGACCCTCATCATCACCCTTCCCCTCGTCGCGGCATTCCTTCTCGCACAGAAGCGTTTCGTCGAGGGCATCACCATGACCGGTCTCAAGGGCTGACCGGTTCCCTGGAGCGGATGATTTTAGATCGCATCGGTCTGAAATCTGAATCCGCTCTAGAATCAAAGAAGTAGAGCATGATGTCGTCCGAAAACCGCATGCACTTTCGGCATCATGCTCGACAGGAGAACGAGCGATGAAGCATATCACCCAGATTCTCGCCGCCGCAGCCATTTCGATGGTCGTGACGGTCCCGGCCTATGCCGAAACCACCCTGACGGTTCACTATCCCATGCCCGGCTTTTTCAAGAACGTGATGGATACGATCTCGAAGAAGTTCATGGAAGAAAATCCCGACATCAAGATCCAGTTCGCCGCTCCTTCGGCCACCTATGAGGAAGGCATCCAGACCATCCTGCGCCAGGCCGGCACCAGCGAAATGCCCGATGTCACCTTCATCGGCCTCAATCGCCTGCGCATGATGGACGAGCGCAACGTCGCCGTCGACCTCGGCCCCCTCGTCAAGAAAGAGGGCAACATGGCCGAGCAGGGCTTCTCGGACACGATCCTGAAGCTCGCCCAGGTCAAGGGCAAGCAGGTCGGCCTCGCCTTTGCGACCTCGAACCCGATCATGTACTACAACGCCGATCTGGTGAAGGCTGCCGGCGGCAACCCGGACAACCCGCCGAAGACCTGGGATGAGGTCATCACGCTCGCCGGCAAGATCAAGGCGCTCGGCAACGGCGTCGACGGCATGGACTTCCGCTGGCAGGGCGACGACTGGATGTTCTCCGCCCTCCTTTTCGGCGCTGGCGGCAAGATGCTGAGCGACGACGAAAGCAAGGTTGCCTTCAACGGTCCCGAAGGCCAGAAGGCCGTCGAGATGATCCAGCGCTTCGTCAAGGAAGGCGGCATGCCGGTCTTCACCAAGGCCGCTGGCGAACAGGCCTTCGCTGCCGGCAAGGTCGGCTTCGAATTCCAGACCACCGGCGCCCTCGTCAACACCATCAAGAATGTAGGCACCAAATTCGACCTGCGCACTGCCAAGCTGCCGCTGATCGACCCGGTCAATGGCCGCCTGCCGACGGGCGGCAACGCCGTCGTCATCCTGACTCATGATCCGGTCAAGGAAGAAGCCGCCTGGAAGTTCGCCAAGTTCGCCGCCGGCCCCTATGGCGCCTCGGTCGTCGTTCCCGGCACCGGCTATGTTCCGAACAACGAGCTTGCCGCCAAGTCTGCCGAATATCTCGGCGACTTCTATAAGAAGAACCCGCTCTTCCAGGCCGGCCTCAGCCAGATGTCGATCATGGTTCCCTGGTATGCCTTCCCGGGCGCTAACGGTGTCAAGGTCACGCAGACCATCGTCGACAACCTCTCGCGCATCGTCGACGGCTCGGCCACGCCGAAGGAAGCGCTCGACGACGCCGCTTCCGACGTCGAAGGCCTGCTGCCGCGCAGCTGATCTCTCGATCCGGTCTGAACAATCCGCGCCGCCTCTCCTCGAGAGGCGGCGTTTCCGTTCGCAGACGGGCGTCAGGGTTGAAGGGTGAGATTGCGCACCGTGCCGCCCGCGCGCATCCGATAGGGCACGGTCAGATGACGCGGCGGCGCGGCATTTTCGGCCATATCGAGCAGCAGCGAGGCCGCTGCCGCCCCCATCGTCCCATCCGGAATTTCCACCGTCGTCAGTGGAACCTCACCCAGAAAACCGAGAGAAATTCCGTCGAAACCTGCGACCGAAATATCGCGTGGAATCGAAAGCCCCTGCCGTCGAAGCGCTCCCATCACTCCAAGCGCGAGAAGATCGTTGGAACCGATGATCGCCGTCGGAGCAAACCGCGAAACCGCATCCGAAAGATCGAGCTGCTCCAGGCTGTTTACGAAGGAGATCTCCAGAGCGTCGAGGGGTTGTTGCCCCGCCGCTTCCATGGCCCTGATATAGCCGAGATAGCGCAGCTTCGCCCGATCCGATGCCGAAAAATGGCCCGATATGAACAGGATGCGGCGATGCCCCTTGCAGAGGAAATGATCGGTCAGATCCCTCCCCGCGCCGAAATTATCGGTCGCGACTGCCGCGGTGAAGCGGCTGGTCGGCAGGTTGCCAAGCAATACGGTCGGCGGCAGGGCGGATGACAGGAGCAGGCTGCGTTCGGGATCGCAGAGTGTCAGGATCAGCCCCGTCGGCTGCTGCTGGAGCAGTGAGGCGACGGCATCGGCCTCCTGCGCCGGATCATAATTCGATTGCGCGATGAGCACGCTGTGGCCGGCATGGAGCGCCCTGTTCTGAATGCTGGAAAGCGAAGCCGCGAAGACCGGATTGGTAATGCTGGGAATAAGCACCCCGATCGCCGGCCGGCCGTTGCCGGTGCGCCCACCCGCTCGATAACCGAGCTCTGCCGCCGCCCGCCGCACGCGCCGCACCATTTCGTCGCTGACCGGGCCATTGCGATTGAGCACCCGGCTGGCAGTCGCGACCGAACAACCGGCCCGAAAGGCGACTTGCTGGAGCGTCGACATGATATCAAGCACCTCCGGCTTCGGATTTTCGGCCCAGACTGATAGAGCCCTGAGAATTACGGGGATTTATATCAGATCGATGACAGTTATTTGACGCCCGCTCGCCGCTTCTGCGACATCGGCGCCCTTGACTTTGCTGCAACGCAGCAGATGTTCGTCGTGATCGCTGCGGCGAATGATGCTGTCATCAACCGATGCCATGATCGCTGCGCTGTGATCCGCAGATCCGACCCCTTGAAAGGATGCTCTCATGTCAGAAGCAGAAGCACGGACGCCTGCCACCTCCGCCGACAAGATCCAAAGATTGTTCTTTCTCGACATCAACGACGGACGAATTCTCTCTTCCGCCATCGACGGCACCGATCTCAAGCTCATCGTCCAACGGGCCGGCCGCAGCCCGGACGGCATTCTCGTCGACAGCGAGAACGGCTGGATATATTGGACAGAAATGGGCAACGACTACAATGCCCATGACGGCTCCATCGAGCGCATGGACCTCGATGGCAGCAACCACATCACGCTGATCCCGCCGGGCAGCACACTGGTTACGCCGAAGCAGATCCAGATCGACCGCGACAACGGCAAGCTCTATTGGTGCGACCGCGAAGGCATGCGCGTCATGCGCGCCAATATCGACGGCAGCGACATCGAAACCCTGGTGCAGAACGGCGAAGGCCTCGAAGACAGCGCCGATATCGAACGCTGGTGCGTCGGCATCGCCCTCGACCTGCCGCTCGGACAGATCTACTGGACCCAGAAGGGACCGCCGGATGCCGGTCTCGGCCGCATCTTCCGCGCCGGCGTCAATATCCCTGCGGGCGAAACCGCAACGAGCCGCAGCGACATCGAAACTCTGCTGGATAAACTGCCGGAACCGATCGACCTCGAGCTGGATCTCGCCACCCGCACGATCTACTGGACCGACCGCGGCAATCTCCCACGCGGAAACACCGTCAACCGCGCACAGATGGACGATATCGCAGCAACATCGGAAGTCGTCCTCGAAGGCCTGGACGAAGGCATCGGCCTGTCGCTCGATCTGCCAAATAACCGCATGTTCTTCACCGATATCGGCGGCAATCTCTATTCCGCAAGCCTCGACGGCGCGGGCGAACGCGAACTGCTGCACCATGCCGGCTCGTTCACCGGCATCGTCTACGCCGAAATCTGAATGCCGACCATTGTAGGTGCGCGAACTACAGTGCGCCTACGCCCCATCCTCCTCGGCCACAATCCGATCCAGATTCTGATTCAGCCGGCGCATCAGTTGAACCAGCGTCTGAACTTCATCGGCACTGAAGCCCGACAGAACCTGCTCCCGCCCCTCCTCTAGAGCCTGACGCGCAGCCGGGAGCTTGGCAACCGCCGCATCCGTCAGTGATATGAGGCTGCTGCGGCCATCGGTCGGATCGGGCGTGCGCCGGATCAATCCGTCCCGCTCCATGCGCGCCAGCATCTGCGCCATCGACGGCTGCTCGATCTTCGCGAATTTCGCCAAATCCTTCTGCGACATCTGCGCCCCATTCCGAAGCAGATACAGCACCGGCAGCTGGCCGATATTGAAGCCCAGCACCTTCACCCGCCGCTCGCCGAGCCGCGAAAAAGCGCGAGACGCCATGTTGATCAGCGGCACCGGCGTATCGAACAAATCCCAATCACTCATCGCCATCCATTGCATAGGTACCTATGTTAATTTATATAGGCGCCTATCTACAACAATATGAGAGCCTTGTCCATGAAGTCCTATCCCCGCATCGCCATCATCGGCGCCGGCCCCAGTGGCCTGACGCTGGCGCGCATCCTCCATCAGAAAGGCATCGCGACAACCATCTTCGAACGCGAGGAACATGCCCTTGCCCGGCCGCAAGGCGGCACGCTCGACCTGCATGTCGAATCCGGCCAGCTGGCACTGCGCCACGCCGGCCTTTACGAAGAATTCCTGACGATCGCCCGCTACGAGGACCAGGGAAGCCGGCTCTACGACAAGGACGGCACGCTCATCTTTGCCGATGACGATGCCGATGCTTCCGACAGGCCGGAGGTGGATCGCACCGCGCTGCGGCAGACACTGCTCGCCTCCCTGCCGAAAGAAATCATCTGCTGGAACCATAATTTGCGCGAAGTGCGCCCGCGCGACGACGGCACCTATGATCTGGTCTTCGAAAACGAAACGATCGGCCCTTTCGATCTCGTTATCGGTGCCGATGGCAGCTGGTCGAAGGTCAGGCCGCTGGTATCCCCCTACCGCCCGCAATATACCGGCATTACCTTCATCGAATTCGGCATCGACGATGTCGATGCGAGCCATCCCGATCTCGCAGCCCTGGTCGGCCGCGGCAAGATCGGCGTCGAGGCCGATGGACGAGGCCTGATCGTCCAGCGCAACGGCAATTCCCATCTGCGCGGCTACGCGATCTTCCGCGTACCGACCGAATGGGCCGAGAAGACATTCGACTTTACCTCACCGGCAAAAGCCCGGGTGCGGCTGGCCGCGGAATTCGAAGGCTGGGCGCCGCGCATTCTTGGCCTTATCAAGGCCGGCAACGATCATATCGTTTCGAGGCCGATCTATGCATTACCGGTCGGCCACCATTGGCAGAACCGTATCGGCATCACGCTCCTCGGCGATGCCGCGCATGTGATGTCGCCCTTTGGCGGCGAAGGCGTGAATATGGCGATGCTGGATGCCGCGGAGCTTGGCCGTCAGCTTCTCGAAAACGACGATTGGAAAAACGCCGTCAAAGCCTATGAAACAGATATGTTCGAACGCGTCGTCGAGCCGGCCGAACACGCCGCTGAGGCCGTCGCCACAGAGCTCTCCCATCTCGGAGCGGAGCTTTCTCTCCAGCATTACAAGGCACATCTCGAAGCCCGCCTTCAAGATTCGGCCGCCTAGCATCGAGCAAAGGAAAAGCGGGCCAGTGCGGCCCGCTCCGAAGACGTTACTTGGGGTGTCGGCTTAATTGCCCTTGCGCACGCCGTCGAGAAGATGCGGCAGCGACCTGACGCCCTCGTTGCGCAGCTCAGCCGGAAGCAGGCCTTCCGGCAGATCCTGATAGGAGACCGGGCGCAGGAAGCGGCGGATGGCCAGCGTGCCGACCGAGGTCGTGCGGCTGTCCGAGGTTGCCGGGAAAGGCCCGCCATGCACCATGGCATGTGAAACTTCGACGCCGGTCGGCCAGCCATTGGCGAGAATGCGCCCAGCCTTGCGTTCGAGCACCGGCACCAGCTTGGCGGCCGTCGCATAGTCATCCGCTTCGATCTGCAGCGTCGCCGTCAGCTGGCCTTCGAGCTTTTCCGCAACCGCGATCATCTGCTCGATGTCCTTGCAGCGCACGAGAAGGCTCGCCGCGCCGAAGACCTCGTGGCCTAGACGTTCATCCGCCAGGAACTGTTCGACGTCGGTCTCGAAGAAGATGCCGGGGCTGCGGTTGACGCCTTCGGCCGGCGCGCCGTGGGCGACGGTCTTCACCGCCTCATGCTCGGCCAATGCGGCAACGCCCTTGTCGAAGGCGGCGTGAATGCCAGGCGTCAGCATCGGTGCCGGCGCGCGGCCGGTCAACGCATCGCTAGCAGCATGGACGAAACGATCGAGATCCGGGCTTTCGATAGCAAAAAGCAGACCCGGATTGGTGCAGAACTGACCGGCTCCGAGCGTCAGCGAATCGATGAAGCCCGTTCCGATCGCTTCGGCACGCGCGGCAAGTGCTGCCGGGAAAAGGAAGACGGGGTTGACGCTGCTCATCTCGGCATAGACCGGGATCGGCTCGGGTCGGGCCGCAGCGATGGCACCAAGCGCCAGGCCACCGCCGCGCGAGCCGGTGAAGCCGACGGCCTTGATGCGGGGATCGCGCACCAGGGCGGCACCCGTTTCGTTGGCACCGGTCAGCAGCGAGAACGTACCTTCCGGAAGACCGGATGCGGCAACGGCGGCGCGGATGGCCCGGCCGACTAGCTCGCCCGTGCCCGGATGAGCCAGATGCCCCTTGACGACGACCGGGCAACCGGCCGCAAGCGCCGAAGCCGTGTCACCGCCGGCAACAGAGAAAGCGAGCGGGAAATTGCTGGCGCCAAAGACGGCAACCGGGCCAAGCGGGATCTGGCGCAGGCGCAGATCGGCGCGCGGCAGCGGCTTGCGCTCCGGCAATGCCGGATCGATACGCAGATCGAGCCACTCACCGGCACGGACCACCTGTGCGAACAGCCGCAGCTGGCCGATCGTGCGGGCACGCTCGCCCTGCAGGCGCGCCACCGGCAGGCCGGTCTCTTCGGTCGCCCGCTCGATCAGCACATCGCCGATCTCCATGATGTTGTCGGCAATCTTTTCGAGGAATGCTGCGCGCTGCTCCGGGCTGGTGGCGCGGTAGGTGTCAAACGCCCGGGCCGCCAGTTCGCACGCCTTGGCAACGTCGCTTTCGCTGGCGATCGCAAAGGCCGGTTCCAGGTTTGCGCCGGTTGCCGGGTTGATGGCACGCGCGGTTCTGTTGTCGCCGGTGGAATCTGAGCCGATCAGCAGATCGCCGCGAATCTCGAAAGACTGTGTCATGGGTATTCCTTGATGATGTCGGAGCGCTAGGGGATGGCGCTGCGAGAGCAGATAGCAGGATGGGATGACAGATATAAGATGATAATCGTCATCTAATTATCAAGGTACAAGTCCTGAGATCAAGGCGTCGGCGTCAATTAATCATACTTTATCTGCATATGGCGTTGCAGCCTCTTTCGTGCCAATTTAGCGCCCATCCGAAAGACTGAGTGCGGCCAAGTCCCCATGTCCATTGCACTTCTTGGTGATCCGATCGTCCAGTTCTGTATCCTGGTCGTCATCGGCACATTCGTCAGCCGCATCATGCTGCGCCATCAGCGCGCGGGGCGTCTGATTGGCCAGATCGTCTTCTTCGTCAGCCTGACGGCCCTTTTGCTTTATCACGGCATCGTCCCTTATGAGCCGAGCCCGCCGCAGGACTCGGTAACGCTGCGCACCTTCACGGGCTTTGCCAAGATCATCTGGTGGATCAACGGCGCCTGGGTGCTGATCGCCTGCGTACGGCTGTTCCTGATTTTCGAGCGCAAGCCCCGCGAGGGCCGGCTGCTGCAGGATCTGATCGTCGGCGTCATCTATCTCGGCGCCATTCTCTCCATCGTCGGCGATGTCTTCAGCGTCCCGATCGGCACGCTGATCGCGACATCAGGCGTCTTTGCGATCATTCTCGGTCTCGCCTTGCAGAGCACCTTGAGCGACGTCTTCTCCGGCATCGCCCTCAATCTCGGCCGACCCTATTCCGTCGGCGATTGGATCGTCCTCGACAATGACATCCAGGGCCGTGTCGTCGAAACCAACTGGCGCGCCACGCAATTGCTGAGCGGCACCAACGATCTGGTCGTCATTCCGAACAGCATCCTTGCCAAGACGCGGCTGACCAATCTTTCCTCGCCCGATGAGAGCCATGGCGCCACCGTCACCGTGCGGATCCAGCCGACCGCCGTGCCGCCCGTCATCATCGACGTGATGCACAACGTATTGATCAGCTGCAACTCGATCCAGAAAAACCCGGAACCCAGCGTCGCCATCAATTCCATCGATGGGCAGGCGATCGAATTGCAACTGTCCTTCCGTGTGCGCGACATGTCGCTGACGATGGCCGCAAAGAACGAAATCTATGATCTGCTATTCCGTCATACCAAGGCGGCAGGCCTGAAATTTGCCGATCCTCCCGGCACTATCATGCTTCCGATGGAGAAAAAGGCTGAGACATCCGACGAGAAGCAACATGCTCCGGGAACGCCCTGGCGATTGGTCAGCAATATCCCGCTATTCTCATCACTGACCGAAGATGAGAAGGAACATCTCGCGTCGCATATGCAACGCCGAACCTATCGCAAGGATGCCGTGATCGCCGAACAGGATGCCCGCCTTCGGGCGCTGACGATCGTCCGCTCCGGTGTTGTCAGCATCACCCGCCGCGAAGGACATCGGCAGATCGAGCTGACCCGCCTCGCCCCGGGAGATTATTTCGGTGAAAACGGCCTGCTGATGGGATCGGGAGAAGTCGGGACGGTTCGCGCCCTGACCTTCGTCGTCACTTATGAAATCGGCGAGGACTGCCTGGCGCCGCTGCTACGTGACCGACCGACGCTTGCCGAGGAGCTCGGCGCGATCATGGCAAAGCGCATCGAGGCCGAACAACATCTCTTCGCCAATGCCGACATGCTGGTTCATGGCGCTCCCGTGAGCTCGCTAAGCTCGCGCATCAAGCATCTCTTTCAGCTGCAGCAGCACGACTAGAGCAATTCCAGGAAAAGTGCGCAGCGGTTTTTCGTTCGGAATTTCATGAAAACAAAGAGATAGAGCGGTTCAGGGATTCCGTGAAAAGCTGAACCGCGCTAGGCCGCATCGGCCGTCTTTTGCGATGGTGAGGCCGCAAAGAGATTTTGTCCGATGGCACGGGCGGTATCGAGGTGAGAGGTCATGTCCTGCGTTTCCGTCAGGAGCAATTCGGAGGACATGACGGGAGCGCCGCAATATCCAAAAATTCCGTGGTCGATCTGCGTTCTCATGGCACCGAAATAGCCGTGGCGCGCATAGGTGCGCATTGTCGCCCCGCCGATGGCAATCAGGTGGATGCGAAGATGTCGCAATCTTTTGACCGGCCTGTCGCCGGGCATCTCGTCATAGGCCCAGCCATTGCTGAACACCCGATCGATCCATCCCTTGAGAAGCCCCGGCATCGACCACCAATAAACGGGATAGACCAGCACCAGTGCGTCGGCACGATCGATACGCGCCTGCTCGGCAACAACATCTTCAGGCGACGGCCCTTCCCTGAGATGTGCGGCGATATCGGCCGCGGTGAACCTCGGATCAAAGCCTTCCGCCGCAAGATCGGCGATTTCGAACGCAGCTCCTGAAGCCGTTACGCCTTCGGCGACTTCGGCTGCGATACTATGGCTGAAAGAATCGGGATTCGGATGGGCGACGACGATAAGCGCATGCATGTGAAAAACCCCTGCTGACACATTGTAGACGACGGTTCAGTCTTATATACTTTTAGTAAGTTACTTTTGGTATATAACGATGTCAAGCAAGCAGACAAAGAAACCGGAGACCCGCAGCCGGCTGACGCGGGAGGAGCGTTACCGGCAGCTCATCGAGATCGCCTGGCAGATCGTCGGCGAAGAAGGCACGGAAGCCTTAACGCTTGGCCGACTGTCCGAGCGTGCCGGCGTGACGAAACCCGTCGTCTACGACCATTTTATCACCCGTTCCGGGCTGCTGGCCGCACTTTATCGCGAATTCGACATCAGGCAGACGAAGGTGATGGATGCAGCGCTTCAAGCGAGCACCCCGACACTGGCGGGCCGAGCCGAGGTGATAGCGGCCTCCTATGTTGATTGCGTGCTGCTTCAGGGCCGCGAAATACCAGGCATTATCGCCGCGCTTGCAGGCTCGCCGGAGCTTGAAAAGATCAAGCGCGAATATGAGACGGCCTTCATCGAGAAGTGCCGTGCGCTGCTTGCCCCCTTCGCCAATGCCGGCTCCATCGCATCGGCCGGTCTCTGGGCGATGCTGGGTGCCGCAGAGGCCTTATCCTATGCTGCAACGATGGGCGACATCAGCCCGCAGCAGGCAAAGGACGAACTCTTTGAAACCATCAAGGCCATGCTCGCAAGAAGCGCGTGAGGCCAATCTCGCGGCGCTGTCAGCTCTCGGGCCGGGCCTGACAGGCCGGCTCCGTCAGTTCGATTGCGTTGCCGGCGTTGCCTTGACCTGCCCGGCATAAAACACCTTGGCATCGCTCGTGAACTGCTCGCGCGACATCGGCCGCGTGTAGAACATATGGCCACCGCGATAGAGTTTCAGCGCCACCCGATCGGCAAAGGCGGGCGGCATATGGTCGAGCACATATTTGTTGACGCCGAAGGGAATGACGAGATCGCTGTAACCCTGCCCGATCATCACCCGAAATGATGGCGTCAGCGACAGCAGCTCCTTGAGATCGTCGCTGGCGCCCGCGGTCCCGCGCGAGCCGCCATTGCGCCCACCCCATTTCCACTCCCTGTTCACCGATGACGACAGCAATGCGTAGGTCATGTCGGTGTGGAAGCCCAGCTCATCGCGAGCATAGCCGGAAAAGGCGCCGCCATAGGCGCGGACGAACCCGTCCAGAACGGGATCGCCGCCATGCTCGGCCTCCGACTGCGGATAGGGGTCCGGCGCCAGGAACGAGGCGTCATAGGCACTCGCCACATCCGCACCGCCGCCATCGGAATGCTTGCGATAGGCCCCGCTGAGAAAGCCCTGGTTCTTGGCGACGACATCTTGCGGAATGCCGGTCAGTTTCGCCACGCGCCCATAGAAGGCTTGGCCGGCATCGCCCGATGGCGGCGGCCCGGCAAGTGCCGGTAGATATTCGTTCAAGGCGAAAGCCTGGGCATCCTGGACCGCCTTCTCGCTGAAGGCATTTTGACGTTCCAGCTCGGCGGCCGCCAGCGACGGCAGCTGCAAGGCAGCGCCAAGCGCATCCTCACCACCGCCGAAGACAAACCGGCCCTCCAGCAGGGGCGACAGCATGACGATGCCGGAAATCAGAATGCCCTGGTCCTCGCGCAGGCTGTTGGCAACCTTGACCGAACGAAAACCGCCATAGCTCTCCCCGAGAATATATTTCGGCGACGCCGCCCGGCTGTTGTGGGTGACATAAAGAGCGATCGCCTTGGCAAGGCTTTCGGCGTCGCTGTCGACGCTATAGAAATCATTTTGGTCGTCCGCCTTGGCGCTGCGGCTCCAGCCAGTGCCGACCGGATCGATCAGCACGAGATCGGTGAATTCGAGCCAGCTTTGCGGGTTGTCGACCAGCTTGGCATTGGCGCCATCGCGCCCGTCTGCGCCAAAATCGACGATGCGTGGACCGACGAGCCCGAGGTTGAGGAAGGCGGAGGCAGCACCCGGCCCGCCATTGAACACGAAGGTCACGGGCCGGTTCGCATCCCGGTTCTTGGCGACATAGGCAGTGTAGAAGATTGCAGCACTACGCTGACCATCCTGACCGAAGAGATCGAGCGTCCCAGCCGTCGCCGTATAGGGAATGGTCTTGCCGTCAGCATTGAGAACATGGTCGCTGATCGCATCGGGCGGCAGGAGCGCGAGCACGCCGCTCGCGCTGGCAGGCGCGCCATGGCCTTGCTCGGGCGGAGCGGCGGATGCCGTTGCCGATATCAGCGAAAGAGCCAGCGCCAGGCCGGGAACCATCTGGCGAAAAGACATGAAATCGCATCCTCCAAAGGGATCATCGCATAGACGTCGTTGCCGGCGATACTATGTCACAGACGACGAGCGCCGAAACTCAAGAGATGTTGATCGATGAGTTCGGCGGTTTTGAAGGAAGATGCTCTTGAGGGCCTTTGGGCCGTTTGCCAAAGTGGCAGCGGGTACGGCGGCGCGAGCCGATCAAAGAGATCGCAAGGGAAATGACAATGAAACAGGATATCGAAATCAACACGGCCGACGGCACCGCCAAAGCCGCCATCTTCCGCCCCGATAGTGGCGCATCCGCCGAGCATGGCGTGATCCTCTACATGGATGCCATGGGGCCGCGTTCGTCGCTCAATGGCATGGCGCAGCGACTGGCCGATGCCGGCTATATCGTGCTGCTTCCCGATCTCTTCTATCGCTTCGGCGCCTATGGTCCCTTCGACGGCGGTGCCTTCGGCAATCCCGCCTCCCGCGAGACGATCATGACAATGATACGCGGCACGACGCAGGAGATGACCAAGGTCGACAGTATCGCCTTCCTCGACGCACTGTCTGCAGCCGGCGCCAAAGGTGCGGTCGGCGTGGTCGGCTATTGTATGGGTGGCGGCCGCGCGCTGACCGCCGCTGCCAGCTACCCGGATCGGATCGCGGCAGCCGCAAGCTTCCACGGCGGCAATCTTGCAAGCGAGGCGGAAGACAGCCCGCACCGTCTTGCCGCCGATATCAAGGCCCGCGTCTATGTCGGTGTCGCAGGCGTCGACAACAGCTTTCCGCCGGAGCAATCGGCCCGTCTTGCCGAAGCGCTCCGCACCGGCGGTGTCGATCACGCCATCGAAAACTATGTCGGCATGGCGCATGGATGGACCGTGCCGGACCATGGCGTTTATGACGCCGCCGGCGCCGAGCGACACTGGAAGCGGCTGCTGAACCTGTTCGAAGAGGCCTTCGCCTAGTCCAGCACGAACGTCCCGTTACCGCCCGGGACAACGGGCCAGGACAACGGGATGTCCCCTCTCCAGTTCGCGATGGGCTAGAACTTGATCTGATCGATGCTGGTCAGCGTCGTCTTCTGCGAGACGCCGGGCGCATTGACCATGTGCCAGGCCACATATTGCTCGCCATAAAGCTCTGTCGACGACATGCCGTCGACCGGCAGCACGATGTTCATGCCGTTGAGTGCCGCATCCGTCGCCGTATCGAGCACCGCGCCCTCCGAGGCCGTGCCTGTCACGATGACGGTCTTGATACCCTTGTCTGAGAGAATGCTGCGCAGATTGGTGCCGATGAATTTGTCCGGCCCGGATTTGACGATCGGCTCGCTTGCCAGAGGCGCCAGCGCCGTTGCGATATCCTGCGCCTCGCCAACGCCGGCAAGGCTGAACACGACAAGCATCTCCTTGGCACGCGCCTGATCGAGCAGGGTTTTCACCTTGGGAATGGAGGCGAGGCAGCGCGGCTTGGTCTTCGCGTTGCACGGCCCCTTGGTCGGGTCCTGCGCACCGTTGAAGTCGAGGATCAGCAACGCCGTCGTCTTTGGATCGACCGTGACGGATTTCAGCGCGGGCGGCGCCGGCGACTTCACCTTATCCCACTCGTCGATGATCGTCTGGGCTGCCGCCGGCGATGTCAGCGCAGGGCTGAAGGCTGCAGCAAGGGCTGCAAAACCCGCACAGAAAGCAAAAGCCGCTTTCCGCCTCACGTCACTTGTCTTGCTGATGAAGTTCCTCTCCTGCATCGACGTTCCCTTCGGTTGACCGTGGTGCAAAAGAGATAGGCCAGAAACCGTGACGGGGTAACGAAACTCTTCGTGATAACGATGCGCGGCGCGCGGCACCTTCGCCATGTGCCCGGTAAATCCAGCCGCCTATGTCGCCGCGTCATCCGTCGGCTCTTCGGCGGTTCCATCGCCACGAAGCTTGCCAAGCACCGCCTGCAAAGCCTGCTTGAGCCCTTCGATCTCCTGCGCACCGGCAATACCGGACCACCGCTCATCCACAAGGCGACCGGTTGAAACAGCGACCGGCCGCACACCTCTGCCGCGTTCGGTCAGAAACACCAATCTTGCCCGCCGGTCATTGGGGTCCGGCCGGCGTTCGACATAGCCGAGGCGCTCCAGCTCCTCCACGGCCTGCGTCATCGTCTGCTTGCGGACATGGGCAAGACGGGTGAGCTCGCTCACCTGGATTCCCTCCTGACGCATGAAGGTGAACACGTTGGCATGCGGCGGCCGGATATCGCCGTAACCGGCCTCTTCTAGCGCGGCTTCGACATCCTGTGTCCAATGTTGATGCACGAGCCGCAACAGCAGCCCCAGGGACAGACGGGTGGGAGTACAATTTTCCATGGATATAGACAGGTACCTGACCATTGTGATAGATAGACAGGTACCTTACCATTTTATCCCACGAGAGGATACCCACATGCCTTCGCTCGATGTGCTGGACTCGACGCTCTTCTACGAGGATGCCGGAACGGGAACGCCCTTCGTCTTCCTGCACGGCAATCCGACCTCATCCTACTTGTGGCGGCATATCACCCCAGCCATCACTACACCGGCTCGCCGTCTTGCTCCCGATCTCATCGGCATGGGCCAGTCCGGCAAGCCCGATATCGCCTATTCATTTGCCGACCACGCGCGCTATCTCGACGCCTGGTTCGACGAACTCGCGCTCGATGATGTCGTATTGATCGGCCATGATTGGGGCGGCGCACTCGCCTTCGATTGGGCCGCCCGCCATCCGGAACGCGTGCGCGGCATTGCCTTCATGGAAACGATCATCAGGCCGTTGACCTGGAACGACATGCCGAATGCACGCGCCCGCTACGAGGTGCTGCGTTCGCCGGGCACAGGCGAAGCGAAGGTTCTGGACGAGAATTTCTTCATCGAACAGGCACTGAAAGCCACGGTCCTGAATGGATTGAGCGCCGAGGACCATGCCGTCTACCGCGCCCCCTACCCCACGCGCGAAAGCCGCCGGCCGCTGCTTGCCTGGCCGCGCGCAATGCCGATCGAAGGTGAACCGGCCGATGTCGTTGCGCGCATCGAGACCTATGATGCCTGGCTTGCCCGCAGCGAAGATATCCCGAAGCTGCTGCTGACCTTCGATGGTCCAGCGGAGACGCTGCTGGTCGGCGAGACGATGACGGAGTGGTGCCGCAAGAATATTGCCGGATTGGAGATCGAAAACTGCGGGCCGGCAAGGCACATCGCACCAGAAGATCAGCCCGAAGCGATTGCAGCGGCAATCTCCAGCTGGGCCGCGCGTCACATATTGTCCCGTTGAAGCATCAATCCCCAGGACAAGGGGGATTTCGCCACCCCTGCTCGATGGCAGGCAATTAAGGACAATCGATCGTTGACAAAAACCTCTCAGGCCATAATCTGCGCCTAAGCCTTTGCGATTGCCCAATTTTCTTTTGGAGATCAGGATCATGCCGGCAAATTGCATGAGACGACTGGTTCTGGCAGGCATCATCCTCGGCATGTCTGCCTATATGGCCGCCGCCGCGCAGACGCTCGACAGCATCGCCCAGAAAGGCGCGATCCGGATCGGCTACATCAATGACGAAGCCCCCTTCTCCTTCAAGAAGAAGGACGGTAACCCAACGGGATATGCTATCGATCTCTGCGGCAAGATAGCCGATGCGGTCGGGCGCAAGGTCACCAATCTCAAGCGCGATTTTGTCGAAACCACGCTTGCCGATGGCTTCGATGCAGTGAAGAGCGGCCAGATCGACCTTCTCTGCGGCGCGCTGACCATCAGCCTTGGCCGGCGCCAAAGCGTCGATTTCTCTCAGCCGATCTTCATCACGGGTGCCAGCGCCCTGTTGCGCAAGGATTCCCCCGATTATCTGATGGCGCTGTTCCTCGACAAGCGGCTGGCGCAAGTCTCGGCCAAGTCGGCACCCGCGACGAGCACGATCGGCGTTCGCGCCGATACGACGACGGGCGCGACACTGCGCGAGGCGTTGGGTTCCGACGTGCCTAAAACGCGCATCGCCGAATTCGCCACGCATCAGGACGGCTTGATTGCGCTCGAAAACCGCAATATCGATGCCTATTTCGCCGATCGCGCCCTGCTCTTCGATCTCGCATCCCATGCCCATAATCCTTCCACGCTTGCGATCGGCAATCGCCTATTCACGCACGAGCCCTATGGCGTCGCACTCAGGCAGGACGATTCCGCTTTCCGCCTGCTTGTCGACCAAACGCTGACCGAGACCTACCAGTCTGATGATTTCGCCAAGCTGCTGACGACCTATTTCGGCCAGGAAGGCCCGATCTTGCGCCGCGAGATTATGATGCAGTCGATCCCGCAATAGGCTGGCGCGAGCTTCCAGAGAGCGAAACCGTCGCCTTTGCGACATGACGATTTGCGATCATCGGCGCGAACTTCACCCATTTCTCCATGGGGAAGGCCCTGCGGTCGTCGTGCAAGCATCTTGAATATGTCGTAGACAGGCTCTGGTCGTCGTCGCACACATCATAAAATCCGTTTTCAGTATCAATCAGGGTCGCACGCAATGGCAGTATTTCCTCAAAAGGCGAAGGTCGTCATCATCGGGCTTGGCGGTATCGTCGGCGCATCGATCGCCCACCATCTGATCGAGCGCGGCTGGGACGATATTGTCGGCATCGACAAATCAGGCATCCCGACGGATATCGGCTCGACTGCCCACGCATCCGACTTCTGCTACACGACCAGCCATGACTTCCTCTCCTGCTGGACGACCCTCTACTCCATCGATTTCTACGAGAAGCTCGGTCACTATGCCCGCGTCGGCGGCCTGGAAGTCGCCCGCGTCGGCGATGACGACCGCATGGCGGAAATCAGGCGCAAGGTCACGTCGGGCAAGGCTTTCGGCACGCGCGTGAGTCTCGTCGAACCCTCCGAGATCAAGGAGAAATTCCCGCTGATCGAGGAAAGCATGGTGCAGGGCGGCATGTGGGATCCGGATGCCGGCCTCGTCATCCCCCGTTCGCAGACCGTTGCCGGCAAGCTGATCGACCAGGGCGAAAAGAGCGGCAAGCTGCAGTCCTTCGCCAATACGCCGGCCCAGTCGCTGATCGTCAAGGACGGTCGCATCACCGGCGTCGTCACCCATCGCGGCACGATCGAAGCCGAATATGTCATCGTCTGTGCCGGCCTCTGGGGCCGCCTGATTGCCGAAATGGTCGGCGAAGATCTGCCGGTCATGCCGGTCGACCACCCGCTGACCTTCTTCGGCCCGTACAATGAGTTTGCCAATACGGGCAAGGAAATCGGCTTCCCACTGATGCGCGACCAGGGCAATTCAGCCTATATGCGCGACACCGGCGACCCGAAGACCGCCGAAGGCGGCCAGATCGAATGGGGCTACTACGAAGAGAAGAACCCGCGCCTCTGCCATCCCCGCGATCTCCTCGAAAAGCATGAGGCCCGCCTTTCGCCTTCGCAGCGCGATCTCGACATGGAGCAGATCATCGAGCCACTCGAGCGCGCCATGGAGCTGACGCCGATCCTCGGCGAACTCGGCTACAATGAAGGTCATTCCTTCAACGGCCTGCTGCAGGTGACGACCGATGGCGGCCCATCCGTTGGCGAAAGCCAGAAGGTCCGCGGTCTCTGGTATTGCGTGGCCATTTGGGTGAAGGACGGTCCCGGCTTCGGCAAGCTCGTCGCCGACTGGATGACGGACGGCCGCACGCCGATCGACCACAACAGGATCGATTACTCCCGCTTCTACCCACATATGCTGGAAGAGAAGTTCATCGAAGGCCGCTGCACCGAGGCTGCCCAGAAGATCTACAATCCCGCCGTCCATCCGCGAGAGCCCTATGCGACCGGCCGCAATATCCGCCGCTCGCCGTTCTATGAGCGTGAAAAGGAGCTCGGCGGCTACTTCATGGAGCTCGGCGGCTGGGAGCGCGCGCATGGCTATGCCGCCAACGAGCACCTGCTCGAGAGATACGGCGATCGCATTCCAGTACGCGCAAACGAGTGGGACAACCGCCATTTCTGGCGTGTCTCCAATGCCGAGCACCTAGCGCTGAGCGAAGATTGCGGCATCATCAACCTATCGCATTTCGCCATGTACGACATCGAAGGCCCTGACCATGTCGAGCTGCTGGAATGGCTCTGCGCCGCCAAGATCGGCGGCGACGCCAATATCGGCAAGGGTATCTACACCCACTTCCTCGATGACGAGGGCATGGTGCGCGCCGACTTCACCGTGATCCGCATGGCCGACCGTTGCCGCCTGATCGACGGCGCCGATGCCGGACCGCGCGATTTCCACTACATGCGCCGTGTTGCGGAAGATAAGGGCTTTGACGTCACCATCACCGACGTCACCGAACGCTATGTGACGATCGGCATCTGGGGACCGAATGCCCGCACCAACCTGCAGAAGGTGGTCGACAGCCCGGAAAGCCTCACGCACGAAAACTTTCCGTTCGCCGCGATCAAGCAGATCCGCATCGCCGGCAAGAACGTCACGGCATTCCGCATTTCCTATGTCGGCGAACAGGGCTGGGAATTGCACATGGCTTATGGCGATGCTCTCGCCGTGTGGGATGCGCTGCGCTCAACCGGCGCCATCGCCGTCGGTGTCGAGACCTATGCCAACAGCCGCCGCATGGAAAAGAGCCTTCGCCTGCAAAATGCCGACCTCTTGACGGAATATAATCTGCTCGAAGCCGATCTCGCGCGCCCGAAGGTCAAGGAAGCCGATTTCCGCGGTAAGGCCAAGCATCTGGAATATCGCGCCCGCGAGCATCAACCCGCCATGCTTTGCACGCTCGTCGTCACCAATAACACCGATTCCAACGGTGTTGCCCGCTACCCCGTCGGCATCCTGCCGGTCATGGACCCCGAAACCGGCGAGACCCTCATGGATGACCTCGGCCGCCGCTCCTTCACCACCTCGATCGCCTACGGCCCGACCATCGGCAAGAACATCGCACTGGCCTACCTCCCCTGGTCCTATGCCCAGGAAGGACGCAAGCTGAACGTCGAGTATTTCGGTGAGACCTATCCGGTGGAAGTCGTCGGCGTTGGCTACAAGCCACTCTATGATGCGGAGAATTTGAAGCCGAGAAGCTGATCTCTTCGTCTGCAAAGCAATCAACGACATCCCCTGCCCGCTGGCTAGCCAGCGGGCAGTTTTGTTTAGTGCTTATACCGGGTTTGCGAGCGGCTAGGCTGAGGTCTTGGCGACACTATGAGCTTTGTCTTTTCGCAAGACGCGGCTTGATCGCAGGAGTTCAAGATTGGCAGGCCTTTGCCCTTACGTATTGGGGGAGTTTTGTGTTTTTGAGGAGTGCTGCCGAGGGAAGGGATATTGGTTGCGGGGGCAGGATTTGAACCTGCGGCCTTCAGGTTATGAGCCTGACGAGCTACCGGGCTGCTCCACCCCGCGTCACCAGCGCAAACCCTTTGGGTTTGTCGCGCCAAAGCAAGCCTTCCGGCTTGCGTCATCAGCGTAAACCGCGAAGCGGTTTATCGCGTGTTGTCAGCGCAAATCCGGAGGATTTGTCGCGTGTAGGCACCCTTATTATGGGTTCCTACAAAATTCCAGAAGCGTTTTCTTGCTTCCCTCAGAAGCGACAAAGGCCGCTTTGAGCGGCCTATTGTAACACGGCCGGGCCGTTTCAGCGTAAACCTTTTGGGTTTATCGCGTGTGATCAGAGAAGATTTTTTGAGACGCATAAACCGCGATGCGGTTTAGCGTGAGGCATAAATTGCTTGAGCAATTTAGCCTGAGTTGCGTTTAGCAGACCTGGCAGCGACCTACTCTCCCGCGTCTTAAGACGAAGTACCATGGGCGCAGGGGCGTTTCACGGCCGTGTTCGGAAAGGGAACGGGTGCAGCCACCCCGCCATAACCACCAGGTCGGCAAAGCGCAACTTCGGGCTAAACCGCGCCAGCGGTTTATGCCCTATGAGAAGCTGGTGAGGCCAGAAGCCTCGTTTTGTCTTTATGAACACGTCTTTGGTTTGTCCGGACACGGTCGCTAAGACCGCAAGCGCAAAGCGCGTCGCCGGACGTCCGGCGCCCTCGCGGAGCATAGGGTCGAAGACCCGCTCATGCGTGAGCGCTGAACTTAAAGCCTCATCAAACTTGTTTGATGAGCACTGGCAATGGGAACGATCAAGCCAATCGAGCTATTAGTACCGGTAAGCTTCATGCGTTGCCGCACTTCCACACCCGGCCTATCAACGTGGTCGTCTTCCACGGCTCTGATAGGGAACACTCGTTTCCAGGTTGGTTTCCCGCTTAGATGCCTTCAGCGGTTATCCATTCCATATATAGCTACCCTGCTATGCCCTTGGCAGGACAACAGGTCCACCAGAGATATGTCCATCCCGGTCCTCTCGTACTAGGGACAGATCCTGTCAATATTCCTACACCCACGGCAGATAGGGACCGAACTGTCTCACGACGTTCTGAACCCAGCTCACGTACCGCTTTAATTGGCGAACAGCCAAACCCTTGGGACCTGCTCCAGCCCCAGGATGCGATGAGCCGACATCGAGGTGCCAAACAACCCCGTCGATATGGACTCTTGGGGGTCATCAGCCTGTTATCCCCGGCGTACCTTTTATCCGTTGAGCGATGGCCCTTCCACACGGGACCACCGGATCACTATGACCGACTTTCGTCTCTGCTCGACTTGTCAGTCTCGCAGTCAGGCGGGCTTATGCCATTGCACTCGACGACCGATTTCCGACCGGTCTGAGCCCACCATCGCGCGCCTCCGTTACTCTTTCGGAGGCGACCGCCCCAGTCAAACTACCCACCATACACTGTCCCGGATCCGGATAACGGACCGCGGTTAGACATCCATGACGATAAGGGTGGTATTTCAAGGATGGCTCCACAAGAACTGGCGTCCCTGCTTCAAAGCCTACCACCTATCCTACACATGCCGACACGAATGCCAGTGTAAAGCTATAGTAAAGGTGCACGGGGTCTTTCCGTCTGACCGCAGGAACCCCGCATCTTCACGGGGAATTCAATTTCACTGAGTCTATGTTGGAGACAGCGGGGAAGTCGTTACGCCATTCGTGCAGGTCGGAACTTACCCGACAAGGAATTTCGCTACCTTAGGACCGTTATAGTTACGGCCGCCGTTTACTGGGGCTTCGATTCAGAGCTTGCACCCCTCCTCTTAACCTTCCAGCACCGGGCAGGCGTCAGACCCTATACGTCGTCTTGCGACTTCGCAGAGCCCTGTGTTTTTGGTAAACAGTCGCTACCCCCTGGTCTGTGCCACCCTCACATACTTGCGTACATAAGGGTCACGCTTCTTCCGAAGTTACGCGTGCAATTTGCCGAGTTCCTTCAACATAGTTCTCTCAAGCGCCTTGGTATACTCTACCTGACCACCTGTGTCGGTTTCGGGTACGGTCTATACGGTGGAGCTATTTCCTGGAACCGCGTCCCCGCCCACACAATCCAATAAGTGTGAACAAGTTAAGCAATCCGTCACTACCACCAGGCCCACGAATATTAACGTGGTTCCCATCGACTACGCGTGTCCGCCTCGTCTTAGGGGCCGGCTAACCCTGCTCAGATTAACTTTAAGCAGGAACCCTTGGTCTTTCGGCGAGAGGGTCTCTCACCCTCTTTATCGTTACTCATGTCAACATTCGCACTTCCGATACCTCCAGGACCCCTCACGGGTATCCCTTCATCAGCTTACGGAACGCTCCGCTACCACTCCTCAAAGAGGAATCCTCAGCTTCGGTGCATGGCTTCAGCCCCGTTACATTTTCGGCGCAAAGACCCTTGACTAGACCAGTGAGCTGTTACGCTTTCTTTAAATGATGGCTGCTTCTAAGCCAACATCCTGGTTGTTTTGGGATCCTCACATCCTTTCCCACTTAGCCATGACTTGGGGACCTTAGCTGGAGGTTAGGGTTGTTGCCCTTTTCACGACGGACGTTAGCACCCGCCGTGTGTCTGCCGAGTAGTACTTCCCGGTATTCGGAGTTTGGTTAGGATCAGTAAGACGGTGAGTCCCCATAGCCCATCCAGTGCTCTACCCCCGGGAGTATTCGCTCGACGCTCTACCTAAATAGATTTCGCGGAGAACCAGCTATTTCCGAGTTTGATTGGCCTTTCACCCCTAGCCACAAGTCATCCCAATCTATTGCAACAGATGCGGGTTCGGTCCTCCAGTTGGTGTTACCCAACCTTCAACCTGCTCATGGCTAGATCACTCGGTTTCGGGTCTAATGCAACAAACTATATCGCCCTATTCAGACTCGCTTTCGCTTCGCCTACACCTACCGGCTTAAGCTTGCTTGTTACACTAAGTCGTTGACCCATTATACAAAAGGTACGCCGTCACCCTTGCGGGCTCCGACTGTTTGTAGGCATCCAGTTTCAGGTTCTATTTCACTCCCCTTGTCGGGGTGCTTTTCACCTTTCCCTCACGGTACTGGTTCGCTATCGGTCATGCACGAGTACTTAGGCTTGGAGAGTGGTCTCCCCATGTTCAGACAGGA